>NZ_JQMP01000004.1 GCF_000744775.1 Thermorudis peleae | reverse complement strand
CGGAGCAAGCCCGCGTTCACCAGCCAGAAGTGATTGTCTAACGTTACGTGTTGGCCGGCGATACAACGGGGGCCGAGACCGGAACACGCGGCTCGGCTTCCTCGCCCTCGTCAGGCACGTAGCGGAGCGTCGACTTGTCTTCCACGCGGTCGATGAAGAGAATGCCATCGAGGTGATCGATCTCGTGCTGCAAAACACGGGCAAGGAACCCATGGGCTTTGATCCGCACCTCGCGGTCTTGCAAGTCACGGGCACGCACCGTGACATTCATCGCGCGTGGCACATCGCCCACCCAATTCGGGATGCTGAGGCAGCCTTCTGGGCCAACTTGCCGCCCGCTCGCCTTGATAATCTCCGGATTGACTAAGGTGAGCTTAATCTCAGGGTCGTCTTCGTGCTCAAAACCAGCTGGGATGCTCACGATAATGAGCCGGCGTAGGACGCCTACCTGTGGTGCTGCCAGTCCCACCCCTTCGGCGGCTTCCAAGGTATCCCACATGTCCTGCGCCAACCGGCGAATATCCTCGTCAATCGTTCGGATGCGCACCGCCTTCTGCCGCAGTCGTGGATCGCCTTCCGTGATAATCGGTCGTACTGCCATTGTTCCCTCAGTCGTCCCTCGTGTCGTTCCTCTGCTAACGGACAAGTATAGCCGATCGTGATGGGACAGTTGGATAGCCTTAAAGGAGGCTGATTGGATCGACGTCGATTAGCCAGCCTGGTCCGAGCGGCACCGCAGCGACGAGTTCGCGGGCAGCTGCACCACGCACGAGGATTTGCCACTGGTAACGCCCACGAATCTTGGCAATGAAGGCTGGCGTTGGACCGAGCACCTCGGCGTCGATGCCCAACTGAGCTTGCGCCTGGCGTAGTCGATCGGCTGCTGCCTCAGCTGACAGCTGGCAGGCGAGTGCGTCCACTATGGCGGTAGACCAGCCGGACCAAGCGGCAGAACGGTGGATAGCGATGCCGCTTACGGAACGCAAGCTCTTCCGTGTAAAAGCGCTCGTAGTCATGCTGGCTCGCTGCCTGAATGGCATAGTGGTCGGGCGTATAGGTCTGGATAATCACGTGTGCGCCCGGCGTCTTCCGGCCAGCTCGACCGGCCACTTGCGTAAGAAGCTGGAACGTCCGCTCACCTGCCCGGTAATCTGGCAGGTAGAGCTGCGTATCTGCGTTCACAATCCCAACAGTTGAGACCAGCGGGAAGTCAAACCCTTTGGCGACCATCTGCGTGCCGACCACGATGTCGACGGCGTGCTGCTGCACGAGGCGCACAAGGCGCTCCACGTCACCAGCTTGGCGCACGACATCCTGATCCCACCGTAGGATGCGTGCTGCTGGGAAGAGACGGGCAAGTTCCCGCTCGACACGCTCGGTTCCGGCGCCGTAGTAGCCTAACGTGCCGTGGCGGCAGCGTGGGCAACGCCCGAGCGGAGAACGTCGCAACCCACAGCGGTGGCAGATGAGACGACGAAGGTCAGCGTGGTAAACCAAGGGGGTCTCGCATGCCGGGCATTCCAGGACAGCACCGCACGCGCGGCATTGCACGACTGTCGCCAGACCGCGCCGGTTGAGCAGCACAATCGCTTGCTCGTGAGCCGCCAGCGCTCGCGCGATCGCCTGCTGCAGCTGCGTGCTAAACAGACTGCGATTCCCGCGTTGTAACTCTAAGCGCATGTCGACGATCGTCGTCTGTGGCAGCGGCAGCGATGTCGCAACTGGCTGTGCCTGCCGGCGGTGTAACACAACTGGCCCGACACGTTCAGGAAGACGCAGCAGGTGAAGTTCGCCAATCTCGGCCGCATAGCGCGTTGTGACATCGGGCGTGGCACTTCCAAGAAGCAAGACAGCATGGTGCCGTTGCGCCAACTGCTGAGCAACTGCCCGGGCATGGTACCGCGGCACGCTTTCTTGCTTGTAAGCCGCGTCATGCTCCTCATCAATCACAATCAGCCCGAGCTGCTGCACGGGAACAAAGAGCGCTGAGCGTGGCCCGACAACAATTGGTGCTTCGCCACGGGCGACAGCGTGCCAGGATGCCCATCGTTCGCTCGGGCGCAGCCCACTGTGGAAGACGACAACGTGGCCAGGGAATCGGCTTGCAAAACGTTCGACAATATGGCTGGTTAAGGCAATCTCAGGCACGAGAATAATCGCTTGCCGTCCCTGGCGCAGGCATTCTGCCGTAGCCCGCAAGTAAAGCTCTGTCTTGCCGCTCCCAGTCACCCCGTGGAGCAAAAACCCGGCGAACTCCTGGCGAGAGAGAGCAGCGTGGATAGCTCGCCAGGCTTCTGCTTGCGCCGGCGAAAGCGTCGGGATACTTGTGACGTGCGTGCTCGTCCCGACCGGCAACGGCGGTAGCTCGATCAGCCGGAGGACGCCTGCCTTCGCCAGTTCGCGTGTTGCTGAGAGCGTCAACCGCGTCATCTGGTGGAAGGTTTGCCAAGGCATCGGTTGTCCAGGGTGAGCAGCCTCCCAGTCACGGAGTACAGCCTGTGCCCGCTGGGCGGATGCTCCATCGCTGGGTGGCGGACCGGCGACGAGCTGAACATATCGCCGGACGGCACTCGGCTGCGCTTGCACGCGCGCAGTGCGCTCGATGATGCCTGCTGCAACCAAGCGCTCGACGACGGTGGTCAGGCTGCGGTTCAGCGCGCGGCGTGCTGCCTCGAGCGTGATCGGGCCGCGTTCTTGCAGCAACTGGACAAGTCGGCGCTGCAATGGCGTCAGCGTGTCAAGGTCAACCGTTGCTGAGTCGCGCAACTGGAGTACCGTCGCTGTTCGTTGGGTAATGCCCGGGGGCAAGAACGGCGACGCTGCTTCAAACAGGGTGCAGAGCGTTTCCTCGCTCAGCCACTCAACCAGTTCCCACTGCCACGGCGCGAGTCGAAACGTCGGCTCGACGACAGCGTGCAGCGGCCGTAGCGGGAACGGCGGCAGTTCCGTCGTCAGCCGCACCACGATGCCGACGCGGAGTTCATCCTTCAATGGGGCCCAAACGAGCTGACGCTCCTGCACCTGGTCCGCCAGGTGAGCTGGAACAAGGTACGAAAACAGCTGGCGTCGTTCAGTTGTCGGCGCGTCGAGTGCAACCTCGGCGCAGCGGGTCGCTTGCTCGTGCATTGTCGTGATCATCGGCCTTTCAGGCAGCATGCCGTGCACTGTTCAATGATGCCATGCTGCTCGTGGCCCATAGACAGCGCTTCCTGCGGTCCGGATAATCAGGCTGGGCTGATTGCGCCGTGCGGCGCGGCTGACTGAAAGGATAGGATTATGGCACGAAGCACGTTGACTATTGAAGAGGCGTTTATCGCCCAGCATCCTGGTTCACGGGCCCGTTATGAACGCGCGGTCCGCGACTTTCCGAGCGGCGTGACCCATGACGCACGCTATCTGCGGCCGTTTCCGCTCTACGTTGAACGTGCGTCAGGGCCGAAAAAGTGGGACGTTGACGGAAATGAGCTCATCGACTATGCGATGGGCCATGGCGCATTGCTCCTTGGCCATGCTCATCCCGCTATTGTCGAAGCCGTCACCGCCCAGGTACAACGCGGCACCCACTATGGCGCTGGGCATGAGCTTGAGCTGGAGTGGGCCGAGCGCATTCGCTCGCTGATGCCATCCTGTGAGCGCGTCAAATTCACGGCGTCAGGGACCGAAGCGACGCTGCTCGCCATGCGTCTGGCTCGAGCCTTCACCGGGCGACAGAAGATCCTCAAGTTTGCCGGCCACTTCCACGGCTGGCAGGACTATGCTGTGCCAGGTGAGAAGCTGCCGTTCACCGCTCGCTCGTCGCCCGGGATTCCCCAGGCGGTCTTTGACACCGTCATCGTTGCGCCAGTCAACGATCTGGCGTTCGTCGAGCGCCGCTTGTCCGAAGGCGATATTGCCGCGGTTATCCTTGAGCCAAGTGGTGCATCTTGGGCTTCGATCCCCCTGCCCGACGGCTTCCTCCACCGCCTCCGCGAGATTACGCAACGGTACGACACCGTACTGATCTTCGACGAGGTCATCACGGGTTTCCGTTGGTCGCCGGGCGGTGTGCAGGGCCTGCTCGGTATTCGACCTGATCTGACGACAATGGCCAAGATTATGGCAGGTGGACTGCCAGGTGGCGCGGTCGGCGGGCGGGCTGACATTCTGGCCTTGCTCGAGTTCCGTGACGATCCAGCCTGGAACCAAGAGCGCCGCGTCCAGCATCCTGGCACGTTTAATGCCAATCCCCTTTCAGCAGCAGCGGGGTGCGCGTGCCTGCAGATCGTCGCTGATCCAGCCGTGCAGCGCCATGCTGACGCCATGGCCGCCCGGCTGCGGCGTGGCATGAACCAGATCCTCGTTCGGCGAGGTATTCCCGGCTTTGTCTGGGGCGAGAGTTCCGTGTTCCATATTGTCCTGGGGACGCGCTGCGCCAATCAGCACGGCGAGGACATTCGTATACCAGAAGGCGTCGCACCAGAAGTGCTGAAAGCTGGCCTCAGTGGTCGGCTTGGCCACCTCTTGCACCTGGCCATGGTGAACGAAGGCGTTGATCTCTTCCATGGTGGTGGCCTCGTCAGCGCTGTTCACACCGAAGCAGAAATCGATGCCACGATCGAAGCGTTCGACCGTGCCTTGCAGCGGATGGATGAGGAGGGGCTGTTCGCGTCGCTTGACTCGAAGTGAGCAGGTCGCGCATACACGGTGGTAGCTCCCGGCGAGCCAGGATGCTGTTCGTCACGACCTGGCTCGCCGGGCCAATTTCACGCGTGTTCGCTGTTAGGCCTTAGTCAACTGGGTCATGCCCACCGGCGTGCGCCAGAGTGGACGACGTGGGTCGATGCCACGGACGATGTCGTGATAGAGGCGAGCAAGTTGCTGGGTAATCGGCCCAGGTGCGCCATCGCCAATCTGGTACCGATCAATGCTCGCAATTGGGGTAATCTCGGCGGCTGTGCCGCACAAGAAGACTTCGTCCGCAAGATAGAGTTCGGTGCGATCAACCGGTCGCTCTTCCACGAGCAGCCCAAGGTCCTCGCGGGCGAGCGTCAGCAGCGTGTCGCGAGTAATACTCTCCAAAATGCTGCTGGTCACGTCGGGCGTGATGAGCTTGCCGTTCCGCACCAGCATGAGGCAAGCACCTGGCCCTTCGGCTACTTTGCCCTGCGTGTTCAGCAGGATTGCCGCGTCATAGCCATCCTGGAGTGCTTCCATCGTCGCCAGCTGGCTGTTGCGGTAGTTTGAGATATTCTTGACTCGTGGCGGCATCACATCATCGGCAATCCGTCGCCACGAGCTGACACGGGCATGCACCGCTTTGCCACTGAGCAGTTCTGATGGCATTGGTCGGATCGAAATGTAGATTTGCGACTCAGGGCTATACCCGCTCAAACTCTTCGGCCCGCCACTGCGGTAGGCGACTGGCTGGATGTAGGTATCTTCGCGACACTCATTGGCACGGAGCAGCGTGATGACCGCTTCAGTGAGCTCATCCACGCTGTATCGGCGTTCAAGACGCACGAGCTTCATCGAGTGGTGCAATCGCTCCAGGTGATCTTGCAGGCGGAACACGAAGCCTTCCCCAGCCTCGGCGTTCCAGTACATGCGAATGCCTTCGAAGACAGCCCCGACGGTCGACCATCCAAGGTCGGTGACGTGAACTGTCGCCTCTTCCCACCGCACAAGCTTGCCGTTCCACCAGAGATACGCCGGATGCTCCGCCACGTCTTGCCTCCTTACTCGCTGCATTCCCGGCTCTCGCTTGCGCTGCGCGTCACTGTGCGCATCGTGGCGCACCCTTGCACCGGCGGCACAGCGCAGACCCGTTGCCTGTGCCCGCGTGCAGGATGGACGAGACCGCACCACTTGTCAACCAGAAGCTGCGCATGGGGCGCGTCGCTACCGGTCTGGTAGCCGGATCGCGTTCGGTGGCACGCCGTCACTGACGAGGAACGCGCGAGCAGCCGCGCCGTACAACCCGACGTTTGGTCCAAGGGATGAGGTCACGATACGCACATGGTCAGCAATATGCGGCATCGCGTAGGTTGGAAGCCACTGCTGGAGTGGTGCTGTCAGCAGTTCGCCGGCTTCGGCCACACCACCCCCAAGCACGATCACTTCCGGGTTGAAAAGGTTGATGAGACCTGCAAGCCCGACCGCCAGCGCTCGTCCGGCCTGGGCGAAGATAGCCCGTGCTGCCGGATCGCCTTGGCGTGCAGCTGCAGTGACGATATCGGCAGTGACCGGTTGCCCGCCAGCAAGCTGGGTGATGCTGGGCGACCGGCCAGATTGCACAAGCGCCTCGCCGTCGCGCGCAAGTGCCCATCCGCTTACGAACGCTTCCAGGCAACCGATGCCTCCGCAGTGGCAGCGCGGCCCGTTGGGGTCAACCGGCACGTGTCCAACTTCGGCACCCAGTCCTGCGACACCCTCGACAAGCAACCCATGGGTGATGATGCCACCCCCGAAGCCCGTGCCAATGACACAGTGCACAATGTGTCGTGCTCCACGAGCAGCACCGAAGAGCGCTTCGCCAAGCGCCGCGCCATTCCCATCGTTGCCGAGCACAATCGGTCGCTTCAGACGACGCACGAGTTCGTCTTTGAGTGGTACGTCGTGCCAGCCGGGGAGGTTTGGCGCCATGTGGATGACGCCGCGGACAGGATCGAGCGGGCCCGGGGCAACGATGCCGACCGGCGTGTCAGCTGCAACGCCTGCTTGATGTGCGACCTGCTCGACGAGTGCGCAAATCCGGTCGATAACTGCCGCAACACCCTCATTTGCGCGTGTCTCGGTGGCCTGGTGATGTGTCAGTGTCCCGTCACGGGTAATGCGGGCTGCGCGCAGGTGCGTACCGCCGAGGTCAACTGCGATGACCTGGTCAACGCCCATCCGTCGCCTCCTCCGTCTATGGCAAAAACCGGTAGCGAAGCAGTGTCAGCAGGACAGTCACCCCGTCCCGCCAGGTGATCTTCTTGCCCTCCCAATACTCTCGCCCATTGTAGGAAATGGGCACTTCGTAAATGCGATAGCCGCGGCGGAGGATTTGCGCGGTGATCTCCGGATCAAAACCCCAGCGCTCGCTCCGGAGGGCGATGTGCTGTGCAACCTCGGCGGTGAAGACCTTGTACCCCGTCTCCATGTCCGTCAGCGTCGTGTCATAGAGCAGGTTCGTCACCAGCGTCAGGAAGCGGTTCCCGACCGCGTGCCAGAAGTACATCGCTTTATGCTCGCCAAGAAAGCGCGAGCCGTAGACGACCTGGCTCCGACCTTCAAGAATTGGCCGGAGGAGAGCAGGATAGTCGCGGGGATCGTATTCCAGGTCAGCATCTTGAATCAGCAGAATGTCGCCTGTCGCAGCTTCGAGGGCGGTGCGGACCGCGGCGCCCTTCCCACGGTTGACCGGGTGGAAGATGAGCCGCATTTCGGGGATATCGGGTGAGAGTGCCGAGAGGACAGCCCGTGTTCCGTCGGTCGAGCCGTCGTCAACGACGACCAGTTCGCGCTCCAGCGGCAGTTCAACGCTCTGCACGCGCCTGAGTAACTCCGCGACGGTTCGTTCTTCGTTATAGACCGGGATTAGGATCGAGAGCCGGCGGAACGTTGGCATACCCCTCCCTCTCCTCCCGCTCGTCCACGACGGCTAGAGGATGAACTTGCTCAAATCGTCGTCAGCCGCAACGTCGTCGACCCGTGAGCGGACATACGCCGCGTCGATCGTCACCGTCTGCCCCGCATAGTCGGGTGCATGGAACGAGATGTCCTCGAGCACGCGCTCCATGATGGTCGCCAATCGTCGCGCACCGATATCTTCCGTGCGCTCATTCACCTCAGCGGCATAGCGAGCAATCTCACGCAAGCCGTCCTCGGTGAACTCAAGGGTCACCCCTTCGACCCGCAGCATCTCAGCATATTGCCGTGTCAGCGCATTTTCCGGGACGGTCAGGATCTTGTACAGGTCATCCTCGCTGAGACGCTGGAGTTCCACCCGAATCGGGAACCGTCCCTGCAGCTCGGGAATCAGGTCAGAAGGACTCACGCCGTGGAACGCCCCCGCGGCAATAAAGAGCATGTGGTCAGTGCGGACGGGCCCGTAGCGGGTCATCACGACCGAGCCTTCGACGATTGGCAGCAAGTCGCGTTGCACGCCTTCCCCCGAGACGTCGGGGCCATACTCCCCTGACCCACGGGTGATCAGTTTATCGATCTCATCGATGAAGATGATGCCTGACTCTTCTGCCCGCTTGATCGCCGCTTCAACGACAGTGTCGAAGTCGATGAGCCGCTGGGCTTCTTGCTGGGTGAGGATACGCCGCGCTTCACGAATCGAGACGCGACGCGTTCGCCGTCGTGGGAAGCTTTCCAGGAACTCCCCAAAGGCTTCCTGCAACTCCTCAGCGGCGAAGTCTCCGTTGCCTTCGATGAACACGTCGAAGTCGGTGTCGATGTCAAGCTCGACCGTTTCGTCTTCGAGCCCATCGTGGCTGAGCAGTTCCAGCAGGCGACGACGCTGCCGGTTAAGCCGACGACGCTGGGCGGCTTCGCGCTTGCGCCGCTCTTCTGGGGTCTCGTTCTCCTCAGCGTGCTCGCCTTCCTCACCCTCGTCTTTGCTCGAGCGCGCGCCACGCCGGCGCATTCGCTGTTCGACGAGCAGGTCGACGAGCCGCTGCAGTGCCGCGCGCGCAGCCTCGTCGCGGACAGCTTCCAAGCGCTCACCATGGAGCATACTGATGCTGGCCTCGACAAGTTCGCGCACGATCGACTCGACATCGCGCCCGACGTAGCCAACTTCCGTGAACTTTGTCGCTTCAACCTTGATGAAGGGGGCATCGACGAGTTTTGCCACGCGGCGGGCAATTTCCGTCTTGCCTACGCCGGTCGGCCCAATCATCAAGATGTTCTTTGGGAAGATATCACGGCGGATCTCGTCGGGAAGTTGTTGCCATCGCCAGCGGTTGCGCAAGGCAACGGCAACAGCGCGCTTGGCGCTCTCTTGACCAACGATATAGCGATCAAGCTCAGCGACAATCTGTGCTGGCGTGAGTGCCAGCGATGCTTTTTCAGTCAATGTCTTCGCGCTCATCGTCCGTATAGTGTGCTCCTCCTTGGTTGAGTGGTGGGGCTGTGAGCAACGTGATCTCGTGGTTGGTATAGATGCAGAGGTCGGCAGCGACTTCCATGGCGGCGCGGACAATCTCCGGCGCGCTCAGCGTCGTGTGACGGAGCAAGGCGCGGGCGGCCGCCGCGGCGTACGCGCCCCCAGTCCCAATTGCCGCAACGCCGTCGTCTGGCTCTAGCACGTCGCCTTCGCCGGAGAGGAGCAGGAGTTGCTGAGGGTCAGCGACAAGGAGTTGAGCCTCCAGCCGCCGGAGATAGCGGTCTGTCCGCCATTCCTTGGCAAGTTCAACCGCAGCATGGCGCAGATCGCCGTTCGCACTGCGCAGATGCTGCTCAAACTTGTCAAAGAGCGTAAGCGCGTCCGCAACTGCTCCAGCAAACCCTGCCAGAATGCTGCCATTTGCCAGCGCGCGGATCTTCCGTGCATGGTGCTTCAGCACGATGTCGCCGGCCGTGACCTGGCCGTCTCCGCCTAACGCGACGACGCCGTCACGCAGAACGCCAAGAATGGTTGTGCCGTGCCACGCCATGCCGTACTCCCCGCGGGCTGCCCGCGCAAACCGGTCAATTGTAGCGTATTTCGTCATCGGCTGCCTTACGCGGGTTGAGCGATCGGCTCAGCCCGATAACTGCATGAGCTGCAGTGCACAATGTCCTGCCCGCGTCGTGTCGTCACCACGAGCAGCCCGCCGCACTGCGGACAACGCTCGCCAGTTGGACGCTCCCAGCTGACGAAGTCACACGCTGGGTAGCGACTGCAGCCATAGAAGACCCGTCCACGCTTGCTCCGCCGCACCACAATCTCGCCTTGCCCACAGGCTGGGCAGGTGACGCCGATCTTCTCGACCAGCGACCGCTTGTTGCGGCACTCTGGAAAGCCGCTACAGGCAAGGAAGCGCCCAAATCGGCCGAACTTGATCACCATTGGCCGACCGCAGAGTTCACAGACTTCGTCTGTCGGCTCATCGGCCACGCGCACTTTGCTGATTGTCTGTTCGGCCTTCTCGACCGTCTCATGGAACGGCTGATAGAACGCTGCGACGACCGGTACCCATTCGCGTTGTCCCGAGGCAATCTCGTCCAGCTCTTCCTCCATCCGTGACGTGAATTGCACGTCGACGATATCGGGGAAGTGCTCGACGAGCAAGTCGTTGACCAGCATGCCAAGTTGGGTTGGTACAAGCTTGCGGTCTTCGACCTGGACATATTGCCGTTGCTTCAGCGTCTCAATTGTTGGGGCATAGGTGCTTGGCCGGCCAATGCCCAGCTCTTCCAGCGTCTTCACCAGGCTTGCCTCAGTGTAGCGCGGCGGCGGCTGCGTAAAGTGCTGCTCTGGACGGACAGCAATGAGTCGCAGGGCCTGGCCGTCATGCAACGGCGGCAGCGGGCGCTGGTCGAGTTCGTCCTGCATTTCGTCGTCACGCCCCTCACGGTAGACGGCCAAGAAGCCAGGGAAGCGGATAACCGAGCCGCTTGCCCGGAGCAGATACGGCGCGTGATCGGGCGCGGTGCCAGCGACAATGTCAACACTCGTGGTGTCGTAGATCGCATTTGCCATTTGGCTGGCGATAAAGCGTTCCCAGATCAATCGATACAGCTTGTACTGTGCGTCAGAGAGGTACGGCTTCACGGCGTTCGGCAAGCGTGCTGGATCGGTTGGTCGGATGGCTTCGTGTGCCTCCTGTGCTCCCTTCGCCTTCTTGGTATAGACTGGCGGCTCTGGAGGCAAGTACGCTTCGCCAAACTGCTTGGCAATGACCTCACGCGCTCGCGCCTGTGCTGACGCCGCGACTTGTGTTGAGTCTGTGCGCATGTAGGTGATGAGACCCTGGCGCCCTTCCGCTCCAAGGTCGATGCCTTCATAGAGTTGCTGGGCGAGTTCCATCGTGAAACGTACCGGGAAGCGCAACTTCCGCGCTGCCTCTTGCTGCAAGGTGCTGGTCGTAAACGGTGGGGCAGGGCGGCGCTGCTTCTCTCGCTGTGTGACCTGTTGCACCCAGTAGCCGGCACGTTCGAGCGCCTCGGCAACCGCGCGAGCGGCCGCTTCGTTTGGGAGTTCCGGCTTTTCGCCGTTGATCCGGACAAGCGCTGCCGTAAATGGCTGCGGCTCGGTTGTCCCGTCCGGCTCCGGCATGAGGTCGACGGCAATCGTCCAATACTCTTGGGGAACGAATGCTTGAATTTCTCGCTCACGTTCCACAATGAGCCGCAAGGCGACCGATTGCACACGCCCAGCTGAGAGCCCCCGTCGTACTTTCCGCCAGAGCAAGGGGCTGATCTCATAGCCAACCAGCCGGTCGAGCACGCGCCGCGCCTGCTGGGCGTTCACGAGTCGCATGTCGATGTCGCGTGGGCTTTGTAAGGCTGCCCGGATCGCCTCAGGCGTAATCTCGTGGAAGACAATCCGGCGGCGCGGCTTTTCATGCGCACCGGTCGCCTCGATCAGATGCCAGGCAATCGCCTCCCCCTCACGGTCTGGGTCAGTGGCAAGGATCAGCTCGCGCGCTTGGTTAACCCGCTCCTTCAGTTCTTTGATGACCGGCTGTTTCTCTTTGAGAATGACGTAGGTCGGCGTAAAGCCGTGCTCGACGTCAACCCCGAGCTTGCTCTTCGGCAAGTCGCGGACATGTCCCATTGATGCCATGACGGTATAACCCGGGCCAAGATACCGGCTGATCGTCCGTGCCTTGGCTGGCGATTCCACGATGACGAGCATGCCGTCGTCGCCGTTGCTCGTGCGTGAGCGCGCAGTTGTCGTGCTCGCTGTCGTGGTAGTCTTCTTCGTCTGCTTGGTTGTTTGCTTCGTCGTGCCTTTCGTCTTTTGTCGTGCCACGCTGACTCCCTCACATGTTGGTATTTGTCGTTGTCTTCATCGTGGATTTAAAGGATATCAGTACGACCTTGACGCTTCAGCTCCTGGACGATCGCTCGCACCTCTTGCGCACGTGAGCGATCGCAGACGAGCAAGACATCGTCAGTGTCGACGATGATCAGGTTCTCGATGCCGAGTGTAACCACGAGTCGTTTCCGTCCATACATGAGCGTAGCATGCGTGTCGACCCCCACATGCTCGCAGTTGACGGTGATGTTGGCACCATCGTGCTCAGCAAGCAACTGCGCCAGCCCGTGCCAGTCGCCAATATCCGCCCAGCCGAACTCGGCTGGCACGACCGCGATTGCCTCAGCACGCTCCATAATACCCGTATCAATCGTGACATCAGGGAGCCTCGGCCAGAGTTCAGCGAGCACTGCCTCGCGCTCTGGCGTGTCCCATACGGCAGTGATCTGGGCGAGTGTTTCGGCAACCTCCGGCAACAGTGCGCGCAGGTGCTCAAGGAATATATCGACGCGCCAGAGAAACATGCTGGCATTCCATACGTACTCGCCTGACGCAACAAAGGCGCGGGCCGTCGCAAGGTCTGGCTTCTCCTTAAAACCCCGGCCGCGGAAGACACGCAACCCGTTCTGCTCAAAGAGCGGCTCGCCAAGGTGGATATAGCCGTACCCGGTTTCCGGGTAGCGTGGAGGAATGCCAATCGTCGTTAGATAGCCTTGCTCTGCTGCGGCTATTGCCGCGCGTACCGCTTTGGCAAACGCTGCTGGATCGGCGACGTAATGGTCGGCCGCGAACGAGCCCATAATCGCCGTCGGATCGTGGCGCGCGATCAGAAAGGCGCCGAGGCCGATCGCCGGGCCTGTTCCGCGTGGTTCTGGCTCGGTGATGACGTGATCAGGAGGCAGCATCGGCAGTTGCTCGCGGACGGCTTGAACGTGCGCCTTGCCAGTAATCACAAAGGTCTGCTCGGGCGTGGTCAATGGGGCGAGACGCTGCCAGGTCGATTGGAGCATTGAAGATGGCCCGGGCAGCGGCAGGAGAAATTTTGGCCAGTTTTTCCGGCTTGCTGGCCAGAGCCGCGTGCCGCTCCCGCCAGCTGGGATCAGCGTCCACAATCGCATACTACCCCTCTCTTTCCCTCCGGCGCACGTGCGCTGCCCCGCTTACGCACGCGCATAAAGCTGGGAGCCAAGATGCCGAACCTGCCCTCGGAGCTGCATCTCCAGCAGCAGGACATTCATCTGGCTGATACCCAACCCAAGCTCGGCTGCGAGATCATCGATATGGTACGGCCCGTGCGCCAGCAGAGCAAGAATCTGTGCTTCGTGCGGCGATGCAGGTGACGGTGCTGGTGGCGTCGGCAGCGCAAGTTGCCGGACCTCCAACTGCAAATCGTCAAGAATATCACGGGCACTGCCGATCGGCGTTGCCCCGTCTTTCAGTAACGCCAGCGTTCCCTGACTGACCGGTGATGTGATCGGCCCAGGAACGGCATAGACTGACCGGCCTTGCTCAGCCGCAAAGCGAGCAGTGATCAGTGCACCGCTGCGCATCGGCGCCTCGACCACAATAACGCCGAGTGAGAGCCCGCTGATAATCCGGTTGCGAATCGGAAAGTTTTCTGCGATCGGCCGTGTTCCCGGCGGAAACTCGGAAAGAATGGCCCCCTGCTTGATCAATCGCTCGGCCAGGCGCTGGTGAGCCCGGGGGTACACCACATCGACCCCGGTGCCGAACACCGCAATGCTTCGTCCTCCCGCATCGAGTGCCGCTTCGTGGGCGACGCGATCAATGCCATACGCTAGCCCGCTGACGATCGTGATGCCGTGCTGGCACAACTCGCTCGCCAGTTGTTGGGTGACCAATTGGCCATAGGACGTTGCTTGCCGCGTGCCAACAAGAGCAACCGCGCGGTCATCAGCTGGCGTGAGTTCGCCGCGCATGAAGAGTGCAAGGGGCGGGCTAGGGATTTCCCGCAAACGTGGCGGGTATGCCTCGTCTGGATAGCAGAGGACGCGGATGCCCTGGGCCTCAACCGTCGCAAGATACTGGTGTGGATCGAGCCGCTGTCGCAGCGTCCTGAACCGCTCGAGAATGGAAGTGCGAAGGCCAAGCTGTTGCAGCTGCGCCTGGTCCGCCTCCCAGGCCAGAGCAAGGTCACCAAAGTGCGTTCGGAGTCGCTCGATCCACCTGAGACTGATCCCGTAAACGAGATGGAATGCTAGCCAGTATGCTCGCTCGTTCCCCACGCCCGCTTCCCTTGCGTTTGCCCTGTGCAGCGCTGTCCCTACAGCACTACCGTCGGGACATGATACAGTGGAAGAGGGTAGATGACGCGGAGTTGCGCCGATGCCAACGGTGTTGCTCGTCGAAGATGATGAGACGCTCCGCCAAACGTTACGATACACGCTCGAGCGGGCCGGCTACCAGGTCGACGTCGTGGCTGATGGCACCGAAGCGCTCCGTCGTGTGCAGACGAATGCTCCTGATCTCGTGATCCTCGATGTCATGCTCCCTGGCCTTGACGGTTTCGAGGTCTGTCGTGTGCTGCGCCGCTCAAGCACGGTGCCGATCCTCATGCTCACTGCGCGTGATGACGAAGTTGACCGTGTGCTCGGCCTTGAACTCGGCGCTGACGATTACGTGACCAAGCCGTTTTCAATGCGCGAACTCGTTGCCCGTGTCAAGGCCCTGCTCCGGCGTCGCGAGATGCTCGCGGCTGAACTGCGTCCAACTGAGGGGGAAGCTGAACGCATTGTCTTCGGCCCACTGGTCATCGACGTCGCCGCACGGCGAGTTTGGCGTGATGGCCAGGAAGTTGCCCTCAAGCCGCGTGAATTTGACTTGCTCGCGTATCTGGTGCGTCACCGCGGACGAGTCTGTTCGGCTGAGCAGCTTCTCCGAGCGGTCTGGGGCTATCACGGCTATGGTGATACACGAACACTTGCCGTCCACATCCACGGTTTGCGAGAAAAGCTCGAAGCCGATCCACGCCACCCTCAGCTCATTGAAACTGTGCGTGGTGTCGGGTATCGCGTGAATGCCGATTTCGCATCCGCAACTCCTGCGCGTTCCTAGCTGGGTATTGACCGTGTTTCTGCCGATCCTCCTCATCCCAACGACGACCGCGCGGCTGATGCTTGGGCTGGCGCTTGGCGTCCTGGTCGGTTTACTTATCGGCTGGGCGCTTGCCTGGATCCGTGTCGCCCGTGCGCTCAATCAGCACCGTCGCTGGCTCCGCGATCAGTTTCCTCCTGCAGCTTCTCTCGAATCATCCGCCGTTCCAACAGCCTCAGCACTCGACCGCTTTACTCGCGAGTGGGCAGCGTGTCTCCAGTCCTGGCGTGAGCAGGCGCAGCGTGCCCAGGCGGAACGTGACCAGCTTTACCGTATCCTGGAACACCTCAACGAAGGGATTGTTATCAGCGATGAAGCCGACCGTGTCTACTTGCTCAACCGTATGGCCGCGTCGCTTCTGCGCACGACACCGCGCCATGCGACCGGCCGGGCGTTAGCTGAGGTTGTCCGCGACTATGAACTCGTCGAGCTTGTCGCTGAGGCACGACGCAAAGGAATCGCACTGTCACACCAGGTCATCGAGTTAGGCCGTCCGCCACGCGCCGTCCATGCTCTGGCCTCGCGCTTGCCAAGCCCGCGTGGTTCCTTCGTCACGCTGATTCTGCGCGATGTCACCGAGTTGCGTCGCACCGAAACAGTCCGTCGCGACTTTATCGCTAACGTCTCCCATGACTTGCGCACTCCGCTCGCTGGGCTGCAAGCGCTGGTCGATACCTTGCTGGATGGCGCGTTAGATGACCCGGCTGTGGCCCGTGACTTTCTGCAGCGTATTGCGGTCGAAGTCGCGCACCTCACCCAACTGGTGAATCAATTGCTCGACTTGTCCCGAGCCGAGTCCGGCCAACTGACGCTCCAGCGCCGGCCGACTGACCTCAACAGGCTGGCGCGCGACGTCGTTGAGCGGTTTCAGCCACGCGCTCAGGCCCAAGGGCTGGCGCTCACGGTCGTGACCGATCCGTCCGTGCCGTGCGTCGACTGTGATCCTGGCCGGATCAGTCAGGTGCTCGCGAACTTACTGGATAACGCCCTCAAGTTCACACCTGCTGGTGGGCAGGTCACCGTGCGCGTCGCGCGCGACGGTGATGCCGTGCTCGTGACTGTCAGCGATACGGGACCGGGCATCCCACCGGAAGATCTTGATCGGGTCTTCGAGCGGTTCTACAAGAGTGACCGTGCCCGCTCCAGCAGTGGAAGCGGCTTGGGGCTCGCCATTGTCAAGCATCTTGTGCAACTGCACGGTGGCACGGTCTGGGCAGAAAATGCGCCTGGCGGCGGTGCCCAGGT
The DNA here is from genome assembly GCF_000744775.1 of Thermorudis peleae. NCBI lineage: Bacteria > Pseudomonadati > Thermomicrobiota > Thermomicrobia > Thermorudis > Thermorudis peleae. The sequence continues at coordinate 728,973 of NZ_JQMP01000004.1, read as the reverse complement.
CACTGTGCGGCTGCCAATTTCCCTGCCAACGCCTCCTGATGTGACACGCCGCGAGCGCTCGACTCCGTAACATCGCCGGTGGAGGGGGATGTATAACCCCTGCAAGGAATCCTGCTCGCAGGACGCCGATCGGCGTGATGCCAACAGATCAGATACGCGTTGGGTTTCCGCTCTGCGTGCGTCGTCTCGCAATCCCTCGCCTGCTCTGTCGTGTGTTGTTCATCTGTTGTTGATCGTCCGCTAATCTTCCGTTAATGTCCCATGCATACACTCCACCGTGGGAAATGACGGATGCAGGCGCTGAAGCGTGAGAGGCGACGGCCACTGCGATGGGCACAGCCGCACGGGTCTTGCTGGTCGAAGATGATGAAGCGCTCGTTGAGGCACTGCGGTATGCCCTGAGCCGGCAAGGCTATCAGGTCTGGTATGCACTTGATGGGCGTCGCGGACTGCAACTGGCCCAGGCAGTGCAGCCCGATCTCATCGTCCTCGACTTAATGCTCCCGCAGTTGCACGGCCTTGATCTTTGTCGCTTGTTGCGCTCGGTGTCCTCTGCAGCCATCCTCATCCTCACTGCCCGGGACGATGAGGAAACCGTCGTTGCTGGCTTCGCGGCCGGCGCTGATGATTACGTCGTCAAACCCTTCCGGTTACGTGAATTGCTCGCCCGTGTCGAGGCGCTCCTGCGACGCTCCCAAGGGGATGAGGCGGCTGAAACGATCACCGTTGGTCGACTCGTTGTCAATCGGCGTGAACAGCGTGCCACGTATAACGGCGTTGAGCTCCCGCTTGCTCCCCGCACCTTTGCTGTGCTGGCGGCACTGGCAATGTCGCCTGGGAAGCTCTGCTCACGAGCCACCTTACTTGATCGCATCTGGGGCAGTGGCCAGGTCGTTGACCCGCGCAATATCGATGTCCACATCCGGCGTATTCGCGCTGCGCTCCAGCGGGTCGATCCTGCCGCAGCGCAGATGATCCAGACTGTCCACGGTTCGGGCTACCGTTTGCAACCGTTGGCGCTTGAACGTATAGGGGAGGAGCTGAACGGTGAGGTGAAAACCGTGTCCCATGCTGGAGAGTTCGGCATGCGTGATGCGTGAGCAATACGGGTAAGGAGAAGGAAGGAAACGTGATGAGCCAGGTGATAACTCGTCGAACATTCCTGCGGCGCGCGCTCGCTGTCGGTGTAAGCACACCAGCGTTGGCCGGTCTCCTGGCAGCGTGTGGCGGTGGTAGTGCGACGCCAACGCCGACGATGGGTGCGAGCACGGCTGCGTCGCCAACTGCGGCAAAGTCGCCAACCGCGGCGATGATGACGACGCCAACGACGTCGAGTGCGGCAACGACTGCCGCTTCGCCGGCAGCGAGCATGACGGCCACGACGGCGAGTGGTGGCACGGTGACGACGGTTCGGATTACCGGGCCATATACTGGAGAAGCCAAAGCACTGACTGGCGCTGGCTCGACATTCGCTGCTCCGCTCTACACGAAGTGGTCGTCCGACTACGAGAAGCTCACCGGCGTGAAGATCAATTACCAGGCGATTGGCTCCGGTGGTGGCATTAAGAGCTTGCAGGATATGACCGTCGACTTCGGCGCGACCGACGCTCCGATGACCGACGAGCAGATGCAGCAGGCAAAGGGTGGACCAATTCTCCACATCCCGACCGCGCTCGGTGGAGTCGTGTTGACCTATAACATCCCCGAACTTGAGGGCAAGGATCCGCTCAAGTTCACGCCAGAGACACTGGCTGGCATCTTCCTCGGCACGATTACGAAGTGGAATGACCCCAAGCTTGTTGCCGACAACCCTGCCCTCGCTAACATCAATAAGCCCATTGTTGTCGTCCATCGGAGTGACGGCTCAGGAACAACCTTCATCCTGGTGAGCTACCTGGCTGCTGTCAGCGCTGATTGGAAGAGCAAGGTTGGAGTTGGTACCTCCGTCAACTGGCCGGTGGGGATCGGCGGCAAGGGCAGTGAAGGCGTCTCGGGTGCGGTGAAGCAGAACCCGTACTCGATTGGCTATGTTGAACTGATCTACGCTCTGCAAAACAAGATCGCGTATGGCATGGTCAAGAACAAGGCTGGCAATTTTGTGACCGCTTCGCTCGACACCGTCACCGCTGCGGCAGCCGGAGCATCGAAGTCCATGCCTGCTGATCTTCGTGCCATCATTGTCAACGCTGATGGCGCGAACGCCTATCCAATTAGCGGCTTCACCTGGATCCTGGCCTATCAGAATATGCAAGATCAGGCTAAGGCCATTGCGCTGACCCGGTATCTCTGGTGGGGCTTGACGGATGGCCAGCAGTACCATAAGGATTTGGGCTATGCACCGCTTGCGCCAGAGGTGACGGCGCTCGCGTTGCAGAAGGTCCGGCAGATTACGGTGAACGGCCAACCGGCCTTCCCGGGCAAGTAAGCGGGAGCGTTCGATGGTGCAGCAGGGCGAGGTTGTGGGAGCGGAAGCGCTGAGGCGTCGCCAACGTGACATCGGCGATCCGGCATTTGCTGGAGCCGTCTGGATCACGGCGGCCGGTGCAGTGCTCACGCTGGCACTGCTCATCGCCCTGCTGCTCCATGATGCGTGGCCGGCGATTCGCCGCTATGGTTTCGGCTTTTTCGTCCATTCAACGTGGGATCCGGTCTTTGAGCAGTTTGGCGCGGCAAGCTTCATCTACGGCACGATCGTGACGTCACTGATCGCCCTGATTCTCGCTGCGCCAATCGGGATCGCCGCTGCGCTCTTCATTGTCGAATACGCTCCGCGCTGGCTGCGCGAGCCTGTTGCGTTTTCGATTGAGATGCTGGCGGCGATCCCGAGTATTGTCTATGGCCTCTGGGGCCTCTTTGTCCTTGTGCCGGTCATGCGCAATGGAGTCGAGCCAGCGCTGCAGGCTGTGCTTGGCCCGATTCCGGTGCTCAATCGCTTGGTTGCTGGCCCGCCGATCGGCCTTGACCTGCTGACCGGCGGGGTTATCCTCGCTATCATGATCCTGCCAACCGTGATGGCTGTCTCGCGTGAAGTAATCCTGGCTGTGCCTGATCTCCAACGTGAAGGTATGTTCGCATTGGGCGCGACGAAGTGGGAGATGATCCGCTATGCGGTCCTCCCCTACGCGCGTGCTGGCGTGATCGGCGCGGCGATGCTCGGCCTTGCGCGCGCGCTCGGCGAAACGATGGCGGTCACACTCGTTGTTGGGAACAGCACCACGCAAATTCGCGCATCTCTCTTTACCCCTGGGTATACCATCGCCAGTGCGATTGCCAATCAGTTCACGGAAGCGGATAAAGCGATCTACTTCAGTGCTCTCATGAACCTCGCCCTTGTGCTCCTGCTGGTGGCGTTGTTGATTAACCTGCTTGCCCGGTTACTGGTCTTCCGCTTTGTCCGTAGCCCGGCCGGGGTTCGCGTTTGAGTTGGAGGGGGACGATGGCAGGCACGCTCGTGCCGTCCGTCAGCCGAGACACTGGCTCGCTCCTCGCGCGTGATCGCCACACGACGATGCGGCAGGTGCAGAGCGCCATGGTCGCTGGGCTCATCGGCCTTGCCGCTGTCATTGCGGTTGGTGTGCTCTGGATTATTCTCGGCTACGTTATTGCTCGAGGACTGCCAGCGTTGAACTGGGACTTCTTCACCAAAGCGCCAAAGCCCTATGGCGAGACGGGTGGCGGAGTCGCACCAGCGATCGTCGGCTCACTCTACATGCTCGCTGTTGCCAGCATCATCGCCGTGCCAATTGGCGTCGGTGCAGCTGTCTATCTCTCCGAGTTTGGCCGTGGCCGGTTTGCGACCGTCGTTCGTGTTGTCGTTGATCTCCTTGCGGGGCTGCCATCGATTGTGGTCGGTGCCTTTGTCTGGTCACTGGTTGTGCGCCGCCTCGTCGGGCACTACTCCGGCATTGCCGGTGCTGTTGCGCTCGCGATCATCATGATTCCGATCACCGCTCGCACCGTTGAAGAGATCTTGAAGCTTGTGCCGCAAGCGCTCCGCGAAGCATCACTTGCGTTGGGGGTGCCGCTCTGGCGTACCGTGCTTTTCGTCGTCATTCCTGCGGCACGCGGTGGAATCATTACAGGCATCGTGTTAGCGATGGCTCGCGCTGGTGGCGAGACCGCGCCGCTGCTCCTCACTACCCTTGGCAACATGTTCTTCAACTTCAACCTCTTCCAGCCGATGGCCGCCTTGCCACTGCAGATTTACACGTATGCTTCCTCGCCCTATGAGGACTGGCATACAAAGGCATGGGGAGGCTCGCTGATCCTTATTCTGCTGATTGGTATCCTCAACCTCGTCACGCGCCTTGCGACGCGTGGGAAACAGGTACGGTAGACCGATGGATCGTGAGACATTAGCGGCACTTGCCCGTCCAGAGACGACTACGGAGACGGCAGAGTCGTCAACACAGCAGAGTGGCCGGCGTCCTGCCGGTATGCAGATTCGCGACCTTGCAGCCTGGTACGGCTCATTTAAGGCGATTGAAGGGATCACGGCGCCGATCGAACCAGGCAAAATCACCGCGATCATTGGACCGTCTGGCTGTGGCAAGTCGACGCTCATCCGTTGCCTCAACCGCTTGCATGAGCTGACGCCGGGCGCACGAGTGACGGGTTCCGTGCTCCTGAACGGTGAAGACATCTACGCGCCGCAGGTTGATCCCGTTCGGGTTCGGCGCGTGATCGGCATGGTGTTTCAGAAGCCTAATCCCTTCCCAATGATGTCGATCTACGACAATGTCATCGCTGGCCTGAAGCTCCTTGGGCGGCGATTGCCCAAGCCCCAGCTCGATGAGATCGTGGAACGCTGTCTGCGCGCTGTTGCGCTCTGGGACGAAGTCAAGGACAAGCTCCATGCCTCAGGCGCTTCCCTCTCTGGCGGGCAGCAGCAACGGCTCTGTATTGCTCGCGCGATTGCTGTCGAGCCAGAAGTTCTCTTAATGGATGAGCCCTGCTCGGCGCTCGATCCCGTTGCAACGATGCGCATTGAGGATCTCATGCGACAGCTTGCCCGTGACTATACGATTGTCATCGTGACCCACAATATGCAGCAAGCTGCCCGTGTCTCGGACTACACGATGTTCATGCTGGCTGGTGAGGATCGGGTTGGCCGCTTGATCGAGTACGGCCCAACCCGCGAGCTCTTCCTCCGGCCAAAAGATCACCGAACGGAGGACTATATCACCGGTCGCTTCGGCTAATTCGCTCTCCTGCTGCTGGCGGCGTCACAACGGAGACGCGTTCACGCGCCGCATATGCTATGCTGTAGCTATTCTCTCGTGCTGTTTGGCCTGCCGCTGTGCCGGATCAGTAGCGACATCTTCATGGCAAAGGACGGTGCTCCATGGCAGTCAAGACCCGTGCCGAGTTTGAACGCGAACTGCGCTCCCTGCGTGACGACGTGCTCAACATGGGGAGCATGGTCGAGAAAGCGATTCAGCGCGCGGTCCAGGCGCTGAAGGCGCGTGACGTGCGCCTGGCCGAAGAAGTCATCGCCAGCGACCGCCAGATCGACGAGCGCACCTATGCATTAGAAGAGCAGGCACTGCTGCTCATTGCGACCCAACAGCCACTGGCAACCGATCTGCGGATTATCGCTGCAACGCTCTTCATCATCACTGAGCTGGAACGGATGGGAGACTACGCCGAGGGGATCGCGAAGATCGCCGTTCGACTGGCTGACCAGCCGCCCCTCAAACCGCTGATCGATATCCCTCGCATGGCCGATATCGCAGCTGAGATGCTCCAAGGTGCGCTCGATGCCTTTATCGACCTCGATCTTGAGGCGTGCCGAACGATTTGGAAGCGTGACGACGAGGTCGATGCGCTCTACGATCAGGTCTACCGCGAACTGCTCACGTACATGATGAGCGATCCCGCCACGATCGAGCGGGCAACGTTACTCCTGTGGGCGGGCCATAACCTTGAGCGTATCGCCGACCGCGTGACAAATATTTGCGAACGGATCGCCTTTGTGGTCACCGGTGACCCTCGTGCGCTTCCTGGCCGTGAGGATTAAGATACGCAGCGGAGGAACGGCGACACACGCACGTGCACGAGGAGGCGAAGGTCGTGAAGTACGCTGCAATCATCCGCTATGGCAATCCTGAGAAAATTCAAGAAGTACGGCCGGTACACCGGCAATATCTCGCGAGCTTGAAGAGTTCTGGCAAACTCTGGGCCTCGGGCCCGTTTACCGATGACAGTGGCGCGCTGATCATTTACGAAGCCGATTCCGAAGAAGAAGCCTGGCAGCTCATTCGCCAAGATCCCTTCTACGAAGCTGGTGTCTTCCAGGACATTCAGCTTCGTCCCTGGAACCAGGTGTTCTAACCTGCTGTTGGCTCGATCCACGACGGTGCCTCGCGTGAAGATGCACGCGAGGCACCTTGGGCATGTCCCCCAACCAGTGCTAAGATGAGGGTGAGCCGACTTCCTGTGGTCAGCCCAGTGCCAGTTTGTGAGCAGGACCGGGAGAGGGACATGGAGGTGTATGATGGCGGTCAGTGCCGAGGTCAAAGAGTATCAACTGCTCATTGATGGGAAGCTTGTCCCCTCCTCATCGGGGGAGACATTTGAAATCTACAATCCGGCGACAAACGAGGTTATTGGTCGTGTTGCCAAGGCCACCCGTGAAGATGTCGACCGCGCTGTCCGTGCTGCTCGGCGGGCGTTTGATGAGGGCCCGTGGGGGCGTATGACGCCGAATGAACGGGCAAAGCGCCTCCGCCGTGTCGCCGAGATCATCCGCGAACGGCAGGAAGAACTTTCCCGGATTGAGACGATTAACAGCGGCAAGATCATCGTCGAGTCCCGAGCTGATGTTGCGAATTCAGCAAACTGCTTCGAGTACTATGCGAACCTCACGGGGCAGATCTGGGGCGAGACGATCCCGATGAATGGCCCCCTCTTTGATTACACTGTCCGTGAGCCCTATGGCGTGTGTGGCCAGATCGTTCCGTGGAATTTCCCGATCCTCATGGCGGCGTGGAAGATCGCGCCCGCGCTTGCAGCCGGCAATACTGTTGTGCTCAAGCCCGCAAGCTACACGCCGATTACTGCTCTTCTGCTCGGGCAGATCTGCCTTGAAGCTGGGATCCCCGAAGGGGTCGTAAACATTATCACTGGGCCGGGCAACGAAATCGGCGCGGCGCTCTGCGAGCATCCGCTCGTCGACAAAATCGCGTTTACTGGCGAGACGGAAACCGGCCGCGAGATCCTGCGGCTCAGCGCAGGGACGATCAAGAAAGTCTCGCTTGAGCTTGGCGGAAAGTCGCCCAACATCGTCTTCCCCGATGCTGACCTTGAAGAGGCCGTCAACGGTTCCCTCTTCGCGATCTTCAGTAACGCCGGCCAACGCTGCACGGCGCGCACACGGCTGTTCCTCCACCGTTCGATCCACGATCGCTTCTTGGCTGATTTCGTTGACAAGGCAGGACGGATTCGCCTGGGCGATCCGCTCGACGACCAAACGCAGATGGGGCCGCTTGTCTCACCGCGCCAGTGCCAGCGCGTGCTGCACTACGTCGAACGTGCGAAGAGCGAGGGAGCTGTCCTGCGTCTCGGCGGCAAGAAGCCAGAGGCGCCCGCCTTGCAACGCGGCAATTTTGTCGAACCCACCGTCTTTGACCAGGTCACACAACAGATGACGATTGCGCGCGAAGAAGTCTTCGGTCCCGTGCTCTCAGTGATTCCCTTTGAATCTGAGGACGAGGTCGTCCAGCTGGCGAATGACACCATTTACGGCCTTGGAGCAACGATCTGGACGAAGGACATCAAGCGCGCACACCGGCTGGCTTCGCGGATTCGGGCAGGCAACATCAGCATCAATTACCCGGTGATCAATCCGCCGGAAGCGCCGTTCGGTGGCTATAAGCAGAGCGGCATCGGCCGCGAACTCAGCCGCCATGTGCTTGACCTCTACACGCAAGTCAAGAACGTCGTTGTTGGCTTGAGCGAGGAGCCCTTCGACTGGTATGGCCGCTGGCCAGCCGGACGCTAGGGGTGTCCTGCGCTGCCTGCTTGGCTAGCCGGTGGTATTCCGGCTAGCCAAGCAGGGCTCCCCAGCCGGTCTCAATGAGTTGCTGCTCTCGGGCGAGGAAGTCTAGCACCGTCGCAATGAATGTCCCATGGCTCCAGCTGAGTGGGCTGACGGAGAGCGGTTGCCCAGTGTACGGATGAACCTGCTCGGCGAGCACGCCGCTGGGCAACGCGTGTTCGACTACCCACTCAATGAGCTCTTGCGCGCGGTAGAGATAGGCTGGTGACATCGCACGAGCAATGTACCAGTCAGCGAGCCAGAGGGTGCAGATGAACCAGGGGTTGCCCGGGACGCGTTCAATGTCGTGGCTCATTTGATAGTAGTAGTCGTTCTCGTACCGCGCAATACCGCCGACTGGCGTCTGGCACCAGAGCCGGCCGGCGATCGCTTCCATCGTTTGCTCGAGATGCGGATCGTGTGGGCTGATGAGCCCAAAGGCGAAAAGCCCCGCAAGGCTGGCATCGAGCGTTGGGTCGCGCCGAATCTGATCGGGGCCATCAACATGGACGGTGCGCACGAAGCGGCCGAGCGTCGGGTCGTAGAAGGCGTGGAGTGTTGCAGCGCGGATACTGGTTGCGGCCTGTTCCCATTCCTCCGCAAGGTCATCGTCGGCAAACATGCGCGCAAAGTTGGCCGCTGCGACAAGCCCAGCCCAAACAGCTGCGACTGTAAACGCGTGAATCCCATGGCGCTCTTCCCAGAGGTCGTATGAAGGCTTCGGCAGTCCGGTGTGCTCATCGCGATACGTGGCGAGGAAGCGAGCGCAGGGCACAACCATCGGCAGGTAAAGCTGCCGGATCAATTCAACATCGTGCGTGCGCTGGTAGTGCTCCCAGAGCGCGTAGAGTACGAGCGCTGTGCTGTCCTCTTGAATCGGGAACTGGAGTTGGCCGTCACTGGTTGCCCACGGATGCCAGCTTGAGCCAGCCGAACCATCCGGGTTGTACTTGTGGAGGAAGAAGCCGTACTTGGTAACCAGTTCGTGAATGAACAAGAAGAAGCGGCGGCTCAGCTCGGGATAACCTGCCTTGTCAAGCGCAATGGCAATCAGCGCGCCATCGCGTGGCCAGACGTAGCTATACGTATCGCGACCGAACTGCAGGATATCCGAGTCGTTGGCAGCGACAATCGCACCGTGCTCGTCGATCTGCGTGCGGAGGATCAGCAGGCTCTGGCGTAACAACTGGAGGGCGCGTGGCGAGAGCAACCGCGATTCCCATCGCCGGTGGTTCACCCAACCTTGCCAATAGCGCTCGACACGTCGCAGAATGGTCGCGGGATGTTGGTCAACAATCCGTTCGTGGATGCGGCGCACATCAGCATGGCGGAGCCCTGCGGCCATCCAAAAATACGCCCGCGCTTCGTCATGTGCTGGGATAGCAAGTTCCAGGCCGATAATCGAGTCGACTGATCCCTGCGCAATCGGGTTCTGACTCAGATAGCCGTCTTCTGCATCGCGCCAGGTTCCTTCGCGGCCTCGAAATCCCTTGTTTCCCGTCGCAAAGGTGTGGAGACCAGGCGTTGTACCGGCCCAGCCGGAGAACCAGAAGTAGCGCTTGCCTTTGTAGTGCACAATCGCGCGCTCGACCGGCTCGTAATAGGCCGTTTCTCCATCCGCGTAGCCCCAGAGGTAGCCGTCGAAATGGCTGAAGAGCCGAACCGTTCGGTCTCGCCCGGTCAGGTCACGCACACAGACTTCACGAATCCATGCGTCATCTTCAATGTCAACCGCGTCGCGTATCTGCAGTTGCAGGCCAAGCGCTGGATGGTGTAAGAGCACGTTGCTGACGAGCGTATCGGGCTGATAGCGCAACTGCCGCTCCCAGCCATCGTCGTGCAGCCAGACCAGTTGGTGGTCAACCCAGACGCCGAAACGGCAAAGTTGCCCTTGCGTATGGTTTTCTTGCCCGACATGCGGGTAGTAGAGGTCGCGCAACGTGTACGTGTGGTCAAACGCCAGCAACAACCGTCCGTTGCCGAGCGGAAGATCGCGTGGCATCGTGCCCTCGCTCTCGTCTTTCCCTCTTCTTAAGGTAACCAGGTTCGCTGGTACCGTGCCCACACCTGCCTGCTGCCATGCGGGATGATCTGACCATGACCAACGTCCTGATGAACAAGGACGTTTGTACACCTTGACCGTACAACCCGCGCGCGCTAGCATAACAAAACGGACGCGGTCGAGGACGAGGGGTAGCTGCCTGGGAAGGGAAGGGATCGTGAGACAGCCGCGTTGGACGCGGCGGACGCTGCTGAAGCTTGCTGGTGGCGCAGTTATCGCAACAATGACAGAATTCCGCTTCCCTCATTCTTCAGCGGCCGCAATCACGCGGATCAGCTGGAGTGAACGCGAAGGGTTTCCTTCGGACGGCGTCTACACATCGCGCGTTTTCTCGCTTCCCCAGCCGTGCAATAGCATCGAGGTCAGTTGGCAGGCAACTGTCCCGCCAGGCGGGGCGTTGATGGTCGGTGTCCGCACCAGTGCTGATGGCACGGCCTGGAGCGAATGGGTGTGGCTGCACCCTGACACGCACATCACCCCACTGGTCCCCGACGGCCGCGTCTATGCCCCGCCCGTGCTGACCGGCCCGGTTCAGGCCGTCCAGTATTGTGTTCGCCTCCAGCGTGGCAGTGATGGCGAGCCGGTTCACCTCGAAGCCGTGCACCTGACCTGTGTTAACACGATGAGCGGGGAATTGAGCTATCTCGATGCGCCAGCGCTGATCGATGGCTGGATCATCCCGCGGGCAGGCTGGGGAGCCGATGAGTCGCTGCGCTTTGACAAGAACGGCAACGAAATTTGGCCGCCTCAGTATGCTCCTGTGCAAAAGGTCATCGTCCACCATACAGCGACTGACAATAATCCGCCGGATCCAGCGGCCGTCGTCAGGGCAATCTATGCCTATCATGCCGTGACGCTTGGTTGGGGGGACATTGGCTATAACTTCCTTATCGACTGGCAGGGGCACGCATACGAAGGACGCTACGGCGGTCCGAACGTGATTGGCGCGCACACGGCCGGTTACAACACCGGCAGCATGGGCGTTGCGGTGATCGGGAATTTCGAGAGCGTGCATCCACCGCAGGCGGCCTTGTCCGCGCTGGGGCGGCTGATCCGGACGCGTGTCCCGAAGCTCGATCCGGCAGGCGTTTCCGACTTCCACGATCTGAAGAACGCTCCAAACATCGGCGGCCATCGTGACTACAACCAGACCGATTGTCCGGGCGACGCGCTCTACGCCCAGTTGCCATTGCTTCGTGGCCAGCTCAGCGGTGTCGGTGCGCCGATCACCTTGCCGCCACCACAACCTGTCCCTGCGCAAGCCCAGTTAGTCAAGGTGACGTTTACCCCGACGCAAGTCTATTCCGGCACCCTGCTTCGTATTGACGCTGTGGTGCAGAATACAGGCCAGATTACACTCTCGACGCAAGATCCTCCCCCTGGTTACGTCTACGTTGAAGGGCAAGACTTCGAAAGCGCTGGGTTCCCGAAGGTGCAGGGGGCCTTCCGTGTTGGCGTTGATTACGACGGCAATACCGGATTGCCTAATCCATTCCGCTGGGGGTTGCCAGGGCCGCTCGCGCCCGGTCAGCAGGCGACGGTAACGGGGTTCATTGTGTTGAAGACGGTGAAGACGTGGCGCTTGACAGCCAGTTTGGTCGATGAGTTCGTTGGGTACGTCCAGCAGGGCGTGTTCCCGCAACAGATCACCGTGTTGCCACCGCCGACGGCGCCGGCTCAGCCAAGCACGGACCCCGACATGGTCTACGTCAAAGAGACACAGCACAACGTGCCGAAGCGCTTCATGGACTACTGGTCGGCGCACGGCGGCCTAATGCGCTTCGGCTATCCGCTGACTGAGCCATTCTTTGAGTTGTCAGCAACGGATGGCAATGTCTATCTCACACAGTATTTTGAGCGTGCGCGATTTGAATATCACCCTGAGAATGCTGGGACGCCCTTCGAGGTCTTACTGGGATTGCTCGGTTCTGAGCGGACCAAAAATCGACGTGCCGAGCCACCATTCCAGCCTGTCTCGCCGCCAACTGATCCCAATGTGGACTATTTCCCCCAAACGCGCCATACACTTCGCGGCGTCTTCCGCCAATACTGGTGGAGTCAAGGCGGGCTCATGGTCTTCGGCTATCCGATCAGCGAGGAATTTGAAGAAGTCAGCAAGACCGATGGCAAACGCTATCGTGTGCAGTATTTCGAGCGCTACCGCTTCGAATGGCATCCGGAGCTTGCTGGTACTCCCTACGAAGTCTTGCTTGGCCATCTTGGCCGTGAAGTCCTTATCGATCGCGGCTGGCTGCAGCCCGGGTAGCGGACGATGGTGATGTTGGCCAACGCGCGTGTGCATCGTCTGCTGGGGCAGTAAAGCCGAGCCCTAAGCGACGAAGCGAGCAAAACCGTCCCTGGCCGATCACGAGATGGTCGAGCACCTCGATATCGAGCAGCTTGCCCGCAGCAACCGCTTCGGCCGTGAGCGCGATATCAGCACCTGACGGTGTTGGATCGCCAGAGGGGTGGTTGTGCAGCAAGATGATGGCGACGGCATTGTGCCGCACCGCGTCCTTGAACAGTTCGGCCATGCGGACCTGCGCACTGTTTGCCTGCCCCTGGGCGATGGTGACAGTTCGGATAACGCGGTGCCGTGTATCGAGGAGCAGCACGCGCACATGCTCCTGCTCCAACGTAGCCATGTCTGCTCCAGCGATCGCGTAGGCATCTTCGGGGGAGCGGATTGATGGGCGCTCATCAGGCTGAGCCAGCGCAAGCCGACGCCCGAGCTCGAGCGCGGCCTTAAGCTTGGCGGCTTTTGCCTCTCCTAGGCCGTGCGCTCGGCAGAGCGTCGCAAAATCAGCCCGCGCCAAGCCAGCAAGCCCGCCGTACTCGACAAGCAAGCGCTGCGCAAGCGTGAGGACAGATTCCCCTCGCGTTCCTGTATTCAGGATAATTGCCAACAATTCCGCATTCGTGAGCGTTGTCGCGCCGTGCTGGCGCAGGCGCTCGCGTGGTCGTTCGTCGACTGGCAATTCTTTGACCGACACGTGGTAGGGTAATGACGACTGTTCCATAACCCCCCGCATTCGTCCTGCAGTTTGTCCAAAGATTCCCGACATCGTCAAGGCGTTTTTGTCCGTGAGTGCTCCACAGCCTGGTGCTACCATTGGGGAGGGGAGCAGGCGGGGTGGGCGGAGCAGAGAGCTGCAAAGGACAAAGGCATGACACGTCGGATCATTGGCATCCTCGGTGGCATGGGGCCGCTGGCCACCGCTGATCTCTACCAGAAGATCATCGCGGCTACTCCAGCGTCACGCGATCAGGACCATCTCCACGTGATCATTGATGCTGATCCCAGTGTGCCCGACCGCACGGAAGCGCTTCTCTACGGTGGGCCCGATCCAACGCCGTGGCTCGTCGCCGGTGCGCGCCGTCTTGAACAAGCTGGAGCCGACTTTCTGATCGTCCCGTGCAACACAGCCCATGCATTCCTGCCGCGTGTCCAGCCCGCGGTGCGTATCCCAATCCTGAGCATGGTGCGGGAAACGGCAGCCTGGCTGGCCGAGCAGGTCGGCCCTGGCCAGTGTGTCGGCGTGCTTGCCACTGAAGGAACGATTCGGAGTCGACTCTATCACCAGGCACTCGAAGCCGTTGGCTTGCAACCGGTTGCGCCAGAACCGGCAACGCAAGCTGAGGTGTCGGCGGTCATTGCCGCGGTCAAAGCCGGCCACGTCGATGCGGCAGTCCGCGCGCGGATTCGTGCTGCTGCGCTTGCCTTTGTGGAGCACACTGGTGCGCAGGCACTGATTGCAGCATGCACGGAACTGCCGTTGGTGCTCGAAGCGACTGATGTTCCTGTTCTCCTCGCTGATCCAACAGCGCTTCTCGCCCGCGCGGCCGTCGCCATTGCTCTGGGCCAACGGCCGCTGCCTGCGCCATTGCAGGAACCTGCCGTTGCCCAAGCCGAATAGTGCGGAGGTCGTGCATGAAGCCTGTCGTGCGCTACCGGCTGCCCGTGCTGCTTCTGGTGAGCCTGTTTTGTAGCCTCGTTGTGCTCAGCACGGCATGCCAACTGCGCCGCGGTGAAACATCCAGTCAGGGCGTTACTGCCGCCGTCACCGTCGAACCGTCGCCACCAACAGTCGGGACAGCTCGACTCTCGATCACGCTCAAGACGGCCGATGGCAAGCCGGTCGTTGGCGCAAAGAACGTCCAGGTTGAAGGCACAATGACCCATGCTGGCATGCAACCAGTCCTGGCGACGGCAGTCGAGCAGGGCAATGGTGTCTATGTTGTCGACCAGTTCCGGTTCACGATGGCTGGGGACTGGGTCGTGATTGTCCGTGGCACGCTGCCCGATGGTCGCGCGTTTGAGACACAAGCACCGGTCAACGGCGTCAAGCCCGCTTCATAGGTGGAGAAGGCCGGTTGTCAGCGCGGCTGAAGGAGAGTTGAGGCGCAGCATATGGCGCGCTCTGCAACAATCGTCCGCCCTACTCATGGAACTGATCTCCTGCGCCTGCCGCTGCTTGGGCGTTGGTTGCGGTGGAAGCACGCGCGAACCAGTGCTCAGGCTGTGTTGCTCGTGCTGAGCCTCCTCGTCCTCTACGATGGCTTCCTTGGCCCGCCATTAGCACCGAAGAACCTCGCCGGCGTATTGCCGTGGGTGCACTGGCGCGGCCTCGTTGTGCTTGGCCTCCTCTTGGTCGGCAATGTCTTCTGCTTTGCATGTCCCTTCATGCTGCCCCGACGCTTGGCAAAGCGCTGGTTCCACGGGCGGCGTCCGTGGCCACGCTGGCTGCCCGGTAAACTGGCGGCAATTGTGACGCTCGGCCTTTTCTTTTGGGCATACGAAGCCTTCTCGCTCTGGGCGAGCCCGTGGCTCACGGCCTGGGTTGCGCTGGCCTACTTTGTCGGTGCCTTCGTGATCGACAGCATCTTCGCCGGTGCAGCGTTTTGCAAGCATGTCTGCCCGATCGGCCAGTTCAACTTTGTCATGTCACTGTCATCTCCTACTGAAGTCACGGTGCGCGACCCGGCCATCTGCCTGCAGTGCCAGACCAAAGACTGCATCCATGGCCGCTATGATGCACACGGTCGATTACTGCAATCTGGCTGTGAACTCTGGCTTTTCCAGCCGCGCAAAGTTGGCAACCAGGACTGCACATTCTGTTTGGACTGTGTGCAAGCTTGCCCGTATGACAACGTCGGCGTGCTGGTGCGCAACCCGCTGATGCGGGAGTTCAGCGGCAATCCAGTGCGCTCGGGGATTGGCCGCTGGAGTCAGCGAATCGATCTCGGGGCGCTCGTCCTTTTGCTCGTGTTTGGGGCGTTTCTGAACGCGTTTGGGATGGTCGAGCCAGCGACGATTACTGTGCAGTGGCTCCGCCGTGTAACGGGGATCGATGCCCGTCCAACCCTGCTGGCGATCGTCTTTGGCCTGGGTCTGGTTGTCTTGCCGGTAATCCTCGTGGGCCTCGCGGCTTTCGCAAGCCGCCTGTTGACGAAGCAAGCAGAACCGTTGCTCACTGTCGCCACACGGTTTAGCTATGCGCTGGCGCCGCTTGGCTTCGGTATGTGGCTCGCACACTATCAATTCCACTTTCTGACTGGCGCGCTGACGATTGTGCCCGTCCTGCAAAGCTTCGTGGCGGACGTGGCTGGCACTCCGCTGCTTGGCCAGCCCCGGTGGGATCTTGCCCAACTCTTGCCTTTGGGGGCCATTACCGTGCTCAAGCTCCTCTTCTTGCAACTCGGTTTCCTCGGTACGATTGGCGCCATTCGCTTTGTTGCCCGGGATTGGGTCGGCGAGCAGCAGATGCTGCGGGCGAGCCTTCCCTGGCTGGTGGTCAGTGTTGGGCTATTGCTCGTCGGGATCTGGCTGCTCCTGCTGCCGATGGATATGCGTGGCACATTGATGGGGATGGGGGGATGACAGACTGGTGGGGGAGAGCACATCAGAGAGGATGGTGGCTGCTTGTGCTCCTGGTGCTCGGGCTTGTGCAGTCACTGGGGATGGCATCGTTCGCCTCGGCCAACGGCGGGCAAGTACGGGTTGCGGGCGAACACGTTGGTCCGTTCATTGTAACCGTGTACACCAGCCCGATTCCATTGCAGACCGGGACTGCCGATGTGAGTGTCCTTGTCCAGCGCCCTGACACGCAGGATGTAGTCAATGATGCGACCGTGACAGTGACAATGACGCCGGTGGGGGATGAAAGCGCGGCCAAAACCTTTCCCGCAACGCACGATCAAGCAACGAACAAGCTCTACTATGCTGCCAATATCCCCGTTGACCGAGCAGGGCGCTATCACTTCACCGTTACCGTACAAGGAGCCGATGGCAGCGGGACGGTAAGCTTCGACGCTGATGTTGTGCGCGGCACCCCGAGTATCTGGCGCTCGTGGTGGTTCTGGGGCGCTGTCGTTATCCTGGAGATTCCCGTGCTCTGGTGGCTCTTTCTCGGGCGTGGACGCACACGAGCAGAGACCTAGGTGGAGGAACGTGCAGAATGACTGCTCAATCAACGCCCCTCACACGTGCTCGGATTGCATTGATCTTCGGCAGTGCGCTCCTTGCTGCCTTTGTCGTCGCGGTCCTCGTAACGGGCATACTGTGGTGGCGGCAAGCGCAGACGGCAACACCTGCTGATGCGACGACGTTGGACGGCACGCTCGCGCCAGATTTTACCCTGGTCAATCAAGACGGCCAGCCGATTCAACTCTCCGCGTTGCGTGGGCACGTCGTCGTCTTGACGTTCCTCTACACGACCTGTCCTGATATCTGTCCATTGACGGCGCATCGGCTCGCGGCAGCCTATGATCAGCTCACTCCACAGCAACAGGCCCGCGTGCGCATCCTGGCCGTCACAGTCGATCCTGAACGCGATACCACTACCCGTTTGCGCCAGTATCTCGATGCGAATGGCCTGATGGGCAAACTGCAGTTTTTAACGGGGCAACCGGATCAGGTTGCGGCTGTCTGGCAGGACTACCATATCGGTGTCGAGAAGGCCACGCCAACGCCGGGGGCCAATGCCTATACCGTCAACCACACAGCCGTCACCTACATCCTTGATGCCCAGGGACGAGAGCGCTACTTGCTCAGTGATGAGTCCATCGATCCGACGCACGTAGCGAAGCTGCTTGCCAGGCTGGCGGAGTCCTCATAACACGTCGAGCCTGGCCTGAAAAATGCTCCAAGCCAGGCTCGACGTGTTGTCGCGTGTACGTGCCTAGGCAGCGATCTCGCGCGCGAACTCGTTTTCCGTTTCCGTGAGCGCCTCGTCTAGAATGGCGACGATGCGGTCAAGCTCGTCGTACGTAACGACCAGCGGTGGCGCAACGTGTACCACTTCCCACACGCGCGTGATCAAGCCCTTCTCGTTGATGCGACGCTCCAGCGCCTTAATGAACGGCGAGTTGCGCTCCCAACGTTCCTTGGTTGCCTTGTTCTTCACCATCTCGAGCCCACACATCAGCCCGAGGCCGCGGACGTCGCCAACCGTCGGGTGTCGCAGGAGCTCGCGAAGCTGCTTGAGTAAGTACTCGCCTTTCTCAGCGCTCTGCTGCACCAGTCCCTCGCGCTCGAAGATCTCAAGATTCTTCAGCGCTGCTGCCGCGGCAACAGCATGCCCGCCGAACGTCAGGAGATGGCCGAGCGGCACGTCTTTCTGCTCCTGGAAGATCTGGAAGATGCGCTCGCTAACGGCAACCGCGCCCATTGGCGCGTAGCCTGACGTCAGTCCCTTGGCCATCGTCATCAGGTCAGGCGTGACACCAAAGTGCTCCGCGGCAAACATCTTGCCGCTTCGTCCAAAGCCGTTGATCACCTCGTCCATGATGAGCAGAACGCCGTACTTGTCGCAAATCTCACGGAGTCGCTGCCAGTAGCGTGGTGAGGGAATGTGCACGCCGTTGGATGTCGAGATCGGCTCGCCAATGACTGCGGCAACCGTCTCCGGATCCTGATAGAGAATTTCTTGCTCGACATAATTAGCGCACATCAGGTCGCCGGCTTCGCCGTCGAGGCCGAAGTCGTTCCGGTAATGGTTCGGCGACGGGACGTAGTAGACGCCGTACATAAAGGGGCCGAAGAAGCGCTCGTTGCGCGACTGCGTCAAGCTCATGGCGCCATACGTCATGCCGTGGTAGCTGCCGCGGCGCGCAATAATCTTGTAGCGCTTGGGATAGCCACGCATGGCCTGAACTTGCTTGGCGATCTTGATGGCACTTTCCACCGCTTCCGAGCCGCCGGAGCAGAAGAAGATACGGTTCAAGTCACCAGGTGTGAGTGTTGAAAGGACGTGGCCTAGCTGAACAGTTGGCACGGTCGTATGATTGGCCGACGAGACATAGGCGATCTTTGCTGCCTGTTCGGCCATCGCTTCAGCGATTTCGCGGCGTCCATGGCCAGCGTTAACAACCCACAGGCCAGAAAGCCCGTCGATGTACTCTCGCCCGTAAACATCGACGAGCGTGCTACCATAGGCGTGGTCGAAGACGAGCATGCCGCGTTCTTCGGCGATCCGCACCCACTCTGCCGAGTGCACCCAGACGTGTTTCAGCGCTTCCTGCTCGAGTTCCTCAGGCCTGAGCGTAGTCATACCCTTTCCTCCTAACGCCTTCCGAATCTCCTTGCCCCGGCCGACTCCTGGTCGTTGAGCAAATGCACAGCGCGGGCATGCTGCGCGTTTGCTCACGTCGCCATCACCTGCCAGTCTCGCACGGCCTGCACAACTGGGCAAGGGAAGAGGAGAATGTCGCCGATTGCTCGCCAGTTGTTGACGACATATGACTGGCGCGGTACACTGCTGATGCGTTTTCTGTTCCGGAAGGGCAAGCATGATACTGCAGGCGAGGAGCAGAGCGCAGGTAGGGAATTGCAGAACGTCCGGGGGCAGGGCGAAAGAGCACGTGGGGGGTGAAGATGGAACCACTGCTTGAAGTACGCGACCTCCGCACGCAGTTTTTCACCCAAGATGGCGTGGTCAAGGCGGTCGATGGCGTCTCGTTCCACCTCATGCCAGGCGAGACGCTCGGTGTCGTCGGTGAAAGTGGATGCGGCAAGAGCATTACTGCCCTGTCGATCATGCGCCTGATCCCAACCCCGCCTGGCAAGATTGTCAGCGGCCAAATCCTCTTTGAGGGCGAAGATATTCTGAAGATGAGCGACGCTGAAGTCCGCTCGATCCGTGGCCGCAAGATCGCCATGATCTTCCAGGATCCGATGACGTCCCTCAATCCAGTGTTGACCATTAATCGGCAGATCAGCGAGATGCTGGAACTGCACCTGGGAATGACGCGGAGTCAAGCGCGCCAGCGCAGCATTGAGCTGTTGAAGATGGTCGGCATACCGAACGCTGAACAGCGGGTTGATCAATACCCGCACCAGTTCTCTGGTGGGATGCGCCAGCGCGTCATGATTGCCATGGCGCTCTCCTGCAACCCCTCGCTGCTGATCGCCGACGAGCCGACAACAGCACTCGACGTGACGATTCAAGCGCAAATTCTTGATCTCATGCGCAACCTGCAACGTGAACATAACACTGCCTTAATTCTGATCACGCACGACCTTGGCGTCGTTGCCGGCATGACCGACCGAATCAACGTCATGTATGCTGGCCACATTGTGGAGTCGGCGCCGACCGAGGAGCTCTTTGCCAACCCCAAGCATCCCTATACCGTCGGCCTGCTCAACTCGATCCCACGGCTGGACGCGCCGCGCAAGGAGAAGCTCAATCCGATTCCTGGCTTGCCGCCTGACTTGATTGACCTACCAGACATGTGCCCGTTCATGCCTCGCTGCAGCTATGCGCGGGAGAAGTGCAGCCAGAAGAATCCGCCGTTAATGGACGTGAAGCCAGATCACCGGTCAGCCTGCTGGTTCTGGGAGGAAGTAAGCTTGGTGTCAGCCAAGCAGCGCGAGGGAGGAGTGCGGTTGAGCGATGGCAACTGAGGCGCAGAGCACAACGCAACAGCAGACAAACGGCGCTGGCAAAGAGGTGCTGCTCGATGTCCGCGACCTGGTGATGTATTTCCCGCTCACACGCGGCATCCTCTTGCAGCGCCGCGTTGGCTGGGTACAAGCCGTCGACCATATCTCCTTCCAGATCTATCGTGGCGAGACGCTCGGACTCGTCGGCGAGTCCGGCTGTGGTAAGAGCACGACCGGCCGCGCGATCCTGCAACTCTACAAGCCGACTGCTGGCCAGGTCCTCTACAAGGGCACTGATCTGACGAAGCTGAGTCCGGGTGAAATGCGCAAGATGCGCCGCTACCTCCAGATGATCTTCCAGGATCCCTACGCCTCGCTCAATCCCCGCATGACGGTCGGGAGCATTGTGAGCGAGCCGATGCAGATCCATAACTTAGTGCCGAAGAACGAACGCAACCAGCGGGTGCAAGAATTGCTAGAAACCGTTGGTCTCAACCCATACTTTGCCAACCGCTACCCACACGAGTTCTCCGGTGGCCAGCGACAGCGCATCGGGATTGCCCGCGCGCTTGCAGCGAACCCTGAATTCATCGTCGCAGACGAGCCAGTCTCAGCACTCGACGTCTCGATTCAAGCGCAGATCATTAACCTGCTCGAGGAATTGCAGGAGAAATTCAAGCTCACCTATCTCTTCATCGCCCACGACTTGAGCGTGGTTCGCCATATCTCCAATCGTGTGGCTGTGATGTACCTTGGCAAAATCGTCGAGCTTGCTGACCGCGATTCGCTCTACGATGACCCGCTCCACCCCTACACCAAGGCGCTGCTCTCGGCCGTGCCGATCCCTGACCCGGTCGTTGAGAAGAAGCGGGAGCGCATCATCTTGACGGGCGACGTGCCTAGCCCGATTAACCCACCTTCCGGCTGCCGCTTCCATACACGCTGTCCCTACGCAATGGACGTCTGCTCGAAGGTGGAACCGCGCTTCGTCGACCAGGGCAACGGGCACTACGTCGCGTGTCATCTCTATCCGGGGTGCACACCCTAGTGATGCGGATGATCATCTGTGGGCATCCTGCAGCGGCCTGACGAACTCGTCGCTGTCCTGATCGCTTTCCTGATCGGCATTACCGTGCACGAATGTGCACATGCCTGGACAGCGCTACGGCTCGGTGACGATACGGCGCAGCGGCTTGGCCGGGTAACACTCAATCCAATCGCGCATCTTGACCCGATCGGGACGATTGGGCTTTTGCTCATTATTGTGTTTGGCTTTGGGATCGGCTGGGGGCGGCCAGTACCAGTGAACCCAGCCCGCCTCCGCTGGCATCAGCGGGGAATGGCACTGGTCGCCCTCGCTGGCCCAGTATCGAATATCCTCCTCGCCTTGCTTGGTGCACTCGTGCTGCGCTTTGGCGTTTCGCTGCCCACTTTCGCCGCGCTCGTGCTGCACGCCTTTATTCAGGTGAATCTCCTGCTTGCCTCGTTCAACCTGATCCCAATTCCGCCGCTCGACGGACTCAAAATCTTGCTTGGTATTCTGCCACGCTTCTGGTACCTGCAACTCGCTGCGTTGGAGCGCTATGGCCTTGCAATTCTGATTCTGCTCATTGCATTTGGTTCATTTGGCGGCTCCTCCATTTTGGCGGCAATGTACCTACCGGTCTTCCGCACGCTTGCTTCAGTCTTTACGCTGGTCGCCGGTCAGCCGATGCTCTAGGGCACGATGACAGCTGCACGGAATGCGACAGCGGTCGAACTTTCTCCGTGGGTGCACGACGTCGCGCTCGAGCTACCAGGATTTTCGGGTTCGCTCAGGGAACTCCTCGAACAGGCGCGGGCGGGAGCAATTGAGCTGGCAGAACTGCCGGTGACGGCGGTGCTCGCGCAATGCCTTGCTTACTGTCCGCAGGATCAGGACGCTCCCGAGTTGCTTGCTGATGTCACCGCACTGGCCGCGCGCCTGCTCGCCTGGAAAGCTCGCGCGTTGTTGCCGAAACCTGAGAAGGCCGCGCCCGAGGAAGAGGCGAGCCTCCTTTTGCCTGCCCAGCTCGCTGCTGCCGCGGCCCTGCAGCCCTGTACGGCATTCCTTGCCGACCGCCTTGCTGCCGAGCAGCGTGCGTATCCGCGAGGTGGAGTACTGCCTGCGTTGCCGGCGCAGCCTCAGCCTCTCGAGACCATGCTGGCTCCACAGTCTCTCGTCCACGCTCTGACACGCCTTGCCGCCCGCCGTCAGCCGGCACAACCGTTACGCTTGCGCCCTGTACCGTCGTTGGAAACGATGGTGACGCGACTGCTGACACGGCTGCGCATGGGTGTTGCGACATTCTCTGGGCTCCTCGGCAAACAGGCAAGCCGCGCTGAGTATGTCGTTGGCTTCCTGGCCTTGCTTTCGCTGATCAGACGTGGCATCGTTTCTGCTGTCCAACACGAGCGGTTCGGTGATATTGTTGTGCAGCTTGACCAGCGGGTTGATGATGAACGAGCGAACACCGCCTGATCTCGCTGCCCGGCTTGGCGCTGTGCTCTTCGCCCTTGGAGAGCCGGTTGACCGTGAGCGCCTGCTCCGACTGCTTGCCTGCACGCCGGCTGCGCTTGATGAAGCCATTGTCCAGCTTCGTCAGCGCGCCCAGGCGCTCGGCCTTTGGGTGATTGAGCACGGTACCCAGCTACAGCTTGTGACTGACCCGGCACTGGCACACGATGTCGAGACGGCGCTTGGAGGTGGACGCTCAGGACGTCTTTCCCCAGCTGCGCTTGAAACGCTGGCGATCGTAGCCTATTGCCAGCCAGTCACGCGTGCGGAGATCGACGCCTTGCGCGGTGTCGACAGCACTGCGGCACTACAGACACTGCTCAATCGCGGGTTGATTGAGCCAGTCGGACGGGCCGAGCAGCCAGGAGCCCCAGTGCAATATGGCACCACCGCGCTTTTCTTGCAATCCTTCGGGCTTGCCTCGCGCGAGGAGTTGCCCCCGCTCCCTGAAGCGGTAGCAACCTGGCTCCGCGTTGTACGGCGCTAACTGTTAGCGCGCCCGCGCCTGAGCGCTCGTCAAGCGGCGGAGGCGTGTTACCGTCTCTTCAAGCACGTCCAGTGTCCGATCGATCTCCTGCTCCGTGTTGTCCTTGCCGAGCGTCAGGCGGATGCTACTCCGGGCTTGCTCCGGTGTCAGCCCAATCGCAAGCAGGACATGGCTCGGCTCCGTCGAGCCAGTTGTGCATGCCGAGCCGCTGGATGCTGCAATGCCGTGCATGTCGAGATTCAGGAGGATCGTCTCGCCATCGACACCTTCAAACGAGACGTTAACGTTGTTCGGCAAGCGCTGCTCACGGTCGCCGTTCAGCCGTGCGTCTGGAATGCGCTGCAGAATGCCATCGATCAGCCGATCGCGCAGCGCAAGGAGGTGGGCGTTGCGTTCCTCACGTTCGGCATACGCCAGCTCAAGCGCCGTTGCCATGCCCACAATCCCTGGCACATTCTCTGTCCCAGCACGGCGGTTGCTCTCCTGCGATCCGCCATTCTGTTGCCAGAGCAGCTTTGTCCCCTGCCGGACGTAGAGCAGCCCCACGCCCTTCGGTGCATAGAACTTGTGGGCTGACAACGAGAGCAGGTCGACATGGAGCCGTTCCACGTCGAGCGGCAACGTGCCAGCAGCTTGGACGGCGTCCGTATGGAACAGAATGCCATAGCGATGAGCAAGCTTCCCAATCTCAGCAATTGGCTGGATCGTGCCGATCTCGTTGTTGGCATACATGACCGAGATCAAGATCGTGTCGGGGCGAATAGCCGCTTCAATATCCTCGACACGGACAATGCCGTCCGGCCCGGGACGCACGTACGTAGCTTCGAAGCCGAACTTCTCGAGGTACTGGACGCTGTGGAGCACTGCATGGTGCTCAAACGCCGTAGTGATGATGTGATTCCCTCGACCGTTCAGCCGATGCCACCAGGCGACGCCCTTGATTGCCAGGTTGTCGCTCTCAGTGCCGCCACTCGTGAAGACAATTTCACGAGGCTGACAGTGCAGAATCCGGGCAATCCGTGCCCGTGCCTGGTCGATTGCTGCCCGTGCTTGCCGCCCTGCTGCATAGATACTCGAAGGATTGCCAAATTGTTCAGTGAAGTACGGCAACATTGCCTCGAGCACCCGCGGATCGACTGGTGTCGTCGCGGCATGGTCGAGGTAGATTTCAGTTCGATTCACTGTGCCCCTCCTGAAGACGCCAGCATGCACATTACGCTGTCGCTGACGACCGTGCCGTTGGCCGTGGTGCCTGGGCCAACAAGTCAGCCAGCGTGGTCGAGTCGAGCACGTTGATGATACTGTCGCGCACCTTCAACCACACAAGCCGCGTCGCGCAGCCGTCGATCATTGGGCACGAATCGTCCGTACTCTCCTCGCTGACGCAGCTCATCGGGGCAATCGGCCCTTCCATCACCCGATAGATTTCGCCAATCTTGACTTCTTCCGGCGGGCGGGCCAAGGCATATCCACCATGCGCGCCACGCGTGCTGACAACCAGACCGGCACGGCGGAGCGGCAGCATGAGTTGCTCCAAGTAGGCCAGCGGAACAGCTGAGTCAGCCGCGATCGCGGTGAGCGGCACTGGCCCTTGCCCATACATCTTTGCGAGGGAAACCATTGCGCGGATGCCGTACTCGCCACGTGTTGAAACCTTCATCGTTGCGTCCTCGTGCTGTGATGATGATGGCCTGCCTCGTTCGTTCCGATGCAATCACCTCTCGCAGGCCAATGAGAGCGAAGTCAGGCAACGACAAACCGATCAAGTGAGAATGATTCTCGCTCTCATTTCTCTGTCTACCTTAGCTGATGAACGTCGATCCGTCAACCTCAGATCCTGAGTTGGCTGGTATACTTTTCTTGGTTGTGTGGCTGACCGGCTGGTCAGCTCTTTTCGTGTCTTGGAGGTGTTGGCATGATCCAACCTGGAAGTTCGCTGGACGATTTACTGGCACGCCTTGAACAGATCGAGGTGCGTCTTTGACCTCGCTGATAAGCAGCGACAACTCACTGAACTCGAAGCACAGGCCGCTGATCCCGCTCTCTGGGATGACCCGGCGCGTGCCCAGCGGCTGCTTCGGCGTATTGCCCAACTGCGTGATCTCGTCGAAGAGTTTGCTAAGCTGAAGCGCCACGCGGCAGACCTCAAGGAATTTGAAACACTCGTCGCTGAAGATCCGACGCTGCAGCCCGAGTTTGACCAGGAAGTGCGCCGTATTGCCGAAGGTGTCCACGCCCTCGAGCTTCGCGTTCTGCTCAACGGCCCGTATGACGACCACGATGCCCTCCTTGCGATCCACGCTGGTACTGGTGGGGTCGATGCGCAAGACTGGGCCGAGATGCTCCTTCGCATGTACCTGCGCTGGGCGCAGCGAGCAGGCTACACTGCTGAGATCCTCGACCTCCATGAGGGTGAGGAAGCTGGTATCAAGAGTGCAACGGTCGAAGTCCGTGGCCCATACGCCTATGGCTACCTTAAGGGCGAGGCAGGCACACACCGGCTCGTACGTCTTTCACCGTTTGATGCGAACCATCGTCGTCACACGTCGTTTGCGCTCGTCGAAGTGTTGCCACAAGTTGACGATGATCCTGAAATTGTTATCCGCGATGAGGATTTGCGGATTGATACCTACCGTGCCTCTGGTGCTGGTGGCCAGTACGTAAACAAGACTGAATCGGCAGTGCGGATTACCCACTTGCCGACTGGCATCGTCGTCACGTGTCAAAACGAGCGCTCGCAGTTGCAGAACCGTGAAACAGCGATGAAAATCCTGCGAGCCCGCTTAATGGAACTGAAGCTGCGTCAGCGTCAGGAAGAGCAGGCACGCTTAAAAGGCAAGGTGCCAGTCACGGGGTGGGGCAACCGCATCCGTTCCTACGTCCTGCATCCGTATACCATGGTGACGGATCATCGGACGGGGGTAAGCACGCCGAATGTCCAGGCTGTCCTTGATGGTGACCTCCAACCGTTCATTGAAGCCTATCTCCACCGTGCCGGTAGCGAGCTGGAGAGCCTGGAAGGTGCGGAAGCACCGGCATCGACTGGGGCGTAGCCTCCTTCTCACGCTCTTCCTTGTCTGGGGACTGCTGAGCTGGTTCGCTGGGCCGACGGTACGTGCTGCGCCGTCGGCCCAGTTTGCTGACCAGCAGGTTGCCGTGCAATTCCCCACGGCCCTGACGTTTTCTCTCCATGTCGTGACCCAGGAGCCGGTCACGCGCGTCGAACTTCGCTATCACCCGGTGTCGTCGATCGCGATCACGGTCGTTCGCCCGCCCTTCACACCCAGCCTTGACCTGCATATCCAGTACACCCGTGATATGCAGGTAAACTACCTCCCTCCAGGGACGGAG
Organism: Thermorudis peleae; assembly: GCF_000744775.1. Lineage (NCBI taxonomy): Bacteria > Pseudomonadati > Thermomicrobiota > Thermomicrobia > Thermorudis > Thermorudis peleae. Next base: position 702,616 of record NZ_JQMP01000004.1, on the reverse strand, counting down.
ATTAGCTACGTCTGGCGGCTCTACTTTGCCGACGGCAGCTGGGTTGAGAGCCCGGAACAACGCGTGCTCTACCTTGACCAGCGCTATCAGTGGTCGGTGGCCCAAGATGCCCGGGTACAGATTTATGCGGCAGTGGCTGATCCAGCCTATCGTCAAGCAGCGTTAGCGATCGTCGAGCAGACGATTGACCAGCTTGGCCAGCAGTTGAATGTGACGATCCAGGGTCCGGTTCGTGTCGTCCTCTATCCTAGCGCGCAGGCATTGGCCAGTGCGTTGCCCCCGGCAAGTGCTGAATGGGTTGGGGGAATGGCGCTGCCCGAGTTACAACTGATCCTCGGTGGCGTGCCGGCTGGCAATATGCAGGAGATGCGCCGCATTCTGACGCATGAAGTTGTCCATCTTGCGGTCGCGCAACTGACAGAGAATCCCTACAATACTCCACCGCCGTGGCTCGACGAAGGCCTCGCCACGTTCTTCCAGCAGCCGCAGGATGCGCGCTTCCCGCCGCTCCTCCGTCAAGCAGTGCAACGTGACCAGCTCATCCCCTTGCAGGCGCTCAACTCGAGCTTCCCGGCTGATCCAACGGCGGCACTCCTCTCCTATGCTGAGAGCGAGAGCGTTGTCCAGTACATCATACGTATGTATGGCGGTGCGCGCTTGGGTGTGCTCCTGCGCAGCTTTCAACAGGGTGTCACCTATGACGAAGCCGTCCAGCAGAGCCTTGGTGTCACGATCGACCAGCTCGACCAGTCATGGGAATCCTGGGTACGGAGCCAGTACGGCGTGGGGGCGAGCGCGGTCGGTGATCTGTCGCGCCTTGTCCTCGCAGCTGGCCTCCCAGCGTTGGTCTTCATTGGCAGCTTTGCCGTGCGACGCGCTCGCCACCGGGGAAAGTAACGAGGCAGGGGTCGACCTTGACTCTGGCCGTATCAAGGTTTATCCTTTTGGATAGCTAGCACTCTCCGAGTTTGAGTGCTAGCATGGAGTGCGAGCGGTGGAACTGACGGCGCGACAGCAAGCGATCTTGCGCTACGTCATCGAGGAATATATCCGGACCGGGCGAGCGATTGGCTCGAAAGCCTTGCTTGAACGGGTGCCGCTTGGGGTCAGCTCGGCGACAATCCGGAACGAGATGATAGTCTTAGAAGAGGCCGGATTGCTCCAGCAACCCCATACCTCGGCGGGGCGTGTTCCGACCGAGGCTGGGTTCCGGTACTACGTCGAGCACTTGCTCGACGTTCCCGACTTGCCGCCGGCCATCCAGATCATGGTCAGCCATCAATTCCGGCAGGTCGAGCGGGAGATTGCGAGCTGGCTCAAGCTTGCTGCAGCCGTGTTGGCGAACACGAGCCAGAACCTCGGCTTGGCTACCCCGCCGCATTCGCCCGTTGAGCGGGTGCGGCACTTTGAGCTGCTCAGCTTGCGCCGGCAGCTCGCGCTCCTTGTGCTCGTCACGCAGACAAGCGCGATTCACCAATCGTTGCTTGAGCTTGCCGAGCCGATCGATCAAGCGGCGCTCAGTGCCTTAAGCGAGCAACTCAATCCAGAGATCCAGTTTCTCGATCGCACTGCGGTCGAGCGGAAAATGGTTGGGGCAACGCCGCTCGCAGCGCAGGTCTTGCGCCGGATCGTCGAGGCGCTGCAGGCGATCGAGCAAGAGCATGCCCGTGAGCTGTATGCCGAAGGGCTGGAATACGTCGTCCGCCAGCCCGAGGTTAGCCAGAGCGAGGTGGCAAGCGCTTTGCTCGAGCTCCTGCGCAGTGGCGTGCTTGCGGCGTCACTGCTCGAGCGGCTCGAATTCAACCGTGCTGTCCAGGTACTGATTGGGTCGGATTTGCCGCTCGATGAACTGCGACCGTTCAGTATCGTCCTCTCTCCCTATTGGGTTGGGGGAGACGTCCGTGGGGTCATCGGCGTGCTTGGACCGCAGCGTATGCCGTATGATCGCTCGATTGCTGCAGTTCGTTACCTTGCCGATGTGCTGTCGCGCCTCATGCAGATGGTGTATGCCGAGGAAGACGAATAACCTTGAACAGTAAGGGGTGAACGCCGTGATGAATGACGAAACGCGTCGCGATACGCCGGCCGATGCGCCGGAAAGCGCACAGCAGAGTCCGCCAGAGCCGTCGGCCGATGGACCGGCTCCGGTCGAGGCAGCGCTTGTCTCGCCGGAAGAGTTGGCGGCAATCCAAGTGCAGCTTGACCAGGCGAAACAGCAGGCAGAAGAGTATCTCGACCAGGCCCGGCGAGCCCGTGCTGAACTACTCAACTATAAGCGCCGGGTTGAACAGGAGATGCTCGACCTGCGCAAGCAAGCAAATGCGCAGCTCATCCTCAAGCTGTTGCCAGTGCTCGACGATTTTCACCTGGCGATTGCCAAGATTCCTGCTGAGGAACGTGAGCGTAATCCTTGGATTCAAGGATTGCTCTTGATTGAGCGGAAGCTCTGGTCAGTCCTAGAAAGCGAAGGGGTCGAGCCGATCCAGGCCGTCGGCGAGCCGTTCTCGCCCGAGCGCCACGAGGCCATCGCCATGGAAGAGGGCGAGGGTGACGAGCATGTCGTTATCGAAGAGCTACGCCGTGGTTACCTCCTCCATGGCCGCGTGCTGCGCCCTGCGCTCGTCCGAGTTGGCCGCCGGCCGCGCCAGGAGCCGGGGAAGCAGGAGGCTGAAGCTGCTGCAGGTGAGTCGGCACAGTCAACGCAAACAGCGGATGAGCAATAACAGGAAGAGATGAAGGAAAGGGTGAGACAATGGGACGGGTTATTGGTATTGACCTTGGGACAACAAACTCTGTGATGGCCGTGATCGAAGGTGGTGAGCCGGTCGTGATCCCCAACGCCGAAGGGGAGCGCCTCACACCTTCAGTGGTCGCGGTGACAGCGAATGGTGAGCGCCTGGTTGGCCGCTTCGCCAAGCGGCAGGCGATCACGAACCCCGAGAACACAATCTACTCAGTCAAGCGCTTCATGGGTCGACGCTTTGACGACCCGGAGGTACAGCGCACAATCAAACTGGTGCCTTACAAGGTGCGGCGTGCGCAGAACGGCGGTGTCGAGATCAAGATGGGCGACCGTTGGTACAGCCCGCCTGAGATCTCGGCCATGATCTTGCAGAAGCTCAAGGCTGACGCTGAGGCCTATCTCGGCGAGAAGGTCGATAAGGCCGTCATCACCGTGCCAGCCTATTTCGACGATAGCCAGCGCAATGCAACCAAGGACGCTGGCCGCATCGCTGGTCTCGAAGTGCTCCGGATCATCAACGAGCCAACGGCTTCAGCGCTGGCCTATGGTCTCGACAAGAAGTCCGAGGAGCAAATCGCCGTCTACGACCTTGGTGGCGGCACCTACGATATCTCGATCCTCGATATCTCCGAGGGTGTCTTCCAGGTGCTGGCGACCAACGGCGATACCCACCTCGGTGGTGACGACTTTGACCAGCGAATCATCGACTGGCTGGCCGATGAGTTTAAGAAAGAGCACGGCATTGACCTGCGTCAGGATCGCATGGCGCTGCAGCGTCTGAAGGAAGCAGCTGAGAAGGCCAAGATCGAACTGTCAAGCGTCCAGCAGACCGAGATCAACCTGCCGTTCATCACGGCTGATGCCAGTGGCCCGAAGCACCTCGTTATGACCTTGACCCGCTCGAAGCTCGAGCAGCTTGTCGCTGACCTGGTCGAGCGCACGATCCCGCCGATGGAACAGGCACTAAAAGACGCGGGCCTCTCGGTCAAGGACATTGACGAAGTGGTGCTTGTTGGTGGGCAGACACGGATGCCGCTGGTGCAGCGCAAGGTGGCCGAATTCTTCGGCAAGGAGCCGCACAAGGGCATCAACCCGGACGAAGTGGTGGCCATCGGTGCCGCGATCCAGGCTGGCGTGCTCGCTGGCGAAGTGCGCGAGGTGCTCTTGCTCGACGTCACGCCGCTGACGCTGGCTATTGAGACGCTTGGTGGTGTGGCAACGCCGATTATCCCGCGCAACACGACTATCCCAACGCGCAAGAGCCAGATCTTCACAACAGCGGCGGATAACCAGACGCAGGTTGAAATCCACGTCGTCCAGGGTGAGCGCCCAATGGCGGCCGACAACAAGAGTCTTGGTCGCTTCATCCTCGATGGCATTCCGCCTGCGCCGCGCGGCGTGCCCAAGATCGAGGTCACGTTCGATATCGACGCGAACGGCATTCTCAACGTCTCAGCTCGTGACCTCGCTACCGGGCGCGAGCAGAAGATCACCATTACGGCTTCAAGCGGCCTCACTGAAGAAGAAATCCAGCGGATGATTAAGGAGGCTGAAGCGCATGCCGAGGAGGACCGCCGGCGCCGCGAGGCGATTGAATTCCGCAACCGCGCTGAGGCGCTGGTCTACCAGGCTGAGCATACGCTGAACGAGTACAGCGACCGCATCCCATCGGATCTCAAGCTGAACCTTGAGAACAAGATCTCGGCGGTCAAGGAAATCCTCGAGCGTGATCCGGAGAATATCGAACGGCTCCGTCCGGCCTATGACGAACTATCGCACACCCTCTCCCAGGTTGGCCTGCGGATGTACGAGCAAGCCGGCGCAGCATCGGGTGCTAGCGCTGACGGCACGGCGACCTCGAGCACGGGAAGCAGTGGTGACGAGACGGTCGAGGGCGAGTATCGCGAGGTAAAGTAATCACGCGCTCATAGCGACGTGCGGAAGCGGCGCGCTGGAGTTCGCTCAGCGCGCCGCTTTGTCTTCTGGCGCAACAATCTCGAGGTTCTCGATCGGCAGCATGACGGTGTCCCCAGGCGCAAACGAGACAGGGACAGACCAGCCAACGGTACTGCCTGCTTGCGGTATCTGCCGAGTCGGCTCTCCCGCACAAACACCGACAGCCCCAAGCCCTCTGGGATCGGTCCGGCGAACAATCAGTCCGGGAGCAAACGTATAGCGCGGAATTTCAGTTGAGGCTCCTGGCCCCTCTCGCACAATGATGCAGCTTGGTCGACCAATGTCAGGCACGCTCTCCGCGTCCAGGAGCGCGACAAGTTCAGTATTCGCCTGTTGCAGCCGTTGGAAAAGCGGGGCAGCCAGCGCCAAACGACCAAACCCTTCAGTAACCAAGATCGAAAGCGGAGCTTGCCGAAATGCGTGACGCAGACGCTGTTGGCTTTGCCCACCCCATCCAACTGACTGGCCACTGAGCGGAACAGCGAACGCGTCACGCAGGGTTTCTGCGGTGAGACTCCCGACAATCACCCCGCGTGCACCAGCTTCACGAAGTCGCTGCACTGTTGCTGGCCCAACGGTCATCCCAGCGACAACGATTGCGCCTTGAACGTCTGGCGTGACGAGTTCTGGGGAAAGTTCGCGATCAGGGCGGTCGACAAGTACCAGCAGTCGTCCAGACGTCTCTGCGCCAAGCAGCACGCAGCCGCTGAGAACGTCTCCGCTGGTTCGCAGCACGACGCGTCGTGGCTCAGCGCTCAGCACGATGCCGGCAACGAGCGCGGGGTACTGCACCTGCTCGACCGTTGGTAGAAGCGTGAGAGTGCCCGTTTCCTCATCGATTGCTTCAAGTGTGCCTGCAGTTGGTGCTGTCACCTGGATGCTGCGCAGCCCGCGTCGCGCCACTGCTACCGGCTCGCCTTGTGCCACCGCGGCGCCGAGTGGTCGCACGAGGTGCCGTCCAACTTCATTCGGGGCAATGCCAAGCTCCCGCGCTACCGCAAGCGTAAGGGGCTGCGCGACTGATGCTGGGGCAGTCAGGACAGGAGTTGCTGGTTGGACCGGCAAACCGGCTTGCACCATCGGTTGCCCGGCAAGCGGGCTGTGCCGCTCGACGCGGAGCACCACATTGCGGGTCAACGCGGCCTTGACTTGGGGCAGCGTTGTACTCAGTCCACTCATGCTTCGCTCTCTCCAGCTGTCACGTCGGTAAGCCATGATGCGAGTTGCGTTCGTCGCTGTTCTGGCTCCGTAGCAAGCGGTATTGGTCGCCCACGCGCATCAAGGATCACGCCGAGTGCTGGCCAGGGCGGGGTGAGTGGCTCGGATAGCGTCGGCAATGGTGCAGTCAGGCCAGGCGCTGGCTGCAGCGACAAGGTCACCGGCTCCGTCCCTTCAAGCGGCAAGCGAAGCAGGCTCCCTTGCGGCAGACTGAACTGCCGTCGAGCTTGTCCCTGGACAAGCTGTCCGCGGACTGCGAGCGTCCCCGGCTGAGAAAGCGGCTCGTTGAGCACGAGGCATTCAGCAAGTGGCAAGAGACCGTCTTCTTCAAGCGCTGCCGCAGCATAGGCCGGAGCAATCGCTGCCAGCGCCCCAAGTGCTGGCAGCGCGTAAACGTCGTCGAACGCGAGGGTGACACGACCTCCTGCAGGCGCTGGTTGACAACTGTCAAGCAGTGTCAACGTCGCCAGTGCTGGGCCAAGCGCATAGAGTGCGGGATCACAGCAGATGAGCTGTACTGGGAGCGGTGGAGGGGTATCAAGGTCGTGTAATGCACGCTGGAGAAGCACCCGAATACCGGCTGCTGCAATGGCACAGTCACGCTCGTCGATGAGTTGCGCTGCTAGCCGGACCGTGCGATTCAGTACCCATTCGGTCAGCTCGTCGCTGCGCATACTCCAGGGGAGCCAACGCGTGATCTCGCTCGCTGATTCGGTCAGGAAGGCGAGTGCTTCAGCGCTCATGTCGCGGTCAGCCCAGTAGCGGAGCCGCAAATGACCTTCGGCAGCGAGCGCGATGCTCAACCCTGCCGTCGCGCTGATGACCAGCGTTGGAGTGTTCGTTCGTCGGTAGATGAACGAGGCTGCTCGCTCAATCGCCTCAAGCAAGTCAATAATCGGTGGCGGAAACGGTGTCAGTGGAGCAAGCTGCGAGCGTGCCGCTTGCCGATAGCGTTCCCGCATCTCTTTGGCAATCGCCGTTGCAATTGCTGGCGGAGGGTAGACGGAAGGATCGACACCGACAAGCTCGAGTGTCGCGCCAAATTCATCAGCCAGCGCACGTTGGACAGCATCGGGGGCAATAACGAGCCCAAGTGCTGGTGGCATCGCATAGCCTATGAGTTCATAGATACCTTCGCGGCATGCATCGAGATGCGGCGGCGTTACCGTGCTGCTCGTCATCACAAGGACGTCTGGCCGGTGCTCACGCAACCAGGCACGCAGCGTCGGGGAAGAACTGTTGGCTGGAGCATGGGCAACGGCAGTCGGTGCACGCTGCAGCGCGTTGCGGAGGAGGTGCGGAAGGGTGGGGTCGTCGTCGAGCGGGACGATACACGCAGTGAACGGTTGGAGTGGGAGTCCTGTCATCACCAGGAGGTCAACGCCATCGCCTGAGGGATGGCGTGGTGTAATGAGGTTGCCATCCTGAAGGAGCTGTCTACCAGTTTCGCTCCCGAGCATAGCCAGGCTTGCCCGTACCCGGTCGGCGATGCTCAAGGCATCAGCGTTTGGAGGGCTCTGCGCCGCGGCAAGAAATCGTGGCGTGCCTTGAACAAGGTCAAAAAGTAGCGTGTGCACGACTGTCGGGAAGGCAACACAGACGGCAGCAGCACGCAGTGCTGAGCTATCGCCTTCGTGCGGAGCCGCTTGCTCACTCCGAGCTGACGCAGACGCCATTGGACGCTCCTTCTTGCTATGGCCGTTGCATCTGCAGGAACATGTAGCCAACAATGCCCAGCACGATCACAATCGTGACGAGGAGGAGGAAAAGGCGTAGTGCCCGCGATGACGAACGCGCTGGCGGAGGGGCTGGCTCTGCTGGGGCTGCCGGCACGGGCTCTGCTGGCTCAACGGCAAGGAGATCGGCTGGCAAAGGCTCGAACGCGGCCATCGCAATGCCGGTCATTGTCGGCACGGATACAGTGCCCCAGGATTGCTGAATCACTGGCGGTGGCAAGACCGGTGCTTCTGGGTGTTGTTCAGTCAAGGTTGGCGGTTCGTTTTCAGCAAACTCGCGCAGCCACTGTGGGAGGTCGCTTTCGTCGAGGAGCGAGAACTGCGCCATGCTTGCGGCTTCGTCCGCCGGCGCTTGCGGCGCCTGTGATACTGGCATCGTTGCCTCAGGCAGCTCACCATGCTCACTCGAGGGTTCGGCACGGAGCCACGCTGGCAGGTCCTCGAGGGTAAGCGGGGTCGCGTCGTCCTGCTCGTGCTCGATCGCTGCAGCAAGCGCTGTACCACAGGCTGAGCAATAGCGTGCGCCAGCGAGCGTTGGTGTCCCACAGTGTGGACAGGGATGATCAGTTGTTTGTCCGGTGAGGGGAAGGCCACAGGACTGGCAGGTCGTTGCATGGTCGTCCTGGACGATTCCGCAGTGAGGGCAAAACATCACTTCCCCCTTCTGTGCCTCGTACCCGGCTGCCCGCGTGTTCTGGACGGAGTCTATCATGCTGGCCTGCTGAGGACACCGGGAGGAAAGTCCTATTCTTTGCTGGCGGTAAGTTCTGCAGAGTCAAGCCAGATTGTCACAGGACCATCGTTGATCAGGGCGACTTCCATATGGGCGCCAAAGCAACCGGTTGCGACCTGGAGCCCGTGCGATCGCAATGCGGCAGCAAACGCCTCGACGAGCGGCGCGGCATGATCTGGCGGCGCTGCGTCAATAAAGCTCGGCCGGCGTCCCTTGCGGCAATCGGCGTACAGCGTAAATTGTGAGACGACCAATGCGCTCAGCCCCAGCTCAACTGCCGAGCGGTTCATCTTTCCCTGCTCGTCTTCAAAAATCCGAAGATGCGCGGTCTTGCGGGCAAGTATTTCAGCGGTTTCCGCTGTATCGTTGTGGTGGACACCGACGAGCACGAGGAGTCCCGGCCCAATCTCGCCAACGGTCTTGCCATCAACCCGAACAGCGGCCTGGCTGACGCGCTGTATCAACGCACGCATCGAGCAAAACTCCCCTCATGGTTGTTCAATGTCTGGGCGTGTGATCAGCGCAACGGCGAGCGCAGCAGCGCCTTCGCCTCGCCCAATAAACCCGAGGCGCTCGTTTGTCGTTGCCTTGATGCTAACCTGGTGCGGCGCAATCTCAAGCGCAGCGGCAAGCCGTTCCTGCATTGCCTGGCGGTGCGGTGCCAGGCGTGGCTGCTCGCCGATGAATGTCACATCAATGTTGACGATCTGCCAACCGTCCTGCTGGAGCAGCGCACTAATCCGCTGCAGCAGGAGAAGGCTTGAGCAGTCCTTCCATTGTGGATCGCTTGGTGGAAAATGTGTGCCAAGATCTCCCAAGCCAGCCGCGCCGAGCAACGCGTCACCAATCGCGTGCGCGATGACATCAGCGTCCGAGTGGCCGGCTAACCCTTGCGTACCCGGCAACTCAATCCCGCCGAGCACCAGCCGTCGACCTGGGGCGAACGGATGGACATCATACCCGATGCCTACGCGGAACATTGTCGTCCTTTCTGCCGTAACCGTAGTACGGCTTCTGCCGTTGCCAGGTCGACTGGCGTTGTGAGCTTGAAGTTCTCAGGCGAACCCGGGATGGTTTGGACAGGAAATCCCGCTTTTTCGAGCAGTGCTGCCTCATCAGTAATTTCCGGGCTGTCAAGCGGAACACGGGCGTATGCCGCTTCAAGCCAATCGCGACGAAAGCACTGGGGCGTTTGCGCAGCGACGAGTTGGTGGCGGGGGAGTGTCGCCATGACCCGCCCCTGCGGGTCGACCTGCTTGATCGTATCGTGCACTGGCACGACTGGCAGAACCGCGCCGTACACGGTCGCCGCCTGCATGGCCTGGGTGAAGAGCGCGGGCGTCACAAGAGGGCGGGCAGCATCGTGGATGAGGACGAACTCGATTGTTGGGGAGAGATGGCGTACGCCAGCGTGGACCGATGCTGCGCGGGTTTCGCCGCCGAGGCACAACGTGACCGGTATGCTGAGGTGAGCCTCATTGACGTGCGTGCGGATCGCCTCTTGGTTCTCCGCGTTAACAACAATGACCAGTTCGGCCAGTCCGGGCGTTGCCGCAAGGGCATCGAGCACCCAGGTGATCGCGGGGCGGCCGCAGAGCGGAATGAGGAGTTTGTCGAGCTCCTGCATTCTGGTGCTCCGACCGGCTGCCACGAGCACCAGCCCGGCGGTCATCCTTGTTCCTCCTTGGCCACTGGTTGGGCAAAGACCAGCCGGCCACTGTTGGTCTGGAGCATGCGTTGAATGGTCACGGTCACCTGTGAGCCAATGTATTGGGCGCCAGCCTCAATCACGACCAACGTTCCGTCGTCAAGATAGCCAATGCCTTGTCCAGCTTCCCGTCCCTCTCCCAGCACCTTCAAGGTGAGCGTGTCACCTGGCCGGACTGGCGGCCGAAGGGCTCGTTCAAGGGCGTACAGGTTGAGCACAGGAATACCAGCAAGGCGTGCGACTTCAGTGAGCGCATGGTCGCAGGTGAAGAGTCGACCTTGGTGCGTTCGGGCCAGCTCAAGCAGGATGTGGTCGGCTGATTCACCGGTTGGCGGTGTTGCATCGACGACCACAGTGATCGAAGGGTCTTGCTGCAGTTGTCGAAGCAAGTCAAGGCCGCGCTTGCCCTTTGTCTGCCGTTGTGCGTCACCGGCGTCAGCGAGCTGTTGCAGCTCGTAGATGACGGATTGGGGCACAAGCAGCGGGCCCTGGAGAAAGCCAAGCCGCAGCAGGTCACGAATGCGCCCATCGATCAGCGCGCTCGTATCAACGATAATTGGCGCGTCTTGGGCTGCCACCGTGCCTCGTTGGAAGAGGGCCAGCAACTCGTCGCGTTTGACGACGGTCGCCGTTGCGGCAACAGTCGTCAAGACCACTGCGACGACTGTCGGGGCGAGCGAGCCAGCAGGGCTTGGCAGCAACGAGAGCGGCCAGGCGAGCAGTGCTGAGAGTACGCCACCAATCAGGAGGCCCACGATCAAGGCTGCGAAGTCACCGATGGTGACACGGCGGACGGTGGCACTCAGCCGGTCAAACAGCCAGAAGACAATATAGGGCGTGGTGAGGAAGCCCAGTGCACCGAGGGCTGCAGCAGCCATCACCGTGTAGGGACCAGGGTGTTGCATCGCGTTGAGCTGATCGAGCGCAGCCCCGATTGCCCAGCCAATGAGTAGACCAAGAACAAGCCCGAGATAGCGTAACAGACGGCCAAGCGGAGTATTGGCTCGCTCCTGTCGGGCCTTCCGGTCCGATACCCGCCGGTCGTGTTCTGAAGACGTACGTGGTAGAGACTCAGGCGGCGTTATGCCGTCATCACGCATGCAGGCTCCCTGCTACCACCCGACTGCTCACCCTTGATGGGAGTGTACCGCAGTTACTGCCCAAGCGTGCTGTGGGAGACAAAAACGCTCCCCGAATTCTTTTCGGGGAGCGTTATCAACAGTCGGAGACAACGCGCCGGTTGGGCTACCGTGGCTCAACGATCAACCGGATCGCCGTGCGATCCTCGTTGTTGATAGTAACGTTGATAAACGATGGCAGGCAGACGGCGTCAATGCCGCTCTCCAGGAGGTAACCCCGCGCGATTGCGACAGCCTTCACGGCCTGATTGGCTGCGCCGGCCCCAATTGCCTGCACTTCTGCACGGCCGCACTCGCGCACCACGCCAGCAATCGCGCCGGCGACAGCGCTCGGCCGTGAGCGCGCTGACACCTTCAGAATCTCGCTTCGCCGCGCCGGCTGCTTGGCAACTCCACCCTGTTCCTGCCGGGTTGCCTGCGATCCCTCATCGGGCGGGAAGCTCGCGTCCGTACCAATTTTGATATCGCGCAGGTCAAGTTTACTAAAGAAGCGCTCCATTCGAACCCTCCATAAAGGCATCTATGCTGCCACGCAATATGCACATGCGAGTGCCGCAATCGTGCAGTGTGAATCCTGCAGTCTGTCCTCGAATTGCCGCTCCTCTCCGTCTACCTCCTGCCACAACCGGCCTTCTCCAAGAGCGTGCCAGGCACCGTTCCGTGCCTGGCCCCTCTCCGCTGTATTGGTTACCACAGGGTGCGCTGGGCGTCAACATGTTGTTTACACATGCTGCCGTCCATCAGCGGCGCGCTACCGTGCGTACTCGATCGCTCGGGTCTCGCGGATTACCGTCACCTTGATCTGTCCAGGATAATCAAGCGTGTCCTGAATCTTCTTGACCACGTCACGCGCGAGCTTGATCGCGCCATAGTCATCGATTTGATCAGGCTTGACGAGGATGCGCACCTCGCGGCCTGCCTGGATCGCATAGGCCTTCTGGACACCCTTAAACGATGTCGCAACACCCTCGAGCGCTTCGAGCCGCTTGATGTATGCCTCAAGCATCTCGCGCCGAGCGCCGGGACGTGCGCCGCTGATCGCGTCTGCAGCGGCAACAATCCACGCTTCGACGGTCTTCGGCTCTTCTTCGCCGTGATGGGCAGCGATGGCATGCACAATCTTGGCTGAACGCCCAAGGCGACGTGCAATGTCGGCACCGATGAGCGCGTGTGGTCCTTCCACTTCATGGTCAACCGCTTTGCCAATATCGTGGAGTAGGCCAGCGGTCTTTGCTACGTTCACATCAGCACCAAGCTCAGCGGCCAGTGCTCCGGCAATGAGCGAGACCTCAATTGAGTGCTGGAGCACGTTCTGGCCATAGCTTGTCCGGAAGTAGAGCCGACCAAGCAACTTAATCAAGTCGGGATGCAGGCCCTGGACATTTGCCTCCATTGCGGCCCGCTCCCCTTCTTCGATGATGATCTGCTCGACTTCTTGTCGGGTCTTCTCAACGACCTCTTCGATGCGCGCCGGGTGGATGCGCCCGTCTTGCACCAGTTTCAACAAAGCGCGCCGGGCAATTTCACGTCGAACCGGATCAAACGATGAGACGGTGACAGCCTCAGGCGTATCGTCAACGATCAAGTCGACGCCGGTGGCTTGCTCAAGCGCGCGGATATTGCGCCCTTCACGCCCAATGATGCGGCCCTTCATCTCGTCGTTCGGCAACGGGACGACAGCCACGGTATTCTCCGCAACGTACTCGGACGCAATCCGCTGGATCGTTGTCGCGAGGATCATCTGCGCACGCTGCCGCGCTGATTCCTTAATTTCTTGTTCAATGTCACGCACTTGGCGATTGATCGCTTCGCGCGCCTCCTCGCTGGCCTGTTGGATAACCAGTTCGCGTGCTTCTTCCAGTGTCAGTTGGGCAACGCGCTGCAGCTCTTGCAGCTTTGCTTGCTCAAGTTGCGTGAGGCGTGCTTCCTGCTCTTCCAGTTCCTTCTCGCGTGCCTGGATCTTGCGTTCACGCCGTTCCAGCGCTTCAATCCGACGGTCGAGCTGCTCTTCCTTGGCCTGCAAGCGGTGTTCGAGCCGCTCGACTTCACGTCGTCGCTGCTGGTATTCATGCTCAAGCTCCTCACGCAACTTGAGCGCTGCGTCTTTCGCCTCAAGCAGAATTTGTCGCTGACGGGCTTCGGCATCCTCAATGAGGCGCTGGACTTCACTTGCCGTTGCGCGAAGGCGCGATCGAGACGCATGCTGCAGGTAGTAGTACGTGCCAACAGCAGCGGCTGCCGCCGCAAGGACAGCAACGATGAATGCGACGATAATCGTTCCCATCACACAGATCACCTCTCTCTCAGTTGGTAAGGTTCGAGCCCACAATCATGCGGGCAAAATGACTGACCAAGCGGTCACATGGAGGGGCAGTGCTGCCCGTTTCCTAAGGATACCAGGCTGTCTTACGCAGATGGGAGAATTGGACGACGTTGCGGAGCATCATCGTGCAGCGCTTGCTGCGCGCACCTCGCACTGTTGCCATAATGCGGCGTATTTCTCTTGCCATTCTCGTGGCCATGTGCTTTGATACGCGCGAAATCGGCGGTGTATCGCTTGAGGAGGAGACAATGGGAACGCAGGGGCAGCAATCGTGGTTGGAAGCGGCGGCGTCTCGCCGGCAGTTCCTGCGCCTCACAGCGCTTGGTGCTGGCGTTGCTGGCCTGGCTGGCCTGCTCGCTGCGTGTGGTGGAGGCAAGAATGCAGCGTCGACGCCGGCCTCGTCAGCCGGTGGAACGACGCCGTCCTCGCAGCCTGCCGCGACAACGCCCGCTGGTCAGTCAGCCAGTACGGCGAGCAAACGGGGTGGCACGTTCGTCATCGCGCGCCTCACCGACGTCGTCCATCTTGATCCCTCGCGCGAGTACGAGCTCACTCCGCCCATCGTGGTTGGCGCATGTTATCAGCGCCTGGTCAACATCAAGCCCCCGGATATTAAGACGATCTATCCGGAACTCGCCAAAGAATTCAACATTGCTCAAGATGTCACCACCTATACCTTTACGCTTCGAGATGGCGTGAAATTCTCCTCCGGCAATTCGCTCACTGCAGCCGATGTTGCGTTCAGCTTCCAACGGTTACATGTGCTGAAAGACAACCCGTCGTGGCTCGCTGACATCATCAAGTCGATCGATACTCCTGATGATCACACGGTCAAGATCACGCTGAATGAGCCTAATGCCGCATTCCTTGCGATGCTGGTTTCGCCAAACTTCTCGGTGCTTGATAGTAAGGTGGTCAAAGCCCATGGCGGAAGTGACCAGCCAGGTGCGGATAAGAGCGACACAGCGACCAGTTGGCTCGACCAGAACTCTGCCGGCAGCGGGCCTTACATTCTGACCAAGTGGACGCCGCAAACCGAAATTGTGATGGTCCGCAACCAGAACTACTGGGGTGATCCGCCGGCGTTCGATCAGATCATCATTCGCCACGTTACGGATCCAACGGCCCAGCGCCAGCAGCTCGAAAGCGGCGACATTGATGCCGCCCATAACCTCGACCCTGACATGATCGCGAGCCTGGAGAAGGCTGGCACTGCGCAGATTATTCGCGGCGATACGCTCGATACCGAATATTTCGCGATGCATACCAGCAAGGAAGTCGGCAAAGAGCTTGCTGATCCACGGGTGCGGCAAGCACTCGCCTATGCGATCGATTATGACGGCATCATCAACCAACTGCTCCGCGGTGCTGCCGTGCGTCCACCGTCGGTGATCCCCGCTGGCCTTCTTGGCGTAGACGAAGCGATGCCCTATCAGTACAAACAAGATCTGAATAAGGCCAAGGCACTGCTTGCTCAGGCAGGGCTGGCCAACGGCTTTGAGCTGACACTCACCTTCAGTAGCGGTGGTACCGAAGTCGGTGGCGTCTCCTCTGAGGCGCTTGCGAACAAGCTAGCCGATGACTTCAGCAAAATCGGCGTCAAGGTCAAGCTCGATCCTCGTGCACCCGACGTCCGACTGGCCGATTATCGTGCAGGGAAGCTCCAGTGCACGATCTCAGGCTGGACGCCAGACTTCCTCGATCCGCACGGGTGGGCGATTCCCTTCGGCGTCCCGGGTGAGGCTGCAGCTAAGCGGGTTGCGTACAATAACCCGCAAGTTGCCCAGCTCTTCCAGCAGGCGGCCAAAACGGCTGACCCGAAGCAGCGTGCCCAACTCTACGCTCAAGGCCAGCAACTACTTAACCAGGATGTACCGTTTATCTGCCTCTATCAGCCCAAGGCGCAAGTGGCGGTTGCCAAGTCAGTGCAGGGCTACGTTTTCGATCCAGTGGTGCAAGTGCCGCTTGGACTCGTGCGGAAAAGCAGCTAGAGAGGGCTGCGGCACGAATGCTCGTGCAATTCATCGTCAAACGGCTGCTCCTCTCGGTGCCGATGCTCATCGGGGTGACGCTGGTTACCTTTGTGGTCTCTCACCTGATCCCCGCTGACCCCTTGACAGCGGTCTTGCCGGAACGTGCCGCAAACAACCCGGACATTGTCGCAATGTACCGGACCCGGTGGGGACTAGACCGGCCGTTGCCTGAGCAGTATCTCCTCTACCTCCGGAATCTCTTACATGGTGACCTCGGTGAGTCCTATACGACGCGCCGGCCGGTTGGCACGGACTTGCGCCTCTTTTTCCCGGCGACCGTCGAACTCGCCCTGGCTGCGATGCTCTATGCCGTTGTGGTTGGCATCGCACTGGGTGTGATCTCGGCAGTCTGGAGCGATCGGCTGGCCGATCATCTTGCGCGTATCATCGCCCTCATCGGTGTGTCGGTGCCGGTGTTTTGGCTTGGGCTCATCGCGCTCCAGGTCTTCTACGCCCAATTGCGAATCCTGCCCGGCCCAGGACGCCTCGATACGCGTCTCACTGCCCCACCATTCCGTACAGGGCTGTATACGATCGATAGCTTGCTTGCCGGGCGCCTCGACCTCTTCTTTAACGCCCTTGCCCACTTGATCCTGCCCGGGATCGTGTTAGGCAGCTATGCAATGGGGATCATCGCGCGCATGACCCGTTCCTCGCTCCTCGAGGTGCTCAGCCTCGACTACATTCGGACAGCTCGTGCCAAAGGCGTGAGTGAACGACGCGTTGTCCTCGGACATGCATTGCGCAATGCCATGATTCCAACGGTTACCGTCGTTGGTTTGACCTTTGGCAGTCTGCTCGCTGGAGCAGTCCTGACTGAAACGATTTTTGCGTGGCCGGGTATTGGGCGGTATGCCGTCCAAGCAGCGACGAACCTCGATCTCCCGGCCGTGCTAGGTGTCACGCTCTTAATCGCGGTCGTCTATGTTGTCGTCAACATGATCACCGATATTCTCTACGGTGTGCTTGACCCACGTATTCGCGTGGGATAGGGCAGGGGCACGATGACAACAACGGTGCAGCCTGCTGCGTCAACGTCGTTGGCCCGGCGGCCGTTTCGTGAGACGCCACTTGGGCAGCTCTGTCGCGCACTGGTCCGTAACCGCAGTGCAATGATTGGCCTTGCCATTCTTGCATTCTGGATCCTGGTCGCTCTCTCCGTAACCTTCATTGTGCCGTTCAATCCGCTCAAGACCGATGTCAGTGCCCGGCTGCTCCCGCCAAATGCTGAACATTGGTTCGGGACCGATGACTTGGGGCGTGACATTTTCCGCCGGGTCCTCTACGGTGCGCGGATTTCACTCCCGGCAGGTGTCGTGACCGTCTTGGGAGCGCTGGTCATCGGGTCGGTGATCGGGGCAATTGCCGGTGATGCAGGTGGTTGGACGGATAACATCCTCATGCGCCTGGCCGATATGGTGCTCGCTTTCCCGTCAATTGTCCTCGCGATGGCTATCGCTGCTGCGCTGGGCCCAGGCCTGAAAAATGCCCTCATCGCTATCATCGTTGTGCTCTGGCCAGAATATGCACGGCTCATGCGTGGACAGGTGCTCGCGACGAAGGAACAGGAGTATGTCCTGGCTGCCTATGCGCTTGGGGCGTCGCGCTGGCGCATTCTGTTCCGGCACATCCTGCCGAACACACAGGCGCCACTGGTCGTCAAGGCAACGCTCGATGTCGGTGCTGCAATCGTCCTGACTGCTGGCCTCTCGTTTATTGGACTTGGTGCCGTACCACCTAACCCGGAGTGGGGCGCGATGATCCGTGAAGGGCAACGGCACTTTGACCAGTGGTGGATGGCAACCTTTCCTGGCCTCGCCATCTTTAGTGTCGTCATGGCGCTAAACTTCCTGGGTGATGGCCTCCGTGACGCGCTCGATCCGCGCCGCCGTGGCCGGTAACTCTTCCCTCCCAGCGGAAAGCAGGATGCAATGGCAACAGTGCCTTCCCGCTATGACCAGATTACGCACTTACTGCGGACACTTCACCAGAATGGCGTCCGCGATCCACAGGTGCTTCTCGCTATCGCAGCTGTCCCACGCGAGCGATTTGTGCCGGTGGAGTTGCGTGCTCGGGCGTGGGAGAACCGTGCCCTGCCGATTGGCGATGGCCAGACAATTTCCCAACCGCTTGTGGTCGGCTTGATGACGCAAGCGCTGGCTTTGACCGGGGCTGAACATGTACTGGAAGTTGGCACTGGCTCAGGCTATCAAGCAGCTATTCTTGCCCGGTTAGCTCGCTCGGTCGTCACGGTTGAGATCAATCCAGTGCTGGCGATTGCGGCTCGGCAACGGCTTGCCCAGCTAGGCTACCAAAATGTCACCGTCGAGGTTGCCGATGGCTCACAGGGCTGGCCGGCCGCAGCGCCGTACGACCGCATCCTTGTCACCGCCGCCACGCCGGTTATTCCGCCAGCTCTCCTCGAGCAATTACGCGACGCCGATGGCGCCCGACTCGTGTTACCGCTTGGCCAGGGACAGCGACAGGAGCTGATCGTGCTCGAACGACGACAAGGTCATCTTGTGCGAACGAGCCTCGGTGCCGTCGCGTTCGTTCCTCTGCGCATCAATGATGGCGGGTACATCGGCAAGGACTGAGGAGACGCGATACAGTTAAGCATGGGAGAAGCACGAGAGGTAAACGGGGAGGGATCGGCGATGCGAAGGCTTGCCCAACTGGCGAGATGGGGCGTACTCGGACTCATCGGCGCGGCGCTGTATGACCAACTCAGCCGGCCACCGGAGGCACGTACGTGGTACGGCAGGGTCGGTGGCCTTGTACCCTATGATTTCCGTCCGTTGACGGTCGAGCGGCTGCGAGCGCGCCTCTGGAATTGCGAAGATGAACGTCTCTTCGTTCCTCATGCGTGGAGTGTTGGCTGGACGGTGAACTTTTGCCAACTCTGGCATCGTGTACAGCCTATCGTCAATACCTTCCAAGAGCGTGTACGGCCGCGCAGGGTGCTTTCGGTTTAACGCTGCGACCTGTGGTGACGCAGCGCGCGAATTGTGATCGCCAGTTGCCAGCCGCCGATCATGCCGAGGCCAAGACCAATCACGCCGAGGACCCTCGTGATACCGAAAAGGTCGGCAAGCGCGCCAGAGAAGAAAACCGGGACGAAGGCCAAACCATTGGACACCATGAAGAACGCCGCGTAGACGCGTCCGCGAATGTGTTCCGGTGGAGCGAGTTGTAGCAGCGATTGGCTTGGCGCGAGGATCAACCCGTTCACACAGCCGAGCAGGCCGGCCAGCGCTGCTGCAATAACGATGGCCGTGGCACTCGGGTGCTGCTGGCCGCTGGCAACGCTGCCGAGCACAGCCAAGCCGATCAACAAGAACCCGCCAAGAGTCAGCGCGAGGTCAATCGTCAGGATTGCCCCGAGACGGGCTGTGACACGCGGTACAAGAATCGTGCCAAGCACAACGCCAAGTCCTGCCGGAACGACGAGGTAGGCGAGGTCGGTGCTGGGAAGATGCAAAGTAAGCGTGATATAGCCTGGGCCAAGCACGGCGACCATGAGATAGGTCGCTGTAGCAAGTGAGAGGTAGGTCAGCGCTTTGCGCACCTCGGTTGTTTGCAGGATGTAGCGTGTGCTCTCGGCAAGGTCGGTGAAAACCTGCCGTGCGATCGCTTGCGTGTTGCGCAGTGTCATTGGTTCAGCAGGCGGCTTAGCAGGAATCCAGTAACTGAGAACGGCGCAGATACTGAACAACGCCACAATACTGACGAGTACCGGCTCTACCCCCAGCAGTTTGATGAGTACCGGCCCAGCCGCAGCGAACCCTACAAGTTGCGAGACGGTGAACGTTAAGTTGAAAAGCGCATTTGCCTGCACAATCTGGTTGTGGGGGGCCACGTCTGGCAATGCCGAGGCGAGTGCTGGCCCGAAGAACTGCCCTACAGCGCCCGAGACGAACGTGATGAGATACAGTGCACCAAGAGCGATTGCCAGCGGCCACTGCGGATCAATGATCAGAAACCCCAAGGCTGCGAGTCCACGCAGGGCATTGGTCACCATTAACAGCGTACGCCGATTGAGTCGGTCGGCCAGGACGCCAGCGAGTGGGCTAAAAAATAACGCCGGAAGCGCAAAACTTAACACTGCGAGCCCGACAGGCGTGTTGACATGAACAACCTGATGGCGATCGAGAATCTCACGGACCAGAATGAGCAGGGAGAAGTTCACCATGTTTTGGCTGGTTTGGGAGAGGGTCTGCACAAGCCAAAGGAGCAGGAATGGCCGGTGGCGAAGCAGTGGCTGCTGACGCGTCGCGCCCGGCGTAGACGTCGAGGTTGGTGGGGCATGAAGCTCAATCATGATGGATGCGACGACTCAGCTTCTGCCGCTGGCGAGATATGGCCGATAATAGCCTTAAGCCGACGGCGAAAATATGGCCGCGGCAGCAGCACACGGCGTCCACAGCCAAGGCAGCGCAGGCCAATGTCCGCACCGATGCGCACCACCACCCAGTCGGTTGCTCCGCACGGATGTGGCTTACGCAGGCGGACAATGTCGTCAACGCGAATCTCTGGATCGTTCATCTGGCTCAGTGTCCTGTCGCTCCTTCCTCCTCAGCTCTTGAGTATACGCAGCGTACGGGACACCATTTGGCCTGGTTCAGGACGGGAAGCAGACACAGGGAGGGCCAATGCGTTTCCGACGGATTGCGCTCGCGTTCATCATCACGGTGCTCGCTGTTGCAAGCTGGGTCGGCGTCGCCATTGTGCTCGGTGATCCCGCCGTACAGGTCATGACGTGGCCGGGGCGCGGCATTGCGCTCGCGCTCTTTGTGCTCGCGCCAGCGTTGACGTTCATCCCACTGGCCCGGCTCGCCCAAATCGCCTTACTTGAATGGGAAGCAATGCTTGGCTGGGGCATGTTGCTCTACCTCCTGGCGTTTGTTGATCCACAACGTGCCCCACGGCTCCCAGCCCTGGTTGTCTTTCTTGTCTCGTTGACCGTTGCTGTTGCCTCCTTGCTCACCTTGATAGTCTTCGTCTTTGGCTCACGGATTGCCGCATGGCGTGGGCAACGCTACGATGCGCTGCGGGCGCGCGCCGTGGCCTATTTGACGGCATTCTTTTTTGCCGGCTGCCTCTTGTTACGCGAACTCGAAGCCTTTACCCTGACGAACGTCAGGCTGCTTGCCCTGATCGTCCTGCTCGTTCAGGTACTCGTGAGCATGTGGCTTACTCCCCGCGTCAGTAGTTGACCCGCGGTGTGTGAAGGAGATGGAATGCGGATCGGGATCGATGTTGGTGGAACGAACACCGACGCGGTTGCACTCGATGGTCGCGCCGTTCTCGCGTGGGCGAAGCGGCCAACGACGCCGGATGTAACGACCGGCATCTTGCAAGCGCTACAGGCGGTACTCCAGCAACTTCAGGCGAGTCCCGAAGACATTCACGCTGTGATGATTGGCACAACACATTTCACCAACGCCGTTGTCCAGCGCCAAGCACTTGACCGTATCGCAGTCATCCGCCTTGGCGCCCCAGCAACGACCGCGATTCCGCCACTGGAAGACTGGCCTGACGATCTTCGCGCGGTGGTAGCGGCTCTCGTCGAGATCTTGCCCGGTGGGCATCAGTTTGACGGGACAGAAATTGCGCCGCTTGATCCTCATGCCGTCACTGCGCTCGTTACAGCGCTGCAAACACATGGCGTTCGGAGCATTGCCATCAGCAGTGTCTTCTCGCCAGCAGTGCCTGACCACGAGCGGACCGTTGCCCAGTGGCTCCGAGATGCCCTCCCTGACGTTGCAATCACCCTCTCGCACGAGATTGGCCGGATTGGCTTGCTCGAGCGGGAAAATGCTGCTGCGCTCAACGCGTGCTTGGTCTCGCTCGCCCAACGTACCATTGCGGGCTTTCAGCAGGCACTCGAGCGTCTTGGCATCCGCGCTCCGCTCTACTTAAGCCAGAACGATGGCACGCTCATGACGGCCGAGTTTGCCGCACGCTATCCCGTGCTTACCTTTGCTTCGGGGCCAACCAACAGTATGCGCGGCGCGGCGTTTCTCAGCGGTGTGCACGACGCGATTGTCCTTGATGTCGGTGGGACGACGACGGACGCCGGTGTACTTGTCCGCGGGTTCCCGCGCGAAGCCTCGTTTGCCGTTGAGATCGGCGGTGTCCGCACGAATTTCCGTATGCCTGATGTCCTGAGCATCGGCTTAGGCGGCGGCAGCATCGTTCATTTGGAGCAGCTGACCGTCGGGCCACAGAGTGTTGGCTATCGTCTCGTTGAGTGTGCGCGAATCTTCGGTGGCACGTGCGTGACTGCCAGCGATATCGCCGTCGCTGCTGGGCGTGCCAGCTTTGGCGATCCTGCGCGTGTTCGTGATCTTGATCCCGCAATTGTGCAGCACCTTGTGGAGCGAATCGACCAGCAGTTTGCTGAACTCGTCGATCGCATGAAGCTGAAACCTGATCCACTGCCGGTCATCGTCGTTGGAGGCGGCAGTGTCCTCGTGCCCGATACGCTGCCGGGCGCTTCGACGATTGTGCGCCCACCGCATGCTGCGGTCGCCAATGCGATTGGTGCAGCAATTGCCCAGGTGAGCGGCGAAGTCGACCGTGTCTTCTCCCTGGAGGGGAGGACACGCGACACGGTGCTCGCTGAAGCGCGTCAGGAAGCGATCAAAGCAGCGTACGCAGCAGGTGCAGCTCGCGAGACCATCGAGATTGTTGAGTTCGAGGAAATTCCGCTCGCGTATTTACCGTCGAATGCCGTTCGAATACGGGTGAAAGCGGTTGGTGATCTGCGAGGAGCAGCGTGATGTGGCAGGTGGACGAAGCCAGGATCGAGGCGATTGCGATCGGCGCTGGCATTCTCGGTACTGGAGGGGGTGGCAATCCCTATTACGGCAAATTGCAGGTGCGGCGACTGCTCCGTCAGGGTGCGCAGATCACCGTTATCGCACTCGATGCGTTGCCAGATGATGCCGTTGTCGTCTCAGTTGGTGGCATGGGCGCACCGACGGTCAGTATTGAGCGTATTCCGCGCGGCGATGAATGGCTTGTCGCGTTGCGCGCGCTTGAGGCTCATACCGGAAAGCGCGCAACGCACCTGATCCCTGGCGAGATCGGCGGCGCAAACGCCCTTCGCCCAATGGTTGTCAGTGCCCTAGCTGGCCTACCGCTGGTTGACGGCGATGGCATGGGCCGAGCCTTCCCTGAGTTGCAGATGGAATCGTTTGCCATCGCTGGTATCCCCGCGACACCAGCTGCCCTCGCTGATATTTACCACAATGTCGTCGTCTTCCCGTGGCTTCGTGATGCGAAGACATTGGAACGCTACGCTCGTGCGGTTACCGTGCAGATGGGCGGTGCTGCTGGCTACGCGTTTCCGATGCTTTCGGGGGCGCAAACGCGCGCCACCGCGATCCCGCATACGCTTTCCTTTGCTGCAGCCATTGGCGAAGCTGTTCTCGATGCCCGCCGCATGCACGCTGACCCAATTGCTGCAGTGTGCGAGACGACTGGTGGACACCTGCTTTTCCGAGGCAAGATCATCGATGTTCAGCGGCGACTCGTTGCCGGCTTCGCGCGTGGCTGGGTCGAGCTGGAAGGGCTCGATGAGTACCGCGGCACCCATCTGCGGATTGATTTCCAGAACGAGTACCTGATTGCGCGCCGTGATCAGGACGTCGTCGCCGTTGTTCCCGATCTCGTCTGCATCGTCGATGCGCTGACGGCTGAGCCTGTAACCACCGAGGTGCTTCGCTACGGGTTGCGGGTTGCGGTACTCGGCATTCCGGCCCCACGCGCGCTGCGGACGCCTGAAGCCCTCGCAGTTGTCGGCCCGCAGGCGTTTGGTTACCCCGATGTGGTCTACCAGCCGTTACCTGGCGTTTATGGCGCGGAACATGCTGAGCGCCTTCGCTAACGCATTGCTGCTGCGACGATCATACGTTGGAGGAGTTGCAGCAGGATTAGCGCGACAAGTGGCGAAAGGTCAAGCACGCCGCCAACAAGCGGAAGCACACGGCGAATTGGCGCGATGAGTGGCTCGGTCAGCTGCACGAGAAAGCGTGAAATGGGATTACTCGCTGTTGGATCAAACCATGACAGCACTGCCCGGATCACGATAGCCAACTGCAAGATCATTAAAAGGTCAAGCAGGAATTGGATCAGCTGTGTCACGTCGTTCGTACTCCTCAAACAACACTCCCCATGCTAACGCTAACATGCGCTGGTACCCACGTCAATTCGTCCTCAGTTGTCGCATGACCGCACAATGCGGCGTAGAATGGCGCGGGTGAAAAGGGCCGTTGATGATGTGGAAGGAGTGGAAAGGCCCATGGGGAAAGATGTCCTGGTGCTACCCTGGAAGTATGCAGGCGACCATGAGCGGATCGCTCGTTTGCTCGAGCGATATGGTTGTCATCTCGTTGATCGGCCAGTGGAATATCCCTTAACGGAAGATCAGCTCGTCGAACTCGTCAAAGACGTTGACGGGTTGATTACCGGAATCGAGCCGATTACTGCACGCGTCCTGGCCAGCGCAAACCGGCTCAAAGTCATTAGCACGTCTGGCGTCGGCTACAATCACATCGACATCGACGAAGCAACCCGCCGTGGTATCGCCGTCTGCATCTGCGCAGGATGCAACAACCGCTCGGTTGCCGAGCTTGCCTTAGGCATGATGTTTGCCCTTGCTCGCCGCATTGGCGAGGCGGATCGCGCACTGCGTCGTGGCCAGTGGCAGCCACTCTTTGGCACCGAGTTGTTCGGGAAGACGCTTGGCATCATTGGTCTTGGTCGGGCTGGCAAGACGCTTGGTGTGCTTGGCCGTGCCCTCAGCATGCGCGTCCTGGCCTACGATATTGCCTGGGACATCCCATTTGCCGCTGCCCACGGCATTGACTATGTGCCGCTCGAGCGCTTACTTCAGGAGTCGGATTTCGTCTCAATTCACGTGCCGCTCACGCCGCAAACACACTACCTCATCAACGAAGAGACGCTCAGCTTGATGAAGCCGTCCGCCTTCCTGATCAACCTCGCGCGTGGCCCAGTTGTCAAGCAGAGTGCGTTGGTCGAGGCACTGCGCGCCGGCAAGATTGCAGGCGCAGGCTTAGACGTGTTCGAAGTCGAGCCGCTGACCGAGAATCCATTCGTCGAGTTTGAGAATGTGATAATGACGCCGCATATCGGCGGCTCGACCGAAGAAGCCCGTGAGCGTACGTTGTTCCTGGCGATTACCAACGTGTGCAATGTGTTGAACGGGCTACCGCCGCATTGCCAGGTGAACTAGAGGGGAAGGGATCGTATGGAAGAGCGGCAGCGAAGTTTTCTGCTTCGGCTCCTTGAAGCCCCAAGCCCCTCAGGCTTTGAGGAGCCGGCAGCCCGGGTGTGGCGTGCTGAAGCCGAAAGCTTCGCCGATGAGGTGCTCGTAGACCACAATGGTAACAGCATTGCGCGATTGCGCGGCGACGGCCCAGTCGTTATCGTCGAGGGGCACATCGACGAGATCGGGCTCATGGTTTCATATATCGACGATCAGGGCTACATTTGGTTCCGCGCAATCGGTGGGTGGGACGACCAGATTTTGACGGGCCAGCGTGTGCGCATTCTGACGAAGAGCGGCCCAGTCATTGGTGTCATTGGGCGAAAGCCCGCCCATCTGCTCAGCGAAGAGGACAAAGGCCGGGCCAGTCGTATCAAAGACCTGTGGATCGATATCGGCGCGCGAGACGGCTCAGAGGCGCGTTCCCTGGTTACCATTGGCGATCCGATTGTGATCGAGCAGCCACCAGTATCGCTGCTCAACAATCGGCTGGTCGCCCGTGGAATTGATAATCGCATTGGTGCGTTTATCGCGCTCGAAGTCTTACGGGCGCTGAGCCATGATCGGCCGGCAGCCGATATCTACGCAGTTGCTGCGGTCCAGGAGGAGATCAGCTTCCTGGGGGCTCGCACCAGTGCCTTTGCGCTGAAGCCGACAGTTGCCGTCATTTTTGATGTCACCCATGCGACAGATCATCCCGAGGCCGACAAGCGTGGCGGTGGCGATGTACGCATCGGCGGTGGCCCAGTGCTCGACCGTGGTTCGATGGTGCATCCGGGAGTCTTCGCTCGACTACAGGCCGCCGCTGCCGCCCTTGATATCCCGGTTGCCCTGTCAGCTGCGCCAGCGCGCACTGGCACCGATGCGGACGCGATTGCCCCAGCGCGTGCGGGCATCCCTTGTGGGCTTGTCTCGATCCCTAACCGCTATATGCATTCGCCCAACGAGCTTATTAGCCTCGATGATGTCGATCGCGCGATCCGCCTGGTGGCCCAGTTTGTTCGCGATCTTGGCCCCAACCCTGATCTGACTCGCCGCTAACCACGCGAGCTGGGCGTGCACCGAGCGTATCGCTCTATGACATTGCCCGGTGCACGCCCAGCGTTTCTCAGTTGGAGAGGCTGACTGCACATTGTCGGAGAGCGAGGGCGTGCTAAGCCCAATTGCCCTCGCTCGATGATCCTGTTCCTCACCATCCTGCTGCAGTGCGGGATGGCCTTGACCAAGCGTGTTACGGGCGCGCGAACGGCGAGCGCTCGCGGTCGAGCTGTTCCCAGTTATCGAGTTGCCGTCGGAGTTGTAAGAAATGCAGGACAGCGTTGCGGGTCAGCCAGCCGATCAGCGTATGCCCTTGCACAACTGGCACCTGGTGAATATCGCGTTCGACCATCGCCTCGAGCACAGTCTCGAGGTCGGTATCGGGCGTGGCCACGATCAGGCGCTCCCACGGTGTCATGAGGTCACGCACCTGACGGGTCGCCCATTCATCACGAGGAGCGTGGCTGACGTCCGTAATCGTGACAATACCGACAAGGCGGCCGTCCTCAACGACCGGGAAACTGCGCGTGTTGTAACGCAGGAGCGCATCGACCAGTTCGTCAATCGTTCGGTCTGGCTCGATCGCCCATGGTGCTGGTGCCATCACGCGACCAACCGTAATGCCCTCGAACCAGCGTCGTACCAAGAGCTGTTGATAGGCCTGCTGGGCAGCGTTTTGGAGAAACCAGCCGATGGCCACCAGCCAAATCCCTTGCAAGGGGGCTCGGAACGCAAGGAAAATGCCGATGGCGATGAAGAGAAAGCCAATGCCAATGCCGATGCGTGATGCAATCCGGGTACCGCGGTAAATGCTGCCAAGTGCCCCCCACAAGATGGCCCGCAGGACGCGCCCACCGTCGAGCGGATAGGCGGGGATCAGGTTAAAAGCCACAAGAAGCAAGTTTGCGTATCCCAGATAATGGAGAATCGCTCCGGCAGGCTCGCTGACCGGATTGACCAATGGCCAGCTTAGTAGCCCAAGGATGCCGATCACGAAGCTGACAAGCGGGCCTGCGATGGCGATGGCAAACTCATCGGAGGCGCGGCGCGGCTCGTCCGCAATTTGCGCAACGCCGCCAAAAATGAAGAGCACAATGCGCACGACACGAATGCCGCGTGCCTGGGCAACCAGTGAGTGGCCAAGCTCGTGGGCGAGTACGGAGGCGAAGAGGAGAAGGCTCGAGATCGCGCCGATGCTCCAATAGAGCCCTGGTGTCCAATCGGGATACCAAAGGGGAAACACGCCCGCAGCAAGCGAGTACGCCAGCAGGGCGAAGGCGATCAGCCACGTGTAGTGGATGCCGATCTCAATGCCACGAATGCGTCCAAGACGGAGTGATGCTTCCACGGTACCCCTCAACTGCCCGCAAAACCAGCGTCTCACTTGAGAGTATTCCACGTCTGGCCGGGACAGTGTGCATCAAGCAGGCTGTGGCGGCGTTGGCCGTTTGATCTCATCGACTTCCGGCGTATTGGCAATCATCTCCACGAGTTGCTCCCAGAGCGCGCCCCGCTTGGCCTCTTCGGGCAAGGTGCTCAACCGCAGGTACGCTGCTCGCCCATTTGGGAAGACGAGCGTTGGCGTACCGAAGACGCCGTAGTGCTGGACTCCCTCTTCATGGTCACGTGCGAGCGCGGCAAGCGTTGCCTGCTTGAAGGCGCGGTCGAACGCGTCGAGATCGAGTTCCGCTCGCCGGGCTGCTTCAAAAATCGTTTCGGGATCGGCTAAGTCACGCCGCTCTTCGTGGCGAAGGCGGAGCAGCGCGCGGTGGAAGCGCCGGAACGCTTCATCGCCTTGTTGCCGAGCCGCTTCTGCCCCCTTCCACGCAAGCCGGGTGCGGCTTGGAACATCGTCGGGCTGCTCCCAAAGCTTCCAATCCGGGCCAAATCTCTGGTTTACCTGTTCAAGGGAGAAGTAGCGCCAGTGCACGACAAGCGACGGATCATAGTGTTCCTGAAGCCAGAGCAGGAGCATTGACGCCCGATAGACGTAGGGGCAGAGATAATCGAACCAGACCTGCACGTCATGCCATTGTGCCATCCTCGCTCCCCTTTCTCACCTAGCCAAACGCCCTGGTGTGGGGGGCTATTCCCCTACCGTCCCGGATCGTGCGGCTAGACGCTGGCAGACATCGTGCCAGGCTGCTAAGACCTGACGCCGCGTCTCTTCGATTGTCCCACTGTTGTCGATCACCCGCGTTGCACGACGCACTTTCTCTTCCTGTGGTGGCTGGGCGTGAATGCGCAGTAGTGCCTCTTCTCGGGTGAATCCGTCACGGGCCATGAGCCGGGCAAGCTGCTGCTCGGGATGACAGGTGACGACCCACGTCTCGTCACATTCAGCGGCTAAGCTGGACTCGAACAACTTGATTGCGTCGATAACCACCACGGGCTTGTCGCTTGCAGCAATCCATCGGCGAATGCGCTCAGCAATCCGTGGGTGGAGGATGGCTTCCAGCCGGCGGAGTTGCTCTGGATCACGGAACACCACGGCACCGAGTGCTCGACGATCGAGTGTGCCGTCGGCTCGAAAGACACTCGAGCCGAAGGCTTCGCGGATTGCTTCCAGGGCCGGTTCTCCCGGCGCTGTAACCTCACGCGACACCTGGTCAGCATCGATCACATCGGCTCCGAGTTCCGCAAGCATGCGGAGAACCAACGACTTCCCACACGCGATGTTGCCAGTTAATCCAATGCGATACGGCCGTTGCTGCTTGCTCATCGAGCGCTATCCTGCCCTTCGTCTTCCTCAAGCAATGCTTCCCAGTGTGCGTAGGCATCGTGGAGCGCTGTTTCGGTGCGCTCGTAGGCACGTTGGAGCTCTTGCAACTCCTCTACATTCTGACGAGCGCTTGCCTCGGCGAGTGCGTCGGCGAGGTGCTCAAGCTGTGCTTCAAGTGCAAGGATGCGTTCTTCGGCATTCCGCAATGCTCTGGCACGCTCCCGTGGCGAACGCGCTGACGGGGTGGGTGGCCGAGCGCTCGGCCGCGACGTTGACGCCGCAGTGCTCGCCACAGTGCGAGGTGATCCGGCAGGCGCTGGCGTTAGCGACAGTGCTCCTTGTTCAAGCAATGTCGAGTAGTTGCCCAGGACGATGCGCACCGTTCCGTTCTCGATCAGCCAGAGTTTGGTTGCAAGCCGGTCAATGAGATAGCGATCGTGGGAAGCGAAGATGAGCGTGCCAGGAAACTCGTCCAACACGGTTTCAAGCGCTTCTCGACTCGGTAGGTCAAGGTGATTGGTCGGCTCGTCGAGGAGGAGGGCATTGGCTCGCGTCTCGACGAGCAAGGCAAGTGCAAGTCGACTGCGTTCTCCTCCACTGAGCACGCCCACCGGCTTGAAGACATCGTCGCCTCGGAAAAGAAAGGCGGCTGCGAGCGCTCGTGCTTCGTCCGGCGAAAGCGTAAGACGGCGGCAGAGCAAGTCGAGCACCGTTTCCTCTGGGTCGTCCACGGTCCACTGTTGGGCAAAGTAGGCCGGGGCGACATGATAGCCGAAGCGGATTTCCCCCTGAAGCGGCCGAATCTCTCCGACGAGTGTGCGGAGCAAGCTGGTTTTGCCTGAGCCATTCGGGCCGAGCAGTGCAATCCGTTCGCCGCGTTGCACTACAAGCGGTGGAGTACGGAGCAAGACGCGCGGTTCTCCTGTGCTGATATAGCCAATCGTGAGCGGGCTACTTTCGAGCACAATCTGGCCACTCCGGTACTGCTCTTCGAGTTGAAGTCGCAATCGTGGCGCTTCGCGTGGGGGTTCGATGCGTTCGATCCGGGCTAGCCGTTTCGCTCGGCCGCGAGCCTCACGGGCGCGTTGCCCCGCTCGATATCGCTGAATAAAGGCTTCAAGCTTGGCGATTTCGGCCTGCTGGGCCTCGTACGCTGCCTGTTGCTGCTTAATGCGCTCGGCTCGTAGCGCGACGTACTGGGAGTAATTGCCAGAATAGCGCGTGATAGTGCCTTGCTCAAGCGCCAGGGTCTCGGTTGTAACGCGATCGAGCGTGTAGCGGTCGTGTGAGACAAGGACGAACGCACCAGGCCACTGCGCAAGGAAACGGTCTAGCCAGGTGAGCATAGCGAGGTCAAGGTGGTTTGTTGGCTCGTCGAGGAGGAGCAAATCTGGAGCGGCCAAGAGGGTGCACGCAAGCGCCAGTCGCGTTCGCTGGCCGCCACTCAGGTGGTCGACAGGGGTTTCCCACATTGCCTGAGGGAATCCAAGGTTGGCTAAGACTTCCTGAATCTGTCGTTCGAGTTCAAAGCCCCCGGCTGCTTCGAACCGCCGGCTCAGCTCGTCAAAGCGCATGGCAAGCTCAGTATATGTCTCATCGTGCGCGGTTGCCAGTGCTGCAGCAACGGCTTCAAGCTCGTCATGCAGTTCCTGGACTGCCGCAACGGCTTGCTCAGCGGCCTGCCGCACCGTCAGCGCACCAGCAAAGTCTGGTAGCTGTGGCAGATAGCCGATCCGCAGTCCACGACGGCGAATGATCGCCCCCGCATCGGGTTCCAGCTGACCAGCGAGGATCGCAAGTAGCGTGCTCTTCCCTGCGCCATTCGGCCCTACCAAGCCAAGGCGGTCGCCGTCGTGCACAGTCAATGTAACGTCGTGGAAAACCTCGTATGCCCCAAACTGTTTGCTTATCCCCTCGACATGCAGAAGCGGCGTCGCCATATTGTTTTCCTTCGCCAGTACTCGGATATTATCGACACAAGCGTGGCTGACCGTATTCCTGCCCCAACTGTGGCAGTGCGCTAAGCGTAGCGAGTTTGCTCTCTCGTGGGTAGCGTCATCCACTATAATCGCCCTGCTTCGCACGGGCGATGGTGAAGCGGGCAGACGAGAGTAGAAAGGCAAACCAGTGGCTGAATTCCAGGAGATTTGGCCGATAACCACGGCACGTCACGTGGATGGCCATCTTGTCATCGGTGGTGTGTCCCTGCCAGCGCTTGCTGCTGAGCATGGCACGCCGCTCTATATCTTTGACCTTGCCACGATTGATATGCACGTGCAGCGGTATCGCGACAGCTTACGCAGTTATCCAGCAGAAACCCGACTTGTCTATGCGGGGAAAGCGTTCCTGTGCGTTGGTTTGCTGCGTCACTTCGCTGCTCAGGGTCTCTGGCTTGATGTCGTTTCAGGTGGTGAGCTTGCCATCGCCTATGCTGCTAGCTTCCCTGCTGAGCGCCTTGTGTTCCATGGAAACAACAAGACGGAAGAGGAACTCCGCTTTGCTCGACAGCGTGGCATTGGGATCGTCGTCATCGACCACCAAGCCGAAGTTGAGCTCCTTGGACAGCTCTGGGCTGATGCCCCACAACCGCTGTCTGTGATGGTGCGGCTCAACCCTGGGGTTGAAACCGATACGCATGCCTATCGTCGTACCGGCCAGCTCGACTCCAAATTTGGCTTGCCGATTGCAACCGGTGCAGCGGCCCAGACCGTTGCAGCGGTGTTGGACCAGCCGGCACTCAGACTTGTTGGCTATCATGTCCATCTCGGCTCCCAGCTTTTCACCAGTGAACCGTATCGTGTGGCGATTGAGCGGCTTGCGGATTTTGCGCAGGCAATGGCTGCGCAGCACGGCGTTGTGCCGAACGTGATCAGCCCAGGTGGTGGGATCGGGGTGCCAGCAATGCCTGACGATCCATCAGTCGACATAACTGCGGCCGTCAGGGAGATTGTCCGCGCAGTTGCCGAGAATTGGAAGCGGCGAGGGCTTCCCCTACCCGCGCTCGCGCTCGAGCCTGGCCGCTCGCTCATTGCGCAGGCGGGTGTCGCGCTCTATCGTGTTGGCGCTATCAAGCAGATACCAGGTGTTCGTTGCTATGTCAGTGTTGATGGTGGCATGGCCGACAACATTCGCCCTGCGCTCTATGGAGCGCGCTACACGGCGACATTGGCCAATCGCGAAGGGGAGGGCGAACAGATCGTCACAATCGTCGGCAAGTACTGTGAATCGGGCGACGTGCTTATCCGCGATCTGCCATTGCCGCCAGTCAAACCGGGCGATCTTCTCGCTGTTCCCTCCACTGGCGCATATTGCCTTGCCATGGCGAGCAATTACAATGGTGCGCTGCGGCCAGCGGTCGTTGCTGTGCAAGATGGCGCGTGGGTGCTTTGGCAGCGGCGTGAAACATTTGACGACATTCTCCGCCGTGACCCTCTTGCATAACCCGATCAATCTTTGTCAAACTCTTGAAGACTTCCGCGTGGCGTAGTATGACTGGCTCTGCCGCCAGATGAAGGCCCGTGCGTTGGTCGACCGAGTGGAGAGGAGACGGTGGCCAAGGTCAAGCAGCAACGACGTGATGCCCAAACGTCACGCGCAGCATTCGCTCAACCGCAACGAGATAACCACCCTTTGACCGTCGAGGCACTTGCTGAGGCGGCATTACAGGGGGGGATGCTTTCGCGTGATCAGTTGCTGCAACTCAGCTCACAGATTTCAGCAAGCGAGCTCGATGTGCTCCTCGGGCAACTGGCAGCGAGCGGCGTCATGATTGAAGAAGTTGAGGACGCGCTCGGCCGCCCTGAGGCGCTTGCCGAACTCGATGATGCCGCCGAAGTCTGGGCCGACGATGAGTTGATGTCGCTCGTCGCCGACGATCCCGTTCGTCTCTATCTCATGGAAATTGGCCATTATCCCCTCCTAACGGCAGAGCAAGAGTTGGCACTCGCTCTTGCTGTGGAATTGCGCGCACACTTACTCGCCGTTGAAGCGACTTGTCGGCAGGCACAGCATGCCGTCGTGTCGGAACGCGTGCTTACAATGCTCTGGGAGCAGTTTTGGAACGCGTGGCCGCTCGTTCGCTCCTTGCTTGATGCGGTATCACCAGAGTATGCAATCACATCGCCGGAAGAGGTCTTCCGGCATCTCTTCCCATTTACGTGGATTCCAGCGGAGGTTGTCGCCCACTGCGCCGCACGGTGGAAGCTGTCCCCAACCGACTTTGAGGAACGCATACGCTGTTGTCGCTTGACGTTCCTCCTCTTGCCGCAGGATTGGCAGCGCGCTATTACCCCCGCCGCGCTCATCTCCCAGACGCCGCCGTCTCTGCCGCCCTTTCCCCCAGCTGTAGCATTGCACCGACATTGGCAAGTCATTCACCAGCATGGTGAACGCGCTCGCCGCCAGCTCACCGAGTCGAACCTGCGGCTTGTTGTCAGTATCGCCAAGCGCTATCTCGGCCGCGGGCTGAGCCTCCTTGACTTAATCCAGGAAGGCAATCTCGGCTTGATCCGCGCTGTTGAGAAATTCCAATCACATAAGGGCTTCAAGTTTTCGACGTATGCTACCTGGTGGATTCGACAGTCGATTACTCGAGCGATTGCTGACCAGGCACGCACTATCCGCATCCCGGTGCATCTGATCGAGACGATGAACCGGCTGTCTCGCCTCTCGCGCCAGCTTGCGCAAGAGCTTGGCCGTGAGCCAACAACGCTCGAGCTTGCTACGGTTGCTGGCATGCCCGTTGAACGTGTCCGCGATCTGCTGCAGGCGGCGCAAGAACCGGTCTCGCTTGAAATGCCGGTCGGGCAGGAAGAGGATGCTACACTTGGAGAATTCATCGAAGACGAGCGCGTGCTCACACCGCCTGAGGCCGCGGCGCTCACGCTCTTGCGCCAGCACTTGCAGGAAGTACTAAGCACCCTGAACGAGCGTGAGCGTCGCGTGCTCGAATTGCGGTTTGGACTTGATGATGGCCGTATCCACACGCTTGAAGAAGTTGGTCGTGCCTTCGGCGTGACGCGTGAGCGCATCCGGCAGATTGAGGCCAAAGCGTTACGAAAGCTGCGGCACCCGTCACGCAGTCGACTCTTGCGCGACTTCCTCGAATAGCCATGTCATCCCGTATCATTGATGAGATGCGAAAACGACGCACATGGTGCGTCCTGTCTAAGGGGTGTTCATGCTGTACGACACGGCACGGATTTTTGTCAAAGCTGGCAATGGAGGAAGCGGCGCTGTCAGCTTCCGCCGTGAGAAGTACGTTCCTCGTGGTGGCCCAGACGGCGGAGACGGCGGCCGAGGGGGGAGTGTCTATCTCCGCGTTGATCCCTCGCTCAATACGCTGCTGCCATTTACCTATCAGCAGCACTATCACGCAGAAAATGGCGAACCAGGGCGTGGCAAGAATCAGACTGGTCGCAACGGCGCTGATCTCTATATCCCTGTTCCACCGGGGACAGTCGTCTACGATGACGAGACAGGAGGGCTCATCGGTGACCTGGTTGAGCCCGGGGAGACACTGTGTGTTGCGCGTGGTGGCATCGGCGGACGTGGCAACCAGCACTTTGCCACCCCTACCCGCCAAACACCACGGTTTGCCGAAAAAGGAGAGCCAGGTGAGGCGCGCTGGCTGCGTCTGGAGTTGAAACTCCTGGCCGATGTTGGCCTCATCGGCTTGCCCAATGCTGGCAAGTCAACGTTACTGGCCGCATCAAGCGCAGCTCGTCCAAAGATTGCCGATTATCCTTTCACCACCCTTGAGCCGGTACTTGGCGTGGTTTCGATCCCAGGGCGTGACGGCGGTAGCTTCGTCATGGCCGACCTGCCCGGCTTAATCGAAGGGGCTTCGCGCGGTGCTGGCCTTGGTTTCACGTTCCTGCGGCACATCGAGCGTACACGCTTGCTTGTCCATGTCATTGATGGATCGGGAGGCCTTGAGGGACGTGACCCGCTCCAGGACTTTGAGGTCGTCAATGCGGAACTTGCCGCCTACTCACCAGTCCTTGCCGGCAAGCCACAAGTTGTTGCGATCAACAAGCTCGATCTGCCAGAAGCACAGGAACAGCTTCCGCGCTTGCGCGAAGCGTTGATGGCCCGTGGATACGACGTCTTTGCGATCTCAGCTGCAACTGGCCAAGGCGTTGGCGAGTTGTTGCACCATCTCTGGTGGACGCTGCAGCGTTTGCCACGACCCGAGGCGGAGCGCGTGCCACAGCGGCGTGTGTACACCTTGACTGCCGAGCGGCCGGAGGCATGGGAGGCTGAACGTATCTCCGCGCATCACTTCGTCGTCCGTGGTCGCCGGATTGAACGCCTCACCCACATGACTGACTTCAGTAATCCCGAGGCTGCTGAACGCTATCAGGCGATGCTGAAGAAATGGGGTATTGCGCACCGGCTTGAGCAGCTTGGCATTCAGCCCGGTGATGTGGTGCATATTGCTGAGCATGAACTTGTCTGGGACGAAGCGGCACTGGAAGCTGAACGCCAGTTGCAGCATCGCCGGCGGACGAAGCGTGAGCGCTTGGCGGCGCGGGCTGCACGCCGTGCTGGCTCAGACGATGAATCTGCGTGGGAGACTGGAGTGGACGAATCGCCTGAAGCTGATCTGCACGAGGATACCCAGTAACGCCAGCTTAGTTCGCAGTGAGCGTATGGCCGTCTTCGGCAGCCGTCGTCGCTTCGCGGCGCACGTCATAAACATCCTTAATGCTCTCGAGCTTCTGCATAATCCGGCTCAGTTGCTGGACGCTGCTGACCTCGAGAGTCATCAGGATGGTCACCGTACGGTCAGGATGAACGCGAGTCATGACGGAGAGCGCGTTCAGCCCCTCATCCGCGATTTGCGTGGTCACATCACGTAAGAGACCGACGCGATCCCAGGCCTCGATGCGGATGGTGACTGGGTAGTGCTGTGCCGAGTCACCCCATGAAACAGGGATAATCCGCTCTGGCTCACTCGTGTGCACGATGTTGTGACAGTCAGCGCGATGCACCGTGATGCCACGGCCGCGTGTGACGTAGCCGACGATCGGATCGCCGTAGACGGGTTTGCAGCAGTTCGCCAACCGCGTGTAGATATCGCCAATGCCGGTCACCCGTAACGCTGGCATCGGTGTGGCTGGCGAGACGACACTCGAGCTCAGTGCCTTGCGGTCCTCATGTTCGGCAATCCGAGCTGCAATCTGCTGAAGGTTGACGGCGCCGTACCCGATCGCTGCCAGAAAATCATCGAGCTTTTGATACCGTGGGAAGAGCTTCAACACGTCTTCTGGTTTGAGGTCAACGCCGAGACGCCGCAACTCCTGCTCAAGCAAATGCCGCCCCTGAGCAATATTTTCTTCGCGCTGTTGCCGGCGGAACCACTGTCGGATCTTCTCACGGGCTGACGCTGTCGTGACGTATCCGTTCCCAGGAATCAGCCAGTCGCGACTCGGCCCAATCCGCGTCTTCGACGTCATGATCTGCACGACTTGGCCGTTCTGGAGCTTGTAATTGAGCGGCACAATTTGCCCGTTAACTTTGGCACCAACGCACTGGTGGCCAACTTCCGTGTGGATGCGATAGGCAAAATCGACCGGCGTTGCTCCTGCTGGTAACTCGATGATGTCGCCCTTCGGCGTAAAGACATAAATCATCTCTGGGAAAATATCGGTCTTTAACGACTCGACAAATTCCTGCGCGTCGGCAATTTCATCACGCCATTCGAGTAACTGCCGGAACCAGGCGATCTTGGCCTCCAGCGAGGGGTCAGGACGCATCCCCTCCTTGTAGCGCCAGTGGGCTGCAATGCCATACTCGGCGATCTGATGCATCTCGTGGGTTCGGATCTGGACTTCGAGCGGAATGCCGCGTGGCCCAATCACCGCAGTATGAATCGACTGGTAAAGGTTCTGTTTCGGTGTTGCAATATAGTCGTCGAATTCCCCAGGAATCGGGTGCCACATACTGTGAATGACGCCTAGTGCGGCATAACATTCCTGCTTGGTATTCACGATAATCCGAATACCTAAAACATCATAGATCTCGTCAAATGTCCGGTTCTTTTGGCGCATCTTGCGCACAATTGATGTAATGTGCTTCTCGCGTCCAGTTACTTCTGCTGGGATGCCAGCCTCGTCAAGGGCACGCTTTACCTGGGCAATCACTTCCTGAAGATACTGGTCACGGTCCTGGCCACGACGGTCCAGCGCCTGGACAATCGCCTCATAGGTCTGCGGTTCCAGGTACTTGAGGGAGAGGTCCTCGAGTTCAGCTTTGATCTGGCCGATGCCCAACCGGTTTGCCAATGGTGCGTAAATCTCCATCGTTTCCTGGGCAATGCGCAGCTGCTTGGGCCGTGGCAGCGCGTCGAGCGTGCGCATGTTGTGTAACCGGTCAGCGAGTTTGATCAAGACCACGCGCACGTCTTCAGCCATGGCAAGGAACATCTTGCGCAGGTTCTCAGCTTGGCGCGCCTTTTCTCGTTCGTCGTCAAGTGTTCCACTGCGCCATTGGATCCGGCTCAATTTGGTGACGCCATCGACCAGTTTCGCAATGCGCTCGCCAAACTGGTCTCGCAGTTCATCAAGGGTGACAGCAGTATCTTCAAGGACGTCATGCAGGAGTGCTGCGGCCAGCGTTTCGTGGTCGAGTTGCATTCGTGCCAGAATGAGTGCGACGGCAAGCGGGTGCATAATGTATGGCTCGCCGGAACGACGCACCATCCCCTCGTGTGCCTGGGCCGCGAACTCGTACGCGCGCCGCAAGAGACTGAGATCACCTTGCGGTATCACCTCACGAAACGCTGGCTCAACCTCGTCCCAGGTTGGCGCGTTGGTATTGGGATGATCAGGTACGTCGGCAACCACTGGCTCGGGCGCCGACTGTGGTACTGGCATCGTCATGGCTGCTGGAACCTTGCCTTCGTCGGACGTGTACACGTACGGCGCTGGTCCGTGTGCTTCTCTCCCCAATTGTACTGCGTCAACCTTATCCTGTTCCGCATATCTTCACTTGCAGTTTACAATCAAACGAAGAAGAACTGATGCGCCCACACCGGAACTGTTTCCCCAGTCGCGGTGGCGAGCGCAGGAAAAGGGCAGCGGAGAGAGAAAGTGGGGCTTCCATGTCAGCTCTTCAACCATTGAATCGCACAGCCCTTGTCGATCGACTTGCCAGCGAGCCGTTTGATGTGCTGGTCATCGGTGGTGGCATCACTGGCGCTGGCGTCGCGCTGGACGCTGCGGCGCGTGGCTTCCGTGTCGCACTCGTCGAACGCCGGGACTTTGCCAGTGGCACAAGCCGGTGGAGCACCAAGCTCGTCCACGGTGGGATCCGCTACTTGCCACAGCTCGATATCGCTCTGGTCCGCGAAGCCTTAGTCGAGCGAGGTCGGTTGCTGCGGTTAGCGCCTTATCTCGTTGAGCCATTGCCGTTCGTTCTGCCTCTCTATCGCTTCAATCGCCATCCGCTCGGGTTAAAGCAGACGCCGCCACCAGGCCCACTGCTTGATCTCTACATTCGCCTTGGTCTGACAGCCTACGATGTCCTTGCTGGCCGTCTCAATGTCGGTCGGCATCGCCGCTTGCGCCGGGTTGAACTCGACCATCTTGCCCCCTTGCTCCGTCGTGATGGTCTCCTCAGCGCGTACATGTACTACGATGCGCGGACCGATGATGCGCGACTTGTCCTGAACGTCCTGCTGACAGCCGTGGCCCATGGTGCGGTCATCAGCAACTACTGCGAGGTGGTCGGATTTGAGCGGCAGCATGGCCGTTTGGCGGCGGCTCAGGTGCGTGACCTGCAGACCGGCCGCGAGTTCCTCGTGCGCGCTCGTGTCTTTGTCAACGCGACAGGTATCCATGGCGAGGACGTTGCGCGGTTAACCGGCGAGCCACCGCAGGTCTCGATCGCACCAAGCAAAGGCGTTCACCTCGTCCTGCCGCGCGAAGTCGTCGAGCTCGACGAAGCTGCAGTGGTTCTCCCCGAGACGCGCGACCGGCGCCTGCTCTTCATCGTGCCGTGGGGGCCACGCGTCATCTTCGGCACGACGGATACCGGATCAGGGCCACTTGATCAGCCGCTGCCCGATGATGCTGATGTTGACTATCTCTTAGAGCATGCAAACCAGTATCTGCTGCGACCGTTGACCCGGCGCGATGTCATTAGCGCCTACGCTGGCTATCGTCCACTCATCCGCCGCGGCATGGCAGAAAGCACAGCCCAACTCTCGCGTAATCATGAGTTGATCGATCATGGCAATGGCCTGGTCTCGATCCTTGGTGGCAAGTTGACAACATTTCGCAAGATGGCAGAGGAAACGGTTGATCTTCTTGCGACACAACTCGGTGGTTCAATGCGGCATGTCACACGGCGGTTGCCACTCATCGGCGCGCGAGGGCTTGTCGCTCGACGGGGTGATCTAAACCTGCGGGCCAATGCCCTTGGCATCGCCGGGTCGTTGCCGACGCTCATCCACGACCATGGTGTCTTAGCCGAACAGGTGTTAATACTGGCACAGGAGCAGCCAGCCCTTGCTGAGCCTCTGGTGCCTGGCTTGCCGTACCTGCAGGCGCAGGTTGCCTATGCCTGTCGCTACGAGCTTGCGCAGACAATTGACGACGTGTTGGAACGCCGCCTCTGGGTGACGTTTGCCGACTGGGAGCATGGGCTAGGAACGCTTGAGCGTGTTGCTGACATCATGGCGCACGAGTTAGGCTGGGACGCTGCTCGGCGGCAAGCGGAGATCGCAGCGTATCGGGCCCGAGTCCGGACGCTCTTCGGCAGTGACCGGGGCTTGGCAGACGACCTCAGCGCGGCGCGTGCAGCCTCGGCCGCTCCGGCCTAGTGCTCTGCTATCCTAGAGAACGTAGAGGCTGTGCAATAGCGAAAAGATTGGCGAACGAAGGGCGGGCGGAATCATGACGCAGAATCGGCTACTGCCTCCAGACGAAGCCTTAGCGATTGTTGAGCAAGTCGTGCAGCGTTTGCCAGTTGAGTATGTCCGGCTCGCTGAGGCAGCCGAGCGGGTCCTTGCTGAGCCCGTTGTTGCCCCTCACGACGTTCCCCCGTTCCCTGCAGCGACCATGGATGGTTTCGCCGTGATTCACGATGATGCCTCTCCCTGGCGCGAAGTCATTGGCGAAGTCTATGCCGGGCAAGCCGGGGATCTTGAAGTAACGCCTGGCACAGCCGTGCGCATTATGACGGGTGCGCCAGTGCCACGCGGAGCGGACGCAGTTGTGCCAATTGAGCGGGTTGAACTCCGCGATGACCACATTATCGTGCGCGATGTCGCGTTACGCGCCGGTGAAAATATTCGTCCAGTTGGAGCTGACGTCCATGCAGGTGATCGCGTCTTACCCGCAGGTACCGTGCTTGGCCCAGCTGAGCTTGGCGTACTTGCCAGTCTTGGCGTTGGTACTGTAGCCGTCGTACGCCGACCGCGGGTGAGTGTGCTGACGACGGGTGATGAACTTGTGGAACCCGGTGAGCCATTACGCCCTGGGCAGATTTGGGATTCGAATCGCCTGGTTCTCGCTGCGGCAGTCCAGCGCGCTGGGGCGGAACTCGTTTGGGCAGGACGCGCGCCGGATACGCCCGAGGCCTTGCGCGCAGTACTCGAGCAGCGTCTGGCAGAGAGCGACATTCTGTTGACAACTGGCGGTGTATCTGTTGGCGATCGTGACTTTGTCCGTGATGTGCTTGGTGAGATTGCTACGGTCTACTTCCGTCGGCTATTCATGAAGCCTGGCAAGCCGCTCCATTTTGCCACGGTTGGCAAGTGCGTGGTATTCGGTCTGCCAGGGAATCCTGTTTCGGCGCTCGTTGGCTTCGATATCTTCGTGCGCACTGCGATCCGTCGAATGCTTGGGCAAGAGCCAGCCCGGCCACAGACCGTGCTCGTAACCCTTGACCAGCCGGTACAGACGAGTGACCGCATCGAGTATCAACGTGGCATTGTCTGGGTCGGGGCAGATGGCAGGCTCTATGGGCGCAATACCGGGAATCAACAGTCGTCGCGCCTCGCGTCGTTTGTTGGTGCAAACGCGTACCTTGTTATCCCGCCGCGTGAAGGACCTTATGCGCCAGGCGAGCGCGTTGAGGCGATCGTCTGGGGAGCGTTGCGTTCTGCGCCTCCAGTGCCCTGAGCCGCTGCTCCGTGACCGAAGGCTGCTTGATAGGCTGCTTCACTGCCGAC
The DNA here is from genome assembly GCF_000744775.1 of Thermorudis peleae. Taxonomy (NCBI): domain Bacteria; kingdom Pseudomonadati; phylum Thermomicrobiota; class Thermomicrobia; genus Thermorudis; species Thermorudis peleae. Next base: position 661,791 of record NZ_JQMP01000004.1, on the reverse strand, counting down.
CCATACTTCCCCATCGTCATAGACTTCTTTCTTCCAGATGGGTGCGATCTGCTTGAGTCGGTCAATAGCGTAGGCACACGCAGCAAAGGCTTCGGCGCGATGGGGTGAGGCAACAGCGATGACAACACTTGCTTCGCCAACGTCGACCCGCCCAGTGCGATGCACAATGGCAACGTGTTCAATGCCCCAGCGCTCGGCAATTTCCGCAGCGATCTGAACGAAGCATGCCTCTGCTGCTTCGGCGTAAGCTTCATATTCGAGGTAGCGCACTGTTCGTCCACGGGCGTGGTTCCGTGTGGTGCCGACGAATGTGACAATCGCGCCAGCCTGAGGATCGGCAACAGCCGCACGAATTGCTTCCGGTTGCAGCGGCTCGTCCGTCACGCGAAAAGGTCCACCCCCGCCCGAGACAGGTGGAATCACGGCGACCTCGTCGCCGGGCTGTAAGACATGATCGGGGGAAACATACCGGCGATTGACCATGAGGAGCAACGCCCGGCCAAGGCGGGCCAGGGGAGGGCATTGTGCCTGGAGCGCTTCAAGCAACTCGCCCGCCGTTGTCCCCTCACTGATCTCCCGCTCTTCAACGCTGTGACCGCACAGTTCACGGGCAATGGCGAAGTAGCGAATCGTTACACGGATCACAGTTCGCTCTCCTTGAGTGTCGTCACCAGTGCTTGCTCTGGCAGCCCGAACGTCGCCAAAACCGTTCTTGCATGATGACGCTCGGTCACAAACGTAATCGTATCTCCTGCTTCAAGTCTTGTTTCTCCACGTGGCAGGAGCAGCGTTCCCCCACGGCGTACAGCGATAAGCAAGACATGCTTCGGCAATGAGAGTTCACGGATAGCTCGTCCGACTAAAGGCGAATCGGCTGGCAACGTTACCTCAAGCATAATACGATCGCTGGTCATCCAGTGCAGTTGTCGTACTGCTCGTCGGCTTGCCGCTCGGTACGTCTTCAGGATGCCGTCAGCGTGCAAAATACCGAGAACGGTTCCAGTGGCGTCGATGACCGGGAGCCAGTCGCGATGGCGTGAGAGAAGCACTGCCAGTGCTTCATCGAGGGGCATCGTTGCAGGGAGTGGATGAACTGCCTGCGTAATGTCTGCAACGCACCCTCTATCGGGATGTGTAGCAGCTTCATGGACCTCTTGCAACGTGACGACTCCAAGCAAGGTTCCATGTTCATCAATGACCAGTGCATCGGGAAGATGAGCAACTTGGAGTTGCCGTGCTGCGTCATTGAGGGGGGTATTACCGTGAAGCAGTAGCGGAGCTGGCTGGATGGCGTCACGCACAGACAGGCCGTGGAGGAGAGGAAAGGTGTACTGCAATCGATGCGCCGGGGAGTCGGCGCGTCGCGGGAGTTGACTGCGGTAGATCGTCTGTTGTCCAACGACAACGCTGGCTAGCCCAATCGCGAGCATTGCTGGTGCAAGCAGCGAGAGATTGCCAGTCATCTCGGCAACCATGAGCATGACCGCAAGAGGGGCGTGTGCGATGCTACCGAAGAGTGCCATCATGCCGACAATTGCATAGGGAGCCGGGCTCGCTGCTGCATGCCCGCCAACGAGGTCGAGGAGCCGCCACCAGGCGATCCCGACAAATGCACCGATCACAACTCCTGGACCGAAGATGCCCCCCGAGCCGCCTGAGCCAATGCTGAGTGCCGTAGCAAGAATTTTGAGCAGTGGCAGCGCGAGCAAGAGCCAGATCGGAAATTGTAGGGCAGTACTCGATTCCATACCTAGTTGAACCCACCCATAACCAGTGCCCAGCACTTGTGGGAACACGAGCCCGATGCCGCCGACGAGAAGGCCACCAAGCGCGGGCTTGGCCCACCGTGGAAGAGGCAAGCGGCCGAAAAGCCGCTGTACAGTGTAGAAACCAGTTGCGTATATCCGCCCGACGAGGCCACAAAGAAGGCCAAGCATGCCATAAGCAGGCAATTCACGCCATGACGTGAGGGCCAGATCTGGACGTGCACCGAAGATCGGCTCCCACCCAGCCCATGCACTGTAGATCGTGTAGCCGACGATGGAGGCAATAAGGGCTGGAAACAACGCTTCAACTTCGAAGTCGTGCAAGTAAAGGATCTCGGCGGAGAGCAGTGCTCCTCCGAGGGGAGCGCGAAAGATTGCCCCAATGCCTGCCCCCATACCAGTAGCCAGAAGAAGGCGACGATCGGTTGGCGATAGGCCGAGGGTCTCTGCAATCAGCGAACCAATACCAGCAGCAATTTGGGCCGTTGGTCCTTCACGTCCTCCCGATCCACCGGTGCCGATCGTAATAGCCGAGGCGATCACTTTGACTGGGATGACGCGCCCCCGAACCTTTCCGTCTCGAAAATGGAAGGATTCGATTGCTGCGTCCGTTCCATGTCCTTCAGCTTCAGGAGCAAGAGAGAAGACAAGGAGACCACTGAGGAGACCGCCAAGTGCTACGACAAGGGGGAGCTTCCATGAAACCGCGGAGCCGAGAGGTGGATGGTTGCCCTCAGCGAAAGGAGCCGGTGGTAAATAGCCGACAAGATGCCCGAGGAAGATAGCGGTGCTCTGCTCAAGCAGCCAAAAAAACCCAATTGCTCCGATCCCTGCTGCAATGCCGACGGCGGTTGCAAGCACGCTCCACCGGACAAGACCTTGTTCCTGCTGAATCCACGTCAACAAGCGCCGGTGGAAGTCCGTTGGCAATGCAATGTGGTCCACCTGCTCATCCTCCTGTTTGTTGTCTCTCATGGGCACCCCCGGCAGGATTCGAACCTGCGACATGCGGCTTAGAAGGCCGCCGTTCTATCCACTGAACTACGGGGGCGTATGCTCAGCCCACTCTCCCTTTTCTCAGCTTACTCAGTTCGTCTGCGCCTGACCACCTGCCCAAACCCTCTCAGCCTTGGACGATGTGCAACAATGACTGCCGAGCGTGGCGCTGCGTGTGCAAATGCACGAACATTGTTGGTTTCCCCTCTCGCGCTCTTTGCCGAATCCCGCTATCCTTGTGGGGAAGCGCAGGCCGGATAGGCGGGTGTGAGGAGGCATCGATGACAATCTACGACCCTGCTGTACGCGCGCAATCGCGTGGCGCGCAGGTCGGTATCGGGCTCATCCGCTTGAGTCATACCATCCGAACGATGCTCGCGGATGAGGCTGCCATGCTTGGGTTAACGCCGACGCAAGCCGAGGCGTTGCTCTTCGTTCGCTACACCAAACCCTTCCTAACATCAGTCGGGAGGTTGGCTGAAGCGCTTGGGGTAACGCATGCAACGGCTGTTGGGATCATTGATGGTCTCGTGCGTCGCGGTTGGATGACGCGCTACACCGATGCGCGTGATCGCCGGGTGACGCTCCTGAATCTCACGCCGGACGGTGAAGCAGTCTGCCAGCAATTGAATCAGTTTGGGCAGCGGCTCGAAGCCGCGCTTGTCCACGTCGATGCTGATGCATTGGCGATGCTTGAGCGCGGACTAGAAGCGCTGAGCCAAGCGCTGCAGCAGACCGGCTATCGTGTCGTTGTTGCTGAGCCCTGTGCCGGATGCCACTATTTCGTTGAAAATGCCGCACCAGATGGCCCCGAGCCGCATTGGTGCCAGTTCTTCCGCCGGTCGCTGAGCGACGCGGATACGCTCTTGGCCTGTCCAAGTTATGTGCCACGACCTCTTGACAGCACTCCGTCAATGCTGTTACCATCTTCCCCAAATGGCGGAGATGGGGAGTAGTAGCGCCTTACCTCCGTCGAGCGAGCCAGGGAGCGGTGGGAGCCTGGTCGGGATGAAAGGCGCGAACTCGCCCCGGAGCTGCGCTAGCGAGGTGACTGTTCTCTGAGTTAGTGCCGGGAGCGCCCGTTATAGCGCGAAGAGTGGGCGTTCTGTCCCGCTGGGGCAAAACGCCAAGAAGGGTGGCACCACGGACGGCCCGTCCCTTCGGGGGCGGGCCGCTGCTTTATGGAGCGATAGTATTTCGGGTTACGGGGAGGTATCGGATGGACAACTGCTCGCTGCAACACATCAGTATCCATACCGCTCCACGAAGCCTTCTTGCTGGGCTCGTCCTTAGCCAGCCCCGCGGAGGGGCCACGCGGAGTGCCGGCATGCGGCAAAGGTAGCCTGCGGACGATAACCCGTTGCCCGTTGCCGGCCTCCCCGCGCGGGAGGCCGAGCTGTTACGCAAGGCAAGGAGGTCACCATGACAGAGCGCTTGATTGTCTTCGATACAACGCTGCGTGACGGCGAGCAGTCGCCCGGCGCAACGATGACGGAAGACGAGAAGATTGAGGTTGCGCGGCAGTTGGTGAAGCTTGGCGTTGATGTCATTGAAGCTGGATTCCCCGCTGCCTCACCAGGCGATCTCGCGGCTGTCGCGCGCATCGCGCGCGAGGTCAAAGGCGTGGTTGTCTGTGGCCTGGCGCGCGCCAATGATGCCGATATTGACGCGGCGTGGGAAGCTTTGCGTTTTGCTGAATCGCCGCGCATTCACACGTTCATCGCCACGTCGCCCATTCACATGGAGTACAAACTGCGCAAGACTCCCGATGAAGTTGTTGAGCTCGCCTACGCGGCCGTCGCTCGTGCCCGTCGCTATGTCAGTGATGTCGAGTTCTCGGCCGAAGATGCGACTCGCAGTGACCCGGACTTCCTCTGCCGGATCTTCGCCACGGCGATCCAAGCTGGCGCAACCACGATCAATATCCCTGACACCGTGGGCTATGCAACACCTGAGGAGTTCGCTCAACTTGTCCGCTTCATCATCGAGCATACGCCGGGCATCGAGCGTGTCGTCGTGAGCGCGCACTGCCACAATGACCTTGGTTTAGCAACGGCCAATACACTCGCTGCGGTGCAAGCTGGCGCTCGTCAGGTTGAGGTCACGATCAATGGCATTGGTGAGCGTGCGGGTAACACTGCGCTCGAGGAAGTCGTGATGGCGCTGCATACCCGCCGTGACTACTATGGCGGCATCTTGCCGCGGATTGTTACTGAGCAACTGGTGCCGACGAGCAAACTTGTCCAACGGATCACCGGTATTCACGTCCAGCCCAACAAGGCCATCGTTGGCGCCAACGCCTTTGCGCATGAGGCAGGCATTCACCAAGACGGCATGCTCAAGCACCGAGCGACCTACGAGATCATGACACCCCAATCGGTCGGGTGGGAAGCCAGCCGCCTTGTCCTCGGCAAGCACTCCGGCCGTGCTGGCTTCACCGCGCGACTGCGCGAATTGGGCTATGGCGATCTGCCGCGGGAGCGCGTTGAAGAGCTGTATCAGCGTTTCATTGCCTTGTGCGATCGCAAGAAGACGGTGACCGACGCTGATCTCATTGCGATCGTCGAGGAGCAACTCTCGCAGGTTCCTGAGCGATATCAACTCCTCGGCTGGCGCGCTCATTCTGGTTCAGATGGACGGGCTGAAGCGTGGGTGAAGCTGAAGGTCGATGGCCAAGAACGCGAAGCCTCCGCAACCGGCAATGGCCAGATCGATGCGCTCTTTAAGGCAATCGACCGGCTCGTTGGCCACCAGTGTGAGCTTGAAGCGTTCCACATCGAGGCGGTTACCCCGGGGGAAGATGCGCAGGGAGAAGTGTCTGTACGCTTGCGCTGCGGTGAGGCTGTTTATAATGGCCGCGGCGTGGCAACGGACATTATCGAGGCGGGCATTAAGGCCTATCTGATGGCGTTAAACCGGTCGGCTTTAGTCACAACGGAGGTACGACGGTAGCCATGGGTATGACAATGGCGGAAAAAATCCTGGCTCGCGCCGCTGGCCGTAGTAAGGTCGAGCCAGGGGATATCGTCGAGGTCGCAGTTGACCTCATCATGCTCAACGACATCACTGCCCCACTCTCCATCGCCGAATTGCAGAAGGTCGGTGTTGATCGCATCTTTGATCCCAAGAAAGTGGTCTTTGTGCCGGATCATTTCGTCCCGGCCAAAGACATTAAAGCTGCTGAGCAGGCCAAGATCATGCGGGAATTTGCCCTTGCTCAGGGGGCGATCTACTTTGAAATCGGTCGCGCTGGCATCGAACACGTTGTCCTGCCTGAAAATGGCCTTACCCTGCCAGGCATGGTCATTATCGGCGGTGATTCCCACACCTGCACCTATGGAGCGTTCAATTGCTTTGCCACGGGTATGGGCTCAACGGACATCGCCGCTGCGATGGCGCTTGGAACAACATGGATGCGCGTGCCGCCGACAATCAAGTTCGTCTACAAGGGCACGCTCCCGCCGGATGTCGGCGGCAAGGATCTCATCCTCTATACCATTGGTCAAATCGGTGTCGATGGCGCGCTCTATGCCTGCATGGAGTTCACCGGCCCAGTCATTGATGCGTTGCCGGTCGATGACCGCATTACGATGGCCAATATGGCGATCGAGGCTGGGGCAAAGACTGGCATCTTCGGTTTTGACGAAAAGACCCGCGAATGGCTTGCGAAGGTGACCGATAAGCCGTATGAGCCAGTGGAAAGCGACCCCGATGCCAAGTACGCCCAGGTGATTGAATTCGATGTCTCAAATCTGCGACCACTCGTTGCGCTGCCGCACTTGCCGTCGAATGTCTACCCGGCCGATGACGTTGGCGATCTGCCGATTGACCAGGTCGTCATTGGCTCGTGCACGAATGGTCGCCTCAGTGACCTGCGCATCGCGGCGGAAATTTTGAAAGGACGGCAAGTTCACCCACGTGTGCGTTGCATCGTCATCCCCGGTAGCCAGGAGGTAGCAAAGCAGGCCACCAAAGAAGGTCTGGATGAGATCTTCCTTGAGGCTGGCGCAGTCTTCTCGACCTCGACCTGTGGCCCCTGCCTCGGCGGCTACATGGGCGTCTTGGCCAAGGGTGAGCGATGCGTCTCGACAACCAACCGCAATTTCCGTGGTCGCATGGGCCATCGTGATGCGGAAATCATTCTGGCCGGACCAGCAGTTGCGGCTGCCAGCGCCGTGCTCGGGCGCGTTGCCTCGCCAGCCCAGCTTAATTAGGAAAGGCGGAGACAGGAAGATGGCAATTCGTGGACGCGTGTGGAAGTTCGGTGACAACATCGACACTGACGTGATCATCCCAGCTCGCTACCTCGTCACCATTGATCCAGCAGAGCTGGCTGCTCACGTCATGGAAGACATTGACCCAGAATTTGCGAGCAAGGTGCAGCCCGGCGACATTATTGTCGCCGGGCGGAACTTCGGCTGCGGCTCCTCGCGCGAGCATGCACCGATCGCGATTAAAGCGGCTGGCGTACAGGCCGTGGTCGCGGAATCCTTCGCCCGGATCTTCTTCCGCAATGCGATCAACATTGGCTTGCCAGTCATTGAGGCACCGGAGGCGGTTGCTGAGACCGAAACTGGTGATGTGATCGAAATTGACACAGAAGCTGGAACGGTAACGAACACGCGAACCGGCAAGACCTATAAGGCGACGCAGTACGACGAATTTATTCAGCAGATTATTCACGCTGGCGGGCTGATGGCCGCAGTGGCTGAGCGGCTGAAGGCGAGGCAGCACGCCTCATGAGCGAGCTTCGTCTCCTTGTATTGCCAGGCGACGGCATCGGGCCGGAGGTGCTCGCCGAAGCCCAAGCGGTCTTAGAGCAAGCATGTCACGCGTTAGGGCTGGCGGTTCGTTTCCAAGAAGACCGTATCGGGGGCGCGGCAATTGATGCTGACGGTGTGCCGTTGCGCGAAGACACAATTGAGACTGCCCGTCAATCGGACGCGGTCTTACTTGGCGCCGTTGGTGGGCCGAAGTGGGATCATCTGCCGAAAGCGACCCGCCCTGAGGCTGGCCTGCTTGGTCTGCGGAAGGCGCTCGGGCTGTTTGCAAACTTGCGCCCGGTGAAGGTCTTCGATGCGCTTGCCGATCGTACCCCCCTGAAACCCGAGATCGTGCGTGGTGTCGATTTACTGATTGTCCGCGAGCTTACGGGCGGTCTCTACTTTGGCGAGCCGTCATTCGTCGCCCGTGATGCGGGCGCGCGCCATGCGGTTGATACGCTGCCATACACCGAGCACGAAATTTCCCGTGTCGTGCGCCTTGCCTGCGAACTCGCCCAGGCGCGGCGTGGCAAGTTGACGAGCGTTGACAAAGCTAATGTCTTGAATACATCACAGCTTTGGCGCGAAATCGCGACAGAAGTCGCGTCGCACTATCCCGGAATCACGCTTGAGCATGCGCTCGTCGACTCATGTGCCATGCGCCTGATCAGTCGGCCCAGAGACTTTGATGTCCTGGTAATGGAAAACTTGTTTGGTGACATTCTGAGTGATGAAGCCGCGGTACTCGCTGGTTCGCTTGGCATGTTGCCGTCAGCGAGCCTGCATGGCGAGCCGCCGACGCGCCCCGGGACCGTTGCCCGCCGTTTTGGGCTGTACGAGCCAGTCCATGGCTCTGCGCCGGATATCGCCGGCAAAGGAATCGCCAACCCAATCGGTGCGATCCTCAGTGTTGCCATGCTCTTGCGCTGGACGCTTGATCGCGCTGATGTGGCGCAGGCCGTTGAAGATGCTGTCGCTGCTGTTCTCGATGAAGGAGCGCGGACAGCGGATCTCGCTGGGCCGGGGGAGCGAGCGCTTTCTACACAGCAGTTTGGCGAACTTGTCCGTCAGGCATTAGCCGATCGTCTTGTGCGGTTGGTTCCGCAACAGCGTTAGCGTGGCTCTTCAACAGACTGGTCGGATAGATTGACGGGCCAGGGATACCTTCCCCTGGCCCGCACCCCTCCTTCCCCCTCCCCCAGCCGCTCAGTGGCCACTTGGGAGATTGGTGCCAGGAGTAACCACCTGGAAGATTTCAGAGTCTGCTGGCCCTTCGACATGCAGTACACCCATGGCGCCCTTCATCATGCGGCCAAGGGCGTGGTCCACCAGGACATAGTCACCTGGGTAATCGAGACGCAACTCAACGATCGTCGCGCCGCCTGGCGGAACGGTTGTCGTCTGCACATGCTCGGACCAGATAGTGCCAGCTTCGAGGGCGACACGGTCAAAAATTTCGCCGATGATGTGGAAGCTCGATGTCAAGTTAACGCCGCCGTTGCCGAAGAAGATCCGTACGGTTTCTCTGACCTTGGCCTGCAAGGCACGATCCCCGCTCAAGGAACCGACCGAGCCGTTGAACACAACGTAGTCCGGCTGTTCGGCCAAGCATTTGTCCAGGGAGAAGGTGTACAGGCCCGGCTGCCCGCGTGTTCCAGTGAGGTAGAAGTCGCCCTGCATCACGTAGAATTCGCGATCAACCGGTGGTAGCCCTTCCGGTGGCTCGACGACAATCAGTCCATACATGCCGCTTGAAATGTGCATCGGCACGGGCGGAACCGCGCAATGGTAGACGAAGACGCCAGGGTGTAGTGCCTTGAACCGGAAGGTTGCTGATTGGCCAGGCAGCACAACCGAGTATTTGGCGCCACCGCCAGGCCCTGTCACAGCATGCAGGTCGATGTTGTGTGGCGTCTTGTTCGCCGGGTGATTCTTGATGGTGAGTTCAACGGTATCGCCCTGGCGGACCCGGATCATGGGGCCCGGCACGGTACCGTTGAAAGTGAAGAAGGTAAATCCAACGTTGTCGTCGATTAAGGCCTGCACTTCTCGCGTCTCGAGCTCAACGCGAACTAGCTGCGGCTCGCGTTTGCCGACCGGCGGCGCAACGGCTGGGAGCGGTAACCGGCTGAGCCCACTCACGGCTGTGGTGGCTGCTGCTTGTCCTGCTCCGGAGGGTGCCGTCTGCGTATGGGCCATCCCTGCCATTGTCGGCTGCGTTTGTGCAGTTACCGTCGGCTGCTGCTCATTGCACGCGGCGACTGTGCTGGCCACGGCCGGAAGGGCAATGCCGAGCGCTGCTAGCCGCTGCAGTACCTGGCGACGGCTGAGGCCCTTGCTGCTGAGCTCTGCTACGTTAAGGATCGCCGCCATGTGTCGCCTCCTTCTCACTCACCCCGGGGCACTCCCGGTTTCCATGAGTGATGATCGCGGTTGCGGCGATCCTTCCCCACCCGCTCTTGGGTGGGAAAGACCTACCTCAAGGGGTAGTTTTTGTGTAGCGCGGTGTGCCTCAGTCTGTCTTTTCCCCTGGCTTTTGGGCAGGAGCCTTCACGAGGCCAGTGCGAAGCGCATACGCGATGGCTTGAGCCCGGTTTTCGAGGTGAAGCTTCTGCAAGATGTTTTTGAGATGGTACTTTACCGTATTTTCACTGATATAGAGGCGTTCCGCCAGTTCTTTGTTCGAGGTCACGCCTTGCACCATCAACTCGAGGATTTCCCGTTCTCGGTCAGTGAGCGCTGTTGGATCATCCGCTTTCTTCTCGCGTGCCATCTCGCGTAAGAGGTTGCGCGCGAGCCGAGGCGTGAGGACTGGCTCCCCAGCCATGACCGCGTCGAGTGCACGGAAGAATTCCTCAGCGTCGAGATTTTTGAGAAGATACCCTTGCGCCCCTGACTTGATCGCTTCAAATAGATCTGATTCATCGTCCGAGGCAGTGAGGACGACCACACGGACGTCGGGCAGTTCGGCTGTCAGCAGTCGCGTCGCTGTCAACCCATCAACCTCAGGCATGGTCAAGTCCATCAGTACGATATCTGGGCGGTATACGCGGGCAAGCTCAAGTGCCTCACGCCCATTCCGTGCCTCGCCGACGACGCTAATCCCGCGAGCCTCAAGTAAACTGCGCAGGCCATCACGAAAGAGCGCATGGTCGTCAGCGATGAGGACGCGCATGGCTTGCCTCCCTCATGATTGCGCGTGTACCGAGTGGGAGCCGAACTGTCACCGTTGTGCCTTCCCCAAGCACAGAATGGAGTTGCAGTTCTCCACCGACAGCTTCGGCGCGTTCTCGCATCGTTGCCAGCCCAAAGCGTGGATAGTCTGTTCGGCTCAGGCTGCTGGGATCAAAGCCTTGGCCATCATCCTGGACTGTAACCACGAGAAAATCACCCTCGCGCACGAAGCGGACGGTGGCAAGGGTCGCGTGCGCATGCTTGCGGATGTTTGTCAACGCTTCCTGGACGATCCGCAAGAGTTGCAACTCTGCCATGGGCGAGAGCCGCTCAAGATCTGCTGGATCAAGGGCAAAGTCGAGGGTGAACTGGATTCCACTTTGCTCTTGCCAGCGTTCACCATATGCCCGCAACGCATCGGCCAAGGACGATTCACTCAGCCCGGTACGCAGGGCCAAAATCGCCTCCCGTACATCGGCGTAGGCAGCACGCGCGGCGTCGGCGAGTTGCTGCAGCTGCCGTTCGGCATCAGCTTGTCGCCCTTCCTGGCGCAGCAGTTCCTGTACAGCGGCAGCTTTGGTCATGACGTATCCTAGCACTTGCGCAAGGCTATCGTGCATCTCACGGGCAATTCGCTCCCGTTCTGCTGCAACTGCGAAGGTTGTTATCTGACGATGGAGCTGCGCGTTCATAATCGCAAGCCCGGCAATGGTGGCAAAGCGGCTGAGCCGCTCAAGGTCGCGCTGCGTGAACGGCGTGCCATCACGGCGATCGGCGAGATACAGCGCGGCAATGCTCACGTCCCCACGTCGAATCGGTACCCCCAACAATTGCTGCATGACCGGATGTCCTTCCGGAAAATTGCGGGTACCTGGGTAAGCCGAAAGATCGTTGATGAGAAGCGGCTCGCCGTGGTGAAAAACTCGATCGAGGATGCCGTGCGACGGCAGCGTGGGAAGGTCACACGGCTCGTCCACAGGATAGCCACTGGTCACGGTCACCAGCGGCCCGTTCGGTGTTTCATGAGTAACAAGCAGGCCGTATTGCGCATCAACGAGCGCTCGCGCGCGGTCGACCACGTCCTGCAGCACAGCTGGCAAATCCAGCTCAGCCATCATGGCGAGTCCAGCTTCGTGAAGTGCTGCAAGTTCGTTGTGTTGTGCAATGATGGCGCGTTGCAATGTCGTGATCGTGTTGAACATTGTGGCAGCGAACAGGACGATCCCAAGCCAGAGCAGGCAACCGGCAACAGTCCAGGCAAGCCAAGCGATGCGAATCTGCTGTTCAAGCACATAGCCGATCACCAGCGCTGTTGTGACACCGAGCGCTGGGATGGCAACACCGGCCCAGCGCAAGCGCTGCAGCTGACGCTCTGGTGGGAACGACACTGGTGTGTGCTCAACGTGCATCGGTGCGCTACCCTTGCCTCACTATGGGCAAGGATAACAGGGATGACGGCAGGTTGGGGTGCCCTTGACATGGCGTCGTCTGTGGCTATGCTTAGCGTAGCGCCATTTGGCGACGTGAGTGTTGCGGAATCGAGGTGATGGACGATGCAGCAGTCGGCAACAATGTTGACGATGACGCCGCTTGCCATTGAGAAACTCAAGGAATTTCTCGACGAGCAGGGCATGCCTGAAGCATATCTCCGTGTCTTCGTCGCTCCGGGCGGTTGTGCTGGACTGCAGTATGGCATGGCCCTGGAGGAAACGGTCGAAGAAGATGACCACGTCTTCGAAATCGATGGCGTGCGGGTTGTCGTCGATCAATTCAGCGCAATGTATCTTGAGGGCGCTGAAATTGATTACATTAACAGCCTGATGGGCGGAGGCTTCACTGTCCGCAACCCGAATGCAGTCGCGACGTGCGCCTGTGGGCATTCCTTCGATACGGGCGGCAACGCTGCGACAGCCCAGGGGTGTGGTTGCGGCGCATCCTGGTAAGAGTTCAGTAACGCACGTCGGCGAACACTGCGCAGCCGCGGTATACTCGCGTTAGTGCGGGACGCGGCTGCGCCCCGTTCTGGGGGAATGCCGGAATTGGCAGACGGGCGTGACTTAGGATCACGTGCCGATGAGGCGTGTGGGTTCGAGTCCCACTTCCCCCACCGACTGGCTATTTCCGCCGACTCGCTCGTGCAAGCAGTGCTTGTTGGCTGTCTGGCCCTTGTCGACGCAGTGTATCCAGGGTGTCGAGAAACACCGCAATTTCTTCCTCGGTGTTGTAGTAGTGCACGGATGCTCGCACGACAGCGTCAAGCCCACGTGCCTCCATGTCAAACCGGGCTGATGCTTTCGAGGCAACGGTAACGTTGATCCGCTGTTCTGCCAGATACGCCTTTATCGCCTCAGGCGCAAAGCCCTCCATGGTAAAGGTCACAATGCCACCACGCTCGCGCCCGAGGTCATGGACCTGAATGCCTGGCAACGTTTGTAGTCCTTCGCGGAGCTGGTTCGCCAGTGCTCGCAGCCTTGCCGATCCTTCCTCAATACCAACGCGCAGTGCATAGGCGGCTGCTGCCCCCAACCCCAATCGCGCTGCAACGTCTGATTCCCACTGTTCAAACCGACGAGCATCCGGCCGAATGTCGTAGCGGTCATGAGCGATCCATGTGGCTGCATGAAGATCAAGGAAGATCGGCTCAATCGTGGCAATGCGTTCGCGGCGCACGTAGAGAAAGCCCACACCGCGAGGCCCACGCAGGTACTTGCGGCTCGTGGCCGACAGAAAATCACAGCCAATCTCGCGGACATTGACTGGAATCTGTCCGACTGATTGGCAAGCATCAAGAAGGTAGAGTATGCCAGCCTCACGTGCAAGCTTACCGATTTCAGCTGCTGGCTGGATCAAGCCGCTATTTGTCGGGATGTGGCTGATGGCAATGAGCTTCACGCGCTCGTCGATCATCTCGCGGAGTGCCGGAAGAGACAGCTGACCGCTCTCGTCGTTTGGAATGACTTCGACCTGTGCTCCTGTGCGTCGCGCGATCTGGAGAAAACTGATGACATTGCTCGCATACTCCGATACTGATGTCAGGATGCGGTCGCCGGGACGGAATGCTAGAGAGTAGAAGGCCAGATCCCATGCCCGGGTCGCGCTTTCGGTGAGCGCGATCTCGTCTGGGTCTGCGCCGATGAGTTGTGCAATAGCATGATAGGTCTGCTCAAGTTGATCAGCCGCTGCGGCAGCCGCTTCGTACCCGCCGATGCGCCCCTCAAGCTGGAGATGCCCGATAACGGTATCGAGCACCGGCTTTGGCATGAGAGCCGCACCAGCGTTGTTGAAGTGGATCACCGCTTCACACCCTGGCGTTTCAGCGCGGAGTTGGGCAATGTCGAGCGGCAAGCTATCCTCTCCTCTCCGTTCCCCGGCAACTCTGAAAGTGTTGCGTGATCAGTACGCGCGTGCCCAGATGACCTGGTGCTTGCCCGGCATGCCACAGACGATGCACGGGCCGAGTGTCTCTGGTTGGACAAACGGAATGCAGCGAATGGTCGCCTTCGTCTCTGCCTTGACCCGGGCTTCGCACTCAGCACTACCGCACCAGAACGCTCGGTTGAAGCCAGCGTTTGATGCGACGCGTTCCTTGAGTTGCTCGTACTGCTCAACATCTTCCGTGTACCGTTCCAGCATCGCCTTGGCAGCGTCGTAGAGTCGCTGCTGGAGCGCGTTGAGCTCCTCGAGGACAGCTTCCACGACCTGTGAGACTGGAACAGTGATTCGCTCGCCGAGGATGTCTCGCCGGACGAGCGTGACCTGGTCTTGGGCAACGTCCCGCGGGCCAATTTCTAGGCGAATGGGCACGCCCTTGAGATCCCATTCATTGAACTTCCATCCCGGTGTCTTGTCGTCGCGCAGGTCAGCGTACACCCGAACGTGTTCGAGCAGACGCGCACGCACGGTATCGACGAGCGCTTCCACCTTGGCCCGCTCTTCTTCTGAGCGCCAGATCGGCACGATGATCACCTGAATCGGGGCAACGCGTGGCGGCAGCTTCAGACCGCGATCATCGCCATGGACCATGACCATGGCGCCAACCGTGCGATGTGACAATCCCCAGCTCGTGTTGAAGGCATAGCGACGTTGCCCTTGAGCATCGAGATACTGGATGTCGAACACACGGCCGAAGTGGTCGCCGAGGTTATGCGACGTCGCCGACTGGAGCGCCCAGTGCTTGCCGCCCATCATCGCCTCAATGGTGTAGGTGCGCAATGCACCAGCAAATTTCTCTGATTCAGTCTTTTGGCCGGGGATCACCGGAATAGCAAGCTCGGTCTCAACGAAGTCACGGTAAACTTCGAGCATCAAGCGGGCTCGCTCTTCAGCTTCCTCAAGCGTGGCGTGAACCGTGTGACCTTCTTGCCAGAGAAACTCCAGCGTGCGCAAGTATGCCCGCGGACGTTCTTCCCAGCGCACGACGCTGCACCACTGGTTAATCAGGATCGGGAGGTCGCGATAGGACTGCACCCAGCGAGCAAACATCGGGCAGATAATGGACTCGGAGGTTGGTCGCACGGCCCACGGTTCCTCAAGTTCCTTGTCGCCACCGCGCGTTACCCACGCGACTTCCGGCGCAAAGCCTTCGATGTGCTCTGCTTCCCGCTCGAGCATGCTCTTAGGGATGAAGAGCGGGAAATAGGCATTCTGGACGCCTGTCTCCTTAATACGCCGGTCAAGCTCTGCTTGCATCAGCTCCCAAATCGCAAAGCCATAGGGGCGAATGACTCGCGTCCCGCGCACGGGTGATTCATCGACAAGTTCGGCTTTGTGCACGACCTCGATGTACCAGCGGTCAAAGTCATCCTCTTGCTCAATAAGCTCCTCGACCAACTTCCGCTCTGACATACTGCGCTCCCTTGCGCTGCTCAGCTCCGACTGCTCTGTTCAACCGGGTACGCAGACCAGCTACAATACGCCGAGGCGATACGGCGTACTGTCGCATTATAGCCTCCAGCGCGTTCGCAGGAGGAAGCCGGTCATGTCTATCCGACGCATTGGTTGTGTCACTGCCGGGGGAGATGCCCCTGGACTGAACCCAGCGATCCGGGCGATTGTCAAGACCGCAATACTGCAGTATGGCTGGCAGGTCATTGGCTTCGAAGATGGATATGAGGGCTTGCTCACTGGCCGTTGGCGTACATTGACGCTCGACGATGTGCGCGGGCAGCTGGTTCGCGGAGGAACGCTGCTTGGCACCTCGAACCGCGCCAACCCTTTCGCGTTCGCTTTCCCGACCGATGAGCAACCCCGTGACTACAGTGACCGTCTTGTGAGTCTGGTTGAGGCGCTCTCCCTCGATGCGCTGATCGTCGTTGGCGGTGATGGCAGCCTGTCGATCGCCTATCGACTCTGGCAGAAAGGCGTACCGATTCTTGGAGTGCCGAAAACGATTGATAATGACGTGCAGGGAACGATATTCTCGATCGGCTATGCCACTGCTGTTGCTGTCGCGACTGATGCCATCGATCGGCTGCACACGACGGCGGAGAGTCATCATCGGGTCATGATTGTCGAACTCATGGGGCGTACGGCGGGCTGGATTGCCCTCGCTGCTGGGGTAGCTGGCGGCGCTGATGTCATCCTCATCCCTGAGATTCCGTTCTCGCTCGATGCTATCGTTACCGCCATTGAGCAGCGACGCGCAGCAGGCCGGCACTTTACGATCATTGCAGTGGCTGAGGGCGCCCAGCCAGTTGGGGGCTCAGCTGTAGCGGAAATAACCGGCCCGCTTCCGTATCAGCGTCGCTACGGAGGAATTGGCCTGCTGCTCCAGGCACAACTGGCACAGCGCCTTCCGCTCGAGGTGCGCAGTCTTGCTCTTGGTCACCTGCAGCGTGGCGGCCCGCCGGTTGCGCTTGATCGGCTGATTGCAACGGCCATGGGGAGCGAGGCAGTGCATATGCTGGCGCGAGGTCAGCTCGGGCAGGTCGTCACGGTGCATGGCAATGGCGATAATCCTGCTGCAATTCGTGTCGGGACGGTCACGCTGGCTGATGTGGCACGAGGGCCTCGACTTGTACCTCTCGATCATCCGCTCCTCACGAGTGCGCGATCAATCGGCATCAGTCTGGGAGAGGAAGTGCCCGCATGACTGAACGCTTTCCTGCTGGCAAGCTGCCAGCAGCCTTCCTGGCGACGCTCCTCTCTCAGCTCCCAGCCGATCCAACGTTGCTCGTTCCACCAGGCGTTGGTCGTGATGCGGCAGCGGTCCAGTTCGATGAGCAGACAGTGCTTGTCCTGACGGCCGATCCTATTACCTTTGCAACCGACGAAATCGGTTGGTATGCCGTGCAGGTGAATGCCAATGACGTTGCTTGCCTCGGGGCCGAGCCTCGCTGGTTCCTGGCAACTGTCTTATTGCCCGAGGCTGACGCAACGCCAGCCTTGGCGCAGCAAATTCTGGCCGATCTCCAAGCAACCTGTGCAGCATTGCGAATCACGCTCGTCGGTGGGCACACTGAGATCACCGTTGGGCTGCCGCGCCCAATCGTCTCTGGGGCGCTTATTGGTGTGACCACCCCAGAGCGGCTGATCGTGCCCGGTCGCGCTCAGCCCGATGACGCGCTGATTGTCGCGAACGGCATTGCTATTGAAGGCACAGCCATTCTCGCCCGAGAGTGCGCTTCGCTGCTTGAGGGACGCGTTCCGGCCGATCTCCTCGAGCGCGCACGGCGTTTTCTCCATGCCCCTGGCATCAGTGTCGTGGCCGCAGCGCGTGCCCTCACGAATGCACTTGGTTCAAACGTTCACGCGCTGCACGATCCAACCGAGGGCGGGCTTGCAACGGGCGTTCGTGAATTAGCGCAAGCTGCCGGCCTTGGCGCGACACTCTATGCTGACGCGATCCCGGTCTATCCCGAGACGCAACAGATTTGCGATGTCCTTGGCCTCAACCCGCTTGGACTGATTGCCTCCGGGGCATTGCTCGCAGCTGTTGCCCCAGAGGCTGCTCCTACAGCCCTCCAGGCCCTTGCTGACGCTGGGATTCCTGCAGCGCACATCGGTGAACTCACGGCTTCACCGGGCCGCTATACCCTGGTCTCGGCGCAGGGGAGCGTGCCACTCCCTGACTTCCCCGTCGATGAACTCGCCCGGTTCTTCACGCAGGCCACTGAGCCGAAGTAAGCGGCATCAGCTTAGGTCTTCGCCATCTGTTGCAACGCGCGATAGGCTGGACGTGGCGACCAATCACGATTGACAACCGACCATGGCCCTTTCTCGTCGTTCGGCCCGACCAACACCGAGAAGTTCAGGTTCCAAACGAACATGCCCGTGACCCACGGCCACTGAGTACGGGCAATCTGGAAGGCGCGGACAAGATATTGCGCCTGCTGTTCGTCACTAACGTATTGGCCATATTCATATCCTTTGGCCGGGTTAGCAGTTGTCCAGCCGAACTCGGTAATCCAGACTGGCCGTTGGTCGCCATGCTGCACCATAACCTGGCGGAGTTGTTCGACCCGTCGAAAGTAGAAGCTGGGGTGATCGCGCCAGCCTGGCCCGGGCCCTGGATTATCTGGCCACAGGGTGTCGGGCGGGTTGAGCGTTGCGTTCGCGTGTGCCCCCAGGATGTCAAAGTACTTCGTGCAGGCTCCGTTATCGATGCTGTAGAACTGCTCAAGATACTGGACATCATCAATAGCAATATGCGGGTCGGTCACACCGGTTGGCGTCAGCCCTCCAAAGAGGACGAGTGCGTTCGGGTCGCCAGCCTTCACTCCAGCATAGCCAGCTTTGAGCAGCCGGCAGTACGGCTCAACACGCACCGCGTTGCCCTGGCCGAACTCGTAGGCGAGGTTCTGCTCGTTCCAGATCTCCCATGCCTGGACTTTACCGCGATACTGTGTCGCGAGCCGCTGCATCAGCCGTTGAAATGCCATATAGTCGCTGGTGAGTTCCTGCCCAGTTGTATCACGAGCCCATTCTGGTGGTCGGACAACGGAGATCAACAGGTGAATGCCCTTGGGAGTGTAGACCTTGACCAGACGATCGATTGGCCGAAAGTCGAATTGCCCGGGCTGTGGTTCGAGCGAACTCCACTCGACTTGAACACGCACCCAACCGAAGCCAGCTCCTTGCACAAGCGCTGCCGTTTGTTGGTTGAACGCTTCGCCTTGGTCATCGCCGCGCCATGCGACATTAAACCCGTATGCGAAGCTCGTGGCCGTGTTGCCGGGCGTTGCCGTCGGGGCAGTTGTCGCGATCGGAGATGATGATGTGCTGGGAGTGGCTACTGAAGTGCGTGCTGCAGGAGATATGGTCGATGTCCCTATTGGTGTTGAACTACTACAGCTGGCAAGGAGCCAAAGGAAGGCCAACAACCATGCCCCCCTGGTTGGGCGCAAGCGATATCCCATAATCCCTCCCCAACGCGGTCAGCCTCGTACCGCGGCGCCCACTCACGTTGAGCTGCGCCGCATTTGATCCTAGCTGATGACTTCAGGAAATGGCGAGAAAATAAGGCGCTAGCACGTAGCCGATGTCGCCCGCGTGCTAGCGCCAACGATGCATGCTGGAGGACTAGTCGTCGCCGCTGCCACCACCAGCGGGGCTCGGTGCTGGCTCTGTCCAGATTTGGGCACGGTGTGTCTGCGGCATAATGAAGAGACCAAGCAAGAACGCAATCGCTGGCACGGCAATCGTATAGGCCAGCGTCAGCCCGAGGTTATGCGTTCGGGCCCAGACATCAGCCGTGATCAGTGGCACGAGCCCACCGCCCCAGCCATTCCCGATATGGTACGGAACAGAGACGGAGGTGTAGCGGATCCGGGCAGGGAAGAATTCCGCGAGGAACGCAGCGATTGGCCCGTAAACCATGGCGACATAGACGACCATGATCCAGACAATGAATGAAGCAAGTGGATAGTTGATATTGTCCTTGGGCGTTGCTCGCCCCAACGCGCTGTACAGTGGATAGTACGTGGCCGCAGCAAGCGCGAGCCCGGCGAGGATAATCGGCTTGCGTCCAATACGGTCAGAAAGCCAACCCATGAGGACAAACATCGGCAGCCCGAAGAAGAGAGCCCAGCCCACAATCGTTGAAGACGCAAGCGTATCAAGCTTCTGGACCGTCTGGAGGAAGTAAAGTGCCCAGAACTGGCTGCTGTACCAGACGACGCCTTCGCCGAGGACGATCACTGCGGCGATAAGGACATACTTGATGTTTGCACTGGCGAAGGATTCCTTCCACGGATTGCGCGACGTGCGGCCCTTCGCCTTGATCTCTTGGAAAATTGGGGTCTCTTGGAGTCGTAGCCGGATATAGAAGGAGATAATCACCAGCAACGCCGAGATGAGGAATGGAATCCGCCAACCCCAGGCCGTAAATGCCTCATTGCCAAGCGAAAGCCGCGTGCCAATGACGACAAGGAGTGAGACCAGCAACCCGATTGTCGGAGTCGTCTGGAGATAGCCGGTGTAGTAGCCACGCCGCTCGTCTGGTGCGTGTTCAGCCAGATAGACGATTGCACCGCCGTACTCGCCACCGAGGGTAAGACCTTGGATAACGCGCAGGAGAAAGACGATGATCGGCGCAACCACACCGATGGTAGCGTAACTCGGTACTAGGCCAATGAGTGCCGTTGACAGGCCCATTCCCGTAAGCGTGATCAGGAAGGTATACTTACGCCCGATCCGGTCGCCGACCCAGCCGAAGATCAGCGCACCAAGCGGCCGGATGAGGAACCCAATCGTGAAGATAGCGATTGTGTTGAGCAACGCTGCAACTGGGTCTTTCGCATTGAAGAAGTGCGTTGAAAGGATTGTCGCTAAGCTACCAAAGATGTAGAAGTCATACCACTCGATAATTGTCCCAGCGCCCGCGGCCACGATCACGAGCCACAGATATCGGCGTGGGACAGGCATCGCTGCACTTGTCGCCATTGCTCTCTATCCCTTCCGTTTACTCCTTTGCCTCGTTGCAAAGGGAATGCGTACAGGCTGTGGCGGCAGCCATGTACGACCGCACGGGATATGCAGCGAACTGCCCTTCGATCGCTGGGCTGGTGGGCCGCGGGCCGCCCCCCGTGCGGCAGGGCTATCCATTGTGCGTCGCGCTTGCTTCACTGCTTGTGCGCTCACGCGGCGTATCCCGGACTGGGCCTGTTGCCCTGCTCGGAAATCCGTCTCGGCGTATTGGTGCTATTTGTACTGAACTGGGTTCGTTTTGTCAAGTAATAGACAATAGGGGTGGAGCAGCATATGCTGCTCCACCCCTGCGCACTACTCGGCTGCTTCGCGCTCTTCGTACTGCTTCTTGATCTCGGCAATCACTGCCGGATCAGTCAACGTTGTGGTGTCACCAAGCACACGCCCCTCCGCAATGTCACGCAGGAGCCGCCGCATGATCTTGGCCGATCGTGTCTTGGGCAGGTCCGCGGTGAAGAACACGTCAGCTGGACGGGCAATCGGGCTAATCTTCTCAGCAACCCATTCGCGCAACTCGTGCTTCAGGTCCTCGCTCGGCTGATAGCCCGCCTTCAACACGACGAACGCCGAAATCGCCTGCCCCTTGATCGGATCATTCCGCCCGATGACGGCTGCTTCAGCCACCGCCGGATGAGCAACGAGCGTGCTCTCGATCTCAATGTTGGACAGGCGATGGCCCGCCACGTTCACCACGTCGTCGACACGACCGGTGATCCAGAAGTAGCCGTCCTCATCTCTGCGCGCTCCATCGCCAGTGAAGTAGATGCCGGGGAAGCGGGACCAGTACGTCTTGACATAGCGGTCCGGATCACCCCAGAACGTCCGGAGCATCGCCGGCCATGGGCGCTTCAGCACCAGATAGCCGCCAACGTTCGGCGGGCAGGAGTTCCCCTGTTCATCAACGACGTCTGCGACAACACCCGGGAAGGGGATGGTTGCTGAGCCCGGCTTCGTCGTGACCACGCCAGGCAGCGGCGTGATCATGATCATCCCGGTTTCGGTCTGCCACCACGTGTCGACAATCGGGCAGCGGCCGTGGCCGATATGCTCGTGATACCACATCCACGCTTCAGGATTGATCGGCTCGCCAACCGTCCCAAGGAGCCGCAAGCTCGAGAGGTCGTGCTTAGCCGGCCACTCCGTTCCCCACTTCATCGCAGTGCGGATAAACGTTGGGGACGTGTACAGGATATTGATGCGGTATTTCTCGACGATGTCCCAGTACCGGTCTTTCTCCGGCCAGTCCGGCGCCCCTTCGTACATCACCGTCGTTGCGCCATTGGATAAGGGGCCATAGACAATGTAGCTGTGGCCGGTCACCCAGCCAATGTCGGCAGTGCACCAGTAGTAGTCGTCGTCTTTGAGGTCAAAGACCCATTTAGTCGTGAGTGTCACACCGAGCAGATACCCGCCGGTGGTATGGAGGATACCCTTTGGTTTGCCGGTTGTGCCTGAGGTGTAGAGGATGTAGAGGGGATGCTCAGCATCGAGCGGTTCAGCAGGGCACACTGGATCAGCGGTTGCCATTAGCTCGTGCCACCAGTAATCGCGCCCTTCGACCATGGTCGCTTCGGCTGCATCACCGATCCGGCGCACGACGACGACCTTCTCGACCGATGGACACTCGGTCAGGGCTTTGTCCGCCAGTTGCTTGAGGGGGACGATGCTGCCGCGGCGCCAGGCCCCGTCTTGGGTGATGAGCACCTTCGCTTCGGCGTCCTGAATACGGTCGCGCAGCGCGTCTGAGCTAAACCCGCCGAACACGACACTGTGCGGTGCCCCAATGCGGGCGCATGCCAGCATCGCGATCGGCAGTTCAGGCACCATGCCCATGTAAATGGAGACCCGATCGCCTTTCTGCACGCCTAGGCTCTTGAGCACGTTGGCGAACTTCTGGACTTCGCGGTGGAGATCCTGGTAGGTCAAGACCCGTGAGTCACCAGGCTCCCCTTCCCAGACGATCGCCGCTTTCGTCCGGCGCCAGCTTTGGGCGTGGCGGTCGACGCAGTTATACGACGCGTTCAGTTGTCCGCCGATGAACCATTTAGCCCATGGCGCATTCCATTCCAAGACTCGGTCCCACTTTCGGAACCAGGTCAGTTCGGCCTCAGCGTGCTTAGCCCAAAACGCTTCGAAGTCGCGCTCGGCCTCCTCCCACGGCGTGCGATCTTTGACCCACGCGTGCTCCCGAAATTCGGGTGAGGGTGGGAAGCGCCGTTGCTCAACCAGTAACGGCTCCACCACACTGGTCGTCCGAGCCGCGCCATCACCATCTGCCATGGCAAAGCCCTCCTTTCACTCTCTCCGTC
The DNA here is from genome assembly GCF_000744775.1 of Thermorudis peleae. Lineage (NCBI taxonomy): Bacteria > Pseudomonadati > Thermomicrobiota > Thermomicrobia > Thermorudis > Thermorudis peleae. The sequence continues at coordinate 638,856 of NZ_JQMP01000004.1, read as the reverse complement.
ATCATGCCCGTCCAGCACGGAAACACGAGCGTCGCTGTGGAGCGCTTGCCGTCACAGCTCGTTCGCACAATATGCTCAAGGCGCGTTGTTCGCAAGATTCGGAGCGGTGCTCGTTCTGCCACCAGTTGCAGTACCGCTGCCATTCTCCGTCGCTCAAGCTCACGCACTGAACCCAAACAGTTGTCAACCCCAGGAAATGAGCAACCGCATTGCCATTATAGCTGACAACAGCCGCATATTCCTAGGTACCGAAGCGCTGGCCGGTCATTCCTGTGCAAGCATGCACGAGGACCGAGGACGTTGCTTCTGCTGAGCACGGTCGCGTGAGCCCTGCTGCCCTGACGTTATGCCGGAAATGCATGGGGAGATGCCGTACGTGGTGGTATCCTGACTGCACAAGAGAGCGATGGTATGGGACGAAGAGGACATGACGGGTCAACGACACGAGTTTGAGCAACTGACCGTGTTAGAAGCTGAGGCAATCGGGCAGCCGGGACAACGTCGCTTTCGATTGATTGCCGGTTCAGGGAATGATCTTGTCTTGCTCTGGATGGAAAAGGAGCAACTGCAAGCGCTTGGGCTGGCGATCGAGCAGTTGCTCGAGCAGTTGCGCCTGGCTGGATTAGTCCGAGGTCGCATTCCAAATCAGCCGGCTAAGCTTCAAGGTGGATTGCCACCAACAACGCCTGAATATCTTGTTGGCCGAATGGCTATTGGGTATGACGAGGAACGCCGACAAATTGCAATTTTTGCCCACGATATTGAGCAGGGAGAGGATGAAGATCCGATCTTTGCCGGCCGTGCCACGCTCCCGGCTGCGAAGGCACTCGCTGAACAGATTGCGGCGGTGATCGCTGCTGGACGCCCCCGTTGCCCACGGTGTGGGGCAGTCATTGGCCCGGAAGGGCACGTCTGTCCGTATGACAATGGCCACTTGCCTTGGGAAGGCTAGCATCATTCCCCAAGCGCGTAGCCTTCGGCGCGGGGATCAGATGCACCAAGCAGCAGGCCGCGTGATCGGTCGATCATAATCAGATGCGCATGGCCCATGGCTGATGACCAGCGCGGTTCCCACTGGACACGATGACCGAGCGTAGCCAGTGCATCGGCAACGGACGAAGGGAATCCTTCCTCAAGCCTAACAACTTCGCCTTCAGGCTCGGGATGACTTACCCAACGCGGCGCTTCAAGCGCTGTCTGGGGCTCGAACCCGAAGTCCACAATATTGGTAACGAGCTGCAGGTGGATCTGTGGCTGGGCGTGGGCACCCATAGTGCCGAAGACAACCCACGGTTGCCCATCGCGAAGGAGCATTGCAGGAATCAGTGTATGCAGTGGGCGTTTCCCAGGTGCAAGCGCGTTTGGTGAGGCTGGATCGAGCTGAAATGCTGCGCCACGGTTGTGCAAAACGATACCTGCCCCTTCAGCAACGAGCCCACTGCCGAAACTTGAGAAGATGCTCTGAATGAGCGACACGGCACGTCCCTCGCGGTCAACGACGCAGAGGTAAACCGTGTCGCCGTTTGGCTCAACGCGCTGTGCCATCGGCTGAGCATGCTGCTGCTCGATCTGGGCACGGAGAGTCGCGGCGTATGCCTTATCAAGCAGGCGAGTAAGTGGGATATCAGCGTATGCAGGGTCGCCGAGATAGCGGTCGCGATCAGCAAACGCCAGCTTCTTTGCTTCGAGCATACGGTGCAGGAGTGCTGGCGTTCCCCAGCCAAGTGTCGCAACGTCATACCCTTCGAGAATGTGCAGCAGTTGCATTGCCGTAACACCGTGTGTGTTCGGTGGCATCTCGACGAGCTCAACGCCGCGGTAGGTTGTGCGAAGCGGTTCAACCCATTCTGGTCGATATTGGGCGAGGTCATCGGCCGTCAGCACACCACCCGCCTGTTGCACAGTATGGGCAATGGCTTCAGCAATAGCCCCTGTGTAGAACGCCTGGGCACCATCGGCACTGATTCGCCGCAATGTCTGGGCGACCGCTGGCTGCACCAGCCGGTCGCCAATAGCTGGCACTCGCCCACCTGGCAGAAATTGCGCTGCGGCCGGCGGATGCTGCGCCAGAAGCGTCTGATGCGCCGCAATTGCGGCGTGCAGCAACGGCGAAACGGGAAAGCCATGCTCTGCAAAGTGGAGGGCGGGGGCGAGCAGCCTCTCAAATGTCTGCGTGCCAAACCGCGAGCGTAACGCTTCCCACGCGCCAACAACGCCGGGAACCGTGACTGACCATGGCCCGCGTTGTGGCATCGTTGCATAACCAGCTGCCTGAACGGCGTCAATCGTTGCTCCGCGTGGTGCGGGCCCGCTACCATTCAGGGCATAGAGGCGTTGCTCGTATGGTTCCCAAAGCAGACAGAAGAGGTCGCCGCCGAGTGAACATTGATGGGGATAGACGACGGTGAGAACGGCATTCGCAGCAATCGCTGCATCAATGGCGTTACCGCCGTCACGCAGGACGTGGAGACCGGCCAGGGTTGCAAGGTAATGCGGCGTTGCAATCATGCTCGTGTGCGCAAGCGTCGTTGGACGTCCCGTCCGCTGTGCTGGCGACCAACTGCCCATTGCGTGCCCCTCTCGTCCTCCGCGCCTGTTCGTTAGCGGCATGGTACCATCTATAGCAACGACCGGGCGCTCAAGCGCCCGGTTCTCTTCTCACGTGCGCGGAGCGGTGATGCATGCTTGATGTCTGTCTGCTTGGAACCGGTGGAATGATGCCATTGCCCGGGCGTTGGCTTTCATCCTTGCTTGTCCGGTGCAACGGTGTCGTGATCCTCTGTGATTGCGGGGAAGGGACACAAATCAGCTGGCGCTATACGAACTGGAGCTTTCACGATCTTGGGATGATCGCCTTAACCCATTTGCATGCCGATCACGTCGCTGGCTTACCTGGCATCTTGTTTTCCCTCGCCTACGCAGACCGGCGTGAGCCAGTGCGCATCTATGGTCCGCGTGGGATCGCTGCCTTGCTTGCCCATTTCCGCGTGCTTGTCCCCGTGTTGCCGTTCCCGATCGAGGTCGTTGAGCTTGACGGCCGCTATGAAGAAACCTTGCCGAATGGACTGCACTTCGCGGCGTTGCCTGTGCACCATCGTGTGCCTTGCTTTGCATACCGGTTTACGTATCCACGGCGCCCTCGTTTCTTACCGGAGCGTGCTCAAGCACTCCAGGTTCCCGTCACGCTTTGGCGGGTATTGCAGCAAGGGCAGCCGGTGCAGGTTGGCGAGCGCGTTGTCTATCCCAGCGATGTCCTCGGCGAACCGCGTCGTGGCGTCTCGGTTGCCTTCGTGACTGATACCCGACCAACGCCCGAGTTGCCGTCTTTTGTCCACGACGTCGATTTACTTATCTGTGAAGGAATGTATGGTAATCCGGCCGATCTGCCGCGTGCGGTCGAGCGCGGACACATGATCTTTACTGAAGCGGCCCAGCTTGCTGCGCAAGCACAAGCCAGGCAACTGTGGCTGACGCATTTTAGCCCGGCCCTGCAGAATCCAGAGTTCTGGTTACCAGTTGCGCAGCAGCAGTTTGCGGCAACTGCCCTCGGCGTCCCGCACCGTACCGTCACCCTGCGTTTTCTTGACGAAGCATCGAGCTAGTTTGCACGGCCGGTAATGAGGCTATAGAGCAGCGGGTCTGCGCGGAACTCCTCAGCGAGTTCCTCAAGACGAGCAATCGCAAGACCAAGCCGGATTGGTTCGCCCTGGACTTCGTAAAGGAGGAACTCGATTGCCGTGAAAATCTCATTAGGCATTGGACTAATGTGGGGCGGGAGAAGCGCGACAATGCGCTGCAGCCGTTCGGTGAATCGCTCGGCGAGGCGTGGGCGATCGTCAGCTGGCACATCAGCGTCAAGGAGATGCTCGATGCCATAGATGTCACAAATTGCTGGGGTAAGCCGCTCAAGCACCGAAAGCGCAGTCGGCGAGATCAGATCAGCCAAGAATTCACGATAGGTACACCATGCCTGACTCACGTGAGCCGTCCCATCGGACCGCAATTACCGCGCTGTCTTCGAACATTATGGTGTGCTTGAGTGCGCAAGCCCACTACATCCCTGCGAAGTCGGCTTGCCTCGAGTATACCAATGCGCTGCTGTGCTCACAGGTTGGCTCGGACAATGACAGCAGAAGACTGTTGACCAAAAGACGTGGGCAAAGGTCTTGACAGAAGCAGGAGACGCATGTACGCTGTGAGGTGAGGGAGACGGATGGACGCCTTACGGCTTCAGCACCAGTTCTGGTTTGGTTACTACTTTACCCCGCCGGCGTTGCTGGTGGGGCGAAAGGTGCTGAGCCCGTAAGCCCGTAGCCCACATAAACCAGCAACGCCGGCGAGCAGAGGCGACGACCTCTGCTCGCTTGTTTTTATGGAACGTTGTGCGGGTTGAGGAGCGCAGCAAAGACGGAGAGGAGCGGGCAATGTTAGTCCGGATGCGTCCCCAAGCGGATAGGCACGCAGTGCAGGAGGTGGTGAGGACGTTGCAAGATGCTGGATACGACGTCCTCCAGCTCCATCGTGGTGGACCGTCGGTCATTGGGGTAAATGGACGACCAATTGCGCCTGACCTGCCTGAGCAACTTCATCGGCTTCCAGCGGTCGAGGCTGTGGTGCAGGTCGATCGCCCCTATCGTCTGGCCGCGCGGGACGCTCGGCCTTCTGGCTCAACGGTTCGCGTGGGCGATGTCATCTTTGGCGGTCCAGAGCCTGTCATTATTGCTGGCCCATGCACGGTGGAGAGCCGTGAGCAGCTTCTCCGTGCAGCTGAGGCGGTTCGTGCTGCTGGTGCCCACCTCTTGCGTGGCGGCGCATTTAAGCCGCGCACCTCTCCCTATAGCTTCCAGGGGCTTGGAGAAGAAGGCCTTCGCCTCCTCGCTGAGGCACGCGAGGTGACAGGCTTGCCGATCGTCACCGAAGTCCTCGATACCGAACATGTCGAACTGGTCGCTGCTTATGCCGATATGCTACAGATCGGCGCCCGCAATATGATGAACTTTGCGCTCCTCAAGAAAGTTGCGAAGACGGGCAAGCCCGTCCTGCTCAAGCGCGGCTTTGCTGCAACGGTTGAGGAATGGCTCCTCTCCGCAGAGTATCTGCTTGCCGGTGGAAACGACCAGGTCGTCCTGTGTGAGCGCGGCGTGCGTGGCTTTGATCCAGCTACACGCTTCATGCTCGATCTCAATGCCGTCCCGCTTGTGCGCCAGCTCAGTCATCTTCCGGTCATCGTCGATCCAAGTCATGGAACCGGCCGTCGCGAACTCGTGGAGCCGATGGCTCTGGCGGCGCTTGCGGCTGGCGCTCATGGCTTGATCATCGAGGCACAACCTGATCCCGAGCATGCCCTTGTTGACGGCCGCCAGACGATTACACCCGAGACGCTAGCGACGATCGTTCGCCGAGCGCGCGCGTTGCAGGCCGCCTTACAGGAGGCAGTTGCCGTCGCCGACTAGTGCGCTAGGTTCTAAAGTGATCACGTAGCGCGTGCGCAAGCTGCTCACGCCACAGCGTCTGCTGCTGGACTGAGACATCAGGGCGGCCCAGTAGCAGGCTCATCAGTCGCGCGGTCACGAACGTGCCCAGGGCATTGGGCATGTTGGGAGCATGTTCAGCGTACGCTGCGAGGAAGATATTGGCGAACTGGATCAGTTCAGCATCACCAAGTGGTGCGTGTGCTGTCCCGACAAGGAGGCTGGCAACGTCCCAGGTCGGGTCAAAAATCATTGCGCGTTCCCAGCCATAGAATGTGTGCAGTTCGTCGATGTCAGCAAGACGAATGTCGTTCGGCGTAAGGTCGCCGAGGCAGAGCGCAAGCTGACCAGTCGGCGGCATATGTGCTTCGAGCCAGTCAGCTGCCCGGCGGAGTAGCGCGTCCTCGGCATGGCTCGTGCGTGCTCGCTCGATGAGTGATGCGATTCCCGTGCCAACAAGAGTCTCGTATGACGTGCCTTCATCAGCTTCGGCCTGTGGCAGGGGCAACGCGTGGAGATGGGCAAGTGCGCGGGCAACGGTCAACGCGAGCGCGCTACGCTCCCAGGGATGCTTGAGTTGCGTCAAGATCTCAAGGAGGCCAGGGTATTCAGGGGCGGCAAAGAGTGCAAGGCCAGATTCAATGTCAAGCGCATGGAGGGTGGCGATTGGGATACCGGTCGTGTGGAAGAACTGCTCGAGTGCCGGCAGCATCGTCCGGGTGTGGGGTGATAACGACCGCCCAACGAATCGCGTCCAGCGTGGTGGTGCTGTCGCTGGCCAGGCGACGTCGATATGCCACTCTTGTCCGAGTCCAGGACGATCTGTTGCCTGCACGCTCAGCAACTGTGTCGCGCCGTCATTCGTCTGCTCAAGCAACCGGCGCCATTGCGCCCAATCGACCATGCTCCGGCTCCTCATATCTCTTCCGCTAACCATACCAGAAGTGCCCACATCCCCTGTTACACTTTCCGCACTGAGCAGGTGTGCGCGGAGGTTAGCAGATGAGCGAGCACCACTGGCAACAAGTCATGCGCGAGGCTCTCGGAGAGGTCTGGACGAGCGACGAAGCCTATCGAACGCTTTGGACACTCTGCGATGAGTTTGGTCACCGCTTTGGTGGCAGTGCAAGTGAACACGCGGCAGCAGCGTATCTCGAGGAGGCGTTCCGGCGTCTTGGACTACGTGTCTGGCGTGAAACGTTCCCAGTCTATAGCTGGGAGCGCGGTGAGTGTTTCTTCGCCCTTGCAGCGCCGGTCGAACGCAGTTTCAGCGCCATCGCCTTGCCGTATACTGGTGTCGCTGACATCGAAGCGCCGATTGTTGATGCAGGCGCCGGTGAAGCCGATGACTTTGCACGGCTTGGGCAAGCAGCTCGTGGCGCAATGGTGCTTGTCGATGCCGAACGCGACATCCTGGGACAGACGTCAAGCCACCGAACGGACAAGTACCGCCGTGCTGTTGAAGCTGGGGCAGTTGCCTGCCTCTTCACGAATCGTAATCCCGGCCAGCTCCATATCACTGGCGCACTCTACGCCCGAAATCCTGGTGGCCCGACCCCGCTTGACCACACCGCACCGATTCCCGGCCTTGGCCTCACCTACGAGGCTGGTGAGGCGCTCCGCCGCCTTGCCGTTCGTGGCCCCCTCCGCGGACGCATCCGCACACGCAACCGCGTGTTTCGCTCGCTCGCGCATAACATTGTTGCGGAGTTGCCAGGCGCTGAACGTGCCAATGAGATCATTCTGCTCGGTGCCCACTACGACGGCCATGACATCGCGCAAGGCGCGCTCGATAACGCTGCTGGTACCGCTGTGTTGCTTGCCACTGCACGCGCACTTGCTCCCTTCGCTGGTCGGCTGCCACGCACGCTGCGCTTCGTCTGCTTTGCCTGTGAAGAATTGGGCTTACTCGGTTCGTGGCGACATGCCGAAAGCTACCAAACGGCCGATGGCCCCCGGCTTGTCTTTATGCTCAATCTCGATGGCGCTGGTCGTGGCCAGGGCGGATCTGAGTTGCTGACTGTTGCTGGTGATGAAGAGGTGGCTCGGGCCTTTACAGGACTAGCTCATCACTGGCACGGAGCCTTTGCGGTTCGCGATGCGATCTCAGCGCATTCTGATCATTTCCCCTTTTTCCTGGCAGGTTATCCGGTTGCAACACTCCAGAGCCGTGATGCAACACGGGGCATGATTGGGCGTGGCTGGGGACATACCGAAGCAGATACTGTCGATAAAGTGACACTGACTGGCTTGCGCTCGAGTGCGGCTGTTACTGTCCAGCTTGCGCTCTGGTTGGCCACGACGGAGCACGTGCCGGGGGGACGCCGTTCTCCTGAGGCGATTCGTACCTTGCTTGAGACATCTGGTCTTGGGGATGCTTTGTCTCATCATTGGGGGCGGGCAAACCGAGCTGATCTTGCGCCAGGCGCAGTGTAGGCAAGGGCCCTCTGTCAATGCGAGTCCTCTTCGTGACACCGCTGCTCCCGGTGCCACCAGACAATGGGGGCGCACAGCGTATTTTCGGCCTGATCCAGCAAGTGCGTCAGGATCATCATGTCACTGTCCTCAGCCTCGTTGGGCCAGGCGACGATGTTTCCGAAGCTGAGCGCATGCTTGGTCGGCTGATCGCCGTGCCAGTCGCGTGGACGGCGCGCCAGCCTCCGAATGCGGCGCGCCGCCGCGCTCAGCTGCGTTCCCTCGTCTCATTACACTCAACACAACGACGGCTGATGGCTCCCCCAGCGCTCCAGAGCGCACTGGATAGCCTCCTTGCTAGGGAATCGTTCGACGTTATGCAATGCGAATTTGCTCCGCTCGGACTGCTTCGCACGCCAACCACCATTCCCCGCATCCTTGATGCGCACAACATTGAGCATGACCTGTTGCGCCAGATCGCTCGGCAGGCGCCGCTTTTGCGCCAGCTGTTTAACATGCTGGAATGGCGTAAACTCGCCCGCGAGGAGCGAGCCGCCTGGCGCCAAGCGACGCATTGCCTTGCAACATCAGAGGCGGATGCTGCGACGATCCGCGCAAGCGTTGCAACACCAGTAAGCGTGATTCCCAACGGAGTTGATCTTACAGCCTTACCCTTTATCCCACTGTCACTCGGCAAGCCGGAACGGCTTGTTTTCGTTGGGACGCTGCGGTACTGGCCAAATGTTGAAGGGGTAACCTGGTTGCTTCAACAGGTGCTGCCACGCGTGCGAGCAGCCATCCCAAGCGTTGAAGTAACACTGGTCGGTTCTGATCCGCCGCCTGCACTCCAAGCGCTTGCGCGAGCAGCGAGTGTGCGGCTAACCGGCCGGGTGCCCGAGGTAACGCCCTGGATTGCCCGTGCTGGCGTCGTTGTCGTGCCGCTGCGGAGTGGGGGTGGCACTCGGCTGAAAATCTTGGAGGCCTTTGCGCTTGGTCGCCCGGTTGTTTCGACGTCGATTGGCGCTGCTGGCTTGGACGTGCGCGACGGTCAGCACCTGCTGCTTGCTGATACGCCTGAAGCGTTTGCTGACGCAATTGTCCGCCTGATTCGTGATGCCTCGTTACGCTCGCAACTCGTCGCTGCTGCCCGGCAGCTTGTGGTGGAGCGCTATGACTGGGCAAGAATCGGCGCACAATATCGCGATCTACTCGCTCATGCCGTAGCACAGTCAACGACTCGCTCGAACTAAACTCTTCCGTCCGTCATGGTCGCCCGGAGAGTGCAAAACGTGACACGGTAATTGGATGAGGGAAGCTACGCTCAGTTGCTGCGCTGCGAAATAGTGGGTGGAGTGTAGATCCAGCCTTCTGCTGCGACAGCAGCGTCAGGCGGCGTGAGATGGTCACGGACGCACCATGCCGTGATTGCGGCAACCACGCTGTCAAGCGCGTCGCCATGTCGGTCAGCAAGCATCTTATCGGCAACGGATTGTGGAATGCGTATCCCATACGCAGTGAGCTCGGCCTGGATCCTTGCGCGTTGTTCTTGAGCGTCTCCTCCAGTTCCCTTGTATCCTCGCGCACGAATGCCGAGTTGGCGAAGCGTGATTGCTGGGCACACCTCGATGAGCCAAGGCTTGCCTGGATGCCGTGGCTGAAAGGGCAAAACACATGCTGCACCACTCAGGACAAGTGGCGCAAGGATCAGCCGAATACCGTAATACGTCTGCCGGTACAGTCGCAGGTTACCCGGGGCAAAGGGAGCGCGTGCGAGCTGGTCAGTAACGCGACGTAATTCTCGCCCATTCGCTGTGCAGGCAGCGCGCAGCATTGCCGGTGTTGTGAATCGGCCGGAAAATGTGCGGCAGAATTCGACATAATCAAGCATGTTCAGAGCCGCTCGTGGCAGGCTGAAAGGGAAATCGCAACCAATCAGGCAAGGCCCTTGGCGAGCAATCCAGCGTGCCAATGCCGTGAGTGCCTGCTCGCGAGCGATGCTGCTATCGGGCAGAGCTGAGGCAGGCCAGCATGCTTGCACGTGGAGAGAAGCTCCTGTTGCCTCGGCGATGCAGATCCAACAGTGTCGTCCCGCGTCACGAGCGCCGCTGAAATCGATGCCGACAAACCTGGTCAGTTGATGGGCGTACGTCATTGCTCCTCTCGTACGATGCCGTTTGCTGTAAGGAGGCGGGGGAGTGAGGCGAAGGCAGGCGAAAGTGCGCCACGGAGGACGCCAGTCACGAGTGGCTCCAGGTCAAGCTGCTGACCATTGGGGAAGGTGAGCACTGGCCAGTTTCGCGTTGGTAGTTGTTCCCAGTGCCCGCCGAATGCGCGGCGGAGGGTCTCGCCAACATAAGTGAGCGTCGCCCCGACGTAGCCTTGCAGATCAAGCGGTTCAGCTCCGCCATAGACCATGGCGATCTGCACCCATTCATCGAGCACGCTGTCGAGTCGGGCGAGCGACGCAAGTGAGAAGTCGAACTGCTCCCCAGACTGCGCGTGTAGGGCGTCAGCAAAGGAGATGGCAAGGCTAGGAAGTGCATCGATCGGGAGAACCTGGTTACGCTCGTCCATCCTCAATACTCCTCACCCACCTAGAGTGTAGCGGGATGCCACGATAGGAACAGCCGAGTGTTGCGCCTGGGACTAAGCCCTGGCAGGATCACACACTGGAATGCTGGAAGCATGAACGGGGATAGCCCGCTGTATGGCTGGCAATTCCTCGTTTAGCCCGTTTCAGCACGGCAAATGATGAAAGGGGAAGCGTGTGAAAAACACATTGTCCTATCCACAACGAAGCGTCCTTTCGACACCTGGCTCACGGCCAGACATGATCGAGAAGGCCCTTCGCAGTGACGCCGATGTCGTTTTTCTCGACCTGGAAGATGCAGTCGCGCCCCAGGCTAAAGCAGAAGCGCGACGGCACGTCATAACGGCTCTGCTTGAGGCTGATTGGCGTAGCCGACCACGGGTGATCCGGATCAATGGCGTTGATACGCCTTGGTGCTACCGTGATCTCGTTGACATTGTTGAGGCAGCTGGATCTGTGCTTGACGTCGTTATCGTGCCAAAGGTTCGGAGCGCTGCCGACATTGTGTTTGTTGATACGCTCCTTCAGCAGCTTGAGCAGGCGATCAATCGGCATGAGCCGATCCAGCTTGAGGTCCAAATCGAAACCGCAGCCGGCGTCATGCACTGCGATCAGATCGCGCAAGCGAGTTCTCGCCTGATCTCGCTTATCTGGGGGCCAGGTGACTACGCAGCCTCAGTCGGCATCCCTGCTCGGGCGATTGGAACCACAGACGACTGGGATACGCATTATCCTGGCCATCGCTTCCACTATCCGATGCATCGCATCCTCGTTGCTGCCCGAGCAACTGGCCTACGCGCGATTGACGGCCCGTATGCCGATTTCCGCGATGCTGACGGATTGCGTCACTCTTGCCTTATCGCTCGGGCACTTGGCTATGATGGCAAATGGTGTATTCACCCGGCGCAGATCCCCATCGTCAATGAGGCATTTACCCCAACGGAGGACGAGGTGCGTTGGGCCCAGGAAGTGCTCGATGCATACTCGGCTTCGCAACGAGCCGGTGTAGGAGCCGTTGCCCTCGGCGCAACGATGCTTGACGCCGCGAGCCTGCGGATGGCGCAGAGCTTGCTGCTCCGCGCTCGCGCTGCAGGCATCGTCCAGTAAAACACGCTTGCGGTTTTCCTCTTTCCGTGCTACGCTCCGGCTATACCGGAGTGGTGTGGCGTTTGGCGCACTGAGGGCATACGAGAAGCGATGACGATTGACCTGCGGCTGGTCCTGCTCATCGGCTGCTGCGCGCTGTTGCTCTTAACAATTGAAGTCGCTGAAGACGCGCTTGAGGAACATTGGCCACGTGTGCGGCCTGTGAACGGGTGGGCGCAAAGTCGAAGCGTGCGAGGTTTATGGGACTGGCTCGGCCTCCTCGTTTTCCCTGGGTTGGTGCTCCTCATTTTGAATCTTGCCGAACTTCTTCTTGTCCGATCAGGGCAGTCGCCATCCCAAATCCTGGGAGGCCTTTTTGTTTTGGCGGGATGGAGCATGTACATTCTGGCGTTAACGCGAGTTGCTGGTCTTACCCGCTATTTTGAGGAGAGCGGCCCAGTACTCCCCATCGCTGCTGGCGCGCTCTTGGTTGTCGGTGACTTGCTGTTATTGGTTTCTGGCCTGGGCCTCTTGCCCGATGCTCTTGCTCATCTACCGCATTAAGGATGCGGCAGCGTCGAATCTTCCCCCTGGATGCCTCGACCGTTCTCAGCCCAGTGCGCACCGATGAGCGTTGGGACAGACTCAGCAGGATCAAGATAGTACGTTAAGCTCTGCAACGCACTCGTTGGATCAATTTCTCGCACCCAAATGCCGGCTGGGAGGCGCAGGACCGCTGGCGCATAGTTCAGAATGGCCCGCACGCCGCCAGCAACGAGCTGATCCGCGACTTCCTGCGCTGCATCAGCCGGCACCGCAATAATGCCGATACGGATGCCCAGCTCACGAACTACTGGCGTAATGTGATCGGGCGGAAGGACAACAATGCCGTCAACGACTTGGCCGATATGCTCGGGGTTTTTAGCAAAAATGGCCGCGATGCGGAATCCATTCTCGGCAAAGCCACGGTAATGGGCGATTGCCTGGCCAAGATGGCCAAACCCGACAAGGGCGACATCCCATGTACGGTCAAGGTGCAAAATGCGGGCGATTTCGGCAGCAAGTGCAGCAACGGGATAACCCTTCCCTTGCTTGCCGAAGCGACCAAAAAAGGAGAGGTCACGGCGAATTTGGGCTGCTGTTACGCCAAGTTCGGCTGCAAGTTCCTCCGAAGAAAGTGTCCGCACACCGCTAGCGGCAAGCCGCCGGAGGACACGCAAGTAGAGCGGCAATCGACGGATAACAACATCAGGAATAGCCCCGTTCTTCACGGGTTGGCGTCACACTCCTTTCGCCGCACTTGCCGAACACAGCATATCTGATAACCAGCTAGCCCAATCCTAGCGCGGCGAACACGGGATTGTCAAGAAAATCCTGACACGACTCCAGCGTGCTAGCCGTGGTAGCGATTGGCGATCGGTAATCGGCGATCACGTCCAAAGGCTCGCGGAGTCAGTTTGACGCCAGGGGCTGCTTGTCGTCGCTTGTATTCAGCATGATCAACCATGCGAATGACACGGGCGACCGTATCCGGATCGAAACCAGCCGCAACTAACGCATCCGGGCTCGCGTCGTGTTCGACATAGAGCTCGAGCAGTGGATCAAGAATCTGATATGGCGGCAAGCTGTCCTCGTCCTTCTGTCCCGGGCGCAACTCAGCGGTTGGCGGCTTGGTCAGCACGCGCTCTGGAATGACGGGGGAGATGCTGTTACGGTAATGGGCAAGCGCGTAGACAAGCTGTTTCGGTACATCCTTCAGGACAGCGAACCCGCCGGCCATATCGCCGTAGAGCGTGGCATACCCGCAGGCCAACTCTGACTTGTTCCCAGTCGTTAGGACAATGGGCCCAAAGCGGTTGGAATACGTCATGAGAATCGTGCCGCGAATCCGTGATTGGAGATTCTCATCGGCAAGATCTGGCTGCTCTGGTTGGTTCCCCAGTGGCGCAAGGATCGAGCGGAAGGCTTGGTGCACTGGATCAATCGGCACGATGGCAAAATGGATGCCAAGGGCACGTGCAAGCTGTTCAGCATCTTCAATACTCGCCTGGGAGGTATACCGACTCGGCATACTCAAGCCCGTGACGTTCTGTGGGCCGAGCGCGTCAGCAGCGATGCAGGCCGTCAGCGACGAGTCGATCCCACCGGACAAACCAACCAGCGCGGTGTGGAACCCTGTCTTACGTGTATAGTCGCGGACGCCGACGACGAGTGCTCGATAGACCTCAGCAATGCCATCGAGGGGTGCACGTGGCTGTCGATAGCATTCGGCTAACGGCGGCAATGGGTGCTCGGGCAGTGATATCGGCACGGTGATGTCGTGGACGGGGAGCGTTGCTGGATGCTCGCTGAGTGCAAGCCAGCGACGCCGGGGATCGTGAAGCCAGCTTGAGAGAACTGCTGTCACTGGGAGATCAACAATAACCATGTCTTCGTCAAACGATGCACCCCGTGCAAGGACCTGGCCATCTGGACTCAGCACTAGCGAGTTGCCATCAAAGACAAGTTCATCTTGGCCACCAACCATATTGACGTAGGCCAGATAACATCCAGCATCGCTGGCTCGTGTCCGGAGCATCGTCTCGCGTTGCTGCCACTTGCCGCGATGATACGGTGAACCATTGATATTAATCAGGAGATCAATACCAGCGGTCGCTAAGCTGCTCCCAGGCCCGACGGGGTACCAAAGATCTTCGCAAATGGTGACACCAAATCGCAATTCTCCCCAACGGAATCGGTAGGTCTGCTTGCCTCGAGCAAAATAGCGATCTTCGTCAAATACCCCGTACGTTGGGAGATGGTGTTTTGGGACAACGGCCAAGAGCTCTCCATTGGCAAAGACGGCCGCGCCATTGTACAGTACGCCATCTTCAACCCACGGTGTGCCAACAATGAGTACACAGTTAGCCGAGAGCGGCCGTACCTCTTCGAGTGCCTGACGCGCAGCTTCAATAAAGCTCACCTTGAGCAGGAGATCTTCCGGTGGATAACCTGTAAGGACCAGTTCAGGGAAGGCAATAATAGCCGCATGTTGGGCACGTGCCTCAGCAACTGCTTCGCGAATTCGGGCGACATTCCCAGCAAAGTCACCGACAGTAGGATTCACTTGGGCTAGAGCAATACGCCACAGGTCATTTGGAGCCATTCTCGTGCCTGCGCCTTTCCCGCCATGCCGCCCAGTATCTCGGGCAGAGTATAGCAGGCCTGTTCTTCGCTTCTTCGACAGCAGGTTCCAGGCAGTGCAGCAAGACCACCTGGAACCTGCTCCCATTGCAGGAGGCACCTCGCAAGCAGTTGCTGTTTTGCTGCTCGCGGATGTTGTCGTTTAGCTAGCCCCAGACTGCCCGTGCTGTCCGCACCACCAGCTCGAGCTTCTGACGTTGAATCTCCGGCGTAATTCGATTGCCCTCCCACGTCGAAGCAAAGCCACACTGCGGACTCAAGGCCATGCGCTCAAGCGGGAAGAACTTTGCCGCTTCGTGAATGCGCTGTTCGAGTTGCTCTTGCGTCTCAAGCTCTGCCTTCTTTGTCGAAACGAGACCAAGCACGACAACGCGATCTTCCGGCACCATCCGTAACGGCTCGAACGTGCCCGAACGCGGGTCATCGTACTCAAGCAGAAAGCGGTGGAACTTGGTCCGTTGAAAGATCTTCTCGGCAATCGGGTCATAGCCGCCGCTCGCGTAGAACAGACTCTGGTTGTTCCCCCGGCAGATATGGAGGCCGAACGTAATGCCCTGTTTATCGAAGCCGTCCATCACGGCGTTATCAAGTTCAATGGCCTCGTCAATCAGGCGATCGGGATCAATACCGCGTTGCCGATAGTTCTCCCGGATTTCCGGATCAAGCAACGCGGCATATCGAGGAGCGTCGAACTGGATGTAGGTGCAACCAAGACGCACCAGCTCAGCAATTTCGCGTCGCAGGATATCGACGAGATCAGCAAGATAGCTTTCGAGTGTCGGATAGGCTCCGGTTGAAAGCTCTTTATCCCAGTAGGCAGCTGCTTGCATGGCATCAATAAGCGTGACTTTTGCTGGGTGGGTAGTTCGTGCGCGAACATAGGTGAACTCTTCGGCGCACATGCTCCGGCGCCAGCGCAGTTTGTCAACGACGACCGGGCCGCGGAAGACATACTGCTGCTGACCACTCTGGTCATGGAAAATAACCGGACGGCCGCCGCTCTTCTCGAATCCATCGAGCGAGTCAATCAAGTGGCCGAAGAAGGCGTACCGCCGTTGCTCACCATCAGTCAAGACGTCGATGCCGACGTCTTCTTGGAGCTTGATTGCTTCGTCAACGGCGCGATCTTCTATCCGCTTGAATTCCGCCGGTGAAAGTTCCCCCGCTTCATAGCGCTGGCGTGCTTCAGTAAGGTACGCCGGGCGCAAGAGACTGCCAACGACGTCACTCCGATATGGAACACTCACGGTTGTTGCCTCCTCCTTGACCACACCCCGAGCTGCTTTGCGCTACTAACTATCGCACATCGCTGCCCAATGGACGATGGCTCCAACAGGTCAGCAATGGTTCCGTACAATTGTCAGCGAGGAAATACGATGGAGTACGATGCTTGCTGAGCTAGCTATCCGCAACTTGGCGATCATCCGTGACCTG
The DNA here is from genome assembly GCF_000744775.1 of Thermorudis peleae. Taxonomy (NCBI): domain Bacteria; kingdom Pseudomonadati; phylum Thermomicrobiota; class Thermomicrobia; genus Thermorudis; species Thermorudis peleae. Next base: position 622,677 of record NZ_JQMP01000004.1, on the reverse strand, counting down.
CGGCTTGCTTTCGCACCAGGCTTGAACGCACTCACTGGTGAAACTGGTGCAGGTAAGTCGATCATTATTGACGCCCTGAGCGTTGCCCTTGGCGCTCGTGCTTCGGCAGACCTTGTTCGTGCTGGCGCAAGCAAGGCCTGGGTTGAAGCGGTCTTTGATGTTGCTGCACTGGCAACGCGGCCGCGCTTTCAAGCCGTGCTCAATGAGCTCGAAATCGAGCCGGAAGAGGGGCTGTTGGTCTTGACGCGTGAGGTAAGTGCATCAGGGCGTAGCCTTGCGCGTGTCAACGGTCGCACTGTTCCACTTGCGACCGTCGCTGCACTTGGGCGAGTACTTGTCGATATCCACGGACAGACCGACCACCTGTCGTTGCTGCGACCGGAGACACAGCTAGAAATTCTCGATCGCTACGCGGGCGCGGAAGAGCTCCGCAGCGCGCTTGCTGCCAGTGTCCAACAATATCGTCACATTCGCCGCCAAATGCAAGAACTCGTACGCGCTGAACGTGAACGCGAGCAACGCATCGACGCGCTCCGGTTTCAACTCCAGGAAATCACCGCGGCGCAACTCTCCCCCGGAGAGGAGGAAACGCTCCTGCAGGAGCGAGCGCGGCTCCTCAACGCCGAGCGGCTCGCTGGGCTAGCCCACGAGATCTACGGCCTACTCGAGGCAGGAGAAGGCGGAACTGCTAGCGCACTTGACGCGCTGCGGTTGGCTGCGAGCCGGTTGGCTGAACTGACTCGGCTTGATCCGTCCCAAGCACATCTCCTGTCCCAGCTCGAAGAAGCTCGCTATGCGCTTGAGGATCTTGCGCAGACGATCCGCGACTATGGCGAGCAACTTGAAGCTGATCCTGACCGTCTCGCTGCTGTCGAAGATCGCCTACAACGCATCAAACTGTTGAAGCGCAAATATGGCGATACGATTCCTGAGATTCTGTCCTACGCCGAGCGCGTGGCTCGTGAGCTGCAAACGCTTGAGCACAGCACTGAAACGATCGAGCACCTTCAAGAAACGTTGCGTGCCTTGCTTGCAACCATTCGGGAACAGGCCGATGCTCTGACTGCTCGGCGTCGTGCTGCGGCAGAGCAGCTTGAACAGCAGGTAGCGGAAACACTCGCGGCATTGAACCTTGCACGAGCACGTTTTGTTGTCGCTCTCGAGCCATTGGCTGGTGAATCCGATCACACGGGACGGCTGGGAATCGACGAGTTTGGACAGGAGCGAGTCGAATTCTTGTTGGCAGCCAATGCCGGGCAAGAGCCTCGTCCGCTTGCCCGGGTAGCCTCGGGCGGTGAGATGGCGCGCATTTTGCTCGCGTTGAAGACGGTGCTGTCAGAAGCTGACGCAACCCCGACGCTCGTGTTCGACGAGGTTGACGTTGGCGTTGGTGGACGGAGCGGCCAAGTCGTTGGCGAGCAGCTCTGGCGCCTTGCCCAGCACCACCAGGTGCTGGTTATTAGCCACCTCCCGCAAGTCGCCGCATTTGCTGATCAGCATTTCCGAATTATCAAAGTCGACGTGGATGGCATCACGGAGACACAAGTCCTACCGCTCAACCAGGATGAACGGATTAATGAACTTGCAGCAATGCTCGACGGGCTCCCTGTAACACCACAGGCGCGGGCGAACGCCGAGGCGCTCTATCAGCGTGTTCAGACCCGTAAAGCCGAACTTGCCCTTACGCCAGTGCGTCAGGTGACGTAGCTGTCTTCCCCAAGGACGGTTCTGCAGTCTCTGCGAGCATCCGCGTTAGGAACTCCAATACAGCTTGTGCCATGGCAAGCCGAAACAGTGCGACAATGCGTGCTGCCCCTTGACTCTCTTTGGCTCGTTGCTCCAGGTGCTGCACGATTGGAGCAAGAACCTGCTGTTGGGCCTGCAACAGTGGACGGATATCTCGGCCAGCACGCTGCAGCAGTACGAGCTTGAGGAGTAACGCGGCACGCATATCGCGGACGTGTGCTACTGGCTGCACCAGCCAGGCTTCAACTGCTTCGTGCCCAGCTGGCGTGAGGACCATAATGGTGCGCCGCGGACCGCGTTTGCCTGGTTCCTCTCGTTGGGCAGTGATGAGTCCGAGCGCGTGTAAGCGATCAAGCGCGTGGTAGACCAATGGTCGAGGTGCTGTCCACACCCAGCCAAGCTCACTGCCAGGGGCAAGTGCGCGGGCAAGGTCAAACCCATGGGTTGGCCGCTCAGCGAGCAAGCAAAGCACTGCCCACTCTGTAAGGGAGAGCTGTGGCAACGCCATGCACTTTCCCTCCCCGCCTCCTGGGGTCATCCTCGCGCTGGGATCTTAACAGCTCAGCATCGACATGGCGAGCACGCGCGAATAGTCATCTCTTGACTAAATCACGGTGGCGGCGTATACTGAATAGTGTCAAATTGACTACCCAGGCAATCCGCATATCCGGTGTGTCTACGTACCCGGAGCTTGCAAGAAAGGAAGGGGACGATGGCCGGCAAAAAGATTCTCATGATTGTCGGAGACTACGCTGAAGACTCTGAAGTGATGGTTCCCTTCCAGGCACTCCAGGCTGTTGGCCACACGGTCCATGCAGTCTGTCCGAACAAGCGCGCTGGCGATCGTGTACCGACAGCCATTCATGACTTTGAGGGCGACCAGACCTATACCGAGAAGCGCGGGCACAACTTTACGCTCAACGCGACCTTTAACGATATTGATCCGGCTGAGTATGATGCTTTGGTCTTGCCTGGTGGTCGAGCTCCTGAATATCTCCGGCTGAACCCTCGCGTGCTTGAGATTGTGCGGCACTTTGTGCAGCACGACAAGCCCGTCGCAGCCGTCTGCCATGGCGTTCAGCTGTTAACCGCTGCGGATGTAGTACGCGGGCGACGCATCAACGGCTATCCGACAGTTGAGCCGGAAGTACGTGCCGCAGGGGGCGAATGGGTTGAGCTAGCCTGGGATCAGGCGGTAACTGATGGCAACCTCGTGACTGCTCCAGCTTGGTCAGCTCATGTTGCTTGGCTCGCAGCTTTTCTTCACCTCCTTGAGTCTGTCCCCGCATCAACTCCAGCTATCTCATCGTGATCTGACGGTGGTCTCAACGCGAAGGGAGGTGAGCCTGCTCGTGCATCAGGATGTGTCGTTGCTTGGTGGAAGGTCGTAGTATCCGCTGGCCCTTGGCAGATTGGAGGGATCCGCATGGTACAGTCGGTTGCCCCGCAACGCAGCGTTCTTGAGTTTGCCGATTCGCGCGTTCGCGAGTGGGTCGCCAAACCCCATCGTATGCTGATTGGAGGCCAGTGGGTCGAGGCTGCCTCCGGCGAGACATTCCCCGTCTATGACCCAGCTACTGGCGAAATCATCGCGCACGTGCCATCTGGTGATGCACCGGACATCGATCGGGCGGTTGCAGCAGCACGGCAGGCATTCGAGCACGGTCCTTGGCCCAAGCTGACACCGTCTGATCGCGGAAAGCTGCTGTGGAAGCTTGCTGAGCTGGTTGAACAGCATGCTGAAGAGTTTGCGCAACTTGAAGGGCTTGATAACGGCAAGCCTGTCCAGATCGCTCGTGCTGCTGATGTACCGCTTGCTGTTGACCTCTTTCGCTATATGGCCGGCTGGGCGACAAAGATCGAGGGCGAGACGATTCCCATCTCTGTTCCGGTTGCCGGTGTAGAGGGGACGCGCTTTTTTGCCTACACGCGCCGTGAGCCAGTTGGGGTTGTTGGGCAAATTATTCCTTGGAACTTCCCGCTGCTCATGGCTGCTTGGAAGCTTGGCCCCGCTCTGGCTGCTGGCTGCACGGTGGTGTTAAAGCCAGCTGAGCAAACCCCACTGTCAGCACTGCGACTTGGCGAGCTGGTGCAGGAGGCTGGCTTCCCGGATGGTGTCGTCAACATTGTGCCAGGGTATGGTGAAAAAGCTGGCGCAGCGCTTGCTGCCCATCCTGGCGTTGACAAAGTTGCCTTTACTGGCTCGACCGAAGTCGGCAAACTCATTGTCCAGGCCGCTGCCGGCAACCTCAAGCGTGTAACCCTTGAGTTGGGCGGCAAGTCACCAGCGATTGTCTTTGACGATGCCGATCTTGACATAACGATTCCTGGTGTTGCCCAAGCCATTTTCTTCAACCACGGACAGTGCTGCTGCGCCGGTTCACGTCTCTACGTCAACAAGAAGGTTTTCGATACCGTTGTTGAGGGCGTTGCAAACGAAGCCAAGAAGATTCGCCTCGGTCATGCCTTTGACCCTGAGGCGACGATGGGCCCGCTCGTCTCCCAGGAACAATTGGAGCGTGTTTCCGGCTATGTCCAGATCGGCCAGCAGGAAGGGTGGCGGCCGATCGTCGGTGGACAGCGCTATGGGAACCGTGGCTACTTCTTCATGCCAACCGTGCTCGTTGGCGAGAATGAGTCCTCACGGGTCGTGCAAGAAGAAATCTTTGGACCAGTATTGTGCGCAGCGCCCTTTGATGATCTTGATGATCTGTTGCGTCGAGCCAATGACACGATCTACGGCCTCGCAGCGAGCGTGTGGACGCGCGATATCCGGAAAGCCCACACAATCGCCCACGGGTTGCGTGATGGTACCGTCTGGATCAATTGCCACAACGTCTTTGATGCAGCGTTGCCCTTTGGTGGGTATAAGCAATCAGGCTGGGGCCGTGAGATGGGCCACCACGTCTTGCAAAACTACACCGAGGTCAAAGCTGTGGTGGTGGCGCTCTAACGTTTGCCTATCCCATTCCGCTCCTACGCTGGTGTTGGGCACGGGTATGGCCCGTGCCCACATCTTCTTCAGTCGTGTCATCCCCTGCGCGTTTTCCTGCTCAACCGGTATACTGCAGCGGAGTCGTGATGGTCGTTTGTCAAAGGAGCGAGAGATGCAGCCAAACATGCGCCTGCTGCAGCAAATGCAAGCCCGCTTAGCGCAAATCCAGCAGGAGTTGGCCGAATCCACGGTCGAAGGGACTGCTGGTGGCGGTGCAGTGCGCGTTGTCGTCAATGGGCTCCGCGCTGTCCAACAGATCCATATTGACCCCGGCGTTGTTGATCCACAGGATGTCGGCATGCTTGAGGATCTCATTCTCGCCGCGCTCAACGATGCCATGAAGCGGGCTGAAGAGCTTGCCTCGTCGAAACTCGGTGCGCTCGCTGGGGGGTTACAACTCCCTGGCCTTTTCCCGTAGTGATCGTATCATTGCGCAATGGTGCATCGACCGGGCTGGAACCTGCTCCAGCCCGGTTTGCTCCAGGACGGTGGGAAGTGGAAGGGAATGCCCAATGATGCGCTTTGCTGTCATGATTGAAGGTCAGGAGGCTGTAACGTGGGAGCGGTGGTTACGCATTGTCGATGCGACGGAAGCCCTTGGCTTTGATTCGCTCTGGCGCTCAGATCACCTGTGGTCTGTCATTGGCATGCCTGAACGTGAGACCCTTGCGCTCTGGCCATCGCTCGCAGCAGTCGCGTTGCGTACGCAGCGCATTGCTTTTGGCCAGCTCGTTTCACCGACAACCTTTCGCCACCCGGTTGAGCTTGCGCAAAATGCTGTCGCCCTTGATCATCTCTCGGGAGGGCGATACTGGCTTGGTCTTGGTGCGGGTTGGAATGTACCAGAACACTCGGCCTTTGGCTTTCCGTTACCTCCCGTCAGTGAGCGGATGGATCGCCTTGCGGAAGCGATTGACGTTATTCTCCAACTCTGGACCGGTGAGCCGGTGACATACACCGGTCGCTTCTTCCAACTCGAACGCGCGCAAATGCGGCCAACGCCTCGCAACGGCCGCGTCCCGATTGTCATTGGCGGTGGTGGGGAGCGACGACTGCTGCGCCTTGTTGCGCAGGCGGCAGACGAATGGAACACAACGAGCATCACGGTTGAGCAGTATCCTGCCAAGGTTGCTGCCCTTGAGGCGCATTGCCGCGCTGTAGGGCGTGATCCGTCCTCGATAGCGCGCTCCTGGATGGTTGGTTATCTTGTTGGCCGCGATCAGGGCGAGTTACGTGAGCGTGCGCGCTGGCTTCAACGGTGGCTACGATTGCCTGAGACATTCACTCCTGACGAGGTCATCGCACGACAGCGTGAGCGCGGCTGGATCGTTGGCACGCCCAAAGAGGTTATTGACCAGATTGCTGAGCGCGAAGCACTCGGCATTAGCCGAATCATGCTCCAGACTTACGATCTCGATGACCTCTCGCCACTCGAGCTCATTGCGCGCGAGGTGATGCCAGCCTTCCAATCAGCATGAAGGTCGGCGTTTCGCATCCAGAGCGCCGCGTAGCCTTACCCTGCCCGTGTGCTTGCGCGGCGCTCTAAGTCTTCAAGAACCTGCAGCGCGCAGTTTCGCCCCGGCGCGCCAAAAACGGCGCCGCCTGGCCATGCCCCTGAGCCGCAAAGGTAGAGCCGTTCCACTGGTGATTCATATCCGCTATAGCCCGGGACTGGCCGGAAGCAAAACATCTGGTCAGGCAGGATCTCCCCATGGAAGATGTTGCCGCCGCTGATGCCCATCGTTGCTTCGATATCCCGTGGCCCAAGCACCCGCACATGCTCGAGAATGTCCCAGAGGTTCGGCGCATAGTGGGCAAAGGTCTTCAGAATTGTTTGACCAATGTCGTCTTTCCGACTCTCCCAGTTGCCGTCAGCCAAGTCATAGGGCGCATATTGGACGTAGAGTGAGAGGGTATGGCGTCCTGCCGGTGCGAGACCTTCTTCCGTCGCACTCTGGATGTAACAATCCATGAACGGTTCAGCCGAAGGCCGGCCATGCTTGCAATCCTCCCAGGCCCGCTCGAGGTAATCGACCGATGGGTTAATCACAATACCGCCAGTATGTTGTGGCCCGACGGCTGTTCCAGGGCAGCACGTGAAGTTTGGCAGTCCCCGCAGGCCGAGAAGGACTTTGACGACCGAGCCTTTCGTGCGGAGTCGGCTGATACCCTCGACAAAATCCGATGGCAAGTGGCGCCGGTCAACAAGCTTGAGGAACGTGTGGTGTGGATCAGCATTCGACAGAATGGCATCAGCCGTAAACCGCCGTCCATCCTCAAGCCGGACGCCACGAGCGACTCCATCGTGGACGTCGATTTCGGCGACCGGCGCATCGGTCAGAATCGTTGCGCCATGGGCGGTTGCCGAGCGCGCTGCAGCTTCGGCAATCATGCCCATGCCTCCACGGACAAATCCCCATGCTCCCTGGTGCCCGTGAATCTGCCCGAGAAGGTGATGGAACTTCACGTACGCTGTGCCCGGGCTGTAAGGCCCAGCGTTGACGCCAATCACGCCGCCAGTACACAGTGGTGCTTTGATCTCCTCAGATTCAAAGAAACGATCAAGGACCTCAGCGATGCTACTGAAGAAGAGGGTCCGAAAATCCTCCATACCCTGTGGCCCACGAAAACACGCTGCAAGTTCATCGAGCGTTGGCGCTGGGCGGAGATACAGAGGGCGAACGCGCGCAATGAGCCTATTCCACATTGCCCAGTAGTCATCCCAACGCTCAGCGTCACGACGTGAGAACTTGCGCAGTTCTTCTTGCGTCTTCCGTTCATCAAGGAACACCATGAGGAAGCGTCCATCGGGGAAGGGAACGAAGTATTGTGGATCAAAAGGCCGGACTTGATAGCCGTACCGTGTGAGTTCGAGGTCACGCACAACTTCCGGGAGAAGCAAGCTGCAGACATAGGAGCAGGTAGAGAGCCGGTAGCCTGGGAAGTGCTCTTCGGTTACCGTCGCGCCTCCGATGACCGACCGTCGCTCAAGGACGAGCACGCGCTTGCGAGCACGTGCCAAGTAGCCTGCGGCGATCAGGCCGTTGTGTCCGCTGCCGATGATAATGGCATCGTAGTGGGTACTCATGCACACCCTCCATGGTGATCGATCATTGTTGTCTGGATCATGCGGGAAGTTGCGCAAGCAAGCAAGAGCTGAAAGTGAACGTGCCGGCTAATCAGCCGGCACGTTCACTGCGGGGTAGTGGAAGACTACTAAACGGGGGACTACTTGCCTTCAAGCTGGCGGATGTACGTCACAAGTGCCCAGCGCTCCTGTGGAGTAAGTAGCTTGCCGAAGGCTGGCATGTTAGTGAGTCCGCCTGGGTACTGGATTTGATTATTTGGTGACGTATAGCCGTTCGTCAGTACCCAGTACAGTTCGCCGTCGGTGAGGCTGGCCACTGCTTGATCAGTCAAATTTGCTGGGGGAACAGCGCCCTGGCGTGCTTTCCAAATAGCTGCCAGCGGTCCATTGCCCTGTCCCTGTGGGCCGTGGCAAGCGACACAATTCGTTTGATAGAGCTGCTGGCCTAGCTTGCGCGCGTTGGGGTCGTTGGCCAGCGGATTTTGCAAGTTCTTGGCCTCATCACGTGTGTACGCGATTTCGCCACCCGTGATCGGCACCGCACTTGCGGGTGAATCAAGCCGGGGTGGTTCCTGGAAGCGCCAGGACTTCTGATAGTGCATCTCACTGAAGAAGTCGATGGGGTAGGTATTGGTTGAGTCGCAGGCTGCCGCAACCAGTAGCCCGAGGCTCAGCAGGGCGAACCCAAGCCACCAGCGTCGCGTTGCCTGTCGGATCCCCTTCAGCATCATCGCTACCCTTCCGCCGCCTGCGCCGACGCTACGAGCTGGAGGCCAGCGAAACGCGGCCATCTTCAGTCAAAATATCCTCGGGCTTTGCCTTCTGCAGTGCGTTAATTGCTGCGGAGACCCGCTCTGGTGCCGTCCGCACCAGGATGCCAATGTAACCAGCGGTAATGCGCGGATCATAGAGGGCCTTGCCGATCCATGGCAAGCGTGATTCGAAGAGCACGCCAAGCACGGTGAAAAGCAACGCGCCCAACATCGTGCCCTCATACATGATGATGACCATAGGTGGAATGGAGAAGAGCGGCTTCCCGCCTGTGAGGAGTGGGTAGGCAAGCTGCGTGCCACCGGTGATCAGTAACCCTGCGGCGAAGCCACAGCACGCGCCGATGAGCGGGAAGATAAAGAGGCGATGAATTCCCGACTCTTCGCCAAAGGTTCCCTCCGGGAAGGGAGCATTGGACAGGACTTCAATCTCACTGCGCTCAAACCCGGCCTCGCGCAACGCGTCGGTTGCCGCGACGGCTGAGTCGAGGTCGGGATAGAGCCCGAGTACTTCCTTAATCGCCATCGTCTCGACCCCTCTCGCTCCAGCTCGCTCCGCTTAAAACTCACGAATAATCGCGTACAGCCGACGCTTGCCGACCTCCCAGGCCTGGACAAAGCGTCGCCCTTCTTTCTCTTCCCAGACTGACACAGGTGGCACAAGCTTCGCAAAGACGAGCAGCAGGAACCCAACGAGGGCGAAGGTGCCCATAACGATGCTCACTTCAACGATGCTTGGGCGATACCAGCCCCAGTCAAACGTGAACTCGTACTTCCGCATTAGCCCTGGCTTGATAATCCAGTAGCGCTCAGCCCACATTCCGACGTTCACCGCAATTGATGTCCAGAACATAATCCGGACATTGCGGCGGAATCGTTGGAAGACCCAGATTGGCACGGGAATGAAATAACTGAAGATGAAGATCATGGCAAAAAGCACGTTGAATGGCCAGTGGAAGATACGGAAGTCCATGATCTGGAACTCACGCTCTTCCTGGGGATAAATGGCGAAGAAGATATCGAGCAGGAAGAACCAGAGCCAGCCAGTGCCCACAGCAATCAGTAGTCGACCAATGGCATCGAAGTGTTCAAGCCGAATGTAGTTGTCAAAGCGGAAGAGCCAGCGCATCAGTGCCATCAACGTGACAACTGCCGAGACACCCGAGTGAATGGCACCGATAACGAAGTAGGGGGCAAAAATCGTTGTATGCCAGGTTGGGACAAGCGAAACCGCGAAGTCCCAGGAGACGATGCTGTGCACGGAGACGAACACTGGTAGGATGAGGCCCGACAGCAGGAAGCCGGCGATAGTCTGCATCTTCCATTGGCGCTCATTCCCGCGCCAACCGAGAGCCAGAATTGAGTAGAAGACCCGCCGCCATCCTGTTGAGCGATCGCGAGCGAGGGCCATGTCCGGGATAATGGTCGTGTAGAGGAACAGCGAGCTTCCCGTCAGGTACGTCAAAATCGCGCTTGGGTCCCAGACAAGCGGACCACGGACGTCGGGCCAAATATTGCGCCAGAAGTCGTAGGGGAACACCCAATAGAGTGTTCGCCAGGGACGCCCCGTGTGAATGACTGGGTGAATCATCGCCGTCATCAGACTGAAGATCGTCATGATTTCGGCAGCACGGGTGACTGGTCGGCGCCATTCAGCTTGGGTTAGGCGCAGAATTGCGGAAATCATGACGCCTGCATGGCTAATACCGATCCAGAACACGAAGTTGACGATCATGAACCCCCACATATTCGGGCGGTTCAGACCGGTCACGCCAAGGCCCCAGTAGATCATCCAGCTCACGGCAAACAGAAAGACCAGCAGAACTGCGCCGAGGCCAATAAACCCAACCCACATCCACGGGGTTGTGGTCACGAGCGGGCGCATGAGCTCTTGAGTAATTTGCTCTTCGCTGAGCTCGCGTCGCTCCAGCATGGCTGTCTCCTCCGCCTCTCTCGTGCCGTCCTATTCCGGCTTGCCGATCGTAATAACTCGCGTGTGCTTAAAGGGTAGATGGCGTCGCAGCCAGAGTCCGCCAGTCACTTCTGCGATTGATGGGAATGGCAGTGCGCGCAGTGCAAGCAAGACCAGAGCCAACGCACCAGCAACGGCACCGAGCAAGATCAGAAGATCAATAACATTCGGAAAATACATCGCTGGCAGTGGTGTGTGCAGTTCGCGCTCGGTGATGTTTGGCACGGAGAAGCCAGCTGAGACCAGCCGAATCCGGTCGATCAGATTCCCAATTAAGACGAGGATTGCCACAACCGTTGGACCCTTAATGCTCCGCCGAATTGGATTCCACATCAAAAGGAGCAGTGGAGCTAGGAAGCAGAGGACGAATGTGAGAATAAATGGCCAGCGATAAACCTGTGCGACGAGGTAGTTCAGGACATTAATCTCGCGCTCTGTGCGCCCATACCAGAAGATGATGAATTCCGACCACCAGAAGTAGAACCAGAGCAGGCCAAACGCGAGCTGCAGTTTGCCCAGTGCCCAGAATTGCTCGAGTCCAATGAAATCCTCCGCGCCACCCCAACGTCGCAGTGCTGCCATGGTCACGATTGTGAGCGCAATGCCTGCTTCGAACGAGGTGATCGTGAAGTAGGCGGGGAAGATTGCCGTAAAGTATCCAGGAATCATCGCGATGATGAAGTCGCTGGCGAGTACAGTCATTGTCGCAACGTAGAAGAAGACATAGAGCACGCCAATGTTGTTCACAAATTTCTCAAACGTGCGCCACTCTCGGTGCGAGCCACGCCAGCCCAGTGCCAGCCGCGCGATCCATCCCCGTGCAGCTCCGTCTCGCTGATCACGCACGATCGCGAGATCTGGGATGCTGCTGTACCACAGGAACAGGTAGCCGCAGATGACAGTACCGAGGACGAGCAAGCCATCCCAGAGCCAGGGAGAGAGCGGCCAACCAAACCAGATCGAAAGGCGATACTTCGTTCCTGGTAATGTCCCGAGCAAGAGCAGGAAGAGCACCAGTGGAATAATCAGTGTAATCGCCCAAATTTCTGACGCGCGGTTAATTGGTCGGCGCCAATGGCTCCGCGCAACACGCAACGCTGTCGAGACGCACGGAGCGGCGGCTGCAGTTGACATCAAGTAGAGAAATGCCACCCCCACATAGGTCCAGGCTTGCCGGTTTGCGTAGCCGTGAAGCAGCGGCCCGACAACAAGCGCAATCAGCCCAATGATCCCAACGATGCCTGCGATGAGGGGCCACTGTCGCCGTCCTGCACCGATTCGCCGCACCCAGCGCAGCCCAGCCTCCAGCACTTCGGACGGCGACAGCTCCCACGTATGCTGTAGCTCGTGCTCGTGTGCTGCCATTGCGCCTTACCCTTTCACCTGCGCGAGTGCCGGCTCAGCAACATCTGCTTCACCCGGCTCCCCAGCCTGAATCCGCTTCAGGTATGTGACATTCGGCTCCGTGTTGAGGTCGGCAAGCAGTTGGTACCCTCGATCCTTACCAGCTGACTTAAGCAGCTGGGAGATCTTGCTATTGGGGTCATCTAGATCGCCGAACACGATGGCGTCTGTTGGGCACGCCTGTGCGCAGGCAGTCGTCACTTCATCGGTCTTGAGTGGCCGACCTTCAACGCGCGCCTTCCACTCAGCCTTCTCAATGCGATGAAGGCAGAAGCTGCACTTCTCCATAATGCCGCGACTTCGCACCGTCACATCAGGATTCAGTTGCTGTTTCAGCGAGTCGGGCCACTTGGGCTCCCAGAAGTTGAAGAACCGGACGTGCCATTGGCAGTTAATCGAGCAGTATCGCGTGCCGATGCACCGATTATAAATCTGCGTGTTAATCCCTTCAGAGTTGTGCACCGTTGCATACACCGGGCAGACAGGTTCGCATGGCGCATTGGTGCACTGCTGACAAGGCACAGGGATGTGGTATGCGTGGATGTCAGGGTATTCACCCTCCCAGTAGCGCTCAACCCGAATCCATTCGATGACGCGTCGCTGGAAGTAGGCATCGGCTGTGTTAATCGGAATGTTGTTCTCTGCTTGGCATGCAACAACGCATGCACCACAGCCGATGCACCGGTCGAGGTCTATGACCATTCCCCAGCGTGGCATGCCGACAACCCTTTCTGCTCTGCTTACACCTTCATCGGCTTGAGTTGCACGATCGGTGCTTCCTCAAGCTGGAAGGCTGGCACTGCACCCTCAAACTGGGAGATACGCGCTCGCCGCCCAGTCTTCGCGATACGACAACGTGTCGCGGCCCAAGCGAGTGCGCCTGTCTCTTTCTCAGTCGCTGGCTGTACGACGTTCAGGATGTTCACGCCAAAGCCCTTGGCATAGCGTCCACCGCCCGTATGCCCTTGGCCAAGGGGCACAGCAAGCACATCAGGCGGCGCAGCAGGGTTGATGTAGACCGGCACCTCGATACTTCCTTGAGGCGTCTCAATCCGAATAATGTCGCCAGTTCCGATGCCAAGTTGCTCCCCGGTCTTGGGGTTCACCTCTACCCACGTTTGCCAGGCGATCGTTGACATCTGGTCTTGCAGGCCCTGAACCCACGGCAAGTGACTCCATTGCCCGTAGCCCACAACACCTGATGGGAAGGGCAAGAGATAGAATGGATATTGCCCGCTGTCGCCTGCAAACTCAGGATTCGCTGGTGCTGTAGCCTTGCTCGGTTGAGGCGTGCTGGTGACCTTCTGTTGTTCGTTCCACCAGCCTCCTTGCGTTTGCATAATCATGAAGTACTCGCGTGGATCGCTGGCGGTAATGTTGCCACCGCCCCGCTGGCGGAGCGTATCAGCCAGTGCGCGTACGGCGGCTTCTTGGCTATCCCATGGCATGCTGGCGCCAAGCTGCTTTCCGAGCTGAATGAGAATATCACCAAACGCTCGGCTATCGACGAAGGGATTCACAACCGGCTGTCGCAGCGTCAGCGCCGGAAAGCCTGGACCGGGATCGGGAACAACAATGTCCCACTCTTCGAAGATGGTGTGCTCAGGCAGCACGATATCCGCAAGGAGCGCGGTGTCGTCGAAGACTGTGCCAACACTGATGACCGTGCCAGCGTTACGGAGCGCATCAGCAAAGCCACTTGCTGGCGGCAAGTGATAGACCGGGTTCACGCGGTGGATGAGGACAGTCTTGATTTGTCCGCTCTTGATCGCATTGCTCAGTTGCACCCACGTGGTGTACGGCGTTCCGTTCTGGTGCGCCGGGAGTTGATCACCAAGCGGAACAGGGGGATTCAAGATGACTCCCCCCTGCGTATTGACGCTGCCGACAAGATAGTTCAACGCAAAGACGGCGACGAGGTTGAACAGGCCATTCGTGTGCGCCGCAGCCGTTGTGCCAGCGATGGCGATACTTGGCTTACGCTGAGCAAAGAGCCGAGCGATCGTGCGAATTTGATCCGCGCTGATTCCCGCCGCATCAGCGACTTTCTCAGGAGTGAAGTTCTGGTCAAGTTGCTGTCGTGTGAGACCAAGTGCCTGTAGAAAGGCATTGCTTCCCGTGCTGTCAGCGAGATTCTCCGAGAGTATCACTTGGGCCATTGCCAGGGCGATCAGCCCCTCGCTCCCTGGCTTAATGGCGTACCAGCGGTCAGCGTTGGCTGCTGTGGCAGCCATGCGTGGGCCAAGGAAGTAGAAGAGACCGCGAGCATTCGATCGTCCCTGGCGAAACTGCCCAAAGGCCCGAGCAAATTGGACAGGAGCAATCCAGCCATGCAGGAAATCAGCGCCGAAATCAAGCAGGAAGTTGGCATTGGCAAGGTCGAGCGTTGGCAACGTTGCAACGCCAAACGTCCGGCGCATTGCCTCACGCAGGACAATGCGCTCATCTGGCTCGAAGGTAGCAAGCTGCACCCCGGTCGCTTTCACGAACGCGTTAATGACCGCTCCAAGTGCGCCATTCAGAGGCTCGGTAATGAGTAAGGTAGCCTGTGGTGCAGCCTTGATTGCATTCGCGACTTGCGCGAGCGCATCATTCCAGTTCAGCGGCTGGAACTGGCCACTCCCTCGATCTCCTGAGCGCTTGACTGGGCTTGCGACGCGGTCTGGGTGATACAGCTCAGTCACCAGAGCCTGAATGACTGCAGAACTCTTGCCTCGGTTTGTCGGGAAGTCAGGATTCCCATCGACTTTCTTTGCGCGGCCTTCAAAGACACGGACGATCAGCCCATCACCGCCAAGCGAAGCAGGGGCCGCCGTTGCATACCAGTTATCCCGCCCATAGCGCAAGTCATTTGGGTTATAGACGGGACTTTCCAGTTTGAACTCATGGGCGGGGTCGCCATCGCCGATCGTGCCGAGCGAGCATCCAGTAAAGAGCACCGCGCCCGTGCTCGACACCGCAGCCAACTTGAGGAAATCACGCCGCCGCATGGCTTTCTCCACGCTCTGCCTCCCGCACGTGTTCAACTAGTAGTGGCACACTGCACAGTCAGTTCGTGCGCCGTTCTGCTTGTGACAAGCAATGCAGTCGCCCATGCGAAGGTCACGTACCTGCTTGTCACCCGGCTTCCCCATTGCTCCGACATCGCCGTGGCACGTTGAGCACTGGAAGCCAGCTGCAATGTGAACGGCATGCACGAAGTGCACGTGATCAGGCAATTGATGCACGCGGTTCCAGTCAACTGGCTGGCCGCTCGTAAATGCGCTAACCAGCTTCTGGAGTTCTGGCCGTCCCTCGGCTGGGACGATCTTATGGCAGCCCATGCACAGCTCCAGGGCTGGCAACGTGGCATGCGCATCCTGCGTTACATCGCGGTGGCAGTACGTGCATTGCAAGCCCAGCGCTTGAACGTGCACCGAGTGCGGGAACTGAATTGGCTGGGCCTTCACGGGCTGGGCGGCTGGCGCAAGGAAATATGACCGTGCCAGCACAAGCCCGACGGGAATTAAGAGCAGGATGAGCAGGATCGCGATGAACAGGATGAGCCGAAAATAGCGCTCCATGCGCAAGGCTCCATTCTGCTAACCCTATCCATCCACTGACAAGGCGCCCGATTACCGAGCGCCTTGCCTTTTCCGCACCGTTAGTACCAGGTTGCCGGCCAGAGATTCCAGAGGAAACCAATACGCGTGACGAAAACGACAAAAGTTGCGATGGCTCCAGCTGCGAAGAGGAGAGCAAGGATCAGGAAGATTGGCCGGACTGCCGTTGCGCGACGAGGCAGGTCACGCGTTGAAACAAGTGATGGGATGAGCACGTACGACACGATGAAGCATGCGGCGAAGAGGACAACGAGCGTGAGCAGCACCCACAACGCAGTCAGGGCGGCGCTTACGTGCTGCCAGTCCGCCGTCGTCAGCTCTTTGATCGTCATCTGTCATCCCCCTCAAACCACGTCCACGCCGTTGCCTGAGGGCGGCCGTGGTCGCTCACTACAGAGCATGCGCCGCCGTTTCTCGGCTGTCAAGACGTCCTTCCGTGAACGTCTTCACAACCCTCTGTAGCATGCGCTCTCCACCAGTCTGTTGTCAAGGGTTGGATCCAAGGATCTTGCTCTACTAGCATCAGAGGGGTGAAAGGAGGAGCTGTGACTGATTTGCCGGGAGCGCCATCGTCAGGCTATATCCGCCTCTGTTCGGGCGTAGCGCGTCGGCTCACCCGTACGCTCGCGCCTGAGCCCGGTGATTGGCTAGTTGGACCAAACGGGCTCCGCCTTGTTGGTACCGAGCCAGTTGCTTGTACCCCACAGGACGTCGTTCTGCCACGGCTGAGCCGGCTCCTTCAGCTTCTTGCTGCTGAAGTCGAAACGTTTGTCATTGACTATGCTGGCGGTGAATATGCCTGCCTCGCTTTTGACGAAGCAGGGCGACCCCTGGCAAATGTTGTCGCTCGTACGCCAGAAGAAGCGGTTCTGCGCGCCCTTGTCTTTGTCCAGACTGAGCGTGCGGCGAACGCGGCAAGTGACAAGGCTGGACCATCTGGTGGAGCGAACGAGCAGGACGAGCACTAGTCGCTCTTTGGTTGGAGCCCTGCAGCACGAAGAATGGCCTGGATGCGCCGGAGAAGTGTTGCCCCTTGTCCTGCTTCAGTGGTCCATACGCAGAGTTGATGTCCCTCAATCTGTGCAGTCTGCAAGCCTGCCCGCCGAAGTCGCTCATCAGCCTCTGCAAGGGCGTCACGGTCGGGAAAGGTAATCACGCACGCTCGCTGGATCCGAGCCGGTCGATGACTTGCGAGCCAGTGGGCGATGTTCTTAGCAACCGTCTCGGGGAACTCACCCCCAACAGCGTGTCGGAGTGCTTCCATCGCCTGATTGGCATCCCAACCATGTTGCAATGCCTCTGTCAAGCGCTTCCGCGAGAAGTGCACGATTAACGGTGGTCCTCGCTGAATGATGTCGCTCAGGCAGAGCAGGGTGTACAGCGCGGCTGGACGTTGGGGTAAGCTGAGCGTGCAGCGACCATCTGCAGCGAACGATGCCGTCTTCTCCTGTTCTTCCTGTGCTGGCAGGCTTGGTTGTAAGCCAAGAAGCCAGCATCCTCGGTGGCCAAGTTGAATCGCCGGTGTTCCATCGCTTGCTTGCCCATGCTCAAGAATGCCGAGCCACCGCACGCTCGTACGCAGCAAGGCAAGCACGGCACGCTGAGCTATGCGGTGCTCTTCGCTTCCTGGAAGGAACGGGGCACTCAGCCGGGCATGCTCTGGTAGTTGCTGCAGACACCAGTGCACGACATCGTCAAACGGCTGCCAGGAATGCGGCGGGAGGGTACGCAGTGTGGCGAGCAAGGCGCGTTTCAATGCTGGCCAGCTCGGGATTGCTGTTGGCCGTTGGGCTGGCTCGCCCGCGCTCGGTACCGTGGTAGCTCGGATCCACGCCTGGAGGAGACGGCGGGTTTGGTCGGCAAAGGAGAGTCGACGCCAGCGTTCCCATGCTGGTTCCACCAGTTGGCCTTGTGGCGTGAGCAACCCGAGCATCATGCACACCTGGCAGAGCCAAGCAAGGTAGCCGCTTGGGGTCATTGCCTGATCGACGATCCAAAGAAGTGGCAGGGCTCGTTGGAGCAACGCAGCGGGAGCAGCAGTTGGTTGCCAGCGGCCTCCAACCCACTCAAGCGTCTGGAGCGTAACGATGACGTCCCAGGCAACCGGCCAGGTGAACGGGATCGTCAGTGCCGCTACATCAGTCCGCCCTAGAGAAAGGGTTGCCGCTGTCGCAGTTGTGATGGCCTGGGGTTGGAAAGCCTTCGGAACGAGTAAGCGGAGTTCGCCGTCTGGGCGATAACTCCGCCATAGCAGCCCGTAGTCAGCGAGTTCGTGAACAGCAGTGCGCAATTGCCCGAGTCGAAGCCCGAGTGCATGCTGGGCAACGGCGGGAGCGGCCAGGCCGCCGCGGCTAACAAGCCAGTCCCAAAGGCGTTGCGCAGTCCCGCTCCGTCGCCGCGCAAGCTGTGTCCGATGTGCTGGGTCGGCTAATGCTGCTTGGCAAAAGCTGAGGGCTTCCTCCCGACTTGTTGTTGCTGGCAAAACCCGCATACCAAGACGTTCGGCCAAGGCGAGCACTTCGGCATCGGTCAACGTCGCCAACGCTTCTGCAAGAGACGAGTTCAGCGTAAGCGGCTGCTCGCGCTCTTGGGCTAATCGCTTGACAAGATGGGCAATTTCAGCCGGCAGCATATAGCGCGTCGTGCGTTCGGCATGATCCACGCGATTGTCATCGCGTTCAACGAAGAGCAGCCCAGCACGAAGCAGCGCTTGCACGCCTTCTTTGACCGCTGTCGGACCATCCGGTAGGTGCAGTAATGCTGTCTCGGTCAGGGTCAACGTCTCGGCTGCCATCTGGAGTATCTGGCGTGCAGCCGAGGGGAGACGTTCCCAGACGAGTGCCAGGGCCCAGGGATCCGTGAGCACAGGGTAGAGCAGACCTGCATCGCGATGTGGATCAGTATGCGTGATCGCGACGTCCCAGAAGGCGGCGATGGCACTCAGCTGCGCGTTCGTGCGTGTGACAAGCCGACCGAGCAGGTTGCGCATCAGTGCCCTCCGCTTGTCCTGTTCTCGCAGTCGAGCTGAGCGACCTGCTGCTGTAAGGCGGCCAGCGCATCAGCGATGATCTGCTGATTGGCGGTCTCGAGTCCAAACGCAAGGGCATGGAATGGGACCATAGCGCGAAGTACTGCTCGACGCTCCCAAAACTGGTTGTCGGCGCATGCATAGTGTTCAAAAGCGATTGCGGCTAAGGGATCTGGAAGTTCAGCGAAGTCGGTTGCCGGATCAGCAAGACATGCGTCACTAAAGTCAATAATGCCAGTCAGTTGTCCTGTCTGTGGGTCAACCAGCAAATGGTCGGGGTTAAGGTCGCTGTGGATAAGGCAAGGGGTAAATGCCTGAACATGCTGAGCAGACCACACCCGTTGCCAATGATCAATGAGACGATCTGCAAGCGCAGGAGCGAAAAAGCGACGAAGCTCTGGACGAAGATGTGCAAGAAGCTCGAGGTGCCGATCAACCCATGCTGCCGGTGTGTAAACCCTCAGGTCACATGATGCGAGCAGGTCTGTTGGGGTCTGGTGGAGCGCGTGCAAGAACTGCCCAAGGCTTTTCCCCGCCGCTACAAGATCAAGCCGGTCGAATCCAATCTCGGCTAACGGGACACCAGGAAGAAGTGGATACCCGGCAAAGGGCCACGGGAACACCGTTGGAACGTGTCCATAGTGGCTAAATTTCGGGATAGGGAGCGGAAGCCGTGGGGCAATGACCTCGAGAAGGCACCGTTCGCGTTTCACGTGCGGGACAACATCAGCACGCCGCGGGAAGCGGAAGACGAGTTGCTCATCAACACAGACGGCGTCGTTGTCCCAGCCCTGGCCAAGCAGGCGCATCGGGCGCGTGTCGAACTCTGGAAAGGCAGCAGCGATGGCTGCCCGATAGCGCTGGAGCAGTGGTTCAGGCGTATCATGCTCTTGGGTGGAGTTTGGCTGATGCTGACGCATCGAGAATTCTTCCATGATCTGATCACAGCTCTTCGCGAGCACTTGCCACCGGCGCTCAGTACATTCCACGTTCGTCATGCGCCGCACCTTGTGAAGGTCTACTATACCGATCCGCGGCTGCACTATGAAGTCTGGCTCAATGGTGCAGTACGGCAGATTGAGCTTGGCTTTCATTTTGAGATTGGGCCAGAGTTGGTTGAGCAACTCCTGGACTGGCTGGATCAATACAGCGTGGAACTTAAGGATCTGCTTGGTCCAGAAACCGAACTTGAGCGATGGACGCCAAGTTGGGGCCATCTCTTTCAACTCTGGCCCTATCAGCCACTGAGCGAGACGTTGGTTCAGCGTCTTGCTCGCCACCTTGCGCAGTTCATCATCGTTGTCGAGCCGTTGGTGAGGGAATGGCAAGCAGCATTACCACGAACGATGCACCACACAGCTGCGGCTAATCCTCGCCGCCCGATGCGGGTGAGCCACTCGGCAGACCACGGAGTACTGCTCGCAGGCCAAGCCACCGCGATGGATGCTCCGTGCCGACCAGCAAGTGTGGATAACGGAAGACGAGTGTCACCACTCCAGTGAGCGTTCGGAAGAGGGTGCTCAGCGAGCGATAGGTGAACGATACCATTGCCGCATGCCCGAACCCCATGCCGAGGTAACGGAGCATTCCAGCTAAGCCGATGTCCCCAGCAGAGACGCCACCAACTGATGGTAACGCGGCTTGCGCCATCATGCTGAAGGTATGGGCATACATGCCTTCGCTAAAGGCCAAACCACGCGCAGTCATGCCGTTGGCAAGCACCGTAATCGCTGTAATGGAAAGGAAGGTAGTCGCTATGCTGAGTAAGACCCCATTGCTAATAACGGGGAGCCGAAGCATCCTGACGAGGTGGGTGCGAAAATCTTCCTCAACGGACGTGAACCGGCGCGTCAGCCGCCACCGACTGAGACTCTGCAGGGTCCACTTGCCGAGTGCTTCGCTCCGTAAGAGCACCATGGCCCCAAGCGATACGCAAAGTGTCAAGGCTGGGAAAGCAAGCTGCAGGCGCCACTGGTGGGTGAGGAGCACGGCACCCGCTGCAACAAGCGCGAGGGCAACCCAATCACACAGACTCTGGATAACGAGGCCAGCTGCAGCTTGGCGCATCCGTACGCCTGGATGGTGCTCTTCGGCCAAGCGAGCACTGAAGACACTGCCACCAGGCAGAGTACATGCTGTTTGGGCGGCAAGGTAGCTCGTCACCGCATCCAGGACTGAGATCGGGAGTCGCGCTGCACGCAGATATAGTGCCCATCGAAGGCTTTTGAGAAGTTCAACGGCGAAGAGGATACCGAAGACAAGCCCAATAGCACTGACGGGAATAGCCATCAGTGCATTCACGAACGAGCGCCAGTCCATAAAGCCAAGGACAGCGAAAGACGTGGTAATCGCACCAAAGATGAGGAAGCGCTTCACCACACAAGGCCGTCCCGGCGCTCACACTGGGCGCCTTCTCGTGCTGCTGGTTGATGCCCTGTGAGCGATACGGACATCGCTGCCCGCCACTCCCTGCCTCGCGCCTGCACGTATGTCAACTGTAACACAGTCGTCGCTGCCTACACGTTATGAACCTGAAGGGTTCAGCCAGCCAGCTTGCTGTAACAGCTCAACGGTCAATCGTCCACGGGTGATTGCGTCGGGTTGGCCGGCTCGGTCGGGCCACCATTCGAGCCGACCATAGACAAAGAGTTGCGCAATATACCACCGCCCGTCCGGCAAGGTAACCCGAAATTCTTCCGTAATCGGCGGGCCAAGGGTTGTCATGCCGTCATGGTCATGCCAATACTGTTTTAATCCGAAATTTAGCGAATGGCCGGTTTGTGAGTTGTATTCATGGTCAGCGTTGCTGGCGAACGGAGCAACTGGAAGCCAGGCTTGATCAGGCGCGGTCGCATAGTAGCCAATTGGCGCGAGTTGGACACGCTGATCGGCTGGTGCGCTCGGGTTGTAGACGAAGATAGCGCGCTCGAAGTACTGGACGATGCGTGTTGTGCCATCGATTCGTGCTTCGCGGAATACTTCGCTCATGGGTAAGCCGAACGCTTCGAGCCCTCCGTGCGCTGACCAGAAGGCCTGGAAGAAGGCTGGCACATTGTGCCCAGTTTGTGCATAGAAGGTATAGTACCGTGCATCTTTGGGGGGCGTAGGATCAAGGGGTGGCCGTTGCCCAGGTTGAACGGTCGGTGCGTCATACCCTGCGGGTAGGGAAGGGTTTAGATCAGCCGGCTGGCCAACCCAGAGGAAGGTAACCGTGACCCAGTCGGAATCCGTCATCCCGAGGGCATAGAACGCGGCATCAGAAATGTCGATGCCAGCTGGACTTGCAACCTTACGTCCACTGCCGTCTTGTCCGTTGTTGTATCCCTGGTAATACGCTGCCATCGCTTCTGGCACGCCTTGAGGCAGATCCTTCCAGCGTCGAACCGTCGGCGGATCCCAGTAGTTGTCATCAACATTCCACGGACCGACATCCCACACTGGCGCCACAATCGCCCGGCCATTGTAGGTGATAAGCACCTTGAATTCTCCACCACCGTTGCTCGCGAGTGCACAGGCACAGGGAAGCGCAACGAAGATATCGGTCGGTTGGATCGTATGTCCATTGGCTGTCGTTGAGCCGATCAACCCTTCCCGATGGGCATAGACACGAAATGTCACCCCTGAGGCGCTAGGTAGCGCAGAAGCGGCTGAGGGCTGATTCGTTGGTGCCAGATATTGGCCATTCACCCAGCCTTTTACGCCACTATACTGCACTGGCCACCAAGTGTTCCCGTCAGTGTCAGTTTGGGCCTCGCCAGCGATCTTAAGGACCGTCCCTTCGGGGACAGCGGTGATAACAGGCATCTGGTAACTTGGCCCTTGCCGGATGTTCACACCGTCACCATCAGTGTGGGTGACGACAACCGCTTGGCCAACCTGGAATGCTTGTCCTTGAAGCTGTGCAGTGCTGTCGCCTGCGGGCTTGAGAAATGTGCTCATGGCAAAGCCGTCGAGGCCGTTGTAGCGTACTGGCAGCCACTGGTGGCCATCGCTGTCAGTTACGGGTGAGCCGGTCACGGTCACCGTTGCGCCTTCAGGCATAACCGTGAGCGTCATCGCATCAAGGCTTGGTTGTTGACGTAATCGTAGGCCATCGCCGTTGGTGCCGGTAACAACTGCGGTTGTCGCTGCTGCTGTGCCGAACGAGAGACTGCTGAGAAGGATTCCAAGAAGTACGAGTGTAAGGACTATTCTCCCGATACTCCCTACCCGCCAATTCCCCATCTTTCCCTTCCCTGTTTTCATATATCGAGAGTGCGCTGCACGGGTCTGAATGCAAGGGTGAAAGGCTTTGTGCTGATTATCCCCGTATTTTCATTGCACATCTTGCAGGAAGCTACCCGTGCTGTCAAGCCTATTCCATGCGGGTGAACGCAGCCTGTTCATGTTGGCCGGAGTAGAATGGCGGTATGGTGGAATGGTCGGCGGAGGGAGGCCGCATGGGACAGCAAACATTGCTCCTGAACGCGCAGGAAATCGATCGCTTGACAACGCTTGCTCGTGAGTTACGCCGTGAAGTGTTAATCATGACGACGGAGGCAGGCTCAGGACACCCAACAAGCTCGATGTCTGCTGTTGAGATCATGGTGGCGCTCTATTTTGGTGGCATTCTGCGCTACGACCCACATCGGCCCGATTGGCCCGACCGTGATCGTTTCATCCTGTCAAAGGGCCATGCCGCACCAATCCTCTACGCCGTGCTCGCTGAGGCCGGCTATTTCCCCAAGGAACAGCTGAAAACGTTGCGCAAGCTGGGCAGTCCGCTCGAGGGCCATCCAAATATGCGTCGCCTTCCCGGGGTTGAAGCGTCGACCGGAAGCCTGGGGCAAGGACTCTCGATTGGGATTGGACACGCGCTCGCCGGCCAGCTTGATGGCCGAGACTATCAAGTCTATGTCCTGCTTGGTGATGGAGAAATTGAAGAAGGCCAAGTGTGGGAAGCGGCCCTTGCGGCTGGCCGTCGCCGACTGGGCAACCTTGTTGCCATTGTCGATCATAACCGCTTCCAGCAGACTTCTCCGGTCACTGCAGTTGCCGATCCACAGCGCTACGCTGATCAATGGCGAGCGTTTGGTTGGAAAGTGGTAGAAGTCAATGGACACGACCTGCTGGCCGTCCATGAGACGCTGCGTTTTGCGCGCGACTATCACGATGGGCCGGTTGCCGTGATTGCCTACACTGTTAAAGGGAAGGGCGTGCCGTTCCTTGAGAAAGATTTCACCTGGCATGGACGGGCTGTTCCGAAGGATCGGCTGCAGGAAGCGTTGGAGGCGCTGCAATGAAGCTTGGGACACGTGTTGGGTTGAAGCTTGGCAAGGCAACCCGGGATGCATTTGGTGAGGCACTGCGTGATCTTGGTCACGAATTTCCGAATCTTGTCGTCGTTGACGGCGATGTAAGTAATTCGACGCGAACCGAGTGGTTCGCCCAGGCCTTTCCTGATCGCTTCTTCAACGTCGGTATTGCGGAGTCTAATCTGGTGAGTGTCGCCTCCGGGTTGGCAGCAAACGGGAAGATTGCGGTTGCGGCAAGTTTTGCCTGCTTCCTGCTCTGTAATGCCTTTGATCAAATTCGCATGGGCGTTGCCTTTCCCCATCTGAATGTCAAACTCGTGGGGAGCCACGCCGGTATTAGCATTGGTGAGGATGGCCCCTCGCAGATGGGCATTGAGGATGTCGCGTTGGCCTGTGCCTTGCCAGGGGTTGCGGTACTTGTCCCGGCTGACGAGCATGCGACACGTGCTGCTGTCCGTGCCATGCTTGAGCACGATGGGCCAACGTATTTGCGCCTTGGTCGTCCGCCTGTGCCAATTGTCCACGATCCTGATATGAAGTTTGAGATTGGCAAAGCCTACCAGCTTCGGGATGGCCATGACGTGACACTCGTCGCCAACGGTATTATGGTCGCGGCCGCGTTGGATGCTGCGGAGATGCTTGCCGAACAGGGGATCTCTGCTCGGGTTCTCGACATGCCAACGGTGAAGCCGATTGATACAGAGGCCCTTGGAGCAGCTGCCCGTGAAACGCGTGGCATCGTCGTTGCTGAAGAGCACCTGCACCACGGTGGACTTGGAAGTGCTGTCGCGATGGCTGTTGCTGAGCACAGCCCGTGCCCAATCCGCTTCGTTGACCTTGGTGATACCTATGCTGAATCAGGAGATCCTGATGCACTCCTCGTTCACTATGGCTTGACGGCCGAGCGGATTGTGGCAGCTGCGACATCACTCCTCGAGCGCGCCGAATAGAGGGACAAGCATGCGGCTGGCTGAGCGCGAGCGCCTCAAAGCGGTGGCAGCAAATTATGCTGCCACCCTTGTTGAGTCTGGCATGGTTGTCGGCCTTGGCAGCGGGACTACGGCCGAGCTTGCGATTCGCGCATTGGCTGAGCGCATGCGCCAGGGGCTCTTGTTTCAAGGGGTGCCGACTTCGTTGCGCTCAGCCCGCCTGGCGCGACGGCTCGGCATCCCCCTGCTTGATCCCGGAGCGGTCACCACAATTGACATGGTGATCGATGGCGCAGACGAGGTTGAGCCGCAAACGTTAGCCTTAATCAAAGGCCATGGTGGAGCACTTGTCCGTGAAAAGCTTGTTGCGTCGCTCGCACGCCGGCGCGTTATTGTGATTGATCCAACCAAGCTTGTTGACCAATTGGGAACGCGCTCTCCGGTTCCGGTTGAGGTCGTCCCGTTTGCATGGCAGTACCCAGCCCGTGCATTGACTGCGCTTGGAGGCCAGCCGCAGCTTCGCCGTAAGCGTGATGGTACCCCTTTTCGAAGTGATAATGGCAACTACATCCTTGATGTGCACTTTGGGCCAATTGCCGACCCAGCCGGCCTTGCGACAGCAATGAAAGTGATAACTGGCGTGGTTGATCATGGCCTTTTCCTGAACCTCGCTGACCTCGTCATTGTTGGTGAACCGGAGGGCGTCCGTACACTGCAGAAGTAGGCTGATCACACATTCTCTCCTCGTTGCCCCCTTGTCACCGCCGCTTCTCTTCAAGTATGATGTACGTACACTATGTCCGGGCAGTTGGGGGAAGGAGCGGGGTATGGTTCAAGCGAGGGGCGACGAGAGTGCGCGAGGAATCGTGACGCTGTATGCGACCCGATTGTCGTCGCGAACAGTATCTCATCCTCCTGTTTCTCCCGTACCACCGCGTCCAGCTCAGACCTTTGGTCGCTCACGACGTCGCCGTGGTTACCGATGG
Source organism: Thermorudis peleae (assembly GCF_000744775.1). Classification (NCBI taxonomy): domain Bacteria; kingdom Pseudomonadati; phylum Thermomicrobiota; class Thermomicrobia; genus Thermorudis; species Thermorudis peleae. The sequence goes on along the minus strand of NZ_JQMP01000004.1, from coordinate 596,863 downwards.
CGTGCTGCTGCGCTAGCTGGCGGGCTGAGTGCGCTGCTGGTTAGCCCAGCAGCGGCCGCGACGGTCCATGTCGTCCAGCCAGGCGAGACCCTTTGGGGCATTGCGCAGCAATATGGAACAACCGTTGATACCCTTGCGCGTATCAACCAGCTCAGCAATCCGAATCTGATTCTCCCCGGTATGCGGTTAACGGTGGCGAGCGGAACTGATGGAATTCAGTATCGCCATACTGTCCAGGCTGGCGAAACCCTTTCCTTGATCGCGCAGCAATATGGAGTGTCGCTCTCTGCTCTGCAACAAGCTAACCCTGGCGTCAATCCGAATCGCTTGATGCCGGGACAGGTGCTGCTTGTCCCAATCGTTTCTCCATCGTCCAATGCGTCTCCATCGGGTGAACAAACACAGTTCATGACGCATATTGTCCAAGCAGGAGAATCGCTGTGGGATATTGCACAACACTACGGGGTCAGCTTGGATGCCGTAATTGAGACGAACCACTTGCCTGATCCCAATCGAATTGTGGTCGGTCAAAAACTGATCATTCCAACTGGCCAGGCAACATACCAGGATCAGCGCGGTGTCCAACTCAGTGGTGTCCCTGCCTATCGCCAGTCGTTACCACTCAGCTGTGAAGCAGCAGCATTGAGTATCGTCACTGCCTATTACGGGCGACCGATTTCTGAATGGGTGTTTATCGAAAACATGCCGCATCATCCGAATCCACACTATGGGTTCCGCGGCAACATGAGCGGAGCTTTTGGTGGCATCGATAACTATGGTGTTTATGCTGAGCCGCTCGTTCCCCTGCTGGCTCGCTATGGCTTTCATGCCCAGGCTGTCTATGCCCAGGGCGACCGCAGTGTTCTCACGCGTGAGATTGCTGCGGGACATCCCGTCATCGTCTGGATAACCAACAATGCGAGTGTCCAGCAGCGGCTGCGAGCCAGCTATAACGGCGAGTCCTTTACGCTGGTTCCTCAAGAGCATGTCGTCGTAGTCTACGGTTACGATGACACGCAGGTCTATGTTGTCGATCCTGGCGATGGTCAATACCGCACGTTCTCTTGGGATGACTTTATGCGGGCATGGGGGTATTTTGATGGGATGGCCCTCCTCGTTGTACCAGCGCAATGGGGCTAAGAAACGAGTCGTGCTGACAGGAAAACAATAGCGAGATTGAGCAACAGGTTCAGACTTGTGATGGCGACTGAGAGGCGCAGCATGCGACGATAGGATGCTGCAACGCTCGGGTTCGATCCTGCACTTGTGGCGAGGCGCGTGAGGCGTGGACCCACGACTTGTCCGTGAAGGATAGTCATGATCAAGACCAGCACAACAAAGCCGAGTTTCACAAGCAGGGTATGCGCGTACGGTGAATCGGCTGTTGGCAGCGCCGCCCAGTGAAGATGTCGGTGCACACCGTTCAGGAATCCGGTAATGACGAGCAACGCTAAGGCAGCCCAGGAGATGTGGCCGTAGCGTCGTCCGACCGTTGCAACAAGCTGGATGCGCTGTGCCGCTGGTAGCTCACGACGTAACACTGGCTGTAAGACCAGCACAAGAAACAACTGGCCGCCAACCCAGATCATGGCGGCAAGCAAGTGGATCCATCGAATCCCCGCCCACACCCAGACCATGGTGATCCCCTTCCTCTTTCACAGCTATTGACAGTCCTGCAATGCGCCAAGTACGCTTGCGGCGAGCAGGCAGGAAGTCGCATGGCGCTCCGGCTTGGTAGTCTACGCGCAGATTTTTTACAGAACATGCCCGGACGTTGGTGTCGCAGCGTTCAGGGCTTTCTTTCGCGCGGGCCGGGGGGTAGCGTGAAGGGGTGCAAACCGTGCAGCGTGCAGAAGGAACAGGACTAACGATCGGCGTACCCCGTGAGACGATGCCAGGTGAGCGGCGTGTTGCCCTCACGCCGGAAGCGGTCCGCAAGCTCCGTGGCCGTGGTTTCCAGGTAGTGGTTGAACGCGAAGCTGGACTTGCCGCGGGGTTCCCCGATGCCGAATATGAGGCAGCTGGGGCGGTGATCGCACCCGATGCCGCAGCGGTCTACCAGCAAGCCGAAGTCATTACGAAGGTGCAGCGGCCAACGGAGGAGGAAATCGCGCAGCTTCGCCCTGGCACAGCCGTGATCGCGTTTCTCCAACCGCTCCTCTATCCCGAGCTTGTCGCTCAGCTCGCCGCTCGCCACGTGATCGCTATTAGCGTTGATACCATTCCCCGCATTACCCGCGCGCAACCAATGGACGCGCTGTCATCGATGAGCACAGTGGCAGGCTATAAGGCGGTGTTGTTGGCCGCCAATGCCTTGCCCAAGTTCTTCCCTCTGCTCATGACGGCTGCTGGGACGATCCGCCCAGCCAAGGTGCTCGTCCTTGGTGCTGGGGTTGCCGGGCTCCAGGCAATCGCGATGGCGCGCCGGCTTGGTGCCGTTGTTGAAGCTTTCGACACGCGTCCTGTCGTCAAAGAGCAAGTTGAGAGCCTCGGGGCAAAATTCCTGGAGATTGAGATTAAGTCCGAAGAGGTCGGCGGCTACGCGAAGGAACTTGCTGAAGAGCACTTACGGCTTGAACAAGAGCTCATCCATAACCACTGTGTCGAAGCTGATGTCGTCATTACCACTGCGCTGGTACCAGGTCGTCGCGCACCGCTGTTAATTCGCGCCTCAACGGTTGAGGCGATGCGGCCACGCTCGGTGATCGTCGACCTCGCTGCTGAACAGGGTGGTAACTGTGAGCTCACGGTTCCCGGTGAGACGGTGGTGCGACATGGCGTAACGATTATGGGGCCGCTCAACTTGCCGAGCGAAATGGCGTTCACTGCGAGCCAGATGTACGCCCGTAACCTGACGGCCTTACTGGAACTCCTTGCCCCGAATGGCCAGCTGAATCTCAACTTGGACGATGAGATTATCCGGGGTGTGGTCTTGGCAAAAGATGGCGAGATTTTGCATGAGCCAACGCGTGAGCGGCTGAAGGAGGGTGTGCGGTGAACCATGAACTCCTGTTAAGCCTTTACGTCTTGATTCTCACCGTGTTCTTGGGGTTTGAGGTCATTTCGCGCGTACCAGCGTTGCTCCACACGCCGCTGATGTCAGGCACAAACGCGATTCATGGCATCGTGCTGCTCGGCGGTATCCTCGTTGCTGGTACAGCCGATCGGCCTTTACTCTACGTGATTGGCTTTCTTGGTTGCCTGCTTGGAGCTGGCAACCTCTTTGGTGGCATTGTCGTGACGGATCGCATGCTGGAGATGTTCAAGAAGAAGCCGGCCGAGTCTGAGCGTCCAGCGGCTCAGCCAGCACAGCGTGCAGCGGTAGCGCAGAAGGAATTGGTGGGCAAGTCGTGATCGAGAATGCACGTCTTGCGGTCATTGATCTGACGTATCTCATTTCCGCAGTTGGCTTGATCTTTGGCTTGCGCCGGCTCAGTGCACCACGAACTGCTCGCTCGGGTAATCAGATTGTCGCCGGTGCGCTGTTGTTGGCCTTACTGGTCACGTTGCTCGATCCTGCTATTCACTGGCGTCTCCCGAACATTCTGATCATGGTCCTTGGCGTCGGTATCGGCGCTGTTGTGAGTATCTACATCGCGCGCATCGTTCCGATGACGGCGATGCCGCAGATGGTTGCGCTGTTTAACGGCATGGGCGGTGGCACGGCGGCGCTCGTCTCCGTCGCGGAGTTCTATCGCTACGCGAGCGAGGGATCGCTGAGTACCGGCGAACTGGTCTCCGTCGCATTCGGTACGACAATCGGTTCAATTGCGTTGACAGGCAGCTTGATTGCCTTCGCAAAGCTCCAGGAGCTCATGACGGGGCGGCCAGTGCGATTCCCGCTCCAACTGCCGATTAATGTCGCCGCGTTTGTTGGCATTGTTGTGCTCTGGGTATGGCTCCTTGGCTTTACCAGTGCTGTTGCCGAGTGGTTGCTCTTTGCCTTGGCGCTCATCTTTGGTGTGCTCCTCGTTCTGCCAGTCGGTGGCGCTGATATGCCCGTTGTCATTTCAGTGTTGAACTCCATGACAGGTTTGGCAGCTGCGGCGGCAGGTTTCGTCGTTGGCAACCAGATTCTCGTCATCGCTGGCGCACTTGTTGGAGCGTCTGGGTCGCTCCTGACTGTCCTGATGAGCCGCGCGATGAATCGCTCGCTGGCCAATGTCCTCTTTGGTGCCTTCCAGGCGGCACGACGTGGCACTGCGACGGCTGAAGCCAAGCCAATTCGCGAGGCGACGGTTGAGGACGTGGCTGTGCTCATGGCCTATGCCAATGAGGTCATCATCGTGCCTGGTTACGGGCTCGCGGTTGCGCAGGCACAACATCAGACTGCTGAGTTAGCCGCCGAACTCGAACGCCGTGGAGTTGAGGTCAAGTTTGCCATTCATCCGGTTGCTGGCCGGATGCCGGGTCATATGAATGTTTTGCTCGCCGAAGCCAATGTCCCGTATGACAAGCTGTACGAAATGGAGCAGATTAACGAAGAGTTTCAGCGTGCCGATGTTGCTCTGGTCGTTGGTGCCAACGACGTCGTCAATCCAGCAGCGCGGAGTGATCCAGGCAGCCCAATTTACGGAATGCCGATTCTCAATGTTGACCAGGCGCGCAACGTCATCGTGATCAAGCGGAGCATGCGTCCAGGTTTTGCCGGAATTGAGAATGAACTGTTCCACATGCCGCAGACACGAATGCTCTTTGGAGATGCCAAAGAGGTTCTTGCGCGACTTATCGAAGCGGTGAAAGCGGCGTAGCGTTCGTCTTGCGATGTACCATGCTCGGCGTTGCCTGCGCGTACTGCACAGGCAGCGCCGTTGCTGTATGGCTTGAAGAGGCGAGTGCTATTCCAGAACGGGGAATAGACTGCCCCGAGATGAGTTTTACCCTTGCGTGAGAGTAGAGCACGATCGATCGTGCACAGCGAGGGGAACGAAGCATGGAATATCGACGGCTTGGCCGTAGCGGCGTCCTTGTCTCAGTGATCGGCCTCGGTGGCAACACGTTCGGCCGGTACTGTGATGCCCAGCAGACTGCAGCAGTGATTCACCGCGCACTTGAGTTAGGCATTAACCATATCGACACTGCTGATACCTATAGTCGTGGGCTTTCCGAGGAGTATATTGGGAAAGCGATCGCTGGTCGGCGCGACGAGGTTGTGCTTGCAACCAAGACAGGGTTCCCGCTGCACGAGGGCCCAAATGGGCAGGGGCTGTCGCGGCGGCGCATCATCGCAAGTGTCGAAGCAAGCCTGCGTCGCCTTGGGACGGACTACATCGATCTTTTCTATCTCCATCGTCCGGATCCCCATACCCCGATTGATGAATCGCTGCGCGCACTGGATGATCTCGTGCGCAGTGGTAAGGTTCGCTATGCCGGCATCTCGAATTACGCGAGCTGGCAAATCGCTGACATTGTCCACCGCTGCGAACGAGCTGGCTACGTTGTTCCAATCGTCAGTCAATCGCCCTACAATCTCATCGACCGTAGCATTGAAGCGGAACTCATCCCAGCCTGCGAGGCATTCGGTCTGGGCATCATCCCCTATTCACCGCTCGCTGGAGGGTTCTTGACGGGAAAGTATCGGCCTGACACGCCGGTACCACCTGGTACGCGTGGCTATGACAACGAAGCGTTTCAACGGCGTTGGCTTACGCCGCGTAACTTCCGTCTGCTCAGCGTGCTTGAGGCGTTTGCCGCTGAACGGGATCACACGGTTGCCGAATTGGCTGTTGCGTGGCTTGTTGCCCAGCCCATTGTTTCCTCTGTTATTGCTGGGGTGACCAAGCCTGAACAAGTTGAAGCCAACGTCACAGCAGCTTCCTGGAAGCTGACACCGGACGACCTTGCCGAACTGACACGCCGGCTGCACGAGGTTGACGCTGCAGCAGTATGAGTATGGTGCGAACAGGGCAAATCTTGGGGAGGAAGGCGAAATGCCGACTCGGCTCGATGCATTTCGGGAATACCGTGCACGGATGAACGCGCGGATCAGTGAGATTGGGCATCGTGATATCAATCGCTTCTTCAGCCTTGATAGTGCTGCATATCGTGACGGTGCGCTTGATGCGAAAACGAAAGAACTCCTTGGCCTTGTTGCATCGACGGTGCTACGGTGCAACGACTGCATCGACTACCATCTCGATCAGTGTGTGAAGGCGGGCTGGACAGACGAAGAGCTCTATGATGCGCTGAATGTTGCGCTGGTCGTCGGTGGGAGCATTGTTATCCCACACTTGCGGCACGCGATTGAAACGCTCGACCTGCTCCGTGCCGAACAGACACACGCTGTCCCGCCTGAACGTCCGTCGTCAGGCTAGGCTCGATTGGCTCTGCCGAGTACAGGATCCCAACTGATCCCGGGAAATCGCTGGCCATCCGGTGCGCTGGGACGCCTCTGCCGGGTACAATAGTCCCAACAGATCCCCTGTGGGATTGAGCAGATGCTGCGGGCGGGAATTGCCAGGACAGGGATCGTGTACGTGCTTGGCATCCCCAGTGTGCGGTAATCCAGCAGGGTGATCAGAGGGCTTAGGCAACACATTGCCGGAGGGCAGAGCCATGGGCACTACAGCACGGGCGACCACGCTGTTTCTCCAGGCGCGGGATCTACTCATCACTTATCGTGAGGACTATGAAGCGGCCTATCGCCAGTTTGCCTGGCCGCAGTTTGAAACGTTCAATTGGGCACTCGATTACTTTGATGTTTATGCCCGTGGTAATCAGCAGCCAGCATTGCGCATTATCGAAGAGGATGGTTCTGAAGTCACGTTGAGCTTTGATACCGTACGTGAGCGCTCGAACCAAGTGGCAAATTTCCTCAAGCGCCTCGGAGTTCGGCGCGGTGATCGCATCCTGCTAATGCTTGGAAATCAGCCACAACTCTGGGAGCTGACCCTCGGTGCAATGAAGCTTGGAGCGGTTGTCAGCCCAGCTGCAACGCTATTGACCCCCGCTGATCTCCAAGATCGTGTCACACGCGGTCACATCACCATCGCTGTCACTGACCCATCATGTGCTGGCAAGTTTGCATCGATCAATGGCCTACAGGCCAAGATCCTTGTTGGTGAGACGTTGCCAGGTTGGATCAGCTATGACGAGGTTGATGGCCAATCAGTGACCTTCCAAGCGGACGATCCGCCGACTCGGGCTACTGATCCGTTCTTGCTGTACTTCACGTCCGGCACGACGGCAAAGCCGAAAATGGTCTTGCATACGCATGCAAGCTATCCCGTCGGGCATCTCTCGACGATGTACTGGATTGGTCTCCGTGAAGGTGATCAACATTTGAATATTAGCTCTCCTGGTTGGGCGAAGCATGCATGGAGCAGCTTCTTTGCTCCATGGAATGCTGGCGCGACGATCGTGGCCTACAACCAGGCGCGGTTTCAGGCCAAGAAGTTACTGGAGTTGCTGAACCGCGGTGAGATTACGACGCTCTGTGCTCCGCCCACTGTTTGGCGCATGGTTATTCTTGAAGATTTAGCAGCATATCGCAACCTGGCACTCCGTGAACTCGTCAGTGCTGGCGAGCCACTCAATCCTGAAGTCATTGAGCAAGTGCAAACAGCCTGGGGGCGAACGATTCGCGATGGCTATGGCCAGACTGAAACCACTGCCCTCGTCGGCAACTCGCCCGGACAGCCGGTCAAGCCAGGCTCAATGGGACGACCATTGCCAGGTTATGCCGTCGTCGCGCTTGACGAGGCTGGCCAGCCCGCGAATGAAGGGGAAATCGCAGTACGCGTCGAGCCGCGTCCTGTTGGGCTGATGGCTGGCTATGCTGACGATCCTACCCGGGCTGTTGCAACCGGCGGATATTATCGCACTGGTGATGTCGCGAGTATCGATGAAGATGGTTATTTCTGGTACATTGGCCGCGCCGACGACGTCTTTAAGAGCGCTGACTATCGCATTAGCCCCTTTGAGATCGAGAGTGCTCTCATTGAGCACGACGCAGTGGCAGAGGCTGCGGTGGTGCCAAGCCCTGACCCCATCCGCCTCACGGTGCCAAAGGCGTTTGTTGTGCTCAAACCGGGTGTCGAGCCATCAGCCGAGACTGCCCGTGAATTGTTCCGCTTCCTGCGTGAACGCCTTGCTCCGTATAAGCGTGTGCGTCGCCTGCAGTTTGCTGAGTTGCCGAAGACGATCTCCGGCAAGATTCGCCGTGTTGAGTTGCGTGCATACGAGCAGCAACTGCGGTCGGAAGGTGGCCGGGCCGCGCTAGAATTTTGGGAAGAGGACTTTCCTGAGTTGCGGACGCGCGCCTGATTTCTCGTTGATGCTTCGCTAGAATCTCTACGGTACTGCCGCCTCTCAACTTGCTCTTGGGAGGCGGCATTGTGTGCCGAGATAGGGATGAAATGGAATAGGGGTGAGGTATGACCGAGGGCGATCGCTGGCTTGCGGAGTGGAACGCGAAGCCGTTCTATCGCTGGCCTGGGTTTCGGATTGTTGAGGCACATGCCGGTCAAGCACGGGTCGAACTCGATGTTCAAGATCATCACCGTGGCGGGGGCGGCACACGTGCGATTAATGGCGGCATTCTGGCATACATGTTTGATGGTTTGCTTGGTGCCGCAGTGTTCTCGAGTCGAGAAGACATCGTCGGCCAAGTCACAGTAACGTTGACGATTCACTACCTCCGCATGCTCCAAGCTGAGCATCGCGTGGTTGGCACGGCGCGCGTAGTGAGTGGCGGACGCAATTTGGTGTTCGCTGAAGGCGAGGTGATGGACGAAGCAGGCAACGTCTGTGCGACGTGCACCGGCGTGTACCGGATTTATACCCAAACGTCGTAGTTCCGCTGTGACGGCGTCGTGACGTGCCAGCTGGTTTGCTTGCTTCCGCTGACCGTGCAGAACGCGGTATCCTTGGGCAGGGCAGGGCGGGATTGGGAAAACGAAGGAGGCTTTCACTCGTGGATGAGCCACGAACCCCGCGTCGGCTGCTCCGTCGATTGCCGTTTGGTCTGTTGCTCTTGATTATGGTCTTCGCGCTCGGCATGGGCGCTGGAGCCACCCTCAATACGCTCCTCCAGCCTCAGTCCCGCTCGCAGGCCGCACCAGCTGCCACGACGCCTGTACAGGTCTTTGACGAGGCCTGGGATCTTGTCCACAGTCATTACGTTGACCCGAGCGCGATCAACGATCAGAAAATGCTCGCTGCCGCAATTAACGGCATGCTTGACACCCTTGGTGATACAGGACACACCCGTTATCTCACACCAGATGAAGTGACGACACACAGCCAGGAACTCTCCGGTCAGTATGTTGGTGTTGGGATCCAGGTTGAGCAGCGGGACGGGCAAGTCGTCGTCGTTGCACCACTTGATGGATCGCCAGCACAGCGAGCAGGCATTCGTGCTGGCGATATTCTGCTCGAAGTCGACGGGCAATCAGTGCAAGGCTTGAGCCTTGATGACGTTGTCCAGCGCGTTCGTGGTCCGGCTGGCTCAACGGTTACCCTTGTCTTCCGTCGTCCTGGACAGACGGACTTAGTCCGCGTAACACTGACCCGGGCTCAGATTAAAGTCAGCTCGGTTTCCTGGGCAATGCTGCCGCAGAGCACGATCGCCCTTGTGCGCATCAGCCAGTTCTCGGATGGAACAGCAGCGGATTTACGCCGTGCTGTGCAAGATGCGCAGCGTGCTGGAGCAACAAGCTTTATTCTTGACTTGCGGAATAATCCTGGTGGACTTGTCAATGAAGCAATTGGTACTGCTTCGGTCTTTTTGCCTCCCCAGACACCGGTCTTTATTGCAAAGACGCGGGATGGGAATCAGACGATCTATCGCACCGAGGCGAGTGAGGTGCGCGTTGACCAGCCGCTTGTCGTGCTGGTGAACAAAGGGACTGCCTCTGCGGCGGAGATCGTTGCCGGAGCGTTACAGGATAACCAGCGTGCCAAAATTATCGGTGAGCGCACGTTTGGCACTGGAACGGTGCTGACGGAGTATCGACTGAAAGACGGATCGGCACTCTTGTTGGGCACTGAACTCTGGCTTACGCCAAACGGCCGTCAAATCTGGAAGAATGGCATTTCACCCGACATTGCAGTGTCACTGCCGGACCAAGCTCAGCCATTCACCCTTGTTGCTGGGGCGTCGCTCGATTCCCAGGCCCTGAGCCAGGATAATCAGCTCCAAACCGCGATCGCTGTACTAACCGGGGCTCCACTACCAGCCGATGCCCCGCGTGGCCCTGGTTGCACGGCATGTCGATAATGCGATTGAGTATGCAGGGAACAAGCAGGAGCTGCCGGCCGTGTGCTGTCAAGCTGCTGATTCGGCTTGCTGTGAGCCACCACCAGCTGAATTACGTGAAGGTGTTGCCCTCTTCAATGCTGGCGAGTACTTTACCTGTCATGAGGTTCTCGAGGAGCTTTGGCGTGCCGAGCTACGCCCAGTCCGAGGGCTTTATCAAGGTATTCTGCAGATCGGCGTTGCATTCCATCATCTTCAGCGTGGGAACTGGATCGGCGCCGTGCGTCTCCTCGAACGCGGTCTTGCGCGAGTCGAACCTTTCCAGCCATGTTGTCAGGGGGTTGATACAGCGCGGCTGGTAGCGCAGGCGCGGGTGTGCCTCGAGCAACTGATCACGCTCGGCCCAGAGCGCTCTGGAGCATTTCCCTGGAGATTGGTACCGACGATTGTCATACATGAGCATGTGGATGCAGAGCATGGAAGGAACAGGTGATGACTGCGGTTGTCAAGACGCCGAAGCGGGCAATGGTTGTGGTGGCGCATCCTGATGATGCCGAGTTTGGATGCGCTGGGACGGTAGCCAAATGGGCTGCTGAAGGCTGTGAAATTGTTTATGTCCTGGGGACGAGCGGAGACAAAGGGAGTCATGATCCCACGATGACGCCCGATCGGTTGGCCGCTATTCGTGAAGCTGAGCAGCGTGAGGCAGCGAAAATTCTTGGTGTGCAGCAGGTCGAGTTTCTCCGTTTTCGCGATGCTGAGCTGCTCCCCTCGCTTGAGTTGCGTGGTGCCATTGTGCGCATGATCCGTAAATATAAGCCGGATGCGGTCATTTGCCAGGACCCAACAGCGCGATGGCATGGCCAGCACTACATTCAGCATCCTGATCATATTGCGATGGGAGAAGCAACGCTTGCAGCGGTCTTCCCCAGTGCACGTGACCGGTTGACGTTCCCCGAGCACCTTGCTGAGGGGCTCGAGCCGCATGCGGTTCGGGAGGTCTTGTTGATGAATCCGGCCCAACCGGATGTTTGGATCGATATTAGCACGACGTTTGCGAAGAAAATTGAGGCCTTGCGGGCGCACAAGAGCCAGATTAGCGAAGATCCCCAACTCGAGCAGTGGATTCGCCTTTGGGCCCAGGATAGCGCTGCCGAGGCTCGGCGCCGCGGCTTCCCAGGTGCCGAGTTTATCCAGCTCGCTGAGGCGTTTAAGTACTTCCGCCTCGACGAATAATCTGCCGCATCGTTCTCGCTTTGAAGGATGAGGATGTGGCGGAGTCAACAGCGGCAGGTCTGCCAGAAACCGCTGCTATTCCTGGGAGCAGATTGCATGGCCGTTGGCGCGAAGGTATTGCTGCGGTCAGTGTTGCCCTGTGCTGCCTCACGTTGAGCGTGCTTATCACCTTCCCGGTTGTCCGGGATCCTGTACATCGATTGATCAGCGCTGGGGACCCGGTTTTTCAAGCATGGACGATTGCGTGGGATATTCATGCCGTGCAGACTGCCCCGCGTCAGATTTTCGATGCCAACATCTTCTATCCGTATCACAACACGCTGGCCTACTCTGATTATCTCTTTGGACAAGCAATACTGGTTGCGCCAATCGTTCTTGCCACGCATAACCCAGTCTTAGCCGACAACCTGGCAACCTGGCTCGCTTTCGTCCTCTCAGGATGTGCGATGGCTCTTCTCGTTCGTGCCGTTTCTGGCAGCTGGCTGGGCGGGCTGGTCGCTGGCGTAGCCTACATTGTCGCACCGGCTCGGCTTGCCCAAATTGAGCACCTGCACTTGCTGTCTGCTGAATGGCTGCCTCTCGCAGCGCTTACGACCTGGAAGACGGTACGCACTGGCAGTTGGCGATGGGCCCTTGGGCTTGGCGTGGTTGTTCTGCTGCAAGGGCTTTTCGGGATTTACTACTTCCTCTTCTTACCAGTTTTGCTGGTCGTCGTTTGGGCAATTGGGTTCATTGCTGAGCATTCCTGGCGAGCAGTTCGTGGCACGCTTTGGGCGGGAGTTACCTGTAGTCTCAGCCTCCTGCTCTTGATCCCCATCCTCCTTCCGTACTGGCGGGTTCACCAAGAGCTTGGTGCGGAACGGAGCATTGATGAGGTTGTCTACTGGCATGCGCGCTGGACGGACTATCTGGCTGTTCCACCAGAGAATTGGCTGTATGGTAGCGTCCTCGCTCCCCTCTACCATCGTCACATCGAGCGCGACCTGTTTCCCGGTGTGACGGTCCTCTTCTTCGCTTTACTCGGCCTGTTCTTTGCCCGGCGAGCAGGCTGGCTCCGCTGGGCTATGCTTGCGCTGATTGTCGTCGCAGTCACGTTGAGCTTTGGCCCGATTGGGCTTGTGAATGAGAAACCGGTTACACTCCCATATAACCTCCTCTACAACCATTTGCCGGGCTTTCGTGCTGTTCGCGTCCCGGCCCGTTTTGCGCTTCTCGCCCTCGTTGGGTTAGCTGCGCTCGCTGGTTTTGGCATGGCAACGATAAATGATTGGCTCGGTCCCCGTTTCCGCTGGCTTCGCGTTGGTGTCGCGTGCCTTGCCGTCGTTGCGTTAACAGCTGAAGGTCTTCGTTCTCTCCCGGTCACACCCCCATTGCCGGTCACCTGGCAGGAATTGCAGCGGCCTGATTATGCCTGGCTTGCCGCCCATCCCGTCCCCGCAATTGAGCTGCCAATGGCTGACCCAGCGGCACCAGCACCATGGCCAAATTTCTGGTCTACTTTCCATTGGGCGCCATTAGTCAACGGCTACAGTGGCATTACGCCTCCGGCCTATGCTCCTCTGTATGAGCAGATGCGGGCGTTCCCCTCGGCAGAGACGCTCCATCTGCTCCGGGGAATTGGAGTGCAAGCTATCGTCTATCACGCGGATCGGAGCCAGCCTGCTGACCGCGATCCGATCGTGAACGCGCTGCTGGCACAACCCGGTGTCACCCAGGTCGTTGGTTGGCCTGACTACGTCTTCATGCTCTCATCTGATCCGTGGCTGTGGCGGCTTGCGGAAGCGGTACCAGCCGGAGCGCCGGTCGCCTTGCCTGCACTCGCTCGCGATCCGGCAACGTTTGGCTTGCTCGCAGCGATCCTGCAGCGAACAGGTCACCATGTGTATGGACCAGGAACGCTGGGCTTCTGGCATATCCCTGCGCCCGGGCCGACCGTCTGCGCCGCTATCGTACCGGACGGCAGCGATCCGGCGGGAGTAGGCTGGGCAGGTGCAATGGTGCGGGCACGTGAAGGAGGGCTCATGCTGCTTTGGCGTGCAGATTGCGCCGCCTAATCATGTGGTTTGGGTACGAGACCGAACGCTATACTTCGGCGGCGCGGTGAATACCGTGTGGGAGGACGAACAGCGCGTGAAGCGAACAATCCTCGGTATTGCGGTGAGTTTGCTCTTTCTCTGGCTCGCGTTTCGTGGCTTGCATCTTGCAACGGTCCTTGCTGCACTCCGTACAGCAAACTACTGGGTGCTGATTCCGGCACTTGCCTGTTACTTCGCCGGGGTCGCGTGGCGTGCTGTGCGGTGGTCTGCGCTGTTGCGGCCTGTTGAACGGCTTTCCTGGGTGCGGCTTTTCCCGGTTGTTGCCATTGGGTATATGGCCAACAATGTATTGCCATTGCGGACGGGTGAGGTCGTTCGCGCGTATACACTTGCCCAGCGATCGCAGGTGCGCACAAGCGCTGCCTTAGCGTCAATTGCTTTAGAGCGATTACTTGACGGCCTGACGATGCTCGGATTTTTACTCGTTGCCTCTTTGTTTATTGCGCTCACTGGTACCCTGTGGCGGCTTGCGCTTGTTGCCTTCGTCATCTTCCTGCCAGCACTTGCCCTGCTTGCCCTCCTTAGTCGAGACGACGTACGGGAACGTGTCCTGCCACGGTTGCTTGATTGGCTCCCTGCTCGAATCCAGACGCGCGTGCTGCAACTTGCGCATACCGTTGCACAGGGCCTTCGCTCACTCCAAGATGGGCCAACCTTGGCAGTGGCAAGCGCGACGTCGCTTGCCGCGTGGCTCTGCGAAGCAGGAATGTACGGCATCATTGCTCGTGGTTTTGGACTTCCGCTAAGCATCCCGCTCGTGCTCCTGACGACAGCAATCGCGAACCTGGCAACTCTTCTGCCGAGCTCGCCTGGGTATGTTGGCCCCTTTGAAGCTGGCGTGACGCTTGTGTTGACCGGTGTGGCCGCTATTGCGCGCGAGCGTGCGCTTTCCTATGCCCTTGTGCTGCATGTGGCACTGTATGTGCCAATTACGTTGCTTGGCCTCGTCTTCTGGTGGCGTGAAAGTTTGTCTTGGCGAGTGATTCGGGCATCAACCACAGAAAGGGTGACAAGTTAACTGATGGACATGCTGCACGCTGTCGTCCTTGGAGTTGTCCAGGGCCTCACGGAGTTTTTGCCGGTTAGCAGCTCGGCCCATCTGATTGTTGTCCCCTGGCTCTTTCACTGGCCAGAACCGGGGCTGGCATTCAACGTGGCGCTGCACCTTGGAACGCTCACTGCCGTCATTGCCTACTTCTGGCGTGACTTGCTTGAGATTCTTCACGGCGTCTTGCGTGGGCTCTGGTTGCGCCGACCATTTGCCGACCCGATGGGCAGACTTGGGTGGATTATTGTGCTCGGGTCAATTCCGGCAGCGATTGCCGGCATTGTCTTGCAAGACGCGGTTGATCGCTTTTTTCACGCTGGCGAGGGTGGCCGAAGTGCCATTGCACTCATTGCCCTGGTCTTGATGCTCGTTGCGCTCCTCCTCGTGCTTGCTGAACGCCTCGCTACCCATCGGCGCCCTCTTTCTTCCATCACTGGCCGTGATGGATTACTCATTGGGTTGGCCCAAATGACTGCGCTCGTCCCAGGTGTGTCACGTTCTGGCAGTACGATCACCGCAGGGCTGTTCCTTGGACTACGGCGCGAAGCGGCTGCACGTTTTTCCTTCTTGCTTGGTACGCCAGCTATTCTCGGCGCTGGTCTCCTCGAAAGCCGCAAGCTCCTTGCTGCAGGGCTCGATCCCAGTGAGCGCGGCGCATTCCTTCTTGGTTTTTTGACGGCTGCGCTCACCGGGTATCTCGCCATCGCCTTTCTGTTGCGTTATCTCCAGCGTCGATCAACGCTCGTTTTTGTCGGCTATCGTGTCCTCGCTGGTCTTGTATTGCTCGTCCTCGTGTTTCTTCGCTAAGGTTTCTCTGTGGCAGTTGCTGCCGCTGGCTGACGCGCCGCGCGACGCTCTGGCTCAGGACGGGTGTTGGGCAGCAGCCAGCTTGCAGCAAAACCAGCCAGGATGAAGCCAGCAGCAACAAAGGCATCACGCCGGGCAGCGTCAGTAAATGCCTCCTCGGCCGCGCGCACAATTGGCTGGGTGCCTGGCTGTTGTCGGAGCTGTCCGAGCGCTTGTCCGGCACTGCGCTGGATGACGCGTGTGATCGCGACCTGCTGTTGTGGCGGGAGACCTGGAATCTGAGCAAGCCGATCGCGCATGCCGTCACGGAGCCCTATGCTAAGCAAGGTGCCGAGCAAGGCGATGCCGAGCGCGGCACCGACCTGGCGTGTTGTGCTCTGAATGCCTGACGCTTGTCCAGAGGCCGCAACAGGCACATCAGCGAGGATGACGCTCGTGAGTTGGGCCGTCGCGAAGCCAACCCCAATGCCGTAGATTGCAAGCGCAGGTAAGAGCGTCAGCCGGCTGACTGTTGGCGAAAGCAAAAGTCCGAGGAGGAGCAAACCGATCGCTTCGCAGAACATGCCAACGCTGACAACTCGGCGCGCCCCAAAACGCTGCGAAAGAGATGCCGCTGATGGACCAGCAATGAAAGAGGCCAGTGCAAGCGGCAACAGTCCGACGCCAGTCGCAAAGGCGGAATACCCCCGTACTCCTTGGAGATACAACGAGAGCACGAAGATCAGGCCAAACTCGCCGAGACTGACGATCAGGGCTGTTACGTTCCCCCAGCCAAAGCTCCGCAAGCGAAACAGGGCAAAGTCAACAAGCACCACTTGGTTCCGGCGCGCACGACGGCGTTCAACCAGCGTGAAGCACAGTAAGCCAAGCATGCCAAGGGTCAGCGCAACTGGAACGATAGAGATCTGAGAGAGTGGCCATTGCCAGCCGAAAAGCGAGAATTGCTCAGCAGGTTTCCACCAGCCGTATCGTTCACCTTCAATAAGACCGAAGACGAGTCCACCAAATCCAATGATGCTCAATACGATGCCCGAAAGATCGAATCCTGGCCGGATATGCTCATCGCGGCTTTCCGGGACAAAGCGTAGTGCGCCGAGGAAGGCGATGAGCCCAACCGGGACATTGATATAGAACGCCCACCGCCATGACAGGTTGGTTGTCAGCCAACCGCCGATGAGCGGTCCAAGTGCGGCCATCCCACCAATAATTGATCCCCAAATGCCAAAGGCAATCGCACGTTCCCGCCCACGGAAGAGCGTATTGAGGCTCGAAAGGGTCGACGGCGAAATCGCTGCGGCACCAATTCCTTGCAGCGCGCGAGCGGCAATGAGTGTGCCACCATTGGGAGCTATGCCGGCAAGCATACTTGATCCCACGAAGAGGACAAGGCCAAAGAGGTAGAGACGTTTTCGCCCACGGAGATCGCCGAGTCGCCCAAGCGTAATAAGCAAGGCAGCGAAGATGAGGGAGTAAATCGAGTTAATCCACTCGGCATCGGTAAGGTTGACGTGCAGTTCGTCAATAATTGCTGGTACAGCAACGTTGACAATCGTTGCATCGACAATGATCATAGCGACGCCGAGGGCAATGGCGCCGAGGCCAAGCCAGCGGCTTCGACCTGGTGTACGTTGCGGAGCGGAAAGTGTCTGATTCTGCATAATTTACCTACCTTTAGTTTATCCTTCCCTAACCCAGCGTCAAGTATACGCTGTCAGGACATGCAATGCAAGGTGTAAACGGCGCAGGTACAGAATGGGAGCAGCAATGATGAACGATCGTCGCGTGGCAGTTGAGCTGGCATCGAGCACAACACGTGTGTCGAGCCCATTGTGGGGGTGGGTGCTCGCGCTCGTGCTGTTGCCGTTCGTGGTTGCAGTGGCCTTCGCCGTTCTTGGTCAGCCTCTGCTGCTCTCACGCTGGCTTCTTGGCGTGGTCGGCTGGCTCGTTGCGTTAGCACTTCGTGGGCCAGTCATCTTGCTCGTACGACGTCTCGCACAGCGTGCCCAGCAATGGGCCGTGATTGCGGCTTCAGGGCCAGCTGAGGAACTGGTGCGGCTTGCCGTTGTCCGTTACTGGGCAGCGAGCTTGCCAGCAGCGATTAATGTCGGTCAAGGGTGGGCAGGCATCGAAGTCTGGTATGCGGCGCTGTCGCTGGTTTTGACCACGCGTATCCTGCGCCGGCAGGATGAACAAGCACAGTCTGTGCGGCAGGCACTTGCTGAACTTGGGTTGCTGCAGGCCTCACCGGCGTTCGGCCTTATCGAGCGACTTGCCGCAACGGCATTTCATATTGGCTGTACGTTGCTCCTCGCGGCTTCTCCGTGGTGGGTACTGTTGACGGTGCCGCTCCACAGTGCCCTCAATCTGCTTGTGATGCGACTCATTCGTCGTTCGGTGGCCTTGGCTGAAGCGCTCGCGCTCGTCGTCGGGCTGCTTGTTGGTGTGATCGGATGGCTCAGCTGGCACTAAGGTTCAGGCAATTGGGCTACCGGGTTTTGCGATATCGGGATTGTCGGGCTCAAGGAGGACAACGCGACCATCTTCTTGAACAGCCCCAAGGACAAGCACTTCCGAGGGAAAGCCTGCCACACGCCGTGGGGGGAAGTTGACGACAGCCACAATCAGCCGGCCAATCAGTTCTTCTGGGGTATACCACGGTTGAATACCAGCCGAAGAGCGTCGAATACCAAGCGGGCCAAAATCAATCGTGAGCTTCAGTGACGGCTTGCGAGCCTCGGGAAATGGCTCAGCTGCGATGATGCGACCGACCCGGATATCAACCTGCTGAAAAACGTCGACGGTAATTTGCGGCTTGGCCGGCTCCATACGTACTCCTTTCTGCCTCTTCACTCGCGCGTTTGCCCGACTAAGCCTATCATGACCGAGGGAGGCATACGGGGGTGAGAAAGCATGAGCCTGCCTGTTGATCCACCGGATGAACTCTTTGAACTCGTCGATGCCCATGGGCAACCCACTGGTCAGCGTAAGCAGCGTGCGGCTGTACACCGAGAAGGAGATTGGCACCGCGCGTTTCACCTCTGGCTTTTTGCCCAAACGGCTAGTGGACTTCACGTGCTCCTCCAACAACGCAGTCTTGGCAAGGATACTGAGCCAGGCAAAATCGACGTTGCGGTGGGAGGGCATGCGCGTCCGGGTGAGGATGCTCGCTATGGCCTTGTTCGTGAAGCGGCTGAGGAGCTTGGGCTTCAGCTCCAGCCTGATCAGTTGCATTATGTTGGAATACGGCGGATGGAGCGGAGAGGATCCAGCTGGATTGATCGAGAAATTCAAGAGATCTATGCCACGCTCCTGCCGGTTCCGATCGAGCAGCTACGTCCTGACCCTCGGGAGGTTGCGGCGCTCGTGTTGGTCTCCTTTGCGGCGCTCCGTGCGTGGAGCCGATCGCGCGATGAGATGATCACCAGCCAGTATTGGCCGGTGTGCCCGGACCATACGCTTGGCATGCCCATGGCGGTTGAACTTGATCATCACAGTTTTGTTCCAGTGACTGATCAGTACTGGCAGTGGGGGCCGGAGCGCGCCGCCCAAGCTCTTGGCTTCCGGCTACCGTGAAGCAATGGTGCAGGGAGGCTCTACTGTCTGCTCACCTCCCTGCACCGCTACAGCTAATCAAGCTTCGGATAGGCCAGATAGGTCAGGAACTCGACGAATTCGTCGCGCAGTACAAGTTCATCGAGAATTTCAACCGCATCAGCCATCCGCCCGGCGTTACGTCCGCCAAGTTTGGCAACCTCTTCATCACGAATGGACTCATACAGCTCGCGTGTGACTGGACGGCCGTCGTTGAGCTTGGCACTGTGGAAGCGCCATTGCCAGAGCTGCGCGCGCGAAATCTCGGCAGTTGCCGTATCTTCCATGAGATTGAAAATAGCTGCAGCGCCTTGCCCCTGGAGCCACGAGTTGAGATATTGCAATGCGACGCTTACATTGTTCCGGAAGCCGGCCTCAGTAATTTGCCCCCCTGGTACCTGGATATTCAGCAAATCGCGAGCGCTGACCTGAACGTCATCGCGCTGGCGATCAAGTTGGTTAGGACGTTCGCCAAGAACGCGGTCAAACACTGCTTTCGCCACTGGCACCAGGTCCGGGTGAGCAACCCAGGTGCCATCGAAGCCATCTCCTGCTTCTCGCTCTTTGTCTTCGCGCACCTTGGCGAGCGCGACTTCATTGACCTGAGGGTCGCGACGACTTGGAATGAATGCTGCCATGCCGCCAATCGCGTGTGCTCCACGCCGATGGCAGGTCTTCACAAGCAGTTCGGTATACGCTCGCATAAAGGGCACGGTCATCGTCACTTGAGCCCGATCGGGGAGCACAAAGTCAGAGCGGCGCCGGAACTTCTTGATGATGCTGAAGATATAGTCCCAGCGGCCAGCGTTCAGCCCAGTGGCATGCTCGCCAAGCATATAGAGGATTTCATCCATTTCAAAGGCAGCAAGAATTGTCTCAATAAGGACAGTGGCCCGAATCGTGCCTCTTGGCAACGCAAGCGCATCTTCAGCCGCACAGAAGACGTCGTGCCAGAGCGCGGCCTCTTCGGCACTTTCGAGTTTCGGCAGGTAGAAATACGGTCCGGTGCCCCGGCGCACAAGTTCGTGCGCGTTGTGGAAGACATAGAGCCCAAAGTCAAAAAGGCTAGCGCTGATCGGTTCGCCATCAATCAACACGTGGCGCTCGTCGAGATGCCAGCCGCGTGGCCGTACAAGGAGCGTAGCCGTTTTCTCGGCAAGCCGATAGACGCGACCATCGGGGCTCTCAAACGAGATGGTTCGCCGCACAGCATCGTACAGGTTCACTTGGCCTTGGATAACGTTTGCCCAACTCGGGGCAAGCGCATCCTCAAAATCTGCCATGAACACACTTGCCCCCGAATTGAGCGCGTTGATCATCATCTTACGGTCAACGGGGCCCGTGATCTCGACTCGCCGGTCTTGCAGATCAGGTGGAGCCGGTGGCACGCGCCAATCGCTAGCACGGATTTCGGCAGTGTCAGCCCGGAAGTCAGGCAGTGCGCCAGCGTCGAGTTCAGCCTGGCGCTCCGCTCGGCGTACTAACAGTTCCAGCCGCCGCTTGTTGAACGTGCGGTGTAAGTTGGCGACAAACTCCAAGGCTTCAGGTGATAAGATCGCCTGCTGCTCCGGTGTGTCCACCTTGGGGACAAGCATCCCGGGAATTGCCGGCATCATGATGCGCCTCCCTCTCGCTCCCTCATCCACTGCCGCTTTCTGCCGGCAGTGTACCTGAGGTGCTCGCTGATGCAAAGTCTGGCGCTAGACTACTGCCTCTTCCGGTGGCTTCTCCCCAACGTTGCGTCCCAGCCGTGGAGCGGCATAGCATTCCCCTGTGAGTTGATGGTAGGGAACGCCCGTGAAGAGATGGTGACTGCGGGTCGGCAGTTCTTCGGCCCACTCTTCTCGCTGGAGCGCAATATACGCCTGTTCTTGCTCGTGCGCGAGTCCCTGGAGCAGTCGGCTGAAGCCGGCGCCCATGGCGTGCTGAGCGGCCAGGGTAATGAAGATGAAGCGAAAGCCCATCTCGCCAAGCTCAGCAAACGTCAACGGATTTGGTTCGGTGAACCACTTGAATGACGAGGACCAGTTGAATGCGAGTTGGGCATCGGGGAAGCGCTTGCGCACTTCTTCGGCAAATCGCTCAGTCGGGCCGCGTTCTGCTGTTGGGAACTCGCACCAGACGAGATCAGGAATGCCGCTGTCTAAGTAGCGCAGCGCGCGGTTAATTGCGCAGTCCAAGCCACCACGCCCTTCTGGTGCGTCGACAGCCGAGACGGCGTCAGTGCGGGCGATGATGACGAAGTCCCGATTTCCCAAGTCGTCGGCGACCGCTCGCAGCATCTTCAGCTTGCCCAGCATCTCCTCGATTGGGATCAGCGCCTTGCCCACAATATGGCCACAGCGCTTCGGCATCACCTGGTCTTCGATGTGTGCTCCCGCAACGCCAGCGGTCACATAGAGTTCAGCAATGCGTTGCACGTTGAAGACATTGCCATACCCAGTATCCATGTCCACGACAACTGGCGGAATGTGCAAGTGGCGTGGTGGAATGCCTTTGTCAGGATCACCGACTGCCATCGTGAGCTGAAACTTGCGCAGAGCCATGACGACCCGGCGTGCGGCATCAGCAATTTCGACGCCGGTGTAGAGGTCCATGTCGGTAGTGCCCAGATGCCCAATCGCAAACGAATAGCCGCTGAAGTACACAGCTGGGAACTGGTAGTACATCACTAGTTCTGCACCATGCGGATCATAGACGCCTGGGGCAAACACATACGGTAACGTTGCGAGCAGCCGGCGCAGTCGCGTGCTTGGCTGTTCCCAACGACTAGACGGCACACGATATCCAGGCGGAAGGAGTGGCGTTTCCACTAGTTCAACAGGCTCGTCAGGCATCGGCAGTAACCTGTGGTCCATCGTTCCCTCCTGTCAGTAGTGCAACCTCCACTTTGTGAATCACTTCACAGCGTACCGTGTCAGCGCTATAATGTCCAATAGCAATTTGTGATTGCCGTATTGCATTCACTTATAGATCGGGGGGCAGCATGGACATCACGTTGCGCCAGCTGGAAGTGTTTCGCGCGGTTGCGCGTAACCGGAGCTTCTCAAAAGCGGCGGAAGAACTCTGTGTGAGCCAACCAGCAGTCTCCTCGCAAGTCCGTGCGCTGGAGCAGGCGCTGGGCCTGCCGCTGTTTGTCCGCGAGGGGCGTATCGTCGAGCTTACCGAAGCCGGGAAGCATCTCCTGCCGTGTGTTGAGCAAGTGCTCGAGCTCTTGATGCAAGGGCTTGCGGGCGTGCAAGCTCTTCGGGCGGCTGAACGCGGCCATGTTGCGCTTGCCGCAAGCACGACAGCTGGCATCTATGTCGTGCCTCGCATTCTTGGGGCGTTTCACCGCGCCTATCCTGGCGTTACGCTCTCCCTCGACGTATTGAACCGTTTTGCAGTGCAACAGAAGCTCTTCGCTGGCGAGGTTGATGTAGCGATTATGGGGTTGATCGAAAATCGTGAAGGACTCGAGATCGCTGAATTTCTCCCCAATGAATTAGTGGTTATTGCTTCACCGCGCCATCCCCTGGCAAGGCGGCGTCAAATTCCGCTCACTGCCCTGGGGGACGAGTTGCTTCTGGTCCGTGAGGTTGGCTCTGGTACCCGGGCTGATACGGAGCGGATCTTTGCCGAAGCCGGTGTCCCGTTGCGGATTGGGATGGAACTACGGAGCAACGGGGCAATTAAGCAAGCAGTGGCAGTTGACCTTGGTATCGCGGTCATGCCACGAGACGCGATTATGCTAGAACTTGAACTTGGCCGGCTCGTTATTCTCGATGTTGAAGGCTTCCCGGTGCGTCGTTCATGGTCAATCGTCCGTCGACGTGGCCGGCCAACAACGCCCGCAGCTGAAGCGCTCTGGCATTTCTTCCTGCAGTATCGTCATGCGCTACTCTGAGAAGAGTGGCGGCTGGCTTAGATGTTCCCAAGGCGGTGGTGGGTGTGGGACACCAAGTACATCCATCAGCAGAAAGGCATTACGCGGTCCCTGGTTACCGGCATTGGTGTTGAACAAGACGTGGACGGCGTGTGCGTCAGCCAGGGCGCGGTTGATCCGAGGGCGCCACTCCTCAAGCTCCGCTGGTTGGTAGTTCCAATCGAAACGCTCAGTGCTTGACGTTCCAACATGGTACCACTTCTCCGCGTTTCGTCCGTGGAAGCGGATTAAGGCGAGTTGAGGATTCGTGACAGCATAGACAGGTGGAACACTTCCGATCCCAACTTGTGGCTCATCGACCATCGTGAAGCTATAGCCGAGTGCCTGAAGTAGTGCAAGTGTGCGTTCCGCATGACGTTCATCCAGCCAGTCTCGCCGGCGAAATTCGATAGCAATAAGATGATCGGGGAAGAATTCCCGTAATCGTTTGAGATACTCGCAGTGTTGCGGAGTGTTGCGAAACGATGGCGGAAATTGGAAGGTCAACGCGCCGAGTTTTCGAGCTTCTTGCAAGGGCTTAACGATCTCGCGAAATGCTCGAGCAACGTTCGGGTCAAAGGCAGGTGATGGTGCTCCAGGGTGCTCTGGTGTGTGTGTTAGCAAACGAGGCGGTTTCACGTGGAAAAGAAACCCCGGTGGAGTCCGCTCAACCCATCCTTCAACGGTATGCACGCTTGGTAAGTGATAGTACGTGCTATTGACCTCGACGACGGGAAAGTATTGGGCGTAAAACCGGAGTCGCTCAGTTGACGAAAGCGTCGGCGGGTAGAACCCTTGGTGATCGTGCCATGCCGAGGTGCCAATCCGTAACTCGCCC
The DNA here is from genome assembly GCF_000744775.1 of Thermorudis peleae. NCBI lineage: Bacteria > Pseudomonadati > Thermomicrobiota > Thermomicrobia > Thermorudis > Thermorudis peleae. Next base: position 573,145 of record NZ_JQMP01000004.1, on the reverse strand, counting down.
ATTTGTTCCTCCCTCGGTATATCGTGCTCTGCATATCTTGGTGCAAAATAGCCTAGAGGGGTATACTGCATGGGAAAGGAGGGCGGGATCATGCCACTACTCTCAGCGCGCGATCAAGACTACTTGCGGAAGCGTTTTGCTGAAGAACTCGTTGACCCAGTCACCATTACGCTCTATACCCAACGGCTTGCCCAGTTGCAACTACCAGGATACGAGTGCGCAACATGTCGAGAAGCGAACGAATTGTATAGTGAGCTTGCTCAGCTCTCAGAGAAAGTGAAGCTTGAGGTTGTCGACTTTCTGCAAGCACAGGCTGAGGCCCGAACGGCTGGCGTGACGGACATTCCTACGGCGGTCTTCTCAGGCAAGAACGCTGGCACTGTTCGCTATGTAGGCCTGCCGGCGGGCTATGAATTCGCCGTGCTCATTGAGGATCTGGCCGATCTCTCTCGCGGCACAACACGGCTGACTCCCCTCAGCCGTGAGACCTTAGCGAAGCTCCCTGCACCGGCGCATATTAAAGTCTTCGTTACTCCAACTTGACCGCACTGCCCAAGTGCCGCCAGGTTGGCGCACATGATGGCGATTGAGAGCGAGAAGGTCACCGCTGATGTGATTGAAGTAGCGGAATTCCCGCATCTGGCGCAGCGCTATCAAGTCTACGCCGTGCCGACGATTGTTATTAACGAACGGCTTCGCCTTGAAGGCGCACGACCTGAGGAAGCGTTTGTTGCTGCGGTTGAGGCAGCTGTTCGTCCGCCCGAGGCAGATCACGCTGGTCAACGCTAACGGGGAACCGCCCAATCGTGAGTATCCAAAATGCAAGCATCCGGGTCGCTTCTCACGACCCGGATGCTTGCCCTGTGGGTGACGGGGTGGCTTCGCTGCTCCGCTGCGTTTACGCAGCAGTTGCCCGCGCCTCGTAATCCGGCACGCTCGCTGGATGACGAGCCGCCGTGATAATCCAGTCAATAATGACTGCAACGAGTGAACCAATGACCAGCGGAATCAGGTGCAGGTCGCCGAAGGCAGGACCGCGGTGGAAGAAGACTTCAGCCACCCACATGCCGAGGAACGGATACGCCGCCACCCGCCAGGGCTTCATCGACAGCTTGCCCGGCAGCAAGTCATACCACAGCACACCAAAGGCATAGCTGAGCGCCAGCATCAAGAGGAACGTCCCGAACTGCATAGCCAGCCTCCTTTCGGTCTACGCTCCCCATCGCCCGCAGGGCTGCGCAAGGCCGTTGGTTCTCTTTTGCTTTCCATAATCAATTATACCTAGCATGGTAACAAGTCTGCAATAGTATGACAGAGCAGCAATGCTTCGCCGGACTGCCAGTTGGCCACTATACTGGAATGCAGTTCTGGTATGCCCAGTGCTGGAAGAGAGCCGAGGGAGTCACAGAATGGTGGGCGGTGATCATCGCCTTGCAGCACAGGAGCGAGCATCGATCCCTGACGAAGCATGGCAGTGGGCCGAGCGAGCATTGGTGCACATCCGCGTATTGGCTGAGGAGATTGGCCCACGCCCGTCAACCGGCGTTGGTGAACGGCGCGCTGCAGACTATGCGGCGTCAATATGGCGGCAAGCAGGACTTTTGACCTCCATCGAACCATTCCGCAGTGGCCGATCGACCTATCGTCCGTATGCACTTGCGTTTGCTGCTGGACTGGTTGGCACGGTTGTCTGGGCGGTTGAGCCAGGTCGACTGCGCGCACTCTTGGCCTCGGCGCTCAACGGTCTTGGGGCATGGGCCTTCTTGTGCGAAACCGAATTTCGTGATCACTGGGCACGACGCTTAGCTCCCCACGGACAAAGTCAGAACGTCGTCGCCGTTGTGCCACCAACTGGTCCGGTACGGCAACGCGTTGTCATCTATGGGCATCTTGATACGCATCGAACTCCTGTGTTTTACAGCAGTCCGCGTTGGCTGAGGGCGTTCTCCGGACTTGTCGGGGTAAGTTTCCTAAGCCTCATTGCAAACACGGTAGGCTTCGGCCGCGCAGCATGGCGTGGCCGTAGCCCGCTTCCGTTCTGGCTCTTGCCTGCGACAGGAATGCAACTCTTTGCCCTTGCTATGACATTACATGCCGATCGCACACCCTATACTCCAGGCGCGAACGACAACGCTAGTGGTGCAGCAAGCGTGCTCGCGCTTGGCGAGCGCTTAGTGCGGCAGCCACTCAACGGAACCGAAGTGTGGGTGGTTGCCAATGGCTGTGAAGAAGTCGGTGCCTATGGCATTGCTGCCTTCCTTGAGCAACATCGCGATGCGCTCCACAATGCTGTGTTCATCGACCTCGACATGGTTGGCATCGGCTTCCCTACGCTTCTCCTCCGTGAAGGACTCTTGCTACCGGCACGACCTGACCGATCTGTGCTCGCGCTTGCACGCAAGGTAGCAGCTCACTATCCAGGATGGCTTGGCGGAGAGCATCGTGGTGGAGCCTATACTGATACCGGCGTCGTCGTGCGGCGTGGGTTTCGTGGCCTCACGATTGACTCACAGTTGCCAACAGGCCATCCAGCTGTGCCATATATGGGGTACTGGCATCAGCAGTCGGATACAGTGGACAAGATTGAACTGCCGTGCCTAGCACGAGTGCACGCGTTTGTCTGGGCAATGCTTCAGGCGATTGACGAGATGGCCGATGGTGCATAACGACGTGGCGTCAGCGGTGAAGGGCGAGCGATGGAAACAGCCTATGATGCCGTGGTGGTTGGCGCTGGCCCTAATGGGCTTGCGGCTGCTATTGCGTTGGCGATGGCACGCCAGCGAGTTGTTGTCATTGAAGCAGCGCCAGTCGCTGGAGGCGGCCTCCGCAGCGAACCACTGACGCTGCCTGGCGTCGTGCATGATCTCTGTGCGGCAGTCTTACCGTTCGTTCGGGTGTCGCCGTTCTTGCGAGCATTGCCCCTGGGCCGCAATGGCCTCGGATGGGTCGAGTCGCCCTTTGTCCTTGCTCATCCTTTTGAAGACGGTACCGCCGCGGTTCTCAGCCGTCGGCTGAATGAGACAGCAGCGCGTCTTGCTGAAGACGGTCCGGCCTACCGTCGCCTCCTTGAAATCTTCGTTGATCAAGCGGATCCCCTTTTTCGCTGGATTCTTGGTCCACTTCGCTGGCCATCGCGGCCAGCACTAATAGCGCGTTTCGGGCTTGTCGCCCTGCAGTCTGCGCAACGGCTAGCCAACACCTGGTTTCGAACCCCGCAGGCACGTGCACTCTTTGCTGGTGTTGCAGCACATGGCATGTTGCCGCTTGACCAGCCGCCATCAGCTGCCTTTGGCCTGGTCCTCTTGCTCCTTGCCCACACCGTGGGGTGGCCGCTGCCACGCGGCGGGGCACAGCGTGTTGCGGACGCTTTAGTTGCGACGCTGCTCGAATATGGCGGCGAATTACGGACCAACACGAGGGTTACGAGCCTTGCAGAACTGCCACGTGCACGAGCGCTACTGCTTGACCTCGCACCGCCGCATGTGCTTTCTCTTGCTCGCTCCTGGCTACCCGTTTCCTATCGGCGTTGGCTGCGACGCTATCGCTTTGGGCCAGGCGTATGCAAAGTTGATTACGTCCTCGATGGGCCAGTGCCTTGGCGGGCTGTTGACTGTCATGACGCAGCGACAGTCCATCTCGGCGGTACAGCAGAGGAGATCGCTGAAGCTGAACGTGCGGTTGCGCATGGTCAATGCCCTGATCGCCCGTTTGTCATCCTCGTGCAACCGAGCCGATTTGATCCGACGCGAGCCCCTGGGACACGTCAGGTTGTTTGGGCCTACTGCCATGTGCCCGCTGGCTCAGATCGTGACTTGAGTGCGGCGATTGAAGAACAGATCGAGCGATTTGCTCCTGGCTTTCGCAAGCGGATTCTTGCCCGTCATGTCCAAACAGCCGCTCAACTTGCTGAGCGCGAGCCGAATATGATCGGGGGTGACATCAACTGTGGCGTAATGGATCTCCGTCAGCTGTTCTTTCGCCCGGCACCGCGGCGTAACCCTTATGCCACACCGCATCCTCAACTGTTTCTGTGCTCGTCAGCAACGCCACCTGGTGGCGGCGTTCATGGCATGTGTGGCTACTGGGCCGCCCGCTCAGCCCTTGCTCGCTTGACGGTCACCGTACGAGAACGGTAGAATTGCTATGCAAGACCTTCGGGGCAGGGTGAGGCGCGCGGCGCCAATTCCCGACCGGCGGTAAAGCCCGCGAGCGGCTTCGGCCGCAGGATCCGGTGAAACTCCGGAGCCGACGGTATAGTCCGGATGGGAGAAGGTTGTTGCACCGGCCGGTATCCGGCGTTTGCAGCACACCGCGATCGCCATCATCCCCGGAGGCTTGTCCTCCGGGATTTTTCTATGCCGGATCGGCCGGGAGAATGGATGGCGTACATGCCACAGCACCAACGCTGGTCGACTGATGACCGCCGCTTCATGCGACAAGCACTCGCACTTGCCTGGCAAGCGCAGGGGCGGGTTGCGCCGAACCCCGCTGTCGGTGCTGTCATCGTGCGCGATGGGATGGTCGTTGGCGCTGGCTGTACGCATCCCCCTGGCGGCCCACATGCTGAAATCGTCGCGCTACGCCAAGCTGGCGAACAGGCTCGTGGTGCTACGCTCTACGTGACACTGGAACCTTGCGCCCACTACGGCCGTACTCCGCCCTGTACCGAAGCGTTGCTTGCGGCTGGTATTGCGCGCGTCGTCGCTGCGCTCCGTGATCCGTTTCCGGCGGTCAATGGGCGAGGTCTTGCTCAGCTGCGGGAGGCTGGTGTTGCCGTTACCGTTGGGCTTGAGAAGCGGCGGGCGGTTGAAGTCAACGCTGGCTATCTGAAACGGCTGCAGACGGGTATGCCCGAGGTGACCGTCAAGTACGCTATAACGCTTGACGGGCGTATTGCTACCCGAACTGGCAACAGTCGATGGATCACCAGTGCACCTGCGCGGCTGCTTGCGCATCAACTCCGTGACCAACATGACGCGATCATGGTCGGCATTGGTACCGTCCTTGCCGATGATCCCTTGCTGACAACGCGCATACCGGCTGAGCATGCCGGGCTGGGCGGGCCACACCATCCGCTTCGTGTCATCGTTGACCGACTCGCTCGTACTCCTCCCACGGCCGCACTCCTTGCGCCCGATCTGCCTGGACGGACTGTCATTGCCTGCACCGATGAGGCTCCAGTCGAGCGGCGACAGGCGCTTGCAGCGGCTGGAGCAGATGTTGTCGTAGTGCCGCGGTCTGATCGCGGTGTTGACCTGCGCGCTCTGCTCTGTCACCTCGGCAACGTAGGCATCAACCGGGTGCTCGTTGAAGGTGGCGGTACACTCATCGGTTCGCTTTTCGACGATGATCTGGTCGACCAGGTCTATGCGCTCATCGCACCACTGATTGTCGGTGGTCGGACAGCTCCGGGGCCAGTCGGAGGCGACGGCGTCGCGCTGCTTGCCCACGCATGGCGACTCCACCATGTGCGCGTTCGCCGGTTAGGGCCAGACATCATGGTACACGGCCGCATCCATCCGCTGCCTACGGTATAGGGAGGGATACAGGATGTTCACAGGCATTATTGAAGAAGTCGGTACGGTGCGCCGCGTTGTCCATCGCCCCGGTGGGGCTGAGATCACGATTGCGTGCCGAACGGTGCTCGAGGGCACGCGCCTGGGCGACAGTATCAGTGTCGATGGCGTCTGTCTCACCGTGACGGATTGCACCACTGACGGGTTTACCGTAGGACTTCAGCCTGTCACGTTGGAACGAACGACGCTCGGCCAGCTCAAGCCCGGTGATCGGGTCAATCTCGAACGAGCGCTTGCTGTGAATGGCCGGCTCGGCGGTCACTACGTCCAGGGGCATGTCGATGGCGTTGGCCGCATCACCAGCAAGCAGCCCCATGGTGAAGCCATGATTGTACGCATTACTGTTCCCCCGGCGATTCAGCGCTACCTCGTCGAGCGCGGCTACATTGCAGTTGATGGCGCCAGCTTGACCATTATGACGGTGCATCCTGACGGGTTGAGTGTCTCACTCGTACGGTATACCCAGCAGCATATTACGCTGCCGCAGAAGCCGGTTGGCGCGCTGGTCAATCTCGAAGTTGATGTCATGGCCAAGTATGTCGAGCGGTTATTGGCGGCACAGTCAGCCGCGCCTGATGGCGTGACGCCTGAGTTGCTTGTGCGGGCTGGCTTTTGGGAGGCGCACTAATGGATGAGCGTTGGGAGCGTGTTGAGCGTGCATGCGCTGCGTTTCGGTCTGGTGGCTTCGTGCTCATCGTTGACGACGCTGACCGAGAAAATGAGGGCGATCTGGCCATTGCTGCTCAATTTGTTACTCCTGAGACCGTTGCCTTCATGGCGCGCGAAGCACGCGGCTTAATCTGTGTTCCCATGGCGCCGGAGTGGGCTGACCGGCTTGGGCTCCGACCAATGGTCGCTCCGAGTGAAGATGAAGCGCCATTTGGGACCGCGTTCCTGGTGTCGGTCGAGGCGCGCTATGGGGTAACAACAGGGATTTCAGCCTATGATCGTGCGACAACCATTCGGAAACTGGCCGACCCCACAGCGACACGCGCCGACTTCGTCACGCCTGGGCACGTCTTCCCCTTGCGTGCTCGTCCAGGTGGCGTGCTTGAACGCGGTGGACAGACAGAAGCCTCAGTTGACCTCGCACGGTTAGCTGGCTTGCATCCTGTTGCAGCCCTGTGCGAAGTCATGCGTGCCGATGGCCAGATGGCCCGATTACCCGAGTTAGAGCGCTTTGCTGCCGAGCATGATATTCCCATCGTGCATGTCGCTGACATCGTTGCCTACCGTATTGCCCACGAGCGACTTGCCCAACGTGTCGCCGAAACGCAGCTGCCAACCCGATACGGGACCTTTTCACTCCGAGCCTATCGTCGCATTGGTAGCGATGAGATCGACCTGGCGCTCTGGTGCGGGGCTGTTGACGATGGACAGCCGGTGCTTGTCCGTCTTCATTCTGAATGCCTCACCGGTGATGTATTCGGCTCCCTGCGCTGTGATTGTGGTGCCCAGCTGGAGGCGGCCCTGGAGCGGATTGGACAGCACGGTCGCGGCGTACTGGTCTACCTTCGCCAGGAGGGGCGCGGCATTGGCTTAGTCAACAAGCTCCGGGCGTACCATGTTCAGGATGCAGAAGGCCTCGATACGGTCGAAGCGAACCTGCGCCTTGGATTGCCAGTTGATGCCCGCGATTATCGAGCAGCTGCGATCATCCTCCATGATCTTGGCGTGCAGCATGTGCAACTGCTGACGAATAACCCAGCCAAATTGCGTGCCCTCGCCTGCTATGGCTTTGCGAGTGTTGTGCGGGTGCCGCTTGTGATTCCCCCAAATGACCACAACCGGCATTACCTTGAGACAAAGCGCACCAAACTTGGTCACCTGCTCGGAGAATTGTCGCCTCGCGTCAGTGCAGCAGCTGAATAGGAGGATGGCGATGACACTGCTTTCAACAAATGGTAGCCACCCACGCACCATTGCTGGCCTACTCAACGGTCGTGATCGCCGTTTTGCGATTATTGTAAGCCGATACAACGACTTCATCACGAGTAAGCTGCTCGAGGGTGCGCTCGATGCGCTTGCTCGGCATGAAACGGATCTCTCAGCAGTTGATGTTGTCTGGACTCCTGGCGCGTTTGAGTTGCCGCTCGTCGCCAAACGGCTTGCGCAGAGCCAGCGCTATCATGCCGTGATTTGCCTTGGGGCGGTGATACGCGGGTCAACGCCGCACTTCGATTACGTTGCAGCAGAAGTCTCGAAGGGGATCGCGAATGTTGCCCTCGAGACGGGCGTACCGGTCATTTTTGGCGTGCTGACCACCGACACGATCGAACAAGCAATCGAACGTGCTGGGACACGCATGGCGAATAAGGGAGCCGAGGCAGCGCTCGCAGCCCTTGAGATGGCGAGTGTGCTCGCCCAACTCGATATGGTCGCGATCGCCTCACAGACAACAGATCGATGAAAACATCCCGCGTTCCTGGCTGCTCTGTTTACATCGCTGTTACAGTTGCTGATTAGGTTCATTCTGGAATCGAAAGAAGAGGAGCAGCTGTGGAACGCTTACTGCAACAACCGCTTCGTCGGCGCAAAGCTGTCGCTGGGCTTGTTGCTGCTGGCTTAAGTGCGCTTCTTGCCGCCTACTATGCTGATTCGCGCGTTTCCTCTTCCTCGCTCGATGAGCGAACATTATTCCGCCATCTCCTGCGTCGAGCCGGTTTTGGTCTTGCGCCGAATGAAGTGACGACCTGGCAGAGCCTCGGATGGGATAATGCTGTTGGTCGTTTGGTTAACTACGAACAGGTTGCCAATCACGATCTTGAAGCACTCCTCGCTCAGTACCACTTCGACCTCACAACACCAAACGGTATTCGCTTATGGTGGCTTGTGCGCATGGCATACACCGCACGGCCACTTGAAGAGAAGATGACGCTGTTTTGGCATGGCCTCTTAACTTCGTCGTTGGGCAAGGCGACACCAAGCGAGATGATACGCCAGAATCAGTTTTTCCGTGAGCACGCGCTGGACAATTATGGGGTCATTTTGAAGGGAATTTCACGCGATGTCGCCATGATGCGCTGGCTTGATCTTGCAGAGAATCGTGTTGGTCACCCGAATGAGAACTATGCTCGGGAGTTAATGGAGCTCTTTACCATGGGGCCTGGCCATTACACTGAAGTCGATGTTCGGGAAGCGGCTCGTGCCTTTACCGGCCTCGTCCTCCGCAAAGACGGCAATGACTATGTCTCGGCCTTCGTTCCTTCACAGCATGATCGTGGTTCCAAAACCTTTTTGGGGCGCACCGGAAATTTTGGCCCGGATGATATTGTTGACATCATCCTCGAGCAACCTGCCACTGCTCCTTTCCTTGCGACAAAACTCCTGCGCTTCTTTGTCACGCCAACGCCATCACCAGATCTCGTGCAACGAATTGCGACGACGCTCCAAAAGACAAATTATTCAATCAAGGCGGCAGTAAAGGATATATTGTTGCTGCCAGAGTTTCGTGAACCGAGTGCCTACCGCTCTCTCATCAAATCTCCCGTTGAATATCTTGTAGGAGCGATCCGTCAACTTGGAGCTCATGGGAATCTGCAATTTGCTCCCCAAGCACTCAAGCTGATGGGCCAAGATCTCTTTGCTCCGCCGAATGTTGCCGGGTGGCCTGGGGGAACAAGCTGGCTTAACAGTGGAACGTGGCTAGCCCGTCTGAATGCAGCGAATACGCTCGTAACCCAGCGCGCGATGGTGCAGTTTGATTTCCATTCGCTGCTTGGTGATCCGCTACCCCAAGACCCACAAGGAGTCGTTGATCGTCTCGCAGAGGTCTTCGTTGACGGGCAACTCGCTGATCCGCAGCGTCAGATTCTCTATGACCATGCTGGTCCAGCTGCAGCATATCACCAAAGTCCGGATCAATGGCTTGATCAGCAAGGTCGTAGCCTTGTCTATCTTTTTCTCGCTCTGCCTGAGTATCACCTAAACTAAGGAGGTGTCACGTGCTCTCCCGGCGTGAATTGCTTCGTGCCTCAGTGGTTTCACTCGCGAGTGGCATCGTTATGCCAAACCTCTTTGCGCGAGCACTTGAAGTGGCAGCTGCTGATCACCGTGTGTCCGGGCCCAATGCTGCAGTGCTGGATCGCACGCTCATTATCATTCAACTTGCTGGCGGGAATGATGGATTGAACACGGTCATCCCGTACCAGAGCGGTGAGTATTATGCTGCCCGACCAACTTTGGCGATTGCCCCGGAATCAGTCATCCCGTTAAATGATCAACTTGGCTTGCATCCTTCGCTCAGTGCGTTGCACTCACTCTGGTCGCAAGGGCAACTCGCGATCATTGACGGCGTCGGTTATGACCATCCCAGCCTTTCCCATTTTCAGGCGATGGATATTTGGCAAACGGCGGATCCATAGCTGGCGCGACACGATGGCTGGTTATCAAAGTTGGTCGAGGGATTGGTGGATAGTCAAGGACACCCGCTGAGCACCGTTGCGCTGGGGGCGACGCTCCCGCCAGCACTCTGCTGCCCGCCAACCCCTCCACCTGTGCTAGAAAATCCCAAATAGTTTCGGCTCGAAGCCGATCCTCGTTCAGTGAGCCTTACCAAAGCACGTGAAGCAGCCTTGCGCCAGCTTTACCAGGCATATCAGCCACCGGCCCCATACGCAGCACTGCTTCAGGCTACTGCCGAGAGCGCTGCCCTCGCCAGCGTCCAGATGCAACAGGTACTTACGAGCTACCAGCCAAGTGTGTCCTATCCCTCAACCTCACTTGCTGATGGGTTGAAGCTTTTCGCGGCATTGATCACTGGCGGCTATGGTCTGCGGATTGGCTACATCATTCTTGGAGGATTCGACACCCATGCACTCCAAGCAGATCACCATGCTCAATTGCTGAAGACTTTGGGCGATGCTGTCGCAGCGTTTTATGCAGATCTCCAGGCCAAAGGGCATGCCCAGAATACGCTCGTTATGACCTGGTCAGAGTTTGGCCGGCGTGTAAAAGAAAATGCGAGTCATGGCACTGACCATGGCACAGCTGCTCCATTGTTCGTTGTTGGGCCAGGAGTGAAGAGTGGGATCTACGGTGAACCTCCTGACTTGCAGAACCTCGATGAGAACGGCAACCTGAAGTTTGCCGTCGATTTTCGAAGCGTCTATGCCACTGTGCTTGCCGGCTGGCTTGAGGCTGACCCGCAAGCGGTGCTAGGGCAGTCCTTCCCGCAATTGCCACTATTTTGACCTTGTGGTCTGCACTGGCGTATCGGGTTGCCACTTGCCGTCGTTGCGGCAGTCTGCGATGATCGGCCTTGAGGAGGGGCAAATGATCAACCGACGGCAGTGGCAATACGTCTTTCTTGGCTGCTTGCTGACTCTTTTCCTGCAGGTAAGCCCAGTCCAGGCGGCATCGTTACCAGCGGTCGCTGCTACAAGCTGGGTCATTATGGATGCCGATTCTGGTAAGGTGCTTGCCGAGCAAGCGAGCCATGAGCGTCGAGCGATGGCAAGCTTGACGAAGTTGATGACTGCGCTCGTTGCGGTGGAGCGAGGGAATCTCGACCAAGTTGTCACAATTACCTCGGGGGATGTAATTGGCGAGTCATCGATGGGACTCGTTCCTGGGCAACAGGTAACCTTACGGACGTTGCTCTATGGTCTGCTCCTTCGCAGTGGCAATGACGCTGCAATGGCTATTGCCCGGGCTGTTGGCGGTAGTCCCGCTCAGGAGAGCGCGCTTGCACGCCAGCAATTTATCGACTGGATGAATGCTCGGGCAGCGAGCCTTGGCATGAGCGATACGCAGTACATCAATCCGCATGGCTTAGATGCGGATGGCCACTACAGCTCCGCGTATGACCTTGCTTTACTTGCGCGCGCTGTGCTGAACAATCCAACGCTCGTTACTATCTTTGGCACACTCCGCTACAGCGCTGAGGGCTTCACGCTCCAGAATACGAACCAGTTGCTCGGCAGCTATCCTGGCTTGATCGGGGGCAAAACTGGCTGGACAGACAATGCTGGTCGGTGTCTGGTGCTGGTTGCCGAGCGCGCTGGCAAACGCGAAATTGTAGTGTTGCTTCATTCAACTGGCGATGCCTGGTTTGCTGACGGCGCTGCCTTGCTGAATGCTGGCTGGGTGCTGCTCGATCCCATCACGACTCCTGAGCGGGCAGCTGCGCTTTTCGCGTGGTGGCATGACCGTGTTGATGGACCGGTCGCAGCTGGTCTTGATCATCGTACGTGGCTCTGGGGCAATCCAATCAGTGGTGTCGTGAGCGAGTCATATCAGGAATCACCCGGTGGCGAGCGGTGGGTACAGTATTTTGATAAGGGGCGTATGGAGTTGACACATCCTGATCAACCGATCGACGCTCGCTGGGCGATCACGGGGGGCCGGCTCGCGTGGGAAATGATTACTGGCCAGCGACAGATTGGCGATAGCCAGTTTATTGCACTTGGCCCTGCTGCCATTCCAGTTGCTGGTGATGTCGTAGCGGGATCACCGACGTATGCCACGCTCCGGCCACTCTTATCGGCTCCAGCCCCACCACCCGGTTCGGTCATTACCCAAGTGCTTACTGCGAATGGTACAGTGACGGATGATCCGCAGCTTGCAGTGTACAACGTCCATGCGGGAGCGCCTGATCCAGCCACTGGACACGGGATTGCTGATGTCTTTGCGAGCTTCACTGCCCAGTGGGGACTTGTGCAAGTTGCCGGCCATGTCCGCTCCGAACCGCTGCTCAATCCTCCGGTTGCGCTTCTTGGTCTGCCGATCACGGATCCGTACTGGGTACGGGTACCGGTAGGAGGGCGTGTCCACGACGTACTAATCCAGTGCTTTGAACGTCGCTGTTTAAGCTATACGCCGGATAATCCACCAGGATGGCAAGTCGAAATGGGCAATATTGGTCAGCACTATCTCCATTGGCTACAGACAGCGACACTGTCGTCAGTGCTCGGGTTGGCTCAGGAGCCACGGAACGTGGGCTATGGCCTCGGAATGCTCTTTTACGCGTGAACGTAAAAGCCAAAGCCGCTCTATCAATTGTCCCTGTCGCACGCGCTGCGCTGCGCGCTTCACTGCTTCTGCTGGGTCGCCAAGATCACGAAAGATAACTGCGAGTTGCGACTCGTAGCAGGCGATAGCGGCGATGCGGCGCTCAAGGTGCTCGGCCGACAGCTCGATCATCCACGGCGTTTGCTCGCAATATTGGGTCACAAGCGCGTGGCGTTGGTCTTCACCACCAGGCAACAGGACGTAGGGGAAATCTTCATAGCTCCAAACCACCTGTCCATGTGCCCGAAGCCGTTGACCAAGCAGGCGAACCAGTTGGTGATCAACGTGGTTGCCGATGCCCAGTGGCACGGCATACCAGGCGGGCTGAATACCGGCCTTGTCAAGGAGCGACGTCAGTGCCTGCTCGAGTTCATCAAGCAGTGACCACTCGTCCGGATGGATTGCACCAAAGAGTTCGGCATCACTTTGGTAGTGGTCGCCACGGTAAATTGCGTCTGGCAAGCCCAGCCAGAGTGGCTCTGCGCCAAGCAACGTGGCAGCAGAACGTTCCTCTTGACGGCGAACAGCAAGTGCGTTGTGATCGTCGAGCCCTCGCCACTGATGCTGGAATCGCGCGAATGCGCTTAAGGTTGCTGGCGGTTCACCGCCGAAGCACGTGATGATAACCGGTCGCAGACCGCGCTCGGCCAGGAGCGCGACAGTGCCTCCACACGAGAGCGCAACATCGTCATAGTGGGGAGCGAGGAAAACTGGACGGAGATTAGCTTTGGGGTTGCGCATATCGTACTCGTACGTCACCGACACGACGTGTCACTCGCTTTCGATCGAGATATTCAAGAACTGCCTGTGCATACTTGCGGCTCGTATTGAAATGGTCCCGGAACTGCGCGAGCGTCAGGCCATTGTTTGCGTCAATGAGCGTCAGGACCGTTTGCTCGATTTCCTGCATAACATCGGTTGGGAAAACGATATCTTCGTCGACACGAACGATGTATCCAAGCTCAATCAGGGCATTGACGAGTTCTGGATCCACACCAAGCGTCGAAGGTGACGGTGGCGTATAGGGTGTCTCATGCAGCGCGGCTAGCAACCGCTGAGCTGCTGCCTCTTGTTGTGGAGTCAATTGAATCGCGTGTGTTGGCAGGCGGAGGACATCACCATCGTCAACGATTGCTCCCATGCCAGCGAATGTTGCGACAAGTGCATCAAACGCCCGCGGTGCAATCTCGAGCTGGCTACGGGCAGCTTCCTTCGGCATGCCACGGCGCAAGGGATACTGTTGATGGTAATCAGCTAACAGTGCAACAAGACGGCTACGCCATGCTTCGAGCGCTTCCCGCTGAAGGTAAAGCGTCGGCGTGTGTGGAGTTGGGGATACGAGTGCAATGATTTCGCCTTGTGCTTGCAGTACCTCAAGGGCGTCCGCTACATGGTGCTCATGCAATGTCAATTGCCGGGTTAATGTCGCAACGTCACGTGGTTCCTCAGCGAGCGCGTGGCGGACGAGTTCCACTGGTTCACCACGAGCGAGCAGTTCGAGTGTCGCAATTGTTGCGGGATGAAAGCGCCGGTGACGCGGCGGGTGTGCGTCCACGACCACACCGCCTCCCAAGGTCGCACTTGGTGAGGGGCGACGAAGGATGAAACGATCCCCACGAACGGCGACGACCGGTTTACGCAGGCGGAGCTGGACCCAACCAGTATCGCCTGGGGTGAGCTTCTCCGCATCCAGCAACGTGAGTTGTGCAAGCGTCTCGCTTGTCCCGATGAAGAGCATCACTTCATCATCTTGCTCGAGGATGGCTGGAGCATCTGCCAGCAAACGGATCCGGGCGTCGATCCGCTGGGTTGGAGTAAGCCAGCCTGGGATCGTGAGCACATCTCCTCGACTGATCTCCTCGACGGCTATGCCGCTAATGTTCACCGCCGTTCTGGCGCCAGGAGAGGCATGCTCAACTTTTTCCCGATGGCGTTGTAAACCGCGGATGCGCCCGCGTTTCCCGGCAGGCAGAATCTCAATCTCTTGGCCAACGCTAAGCGGCCCATCGCGAAGTGTGCCAGTGACAACGGTGCCAAAGCCCGCTATGGTAAAGACGCGATCGACTGCGAGGCGCGGCTTGCCGTCTGCTGGATGTGGTGGAAGCGTCGCCAGCAGTGTATCCAGCGTCTGGATGAGTTCCGCCAAGCCTTCGCCAGTGATCGCCGAGACTGGGATGAGCGGTGCCCCTTCAAGTGTCGTACCTTGGAGCAGTTCAATCGTTTCATTCATCACAAGCTCAAGCCAGTCTGGCTCGACAAGGTCACGTTTGGTGATCGCAACAATACCCTGGCGAATCTCGAGAAGATCAAGAATAGCCAAGTGCTCGCGTGTCTGGGGCATTGGCCCTTCGTCAGCTGCAATAACGAGGAGCGCTGCGTCGAAGCCACCGACTCCAGCCAGCATATTGCGGATGAAGCGTTCATGGCCGGGCACATCGATCATGCTGACCCGTCGGCCGCTTGGCAACGTGAGCCAAGCAAAACCGAGGTCAATCGTCATTTCGCGTTCTTTTTCTTCACGCAGTCGATCTGGGTCAATCCCCGTCAGTGCTTTGACGAGCGTTGACTTGCCATGATCAACATGCCCGGCTGTACCAACAACCGAGGTCGGCGGTGTAACGGTCATTAACCAACACCCCCTCGTCCTCTTCGCCGTGCTAAGTCTACGTGGTCTGGAAACGTTCAGCTTTGCGTACGATCATCATGGTGCAACGGCAATCGACGTCGGCGCAGCCCAGTAGCCACCAACTGCATAGATACGATGCCCTTCTTGTAGGGCTGCGGTGATTCATGGCAGACGCGTTCTGGCATGAGTACAACTCGGGGATCACGCCACGGCGTTGCACTTATCCTATTCGCGAACGCTGGTAAAATCGCGGTCATCAAGCCCAAGCTGCCTTGCAAGCTCGGCTGGCGTTGTCACCGGTTGTTGGCAGACGAAGTGCCGGCAGACATACGCCGTTGCCGTGCCATTCTTCTGTGGACGGTCAAGCAGCAGCGGTATAGACTCGTCATACTCGTGTGGCCGACGGAGTGCAACGACCTTGGCCGGCACATACGGCTCACGCACAACCTTCAAGAGTGCGGCCATGTCTGGCTGTTCTGGGTTCCCAACGAGCGCAATCTCAAACGGCTCAGCCAACAAGAAGTCAAGGACGAGGAGGAACTGGCTCATCCCAGTCGGATGCTCACTTGCGAGTGGCGCATAACGTTCAAGTACCGTGCGGGCATATTCCTCGTACCGTCCGTCGCCGAAGAGGAGTGACAGCCGGAGAAAGACGTCAGCCGTGACCGCGATCGGACTCGGCGTAGGCGAATCGAAGAGGCTCTTTGGCCGGGCTACCAGATGATCGGCGTGTTCGGTCGTATCAAAGAAATCTCCGATTGCCGGATCGCGAAATTCGCGCAGGATTGTTTCTGTCAATCTGCGCGCCCAGTGGAGCCATTGCCGATCAAAGGTCAGCTCGTAGAGGGCAAGGAGGCCACGAGCGAGGTACGCGTAGTCCTCAAGGAGGCCCGTGACTTTGGCCTGTCCATCTGCAAAGACATGCCAGAGATGGGCGTCACCCTCTGCAAGATGGTCGCGAAGGAAGGCAGCGAGTTGCACCGCGGCCTCGGCGTAGGTCGGTTCACCGAGCACAGTGGCCGCTTCGGCCAATGCCTGGAGGAGGAGTCCGTTCCAGGATGTCAGTACTTTCTCATCACGGGCTGGATGCGGGCGCTGTTCACGGAGGGCAAAGAGTCGCGATCGAATTGCAGCGACCTGCGCCATCAATTCCTCTTGCCCAATGCCAAGCGCTGCAGCGACATGTTCAGGCGGGTTCGGGACGTGAAGGACGTGCTTCCCTTCAAAATTGCCTTCTGGGCGCAAGCCGAAATACTGCTGTGCCACTGAAAAGAGTTGTGGACCGAGTGCTTCCTCGAGTTCTTCAGTTGTCCAGGTGTAGAACTTGCCTTCTTCGCCCTCAACGTCAGCGTCTTGGGCGCTGGCGAAGCCACCTCCGGGAAGCCGAAGCTCCCGCAGGACGTAGTCGAGTGTCTCAGTTGCCGTGCGGCGGAAAAGCGGGTTACCACTCGCCTGGTAGGCAAGGACAAGCAATCTGCTCAGCTGGGCGTTGTCATAGAGCATCTTCTCGAAGTGTGGGATCTCCCAAGCGGCATCGACGGCATACCGGTGGAATCCTCCGCCAATGTGGTCATAGATTCCGCCCCGGATCATGTGCTCCAGGCTGAAAGTCACCATCTCGCGTGCGCGCTGGGAGCCAACGCGACGAAATGTGCGGAGGAGGAACTCAAGCGTGGTCGGCGCAGGGAACTTCGGTGCCGTGCCGAATCCGCCGTGCTCACGATCGAATTCCGGTACAAGGTTTCGTGCCGCTTCGTCAAGGAGTGTTGAGGTCAGCGTGCTTGTTGGCAGAGTAAGAGCAAACTGCTGATTCAAGAAATGTACAAGGTCACTGGCAGCACGCTCGACCTCTGCTCGTCGTGTGCGATAGGTCTCAGAGACAGCCAAGAGCACGCGGGGGAAGCCTGGTAGGCCTGGTCGATCTTCAGGGGGAAAGTAGGTGCCACCATAAAATGGCCGACCGTCTGGTGTTAGGAAGACAGTCAGCGGCCATCCCCCTTGCCCCGTCATTGCCTGTACTGCGCTCATGTACAGTGCGTCAATATCCGGTCGTTCTTCCCGATCAACCTTAATGCAGACAAATCGCTCGTTCATGAGACGAGCGATGTCAGGGTTTTCAAAGCATTCGTGAGCCATGACGTGGCACCAGTGACACGCGGCATAGCCGATGCTGAGCAAAATCGGCTTATCTTGTTCTTGGGCGATGCGAAAGGCTTCTTCTCCCCAGGGATACCAATCGACAGGATTATCAGCATGTTGACGAAGATAGGGGCTGGTCTCGTTCGCAAGGCGATTTGGCACGGGATACCACTCCACTTCATCATGCGAGGCAGTGATGCGCCTCGCGCAAGGGTTTCGCTACGAAAGGATATCAAAATTCGCTCTTGCACCGCGGCCTTAACATGGCACAATCCCGGACAGGAAAACAGGCTGTCTGCCGGAGAGGAGATGCAGTATGGCAGAGCGGCAACAGGCCGCCTATGGTGAATGGCCATCAGCGTTAACAGCTGACTGGGTTGTCCAAGCAAGTCGGACGATCACAGAGGCGCAGTGGGGTGCAGGACAACTCTGGTGGCTTGAGAGTCGCCCAGAAGAGCAGGGGCGATCGGTGCTGGTTGCCCTTGCTCCAGGACATGAGCCGCGCGACGTCGTGCCGCCTGCCTATGATGTCCGTACTCGTGTCCATGAATATGGCGGTGGTGCGTTCACTGTGCACGGTGCTACTGCCTTCTTTAGCCATTTTTATGACCAGCGGCTCTATCGGTTGGACCCTGATGAACCGCCAAAGCCAATTACTCCCGATCCCCCTGTGTTAGCGGGCTATCGGTATGCTGATGGCCGCGTAACGCCTAATGGTCAGTGGCTTCTTGCTGTCCGGGAGCGGCATGAATCTGGCGGTGTGTTCAATGAGCTTGTTGCTTTGCCAACAGATGGCAGCGCTGAGCCCAAGGTGATTGTGAGTGGCAACGATTTCTATGCTGCACCGCGCATCAGCCCCGATGGAGACTGGCTGTGTTGGCTAACGTGGAATCATCCGAACATGCCATGGGATGGCACGGAGTTATGGGTTGGGCGCCTTGATGAGGTGGGAAACGTTCGGACGCCGTGGTTGCTTGCCGGCGGCCGACAAGAATCAATCACGCAGCCGCTTTGGGCTCCCGATGGGACGCTCTATTTTCTCTCTGATCGTACCGGCTGGTGGAATCTCTATCGCTGGCATCCTCGCAATGGCGTCATTGAGCAAGTCACTCAACTTGAGGCAGAAATTGGCGAGCCTCATTGGACCTTTGGCCAGTCGCGATACGTCGTCTTTCATGACGGGTACATTGCGGCAATCGTCACAGATCGCGGCGAGGATCGTCTGATCCGCGTTGATCCCGAAGGTGCTGTGCAATGGGTTGAAGTTCCCTGGCGAGCTCTTCTACGACTGACTGCCGATCCGTCTGATTCGAGCCGGCTCTGGCTCATCGCGAGTAGCCCTGCGTTCCCGCAGGCCCTGGTCGAGTTCTCGCTCCAGGACGGGACATGGCAGGTGATCCGCCAGGCTTCCGATGCCCAGCCCGAGTCAACGTGGATCAGCGAGCCTGATGTGATTGCGTTTCCCACTGAAGATGAGCAAACAGCCTATGGCTTCTTCTATCGTCCGAAGAATCCGACTGTTGAACTGCCACACGATGAGACACGTCCTCCGTTGATCGTCTTTTGCCACGGCGGACCGACCGGCCATGTGCGCCCAGCATTCTCGCCCGTGATTCAGTACTGGACAAGTCGAGGCTTCGCTGTCATCGACGTCAATTACGGTGGCAGCAGTGGCTATGGACGGGCCTATCGTGAGCGCTTGCGTGAACGATGGGGAATTGTTGACGTCGCTGACTGTGTGAACGCTGTCCGGTATCTTACCGAGCAAGGGGTAGTCGATAGCTCCCGAGTGGCGATCCGCGGTGGGTCAGCTGGTGGCTATACCACGCTTCGCGCGCTGACCGTGAGTGACGTGTTTGCTGCCGGGACAAGTTACTATGGAGTGGCCGACCTGGAGGCATTGGCGAAAACAACGCATAAATTTGAGTCGCGTTATCTTGATGGCCTCATTGGCCCATATCCTGATCAGGCGGAGCGCTATCGTGAGCGCTCTCCTCTCTATGCGATTGACCATCTCCGCGCCCCGGTCTTGCTCTTGCAAGGTGCAGATGATCGCGTGGTCCCTCCGGAGCAGGCAGAAATCATGGTGCAGTCGCTTGAGCGTCATCATCTGCCATATGCCTATTACGTTTTTGAGGGCGAAGGCCACGGATTCCGTCGTGCTGAGACAATTCGCCGCTGTTTAGTGCTTGAGCATAGTTTCTACGCCACTATTTTTGGCCTGCATCCACCCGAGTCCCTAGAGGCGGTGCAGTTGCATTGGTTCGGTGAGAGCACCGCCGTTCCTGAAGCAGCGGTTGATCAGGTCGTGGCCTCAGCCAGTGAGGAGGGAACAGAAGAAACGACACCGCAGTCTATCCCAATGGGTGAGAGTGCCCCGTCAATCCTACCAGGAGAGCCTCCGCATGAGAGTGAACGTATGACAGAATAGAGAGAGTACTGGGGCGCGGAAGGAGTGCGTCATGCGGAGCCGAATAGGCATCATAGTCAGTGTATTGGCCCTCGTGGTCGTTGCCCAGTTTTCCTTCGGTGCCTCCAGTGCGGGTGCAGCTGAGCCTGATCGAGTCTATTTCCCACAGACTGGCCATACGCTCAGCTATGGTTTCCTGCAGTATTGGCTGAATAATGGCGGTGTAACAGTTTTTGGCTATCCGATTAGCGAAGAACGTAATGAGCAGGGTGTGACGGTACAGTACTTCGAGCGTGCTGTCTTTGAATGGCATCCTGAGGCGCCACCGGGTTGGCAGGTGCAGTTACGGCGTCTTGGCAGCTTATTAACTGCTGGTCGAATGGATGAGCCTGCATTCCGGCCAGTACAGGCACAGAGTGATGCCGCGTGTGAGTATTTCCCACAGACACAGCATCGGCTCTGCAATGGCTTCCGTTCATTCTGGAATGCCCATGGTGGAGTCCGCATCTTTGGTTATCCGATTAGTGAAGAGCTGACAGAAGAAGGGCGAGTCGTCCAGTATTTCGAGCGTGCGCGCTTTGAGTGGTGGCCAGAACTTGCCGGCACACCATATGAGATTCAAATAAGCCTTCTTGGCCGCACCCTGGCGAATGCCAATGGTGTTGATACGGCACCCATTCCTCAGTCGGCAGATACACCGACGTATGATCCGGCTCTCTGGCTTGATGATCCAACAACTGTACGTGTTCCGCCACCGGGAGCTCCGGTGAATGAGCCCAAGTGGGTGGAGGTCGATCTTTCGCATCAGTATCTGCGTGCATGGGAATACGGCACGCTTGTCTTTGGAACGTATGTATCTACCGGTGTGCCGGCACATCCAACACCGACCGGCATGTTCCGTGTTTATCGCAAGCTACCGTACGACGATATGCAAGGTGGGACACCCGGAATCGACTATTACTACCTGCCGCGTGTTCCTGACGTGCTCTACTTCCTTGACGGATATGCGTTACATGGAACGTATTGGCACCATAATTTCGGACATGTCATGAGCCACGGGTGTGTCAACCTCCCGCTTGATGCAGCAGCGTGGATCTATTCCTGGGCGCCGGTCGGTACATTAGTCTGGATCCATCAGTGAAGGGGGAAAGGCCAGCGTGCCGCCGCGCTCTGCGGGGCAGGGGGCAAGCATTCAACGCACACTCGTCATCCTGC
This sequence comes from Thermorudis peleae, assembly GCF_000744775.1. Lineage (NCBI taxonomy): Bacteria > Pseudomonadati > Thermomicrobiota > Thermomicrobia > Thermorudis > Thermorudis peleae. The sequence continues at coordinate 552,168 of NZ_JQMP01000004.1, read as the reverse complement.
TCCTCCTTGCCTTGTCCGGATGTGTGAGCCAGTCAGTAACGGCTGTACCGACGCCAACAGCTCACCAGGAGGTGACTGCAACATCACCGCGAATAACTGCAACGGCAACGCCTTCGCCCGTGCCGACGCTTCGTCCTCTGCCCACACCGTCTCTGACACCTTTTCTGCTTCCAGCCAGTTGCAGTGAAGCGCAGCTTGTTGGGCTTGCCCGACAATTCATCACAGCCATTAATGCTGGTGATGCGAGGCAACTTCAGGCGCTATTAACGCAGCCGGAAGCGAGCGATGAGTGGTTTGCTGTTGTTCCACGAGATCTCACCCAACTCACCACCGCAACATTTACGACGCAACCGGATGAGTTTGTACGGTATGTGCTCGCGCGCCATACCCAGAATGAACAAATCGTCCCCCTCGAGCTTGTTGATCTGCGTGGGCGCACAACAACGGCGAATACAGCCCTGCTCATGCTTGCCGCAGTGCGCCAAGCCGTTGACATTCCGGCCAAACCTGCGGTTTTGCTCTTTGTCCTTGATTGTCAGCAGGAGCGTGTTCGTGGCTTGACGATGACCGATGCGCCAGTAACCACGGTGCCACAGACGCCGGTACAATTACTGAACACCGCGTTGCGACAACGTCCGCTTGAAAGCCCCGAAACACAGGGCAAGAGTGGTGTTTGTCCGCGTTCGGCTTGGGCGTTTGGCCGCGCCGTTGGAACAAGTCCAGCATATGCCGAGTTTGGCCCTGATGCTGTGATCAACCTCGGTGGGCCAGTCGCGCACGCTGATGGAACCGGCTGGTACACCTTCCCGATCGCCTGGCACCTTGCACCGGGATATCGTGGTCCGGTGTTGATTCGCGGCGTCCCATTAGACGGGCAGGGGCAAGTGCTCCTCGGCGGTGAGGGGGCAAGCGCCGAGAGCAGTGGACTCTTACTGCTCCCGCACGATCTGCAATCACAGGCAGATGGCTGGGCAAGCTGGCGAATGGAGGGTGCACTCAACCAGCCAGGTTGCTATGCCGTGTTTATTGACGGCGTGGTATTTCATCAAGCGCTGGTCTTTCAAGCAGTTGATGGCTCGGCCGATCACGTCGCTGACCTTACCCTGTCACGCCCACTGCCAGATGGCCTGCAACTGCTGTCAGCATTTCAGACACCAACTGGATCAGTGCAGCTCGCGTTTGCGAGCGATTACGTTGTCCTTCGCGTAGTACAGACGCGTGGCCCGTTGCTATCGACCGTTGCGCCAAGCCCATCGCAGTGCCAGGAAAGCGCGATTGGACTCATCTGCTGGACCAATGATCCAACGAGTGGTTGGCCTGCGACTGCGAGTTGGAGCGATGGTCCCATACATTATCAGTTAGTAGCGCTCCAAGCTACAGCTGCGACCTGGACGGCAAATGATCTTGTGGCCTTCGCAGAAGCATTGCACGATGCCCAACGAGTTCTCTCCCCAACAGCTTCCCCCACATCTTCGTGAGTAACACTGGTTCCAAGAAGTCCGACCATGCTTTTACACGTCTGCAATACTGCGTTGCTCTCCCTTGATTAGGCTCCTCGCTGAGGAAAGGGGGAGCAATGGCCGATCAGGTACTGAAACGCGAAGACACATTTCCTCGTTGGTGCCACTGTGCGCGCATGTCGCGTCGCCAGCTTCTCGGGCTGATAGCTGCTCAAGGAACGACAGCTCTACTCACTGCCTGTCACAGTACAGCGATGACACCATCAAAGCCTGTTTCTTCATCAGGACTGAATAGCCAAGCCATGACGGCGGCCCCAGCGGCCACTGTTACGCTCGGAATGCCGGCCACCATTACCCAGCATGGCTCAAAAGTTACCGTCGTCTACTGGGATGCATTTGGTGGTGAGCGTGGAAAGCTCGTACAGGAAATAGTGCAGCGCTTTCACGCTGCGCAATCGGATGTTGAAGTGGTCTATCAATTTCAGGGCAGCTACGATGATACGGGGCAGAAGCTGCTTCAGGCGATCGCGGCAAAGCAAACACCCGACCTCGTGTTGTTAGCAGATAACTGGTGGTTCCGTTTTTATCTCAACGATGTCTTGCAACCACTTTCCTCATTCTTTGCTCAAGCCGGAATCGATTTACAGGACTATGTTGGCCCGCTCTTGAATGAAGGAACTCGTCATGGCGAAGTCTATTGGGTACCGTTTGCGCGCTCCACGCCGATCTTCTATTACAACAAGACGGCATGGCAGGAAGCAGGATTGCCAGACCGCGGTCCAGAAACATGGGAGGAGTTTGCTCAGTGGGCACCGAAGCTCGTTCAGCAACGCGGGGGCAATGTGAGTCGCTCTGCATTTGCCATGCCAACAGGAGCCGGGAATACCCCTGGCAATCTCACTTCGCTTATCTCCTGGCTCTTCCAGCCAATCGTCTGGCAATGGGGTGGACGTTACTCGGATGAGGCGCTCGGCATTCACATTCAGGAGGCTCCTGCGATTGCAGCAGGACAGTCGTTCCTCTTGCGTCCGCTCAGCGAAGGATGGGCGATACCCTCGGGGGATATTGATGCAGCGTTTCTCAATGGTGGAACTGCGGCTGTCATGCAGACGACAGCGAACCTTGCAAACTATGAACGCAATGCCCCGTTCCCCGTTGGAACGGCCAAGCTCCCGAAAGGGCCTGCGGGCTTCGGTTGTTGTACCGGTGGATCAGGCCTTGCCATTCTCAAAGGGAAGCCTGTCGAAGTCCAGCAGGCTGCCTTTCGCTACATAGCCTTTGCAACCTCACCAGAAATCACAGCATTTTGGTCGCAGAATACCGGATACATGCCAGTGCGTCGTTCGGCTGTTGAAGGAACACTAATGACACAGTTTTACCAGCAGCGACCAAACTTCCGGACGGCCGTAGAGCAATTACCCCAAGCGCGCCAATGTGATCCAGCACGAGAATGGATACCGAATGGGTTTGACATCATTGGTCGCGGGTTAGAGCGGGTCTTGACACAGCGGGAAGACCCAGTGAGTGTGTTTCCCGCTCTTGGCCAACAACTGACTGAAGCCGCCTCGTCGATCATTGCCCAGTTAAAGCAACGTGAAGGCGATACAGTTCAGCGCATTCGGATACTCTAGCAGCACAATGCAGCCTCATCGCGGTATGATGCGCAGAGGCGTTCAGTGGGTTGGAGTGGAAGGTTACCTGCGTACCAATGGCTGTCCAGACCCTCATTCAAAACGGGCGGGTTGTTGACGGAACGGGAAACCCTTGGTTTTACGCGGATGTCCTGCTTGATGGAGATCGGATTGCGGCAGTTGTGCCGCCGGGCCAGTTTCCCTCAGCGTATGCCGAGGCAGTCGTTGACGCGAGCGGGATGGTTGTTTGTCCCGGATTTATTGATATTCAGAGCCATTCAATCGTTCCGTTGATGATCGATGGCCGATCTCTCTCAAAAGTGCTTCAGGGTGTCACGACTGAGATCATGGGAGAAGGCTGGACGCCAGCTCCCTTTGGGGGACGTATCGCTGAACCAATTCCCATAAGCGGCTTTGCGCGTCGCCTGACAGGCTGGCAGGAAGAAGCGAGAAACTGGCGTCGGTTTGGCGATTGGCTTGATGCACTTGCCCGTCATGGTGTTTCGCCGAATATTGGGTCGTTCATTGCTGGTGGGACAGTGCGGCAATATGCCAAGGGCTTTGATCCTACTCCTGCAACGCCGGATGAGCTCACTCTGATGCAACGCGTTGTTGCCGAGGCAATGGAGGACGGGGCGTTTGGCGTTGCGTATGCACTGATTTATCCGCCCGATGTCTTTGCGACGACTGAGGAGATCATCTATCTCTGTCGCGTCGTTGCCCGCTATGGAGGGCTCTACATTACCCACTTGCGATCTGAAGCAGACCAGCTCTTCCCTGCATTGGACGAAGCGTTCCGGATTGGCCGCGAAGCGGGCCTGCCAGTCGAAATTTATCACCTCAAAGCAGCTGGACGACGCAACTGGGCAAAAGCGCCTGAAGCGATCGCCCGCATTGAAGCGGCGCGCGCTGCGGGACTTGATGTTACCGCTGATATGTATCCCTATCAGGCCGCCGGAACTGGTCTTGCTTCGGTCCTGCCGCCGCGCTACACCGCTCTTCCAGATTTCTATACACGCCTTAACGATCCAGCATTCCGCGCCGAGATTCGAGCTGCGACCCTGCACGTGTCTGGTGATTGGGAGCCGCTTGCTGATCTCGCTGGCCCTGAAGGGGTCATGCCAGTTGGTATGGAACACCCAAGCCTGCGTCCCTATGTCGGCAAGCGCCTTGCAGAGATTGCAGCGATGCGGGGACAGGACTGGCTCGATGCCGCGCTCGATTTGCTTGCGATCGAGGGCCGAAATATTCCAACGGTCTACTTTATGATGGACGAGCAAAATATTCGCCTCCAACTTCAGCAGCCATGGATCAAGATCTCGACCGATGCTGGTGGACTCGATCCGGCCTGGGCGGCCGAGCATGGCCCTGTCCATCCGCGCGCGTATGGTACGTATACTCGAGTCTTGGGATATTACGTCCGTGAGGAACGGGTGCTCACGCTCGAGGATGCTGTGAGAAAGATGAGTAGCGCTGTCGCTGACCGCCTTGGCCTTCGCGATCGTGGGCAAATTCGCCCAGGATTTTTTGCTGACGTCGTGGTTTTTGATCCGCAGCAAGTTGCTGACCGGGCGACCTTCACCGACCCGCATCAATTGTCTGTCGGTATTCGTGACGTCTGGATCAATGGCGTGCGCGTGGTCGCTGACGGACGCCACGCCGGGGCTTTGCCTGGGCGCGTGGTGCGTGGTGCGGGAGCGCGGTAGCGGATGCTTGCGTTACAGTTTACGGACAGTCTGCCGCGTTACGGACTGACAAAAGTCCTTGGACGCATTCGACGCCGAGCATACTGGGCGTCGTGGTCGTGCCTGCAACTTCGCGATGTCCCCCCGCCATCGTTGCCTGCTTCCTCTTGGGTACGGATTGCAACCCGTTACGGCGGCATCTGCGGCAGTGATCTTGGTACGATCATGCTCCATCAAAGCCCGGTTATGTCGGCCATTACCTCGCTGCCATTTACCCTGGGGCACGAGAACGTTGGCATCGTGACCGAATGCGGGGCAAGCGTGACGGCGGTGCGTCCAGGGCAGCGCGTCGTTGTGAATCCGGTGTTGAGCTGTGAGCCTCGCGGCTTCAGTGACCGTTGCCCGAACTGTGCGCGCGGTGAAACCAATCTCTGCCTGCGGTTCCACGAGGGAGCGATTTCCGCTGGAACGATGATCGGCTTTTGCCGTGACACTGGTGGGAGTTGGAGCCCGCTCTTTGTCGCGCACCAATCGCAAGTGCTGCCTGTGCCTGATGTCCTTTCAGATGAAGAAGCGGTATTGGCCGAGCCGTTTGCCGTGGCGTTGCATGCTGTCTTGCGCCATTGGCCAGACGATACGGCAACAGTGCTCGTCCTTGGTGCAGGCATCATTGGCTTGCTCACGGTTGCCGCGCTCCGAGCGTTGGGATCGAAGGCGCGCATCCTCATTACGGCACGGTATCCGTTCCAGGCGAAGGAAGCGGAGCGTTTAGGGGCGGATATTGTGCTCCGCGCTCGTGATCCTGATGATCTTTATCGGCAGGTTGCTCGTCTTACTGGTGCAGCCATCCTCCATCCGCTCATCGGCCGACCGCTCGTACAAGGTGGTGCTGATCTCGTCTTCGATTGCGTCGGATCAAGCCGCACCGTTGATGACGCATTCCGGCTCACGCGTGCTGGTGGCACTGTCGTCTTAGTTGGTTTGGCTTCAACGCCGCATGGCGTCGATTGGACACCGGTTTGGCTACATGAGTTGCACGTTTGCGGCGAGATGGCATATGCCCATGAGCAGGTCGGAAACTGGCGCGGGCATACGATGGAGCTTGCCCTGAAGTTGATGGCCGAGCGCAAGGTTGAGCTTGGATCGCTCGTCACGCACCGATTTGATCTGAAAAACTATCGCACTGCCCTTGCGACTGTCACGCAAAAGGGCAGTGCGGGCGTCATCAAAGCGGTATTTGCCTTTGACCCAGCGGCTGCCGGCGCCTAAGCAGCTGGCAGCCGCTGCACGATTACGTCATCGGTACTTGTGGGATAATCTTATCGCCCACGCGTTCAAAGATCTCATCTAAGCTCTCGCCCGTGATCGTAACCCCGTGATTCTTCAGGCCGATCACCGCATGGCCAGGATCGGGCTCCTGCGCGAGCAGGTTCGAGACAGCCTGAGCCAATTCGAGTGTCCCGCATGGATAGTTAATCTCTGTCGAGCGAATCCCGTCCATCCAAGCATGGACATGCATAATGGCACCAATCTCTGGGTGCTGCTGGTAGATCATCCAATGCTCGATGGCATCAACGGAAACGCGACGCGGTTTGATGTTCGGCGGGACGCTTAAGATAATCGCTGGGATCGTGGGGTCGAAACCTGAAACCATCAAGATGTCTTGCCCGACTACTTCTAGCTTGGACTTATCAACGCCGCTGGCACTCATCCAGAAACGTGTTCGGTCTTTGCGAGCACTCAGGTTGCCGTAGCTTAGCCCACCAATGCCATACAATCGCCGGACGTGTCGCAACTCTTTCTCGCTGAGAAACTCCTCGACTGGGAAGGGAGCTGGGAGGAGGTTCATCGCGTCGAGGCGCTTGCCAGCGCGCGTAATCTGCGCAGTAATTTCATCGCCATTCCACAACTCTGGTTCAAGGTCAGTCTTGAAAACATTGTTGATCACAAGGTGCGAAGAGGCGAGCGGATAAAGCCGCTGGTAAATCGCCTCGAAGAATTGCTCATCCTGTCCTGGGACATATGGAATGCCGTAGTTGCCGCGTTCAAGCGTAATGAACCGGGCTTCAACACTCTGACCGTCTGCAGTTGGAACAAGGAGAATAACAAGGTTCGCTAACGAATACAGAAGGTACGGATAGCCTGCGACGAGAATATCAGCTGGTCGCTGGGCAAACTCGGTAATGCCAACGACAAAGGTCGCCTGTGCCTTCCGGCGATATGGCTTTGGTTTGTCATGTGGGAAGACATTAAGAACCAGCCGAATGTCAGGAATCGGTTGCTCAGTGTATTCATGCCCCTGGCGGATTAATGCATTTCGCAGCCCTTCAGCGAACCAGCGCAGGTGTGGCGTACTTTGCTCGCCAATAATCGTAAACGTTCCTGGACCTTCATCCTTCGCAATAAAATTCAACGCAATGAGCTGCGCTGAAACTCCGCCACTCATGCTTCTTATCACCACCTCTGTCCTTCTTCGCTCTGAGCTTGACGCTCAAGCGGCCAAGCCCTTCTGATTGTGGCAGATAGCCAAGTCAGAGGTCAATTGTGCCAACTGTTCGGCATAGGGATGCCTGTATACTCTCCCCACGTAGTGAGATTGCGAGAAAGGTCATTGCGATGAGAGAACCACATTGCCCCTCTGGTACTCGATGAAACATATGCATATTCCCCACCGTAGTCTTTGATTTTTGAGAAGACATAATGTTTGTGGCAGGGAATGGCAGAAGCGTTGCGTCTGCAGTTTGTCCCTTAGACGGGATGCTCTCGTTGACAGCTACCGCGTGGCACGCGTACGGTGAGTACTCGGTGCAGGACTCCAGCCGTCACATCGGTTGTGCCAGGCTGCTCACCGTCCATTTCGATGCGGAGCGGAACGTGTGCGTGAATTGTGACGACTTGCCCCTGCCAATGCTGGACTGCTGGGTGCCCAACGTGACGTCCACGGTAGACAGCGGGTAAGAGACGAAAGAGCAGTTCGCGCCGCGGAACGTCGCGCAGAACGAAGACTTCGAGCCGGCCGTCTGAGACCGATGCCATCGGAGCGAGCCGCATGCCGCCAGCGTGGAAACGGCCGTTGGCAAGTGCAACCATCATCGCTGGCCCGCGATAGACGACCACGCCATCGACGCTCAACTCCAATGGATGACTTCGGTGACGGAGAATGGTGCGGCCCGCTCCGATGAGGTAGCTGAGGAAGCCGCCAAGCCGCTTTGTTGAGGTGCTGACCCAGGCCGCTGTCTCGGCGCCGAGCCCAATGTCCGCCATATTGACAAAGCAGCGACGGGCAAGATTGCCATCAGGTGTGCGAAAGTCGAGTACGCCAACATCGACCTGACATCGCTCGCCGTTGAGCAACAATGAAGCAAGCTGCTCGGGTCGCGTAATTCCAAAAAGCCGGGCGAAGTCTCGGCCCGTACCACATGGCACAGGGGTAATAACGAGATCACGGCGTCGCGGTCGCCCTTGGAAATCAATAATCCCGTTGACGACTTCGTTGAGTGTCCCGTCGCCACCGACAACAATGAGCTCACGGGCTCCTGCAGTGACGAGTTGTTCCGCTAATCGAATTGCCTGGCCCGGGGCTTCGGTCAGTACGTCATGAACAGTGAACCCAAGTGCTGTGAGTTCGTGTCGTAGGCGTGGCCAGGTCCGCCCTGCCCGTCCACTCCCGGCTGCAGGGTTGATAATGGCATAGATGGTCTGTTCCACGACGTCAGAGAGGTGGGCACGCTGGTGCTGCAGTTGCTCAGGCAATGATTGTGACACGACTCTGCTCCCGCATTCTGGTATGGTGTCTATTACTCTGCCCACACCCAATAGAGCCGCAGGACGTAATGAAGAGAGCGAGCTTGTGTGGGAATGTTTCAGCATCGATAAAGCATGCACTGAAAAGTTTCCACAAATGCTCATCCTCTGTCGAGTATCCTGCTCAAGCCCGTAGTAGCAGTGTTGCAGGACGCGGCATTTTCCGGTAAAGTCGAGGCGTGGGCGCGCCGGGCGCTCAACCACGGGCAAGTGTACGCGGTGGAAACGTGCTGGGGAATGGCCGAACGCGGTATGGCGCGTCAGGCGCGTCAGGAAGGAATCACGGTGAGTGGCCCGGCCTGCGTAACCAAGGGAGGGGCGAGGGAGCATGATCCGCCCGCTCAGTGCACTCTTTGGATTGTTTAGCCGGGATCTGGGCATCGACCTCGGTACAGCCAATACGCTTGTCTACGTTCGCGGCAAAGGGATTGTTATTTCCGAGCCGTCAGTCGTCGCTGTCGATAAGCGGACGCGGCGTGCCTTGGCTGTTGGTGTGGAAGCCAAGGCTATGGTCGGCAAGACGCCAGAGACGATCGTCGCTGTTCGTCCACTCAAGGATGGTGTTATTGCCGACTTTGACATTGTTGAGATGATGCTGCACTACTTCATTCGCAAGGTTCACGCCCAACAGCTCATCACTCCTCATCCGCGCGTTGTCATTGGTGTTCCAAGTGGCGTCACCGAAGTTGAGAAGCGTGCGGCGAAGGATGCAGCGCTCAGTGCTGGCGCGCGCGAGGCCTATACGATTGAAGAGCCCATGGCCGCGGCGATTGGTGCGGGCTTGCCAATCAACGAGCCTGTCGGCAGCATGATCGTTGACATTGGTGGCGGCACAACGGAAGTCGCCGTAATCTCGCTTGGTGGCATCGTCGTGAATCGCTCACTCCGTGTCGCTGGTGATGAGATCGATGAGGCGATCATGCAGTATGCACGTCGGGACCATGATCTGATCATCGGTGAGCGAACAGCCGAGAATGCAAAAATTGCTGCCGGCTCAGCCTATCCGCTTGAAGAAGAGCGCCGGGTTGTACTGCGGGGGCGCGATCTGATTACCGGTTTGCCGAAGTCAGTTGAGGTCAGCAGTGTTGAGCTTCGTGAGGCGATTGCTGGGCCAGTTAATCAGATCGTTGAAGCTGTGAAGACATGCGTTGAAGAAACGCCACCAGAATTGATCGCCGACATTATGGAACGTGGCATCGTCTTGGCTGGTGGTGGTGCCTTGCTGCTTGGCCTCGATAAACGACTTCAAGCTGAACTACGAATGCCTGTGTATCTGGCAGACGATCCGCTCACCTGTGTTGCGCGTGGGGCAGGACGTGTGGCTGAGGCGTTGCACTTGTACCAGCGTGCGCTTGCTGGCAGCAACCAACGGCGGGTGCCCGCTCGGACAACAACGACCTAGCAAAGGACTATTGGCCTGCACATGGTCATCCCTGCTCGTCGTGTTGTGGCCCTAACAGTACTTTCTCTCCTTGCCGCCATGCTCCTCATTCTGCTCGATCGGCAACATGTGCTGACTGTTATCCGACTGCCAGCAGATCGCGCAGCTGCCACTGTCGAGCGTGTTTTCTCTTCCCTTTCGCTCCACCTCCCGTGGCCGACGAGTCAGCGGGAACGTGAGCTCGAAGCGCAACTCGCGCAGCTTCAAGCTGAACGTGACCGGCTCTTAGCCGAAAACGCCCAACTCAAAGAGGTGCAACGAGAAGTTGACCAGCTTCAAGCCCAACTGGGATTTCAGCAGCAACATCCTGAGCTGCGGCTCGTTCTGGCCCGAGTCATCGCCTATGATCCCGATGCGACGCAACAGGTGATCATCATTGATCGTGGGGCAAATGCCGGATTGCAAGTTGGATTGCCAGTGGTCAGCCCAAATTTCTTGGTCGGGGTTGTAACGGCAGTTGAGAGCGATCGTGCTCGGGTAACCTTGCTCACAGATCCCAGTATGCGTCTTGGGGCGCGATTGCAAGATACGGGGGCCGAAGGACTACTCTATGGTGAAGGGCCACAAGGGGGCGGTAGGCTCGAGTTGCGCCATCTTGACCCGCAGACGCCAGTGCATGATGGGGAGCTTGTTGTCACATCGGGGCGAACAGCGCATATTCCCGCGGGTCTCGTCATTGGTTCAGTCTATGGCGGCTCGCGTGAGCTGGCTGCTGGAGAACTCCGTCTCGCCGTGCGGCCGCTTGTAGACTTTAGGGCGCTGCGCTCAGTGAGTGTCATTCTGAGCGCTGCTGGATCGCCCTAGCGTGAGGAAGCATGGACATTCGTCTCTTGAGTGCTGTCGCCGCGAGCCATGCAAGCGCCGCTGTTATCCGCCGATTGGGCCATGGCGGTGGGACAGCGCTGCCTGGTCTTGTCGCAAATTGGATTGATCCGCGCGCATTAGCGAAGCTGAGCGCTCAGCTGCCCCATGGCGTCATCGTCGTCAGCGGCACAAACGGTAAGACGACTACGGCTCGAGCAATCGCGACGATTGCCGCTGCAGCTGGCTATCGTCCAGTCCATAACCGTTCAGGATCGAATCTTGTCCGTGGCGTCACCGCTGCGGTCGCTGCACAAACGCGTCTCAACGGGCGCGTCTGCGGCGATCTCGGCATCTTTGAAGCGGATGAGGCAGCGTTCCCTGCAATCGTGGCGCAAACGCGCCCGCGCCTCGTTGTTTTGCTCAACCTCTTTCGCGATCAACTTGATCGATATGGCGAACTCGATGCAATCGCTCGTCGATGGAGCAAGGCCCTCGCATTGCTCCCACCAGAAAGCTGCGTCCTCGTAAATGCAGACGATCCTACGCTGGCCGTGATGACCGAGACTCTGCCTGTGCCACGGATTACGTTTGGCATTCTAGAAGCGGAAGAGCAGCTTCCAAGCCTTCCGCATGCTGCGGATGCCCTGTCATGCCGCCGCTGTGGGGCAGCTTTAACATATCGCCAAGCATTCCTTTCGCATCTCGGTGAATACGTGTGTCCACGGTGTGGGTTTACTCGGCCCCGGCTCGATTATGGCGCGAACGAGATCGTGCTTGAGGGGCTTGATCGGCTTCAGCTGCGCCTCACGATCCCTCAGGGTGACCAGATTCCGTTGGCCGTTCCTCTTGGCGGACTGTACAACGCCTATAACGTCATTGCTGCTGCTGCTGCTGCCCATACCTTTGGAATCACGCCGTCAGCGATTGCTCAAGGCTTTGCTCAAATGACCGCTGCTTTTGGACGGCTTGAGCGTGTCTGTTACCACGGGCGTGAAATCATCTTTCTGCTGATTAAGAATCCGACAGGTTTGAATGAAGTGGTGCGAGCGCTCGCAAAAAGTCCAGAAGCACCACTCTTTTTCGCGATTAACGATCTTGATGCGGACGGGCGCGATATCTCGTGGCTCTGGGATGCTGATCTCGAGCCGCTTGCTGCATGGCATACCTCATTCTTTACCGGTGGATTGCGTGGCCCGGATATGGCTCTCCGTCTCAAGTACGCTGGTATTGCGGAGACGCGCGTGCACGAGCTTGGTAGACTGCCAGAAGCGTTCGAACGCTTCGTTGCGCGACTGGCCCCTGGCGCGCGCGGCTACGTCCTGCCCACCTATACGGCGCTTCTTTCGCTCCGTCGTTATCTTGCGGCACGTGGCGCTGCGCCAGCATTTTGGGAGCAGTGAGGGATGGAAGTAACCATTTGCTGGCTCTTCGGCCGCACAATGAATATCTACGGCGATCGGGGCAATATCCTAACCCTTGTGCAACGCTGCCGTTGGCGAGGCATTGAAGCGCATGTTGCGACCTATGCGTGTGGCGATTCGCTCAATGCAGCAGCATATGACATTTTCTTTTGGGGCGGTGGGCAAGATCGTGAGCAGATTGCGGCTGCGTGGGACCTCCAAGGTCCCAGTGGCGAGGCGTTGCGTGCTGCTGTTGAAGATGGCGCGCCACTGCTGGCAATCTGTGGCGGATATCAACTCCTTGGCCAATACTATCAACCCCATGAGGGCGAGCGATTACCAGGGCTTGGGATCTTTGATGCGTACACTGTCGCTGGCTCTCGTCGGATGATTGGCAATATCGTCGTGCAAAGCGACGACTTTGGTGAACTCGTTGGGTTTGAAAACCATAGTGGCCGGACGTTTCTTGGTCCGCAAGCCCGACCGCTTGGGTATGTCCGTAAAGGCTTTGGCAACAACGGTGAAGATCGAACTGAGGGGTGCCGCTATCGAAATGCAATCGGCACATACCTGCATGGGCCAATATTACCAAAGAATCCAAAACTTGCTGATTTCTTGATTCATGCTGCGCTCATACGACGGTATGGGCCGATTGACTTACCTCCACTCGATGATCGCCAAGAGGAGCAAGCGCATCAATCAGCCCGCAGTCGAGTTTTCCACAGGTACTAGGAGCCGGTTCCCTTTAGATAGCGGTCGAAGAACGCGGTTGTGCGCTGCATGAAAAGCAGCCAACTTGTCCCTTGGAATGCATGACCTTGACCAGGGTACTCATAGTATTCAACGCTCTTGCCTGCAGCGAGGAGTGCATCGCGAATGGCCTGTGACCATTGTGGCGGCGTAACGGTGTCAGCGAGCCCCTGATGGATTTGCACCGGAGCGGTTACATAGTGGAAGAAGAATAAAGGCGAGGTCTGGCGCAGGAACATCGGATCGCGTGCCGCTTCACGATACGCCTGGGCAAGAGGATCAGGACTTGCCTCATTCAATCCATCGCCCCATTTCTGGATGTTATCAAGGTCATAGGCGCTCACTGGGCCATACAGAACGGCTGCTTTAATCCGCGAATCAACAGTGATAGCTTTTGCTACCAATCCTCCACCCATGCTGTGGCCCCAGAGCCCAACGCGATGTGGATCGGCCTGGGGGAGTGATGGAAGAGAGCTGATAAGGTTCAGCACATCGATCACAATACCCGTGCGGAAATAGTTTGGCCCAGGATCAGAATCTCCCCATCCACGGAAATCTGGAGCAATACAGAGATAGCCTCGGCGCGCAAGGTAGTCCGCTTCGTTCGCGGTGTCGGCTCCCGACCAATACTGGTCTGGTGGAATATAGCCATGGTTGAGGATGACGACGGGGAATGGTCCACTCCCGTTCGGGATAAGCATAACGCCAGTGATGCGTAGGCCGTCGCTTGGATAAGTGATGGCATACCGTGTATACGCGGCGTTGCGCTCAAGCACACGGGTTATTGTAATCGTCCCTCCTGGATAACGCCGATTGCGTAAGCCTTCGATGGTATAGGCCCAGAGCGGATTTTGCGGAGTCGGTGAAGGGCTCGGCGTTACGGTTGGCACTGGCGTTGGTGTTGGTGTTGGGGAAAGCGTTGGAGTAGCGACTGGCGATGGGGTTGTCGGTGTTGGCGTTGTGATAATTGGCTGAGGAACAACCGTTGCCGTTGCCGCCTGTCGTTGCCCCTGGCACGCGCTAAGCATCGTGAGCACACTAAGGCAGAGAAGCCAAGTCAGGCGATGCATTCTCACGTGCCTCCAAATCGCTGCTTAGCCTCCATCCAGATTGCGCAAGATCGCCAATGGCCATACGGCAAGAATATCGCGCAGCGCCAGCGTCAATCCCTGAGCTGTGCCTAAGGAAAAGGTTTGGCCTGTGAGGATGCACTGCCATCGTGTGGGTGCCTCTGGCGGAAGCTGGAGCACGGTTTCTTCCCACGCTGTTGGTGGTGGGAGCGTCTGCCGCTCCCCAACGTCGCGATGAACGCGAGCTGGAAATCGAGTGACCACGGTCACTACCCACTGATGGTCGTGAATACGGGCAAAGGCGAGCACCTGATCACGCTGCGGGCCGTGCACGTGCAAGGGGACATACGCGCCTTCCAGGAAGAGTGCCGGTGAACGACGACGCAGATGAAGAGCCTGACGCGTGAGGAACAGCTTGATTCGCCCGTCTCGCCAATCCTGAAGTAGCTCTGTCGCATGCTCAACTGTTGGACGATCAGGGTCACAGAGCTGGGCGAGGTGATAAGCAAGCCGTTCAAAGTCGACCGGCCGGCGGTTATCTGGGTCAACAAGTGAGAACGACCATCCCTCGCAGCCTTGATAGATGTCTGGAACGCCGGGCGCCATGCAGGCTATGGCGCGCTGAGCAAGACTCGCAAGCGCACCTACCCAGGCGATGGCGTCACGGACCGGAGCGAGAGCATCTCGCACCGCTGCACCTTCGGAGCCACAGACAAGTTGCTGGGCAAATCGGAGAATTGCTTCCTCAGAGGACGGTTGTGGGTTGAGCCAACTTGTTTCCAGCTTGGCCTCGCGCGCAGCCTTGAGGAGATAGTCTGCGAAGCGTTGCGCAAATGTTGGCACGTCGTTCTCGTCAAAAGGCCAAGCAGCAACAAGCGTTTGAAGAGCGAGCAATGCTAAGTATGGGCGCGGAAAGTGCTGTCCACCAATCGTGCGACGGAATGGGGTAAGCGCTGCGCGGGCAGCGACCAGCGCGGATGCCCACATGTCAGGAAGTTGGGAAAGCGCAAGCAACCGCGCTCGAACGTCTTCGCTCCGCTTCGTGTCGTGGGTTGAGAGTGCATTGAGCGATCGAGGCCAACGAGCCTGTCGTTCCTGGCACCAGCGATGAAACGCTTCGATGGATAAGGGACCTGCTGCTGGATCACACCCAACATCGTTGAGTGCAAGCAGCCGTGGATCCCGGTACAGTGCTGTATCTTCAACCCCTTTCGCGATAGCGGCGCCAGTCAGCTGTTGCCATCGGATCATCCAACGTCGCCAAGCAGCAACTGGAAAGAGCGTGCCAACTTCTTCCCGGGCCAACAGGACACGGTGCAGTACATCGAGTGCAGCCATATCTTCGCATGTTGCCCGCGCAGCGGTTAGTGCCGCTGTGATAGCAGCATGGTCAGGTGCGGAAAGCGCTGGTCCCACACGGTATGTCCGATAGACGGGTACTGCAGCGGTCACAGCGCAAAGGGCCTGGCGGAGCGCCTGCAGTGGAACGTCTCGACCTTCGGGGATGCCAGCAGCAAGCTCGGCAAGCCAGAACGTGAGCAGGTCAATCTCGCTGGTGAAAAGCATGTTGAGGACTTCGTGCCGCGCTGCAGTAGCAAGAGTTGGAAAGTCTAGCTGCTCAGCAAAATGGGGATCCTCAGCTAACACGCTCCCGTGGCGCGCAGCCAGCTGCGCTGCCCCTTGTGGATCCAGCAAAACACGGGTGCAGTGGGCGAGAAAATCATAGCCCGTCGTGCCGTCAATTGGCCAATCCTGGGGTAAGCGTTCGTCGCCGGTTAGGATCTTTTCAACAAGGACAACGCCGGTTCCCTTTGTGCTTGCCTGAACGCGCTGGTTGAGCCAGTGAAGATAGGCCGTTGGTTCGGCTAACCCATCAATATGATCAACACGCACGCCATGGAAAAGCCCGGCGTCCATGAGACTCAGAATCAGCCCGTGCGTCGCTTCACGGACTGCCAGATCTTCCTGTCGGATCCCAGCAAGCTCAGTAATGTCGAAGAATCGGCGCAGTGTCAACTGTTGCAGGCCACTGCGCCAGAATGCCAGTCGGTAGTGTTGTGCCGCAAGCATGCGATCGAGTCGTGCTTGCGCCTCGGGGGTATCAGCTGGCTGAAATGCTGCGATAGCGTGTGCCAGTGCTTGTGCAACGTGTTGGTCAGAGTTAGCAAGGCCGCGCAACGTTGCACTTGCCTCGGCGAGACTACTCTTGCCTTCGGCTACTCGTTGTGCAAGCGCTGCAATCTGCTGGTGTAACGGCGGTGGTAACGTGTCGGTAAGGACATGTTCGAGAAATTGTTGCCATCCGGCTCGGTTGACCGGAAAGATTCGATCTGCGTACGTGATGACGAGCCCAGCATCAGCATGCCAGGCAAGCGCAAGCTTCCCGCTCCGCAACGCTTCAGCATATGGCTCGCCTAACACTGGCAGCGTGATGCGTCCACGGACGGCTGGCCATGGAGCATCCCAGGCAATATCAAACCAGCGCGCAGTCGGTGTATCGAGCCCGTCTCGGAGAAATTGCCACCAGGCTGGGTTGCTCTCATGCGCGGCCTGATGATTAGGCACGATATCGACGATGATGCCAAGGCCAAAGGCTTGTGCGGCATGCGCGAGCGAGCGAAAGCCTGCGAGCCCACCACGCTCGCGGCTGATCTGTGTGGGATCAATCACATCATAGCCATGCAGACTACCAGCTCGTGCTTCAGTAATCGGTGAGAGGTAAAGATCACTCACCCCGAGCGCGTTGAGGTACGGTACGAGCGATTGGACTGCTGCAAAGTCGAACTGCCGGTGGAGTTGCAAACGATATGTTGCAGTGAAAGCGCGCATCGCCGCTTGCCTCACTCACAGGCGAGCCAAAGCGTATCGCAGAGATGCTGGAATTGCTCAACCCAAGTGGCAGCTTCAGGATCGTTATCTGCCCGTTCTTTCATGGTCGGATAGATCGTATGACGCACATCCCAGGCAAGGTTTTGCACATTCCAGGTATTGACGGGCTCGCGAAGCTGCGGGATACGTTCAGCAAGCGCTGTGAGGGTCTGCAGGAGTCGACTGTCTTCGGGGTGTTCATGCCAGGCTGTTGCCAGCGCCTCGAGCCGTTGTTGCATGGCATATGCAAGGCCGGTGTAGTCGATAGCGAGCCCCCACTGTTCGGCATCGTCGAGCAGCTGATCAAACCGTGCCAGATCAGGCTCCTCGTCCGCAATCACCTGGCGTAGCGCGGCTTCAATGGCAACTTCAGCGGCAGCAAGGAATGGCCGCGGAATTGGCGCGCCAAGGGTGTGGAGGAACTGCATGAGCAGACGGTTGTCCTCATACACATGCCGGAACGAGCTTTCAGACTCTGCTATTGCTGAATCCAGGAGGATAGTGAGAATCTTTCGTTGTTCGTCGCGAAAGAGCGTGCGCAGTGAGTAGGTCTGGTCGGAAAAGTGCTGGTCAAACACGCGAAGCAATGCTGGAATATCTGCCTGCTCAAAGCTCGTCTTCAATTCCTCGAGAAGGGCCTTGTACTGCTCAGGATGGTGATCGGGTAGGACGCCACTCAGAACATTGTGTTCCCCAAGATGCAGTGCCGCAATCGTGAATTGGGCGTCTTCCTTCGTGATCGTTGATGTCACATCGACCGTGGCAACAAGGAGACGGGTTCGCCCTGCTTCTGCCTTGTACGCCTGCTGCTGCTGAATCGTGTAACAGGCAATGTCAGTCTGTTCTGGGTAGTTCTCGAAGAGTGCGCTAATTGCATAGTGTGCGGCGACTTCAGCTAATCCAATCTGTGCTGGCTTGACGAACCGTTCATAGACGACCCGCCCATTGCCAATTTCAGGGACGTTACTGGGCGCGCGTTCGAGAAACTCAAGATAGCCTGATTCGAGGTCTATCCCAAGGGCTTCGCGCGCAAGCTGAATTGCCCGTGCTGCGTACTGAATCACTTGGACGGTTTCGATACCTGAAATCTCATCAAAGAACCAGCCACAACTGGTGTACATTAAAAGCGCGTGGCGTTGCAGTTCAAGGAGTTTAAGTGCGGTGACTTGCTCTTCTTTGCTCAAGGGGTGGCGTTGCCAACGCTCAAAAAAGTGCTGCACATTCTCAGGGGAGCGGTCAAGGATAACATGGATGTAATCATCGCGTGCTTCCCATGGATCGTGCAAGAGTGCACCGATCGCTTCTTCATAGCGTGGCGCAAGTTCATCGCGGAGCCAATCCATGGCTTCGCGCAATGGCTGGCGCCACTCCTGGGTCCATCCCGGGTTCATGCCTGAGTTGCAGCCACAGTTGCTGCGCCAGCGCTCCACACCGTGGGCGCAGCTCCAGGAAGTTTGTTCAATAATTTCTGCCTCCCACGTTGGCGGGTAGTGTTCAAGGAAGGCAGCGTAGTTGGTTAGTTCGGCCTCCCCGCTCTGCTCGATCGTTTCGAGGGCAGCGGCAAGGGCCATGTCACCGAATCGGTGGTGATGACCAAAGGTCTCACCGTCAGTCGCAATGTGCACAAGGTGTGGCTGGTCATCGGCTGGCGCAGCCTGCAAGAGTCGTGCGGCAAGCTGGTGGCCATCATTGAGCAGTCCACCGAATGCCACATCATGAGCGGTTCCACCGTCATAGAAGAACACGGTAATCGTTCGGCCTGAGGGAAGACGCACGAGATAGGGGCGGCTTGGATCGACGCGACCGCCTTCGACATCCTGCCACTCTTCCTGATCGAGTGGGCGCACGCGCCGTGCCTGATATGGTGCGAGAATGGTGAAGGTAATGCCGTGCTCGGCCAGAATGTCGAGGGTCTCGAGGTCAACGGCTGTCTCTGGTAGCCACATGCCTTCAGGGTGCCGCCCAAACCGGCTGACAAAATCGGCAATCCCCCACCGGACCTGCGTTCGCTTATCGCGTGTATTGGCCAATGGCATGATGAGGTGGTTGTAGGCTTGCGCGATAGCTGAGCCATGGCCGTGAGTTGCAAGGCTTTCGCGATCAGCCTCCAGAATGCGCTCGTATACCGCAGGCGCTTGGTCCGCTAACCAGGCGATCAGCGTTGGCCCAAAATTAAAGCTCATTCTGGCGTAGTTATTGACGATTTTCATGATCTTGCCCTGATCATTGAGAATCCGTGACCAGGCATTGGGGCCGTAGCATTCGGCGGTGATGCGTGCGTTCCAGTCATGATAGGGGTATGCCGAATCTTGGACTTCGATAACCTCGAGCCATGGGTTTTCCCGTGGAGGTTGATAGAAATGTCCATGGACACAAATAAAGCGCTTTGCCATCTTAGGGCACGTCCTCTCGTTCCCAAAACGTTGCTGACCATGGCGGGAGCAGTACAGACGCTCCCGCGCCTCCAGTGACGCGGAGGGGAGATGGATCGGCAGATCGGTTGCCTCCCCACGTCTCTGCTGCTGAGTCTACTCGAATGTGCCATAGACCGTCAGGTAAATTGAGGTGAACAGTCTGCGGTTGATCAGCAAAGCAGAGGGCCAAACAAGCAGCAGGGGTAACATCTTCCCAGCGAACAACAAGGGTATGAGCCGCGCGATCCATCTCAACGATCGGCCAAGGGCGCGGTGTCGTCTGATAAGGTGCGGCTTGACGACGTACCGTAAGAAGGTGCTGGTAAAAGCGCCAAAGGGTACGATGCTGCCCTTCATCACGAAGCTGGTGGCGGAGTTTGGCCTGAAGAAACGTTTCAACTGCTTGAGGATCAGGCGGCTCTTGCTCGGCGTGAAAGGCTGCGAACTCCCGTTTCCGCCCTTCACGGACTGCGGTGATTAATTCTGGATCAGTGTGGCTGACGAAATAGGGGAATGGTGCTGTCTCTGCATATTCTTCTCCCATAAAGAGCAATGGCGTAAACGGCGACAACAACACGGTTGCAGCTGCCAACTTGAGGCGCTCGAAGTCGACAAGGGTGCTGAGGCGGTCTCCGCGGGCGCGGTTCCCAACCTGGTCATGATTTTGGATGCAGACAACGAACTGCTCAGGCTGGGCAACGAGAGCTGCTCGCCCATGCCGTCGCCGACGAAAGACTGAACGTTGTCCTGTGTAGCAGAAGCCGCGCCGAAAAACTCTCGCCAGGTGCTCAAGCGATCCGTAATCAGCATAGTACCCGTGCTGTTCGCCAGTAAGAAGCGTGTGGAGTGCGTGATGAAAATCATCGCTCCAGACCGCATCAAGCCCATAGCCTCCGAGTGGCCTTGGCGTGATGATCCGCGGGTCGTTGGCGTCACTCTCAGCGATAACGAGAATGTGGCGATTGAGTCGCAAGCCTTCTGCGTGAAGTGTTTGAGCAAGTTCCTCGAGAATGTGCGTTGGCAGTTGGTCAACGATCGCGTGGACCGCGTCGAGTCGAAATCCATCAATGTGATATTCCCGAACCCAGTGTAAGGCGTTTTCGATAAGAAAACGGCGGACTGGTTCACTATCGGGCCCATCCGTGTTGAGCGCAGGGCCCCAGGGAGTGCGGTACCGTTCAGTGAAATAGGGGCCATACTGGTTGAGTACATTGCCTTCGGGCCCAACATGGTTGTACACGACGTCAAGGATGACGCCGAGCCCATGCTGATGACAGGCATCGACAAGATAGCGAAGACCGTCAGGCCCGCCGTATGCGTGATGAACGGCAAACGGCAAGACCCCGTCGTAGCCCCAGTTGCGTTCTCCTGGGAATTCTGCCACTGGCATCAACTCAATCGCAGTAATCCCCAGGTCGACAAGAGTCGGTAGGATTGGAATGATCGCGGTAAAGGTGCCTTCGGGGGTGAAAGTGCCAACATGCAGCTCGTAGCAGATGAGTTCGGACAGACGGATCCCTCGCCAGTGGTCGTCATGCCAGGCAAAACGTGTTGGATCAGCAACCGCCGAAGGCCCATGTACGCCGTCCGGTTGCCATCGGCTAGCTGGATCAGGCAAATCTTGCTCACGATCGAGGCGATACCAGTACCGTGATCCGGCTGGCACGTTGTCGACAGCAACGGTCCAGTACCCGTCACGCTCTTGTTGCATCGGGATGAGGCGTTCCTGGGGTGTGAGGAGGTGAAGGGCGACGTCTGTTGCATTCGGGGCCCAGACAGTGAACTGCACATGCCCAGGAGCCAACACAATTGCCCCAAGCTCGAGTGGCTGCGCTGACACGCATGCTCCTCTCTACTGCTCGCACTTGAAGATGACCATTGCCAGTGGTGGGAGAGTGAGGTTAACAGAATAGGGTCGGCCATGCCATGGCACCGGCGTTGCCTCAACGCCGCCAAAGTTGCCCCAACCACTGCCACCATAGATCGACGCGTCGCTGTTGAGCACCTCGCGCCAGAAGCCAAGCCGTGGTACGCCGACGCGGTAGTTCTGCCGCGGGACCGGGGTAAAGTTGCACACGATGAGCAGTTCGCTTCCCTCTGCCCGCCCACGACGCAAGTAGCTCAGCACACTGTTATCGGCATCGTTGGGGTCGATCCACTCGAAGCCGGTAGGTGAGAAATCCTGCTCGTAGAGCGCTGGTTCGGTACGGACAAGTCGGTTGAGATCTTCGAGCCAGCGATGAATACCCTGGTGCGGCGCATACTGCAGCAGGTGCCAGTCGAGGCTTGTGTCATGATTCCATTCGGCCCATTGCCCGATCTCTGCGCCCATGAATAAGAGCTTTTTCCCCGGTTGTGTGTACTGGTAACCATAGAGTAGGCGAAGGTTGGCGAATTTCTGCCAGTCATCTCCAGGCATCTTGCTGAGCAAGGAACCTTTCCCATGCACAACTTCATCATGTGAAAGCGGGAGAACGAAGTTTTCGGTGAACGCGTAGAGCATACGAAACGTAAGCAACGTGTGGTGATACTTCCGGTAGATGGGATCATAGTGAAGGTAGTGAAGCGTATCGTGCATCCAGCCCATGTCCCACTTCATCCCGAAACCAAGGCCGCCGAGATACGTGGGACGTGACACCATCGGCCAGGCTGTCGATTCTTCGGCGATGGTCTGCACATCTGGATAGAGCCGATAGATCTCTTCGTTGAGACGACGCAGGAAGGCAATGGCCTCAAGATTTTCCCGACCGCCGTATTCGTTGGGGATCCATTCCCCTGGTTTACGGGAGTAATCGAGGTAGAGCATTGACGCGACAGCATCAACCCGAAGCCCATCGGCGTGGTAGCGATCGAGCCAGAAGATAGCACTGCTGAGCAGGAACGTGCGTACCTCATGCCGACCGTAGTTAAAGATCGCGCTATGCCAATCAGGATGAAAGCCGCGTCGAGGATCGGCGTGCTCGTAGAGATGTGTCCCATCAAAGTAAATTAAGCCGTGCTCATCGGTCGGAAAATGTGATGGGACCCAGTCAAGAATAACGCCGATGCCCTGCTGGTGCAGGTAGTCAATAAGATACATGAAGTCTTGGGGGGTGCCATATCGACTTGTTGGTGCGAAGTAGCCGGTAATCTGGTATCCCCATGAGCCGTAGAAGGGGTGCTCCATAATCGGCAAAAACTCGACGTGGGTAAAACCAAGGCGCTGCACATGCTCGGCAAGCTTCGGTGCCAGCTCTCGGTATGTCAACCAGCGATTGCCTTCTTCAGGCACGCGCATCCAGGAGCCGAGATGTACCTCGTAGATCAACATTGGTGCATCAAGAGCATTGCGTTGGCGTCGCTGCGCCATCCATTGCTGGTCATGCCATTCATACGAGAGATCCCAGACGATTGAAGCGGTTCGTGGAGGCGTTTCATGGAAGACGCCATAGGGATCGGCTTTGTCAACGCGATAGTTATTGTAGTGTGACACAATGTGGTACTTATACCGGGCTCCGACGCCGACGCCAGGGAGAAACCCTTCCCAGATGCCGGAGTTCCCACGTGGTGCAAGAGGATGGACTCCTGGCTTCCAGCCGTTAAAGTCGCCAATGACCGAAACTTCACGCGCGTTCGGTGCCCAGACTGCAAAGTAAACGCCAGTCTCATCACCAAGCTGTACGGGATGAGCTCCAAGCTTTTCGTATGCACGTAGCCACGAGCCTTCGTTGAAGAGGTAGAGATCGTCATCTGTCAGTAAACTCTGGTCATGGCGAATCGTTGGCGTTTCCGTCATCGTGCTTCCTTCCCTTGTGCTGCCTTTGTCCGAAGCTGGCTAATGCGGTTCAGCACGTGAATCAGATCAGGATCGGCAGACCATGCTTCGAGTGGCAAGCGCGCCTTATGTCGCCAATTTGGCTGCTCTGCGCCTGTGCCTGGTCGATTCTGGGGCTCCGTTTCGAGCCAGAGATCCTCAGCATTGACTAGGAGAATGCGCGCTGGACTTGTCGCCAGAAAAGTGAGTACACCTTCAAGTGCGCGGCGACATGCTCCATCATTCGCACTGTCATCTGGTAGAAGCCACCCTCGGTGCTGGAGCCAGCGAAGCGTTGCGTGGCGCTGGCGGGGTGTCCACGATTGCCAGAGTGCCGCAAATGGTGGAAGATCGTGCGTGTTGAGCGCTGCGAGCGACAGCGGCGAAGGCGTTGCGAAGCCTGCACCTCGCTGTTCAAACGGCAAGATGTACATGCCGAGGAGATGGTGACGGCGCATCGAATCGCGCACAAGCCACGGCACCGTGCCAAGGTCTTCGCCAATGAGTACTGCTTGGGCGCGTTGTGACTCAATGGCGAGTACAGCAAAGAGTTCCTCCGCTGGATAACGAACATAGATGCCGTCTCGTCCGCTTGCTCCTTGTGGCACCCAGTAGAGCCGATGCAGTCCCATGACATGGTCAAGGCGCAAGAGTGGCCCGACTGCAAGGTGCCGACGCACGATGGCACGAAAATATGCATGGCCGTTCTCTCGAGTGTGCAGCGGATGAAGCGGCGGGAAGTTCCAGACCTGACCTTCAGGATAGAATGCGTCCGGCGGCGCACCAGCGCTCATATCCAGCGCAAAATTCGTGCGCCAGCGCCACGTGTCGTAGCCTTGCGTGTGCACTCCGATTGGGAGATCAAGATAAAGCCCAACATGCTGTGCGCGGGCGGAACGTGCAACCTGAAGAAATTGCTGCTCGGTGAGCCACTGCGCGTAACAGAAGCGCCGAACTATCGCCGGATCTGCATCATCAGCGCCGAGTTGCCCGTCGCGTTGCGGCGTTGGCCATCCCTGCCAGCCTTGCCTTGTTTGCTCAACGAATGCCCGAAAGCGTGCGTATTTTTCGACCTCAGGGTGTTCGTGAAGCCACGATTGCAAGGCCTCGAATCGTGGACCGCGGTGTTGTGCAAGTGAGTCCGCCAGGAGTTGCAAAATTTGTGTTCGGAGCTGCATACCTCGGCGGTAGTCAACGAATGCGGATGCTCGTGCTGCTGCGAGTGCGTCCTGAAACGTGGATGAGGCAAGGAGTGTTTGGGCTTCTGGACACTGATCCACCTCCGGTGCCTGCGTGAGATCAAGGTAGAACGGATTCCAAAAGAGTCGGCTTACTGGCGCGTAGGGACTGGGATCGAACGGCTGGTCGAGGTACGTATCCAGCAGGGGAAGTGTGCCAACAACCTGCCCTTGCTGTTCCGCAACCCAGGTAACGAGTGTGCCAAGGTCGGAAAAGTTTCCTGCACCCCAACTCTGTTCAGTTGTCAGGGCATAGAGCGGTAAGAAGAGCCCCCACCATCGTGTTTCCTCGGAAGGGAGCCAACAACGGACTGGAGCACAAAGGATATGGGTTGTTGTCTCAATTCCGTCGGGGAAGTGTAACGACAGTGTGTGGTATCCCATTGGCAGGGCAGGGAGTCCAAGTCGAGCGATGGAATAGGTATCAGTGCCATTCTGCTCTTGCCCCCGGCGTGGCAGTTCAGTAGAGCGAACGGACCATTCATGGGTTGTACCGTCTTCCTGTTGGAGGAAGACGGTAAAGCGTTCGGGCTCTCTTGATAATGGCAAAAAGATCGAGAGGGCATTTCGACGATGTGGTCGTAGAACAATGGTCGGTTCAACGCGTCGTGTCAGGCGGTGGTGCTGGAACATTCGCAGTGCAGCTGGAGCCTCTTCCATGGTTGCCATGGTAATGCCAAGCGCGTTTAGGGCTGCAAGGATCACGTCAGGTGACGCGCGATGTCGGCGGCCCAAGACATCGACATAGCCAGTCTGCAGTCCAGCTGCCTGAGCGAGCTGCCGTAACGCAGCCTGTGGGGTATTCATGTTCCTGCCTCTGGTCCTTGACTCATCTCCAGTACACCGCGGAGAGGAATTGAAAGCCAGCCAGGTCGATGCCCCAGTTCGTAGCGTACTTCGTAGAGTGCCTTGTCGAGCAGGTAAGCCTCAAGCACTGCCCGCAAATCATCTGGACCAGGCGGAAGCAAATCGCTGCCTTCCATCGTCTGCAGATAGCCTTGGAGGAAGATGGCAGCAACCCAGCCATACCAGTAGCGCAGCCAGCGCTCAGCTCGCTCCACGTCAGAGATGAGACCATGCTGTTGATGTTCGTGAAGCACGGCGTAGGCAGCATAGTGGAAGGAACGGAGCATCCCCGCCACGTCAAGCAGCGGCGTGCGCTTGAGACGGCGTTCGCTAATCGGGCGAGCGGGCTCACCCTCAAAGTCGATAATCACAAAGTCGCGCCCAGTATAGAGCACTTGCCCAAGGTGATAGTCACCGTGGCAACGAATGCGCTTGGCTGGGATCAGGTGATGGAGTAGGCGCCGATAAACGGCGATGATCGTATTTTCCCGGGCGAGTACTTGCTCAACAAGGGCACGTGTTCCTTCGTCAAGCCGAGCGGTGTGCCGGCGAAGTTGCTGAAACGTTTGAATTGCTGCACTACGCATCGATTGGTAAATCGACCGTTGGTAGAGGAGCGAAAACGGTTCTGGTGCAAACGCTGGGTTATCAGTTGCAGCAGCCAGGGCGCGGTGAAGTTCTGCTGTTCGTTGCCCAAGGAGCCTGACCGCCTCGACGTACGTATTCACCGTTTCATAGACGTCGCTTGGGATTTCCCCTCCTGCTCGCTCAATGAGGCTTTGCGGATCAAGGGTAATGGCTGGCGGCTCACCCGGATACGCGAGTGCACGCTCGAGGTAGCCTCCAAGCTCATCGAGCGTGTATTGCCACGCATCTCCTTCGGTATGGACGAAAGCCTGGAGAACCGCGAGCGAGATCGGTTCAGATTGTCCGAGTTTGAGCTCGATGCTGCCGGCAAGTGGCGGCACATGGGGGAAGCCAACGCGCTCAGTCAGATAGTAGCCAATCTCGACCTCCGGATTCATTCCCGGTTCGACCTTGCGGAACAGCTTCAAAATGAGGCGGTCGCCAAAGATGAGCGAATTGTTACTTTGCTCAGCGCGACTGAGTGTCGGCTCAGGAAGGGGGGTCCCTGAGGGGACGAGTTGCCGAAATGCCCGCGTTGGTTGGGCAAGCAGGACAGCGCCATCTGCGGGAATCCGGCGACGACGACTGATCGCCTCGACTAATGCTCGACCAAAGGCCGGGTCTGCCAGTGCGTCGACGAGCAGCGCGTCGCCGCTCGGTTGCGCCAGCCGGCCCACGACGTAATGTGGCAAGCGCTCCATAATCTGCTCGGCGAGGGAACCATCGACGATGGTCAAGGGCAAGAGATATTGCTCAGGATCCCCTTCCGTGTATTCGACTGTGATAAGTAGCAGTTGTGCAGTGCGATCGCCATATTCAAACGGCACGTGAGCACTGATATGGGCACTGCGAATTCGCCGATCCTTTCCGCCAAACCAGCGTCGACCACGGAGATAGGCTGGTAATAAGCCTTCAAGTGCTCGTCGTGTCGGAGTGAGGTCAAAGTGGCCGTTACGCCGGGCGAGTGGGATGAGCGGTAGTTCGTGCAGCGTGATCGTGCCGCTTTCTTCTCCCGTCCGTTGTGGTTCAAGCGAGAACCAATAGAAACTATGTGGGCCAAGCGTGAGCAGATACGGAGTGTCACCGATCGGGGGAAATTCAACACGGCCAAAGAGTTCAACCGGCACAAGTCCGCGATACGGGCTGAGATCAAGTTCAGCATATTGCACAAAGCGCGACAAATTGGCGACGACAAGCAACGTTTCTTGCTCGTATCGCCGGACATATGCTAGGATCTTACGATTTTCGGGGGTGATGAATTCGAATGAGCCACGCCCAAATGCCCGGTACTGCTTGCGTAAAGCAATGAGCCGCTTCATCCACCAGAGCAATGAGTGCGGGTTATTTTGCTGCGCTTCAACGTTGACGGCCTCATAGTGATACTCGGCATCCACGATCACTGGCAAGTAGAGCCGCTGGCGATTTGCGGTGGAGAAGCCGGCATTGCGGTCGCTGCTCCATTGCATGGGAGTACGCACACCATTGCGGTCACCAAGGTAAATGTTGTCTCCCATGCCAATTTCATCGCCATAGTAAATGACTGGCGTGCCGGGAAGCGAGAAGAGGAGACCATTCATTAATTCGATTCGTCGGCGGTTATTGCCGAGCAATGGCGCAAGGCGACGGCGGATACCTAAGTTGATGCGTGCCACTGGATCGCGCGCATAGACGCGGTACATGTAGTCGCGTTCTTCGTCAGTGACCATCTCGAGGGTCAATTCGTCGTGGTTACGGAGGAAGAGGGCCCACTGTGCCGTTGGTGGGATGGGTGGCGTTTGGCTCAGGATGTCGATAATCGGGAACCGGTCTTCCATGCGGATTGCCATAAAGAGGCGTGGCATGAGTGGGAAGTGAAATGCCATGTGACATTCGTCACCATCGCCGAAATAGGCGACGGCATCTTCAGGCCACTGATTGGCTTCGGCTAAGAGCATGCGGTTCGGGAATCGTTCATCGATATGGCGACGGAGTTCTTTCAAAAATGCGTGCGTTTCTGGCAAATTCTCGCAGTTCGTCCCTTCTCGTTCGAAGAGATAGGGGACGGCATCAAGCCGCATGCCGTCGATGCCCAGCTCAAGCCAGAAATCGACGACCCGCAGAATCTCACGGCGCACGCGAGGGTTATCGTAGTTCAAGTCAGGCTGGTGTGAGTAGAACCGGTGCCAGTAGTAGGCTTGCGCGACTGGATCCCAGGCCCAATTCGATGTCTCAAAATCTTTGAAAATGATGCGTGCTTCACGATAACGATCTGGCGTATCGCTCCACACGTAGTAGTTACGGTAGATGCTCCCTGGCGCTGAGCGGCGCGCTCGCTGGAACCATGGATGCTGATCCGATGTATGGTTCAAGACGAGCTCATTAATGACCCGTATTCCGCGCTGGTGGGCCTCGCGAATGAACTGCCGGACATCGCGGAGCGTGCCATACGCGGGATGGACATTCGTGTAGTCCGCAATGTCATATCCATCATCGCGGAGGGGTGAGGGATAGAATGGGAGCAACCATACCGCGGTGACACCAAGGTCCTGGAGGTAATCCAGTTTTGCCGTCAACCCGGGGAAATCGCCGATGCCATCACCATTGCTATCGTAGAAGGCGCGAACGTGGACTTCGTAGATGATGGCGTCCTTATACCAGAGTGGATCGTCAGTCAAGGGCGATAGGCTAGGCACTGTTGCCGGACGCTGGCGTGTGGCCATTGATACCGGTGCCTCCTTTACCAAAGATTATGCGTAGTACTCAAAGTCGTGCTCGCGACGAATTCGCCGGCGCAGTAAGAAGATGTGCGCCGGCATAACCTGTGGATTTAACTCTACATAATTGGTCGGTCCGTGCCAGAGATAGCGCGCATCGCTCAGTAGATCATGAACTTGATACGGCTGATCGTGCGGGATTGCAAGGTCTTCGAGTGGGAGCGTGACCCAGCCAGATTGGGTGTAATGTGGATCGAGATTAACAACGGTGAGAATAATATTGCTACGATCATCCGTGGTCTTTGTGTAGGCGATGAGCTGGTCGTTCGTCGTCGGATGGAAACGCAAGGTCCAATCTTGCTGCAGAGCAGGGTTCTCACGACGGATACGGTTCACCCGGGCAATGATGGGGGCGAGGCTCTGCGGCGCATCGAGTTGCCAATGGCGGATCTCATATTTCTCTGAGTTGAGATATTCTTCGCTGCCTGGTGCGAGTGGCTGATTTTCGCAAAGTTCGAACGCTGGCCCATAGATGCCATAGTTTGCCCCAAGTGTCGCAGCAAGCACCAATCGTGTAAGAAATGCTGGCCGACCGCCAAGCTGCAAGTACTCTGTCAGGATATCTGGGGTATTCGGCCAGAGGTTGGGGCGGAAATATTCGCGTACTGGCGTTTGTGTCAACTCGGTGAAATAGCTCTCGAGTTCCCACTTGGTATTGCGCCACGCAAAGTACGTGTAGGATTGCGAGAAGCCGAGTTTCGCTAAGTGATACATCACTTTCGGGCGCGTAAAGGCTTCTGACAAGAAGATCACATCAGGGTACGTGTTCTTTATCTCTGCGATCAGCCATTCCCAGAATGGGAAAGCCTTCGTGTGCGGATTGTCGACCCGGAAGATGCGTACGCCTTGTTCAATCCAGAAGCAGACGACACGTCGTAGCTCTGCCCAGAGGTTGCGCCAGGCCGGACTCTCAAAATCAAAGGGATAGATATCCTGGTACTTCTTTGGCGGGTTCTCTGCATATTGAATCGTGCCGTCTGGGCGATGGCGGAACCATTCTGGATGCTCGCGGACGTAAGGGTGATCGGGGGAGCACTGGAACGCTAAATCGAGCGCGATCTCAATGCCGTGCTCCCGGGCTCGTTTGAGGAGGTACTGAAAGTCTGCGAGGGTGCCGAGCTGCGGGTGAATGGCGTCGTGGCCCCCTTCTGGTCCACCAATGGCCCATGGGCTGCCAGGGTCATCTGGGCCAGCAGTGAGCGTGTTGTTTCGTCCCTTCCGGAATGTGTGGCCAATTGGGTGAATCGGTGGAAGGTAGAGGACGTCGAAGCCCATGCCTGCAATGTAGGGAATCGCGCGCTCTGCGACATCGCGGAGTGTGCCATGGCGACCCGGTTCGGGTGACCACGAGCGAGGAAAAAGCTCGTACCACGTACTGAACCGCGCACGTGTCCGATCAACAACGAGGCGCAGCACCCGTGGGTACGATGTCGCGAAGGCTCGCGGATCGTGCTGGCGCATCAGGGCGTGAAGCTGGGGATCAAAGGCAGCTTCGGCTGCAGCTGGGCCCGTGCGGAGCGTCGCCGCATATGCTCGCAGAGTTGTTGCATCGGGTTCTGGTGCCTGGCGAGCGATCGTGTCAATGAGCTCTGCCCCAATCAGCAGATCAACACTGACATCTTGCCTTGCGTCAAGGCGCTTCCGTAGATCGCGCACCCATGTCTGGAATCGATCAATCCATGCGACTGCAGTGTATTCATAGATGCCAAGCTCATTGACAGCGAACTGAGCGTGCCAGCGGTCGTTGACCGTGAGCGTGAACGGTGTCTCATGCCACGTTTCCTCGCGAGCATGGCGGTAGCGGAGAACAGCTGCGATCGCATCGTGGCCGTCCGCAAAGATATCCGCTTCGATTGTGACAAGGTCACCAATGATCCGCTTTGCCGCAAACCGTCCGCAGTCAACTTCCGGCAAGAGCTGGGCAATGACGACGCGTTGCCGCCCCTCAGCAGGAAATGCGTCACAGTGTTGGTTACTCATTCCCTTCCTCTCACCTGTGTGCTTTGCGAGACGTCCGCAATCCCCCACTCCGGAAAATGTCGTCCGCCTAATTGTTCCATGCTGCGGCGCTTGATGGTGGTGCTAGGCTAGGATACCGTGAAACACGGCAGCCGAGTCTGGGGGAGCAGGCTATGCGTATTGCGGTAATCTCCGATGTCCATGGGAACCTTCCAGCCTTAGAGGCTGTACTTGCCGATATCGAGAAGGGATCATATGACCGTGTCGTCATGGCCGGCGACTTCGCGTTCGGTGGCCCATGGCCAGCTGAATGCATTGAGGTGATTCGCGAGCGGGGCATCCCGGCAGTGCGTGGAAATACCGACGAGTTCTTAGTTGAAGTTGGCAGTGGTGGACGAATACCAGCACACGTCAGTACTGAAGCGCAACGTCATACTGCCTCGCCTGCCTTGCGAGCGCGCTATGAATGGGCGGTTGAGCGTCTCTCAGCTGCGCATCTTGAGTATCTCGCTTCACTCCCACTCGCCTATCTTGTTCCGGCCCCCGGCGGAGCAGCGTTAACGGTTGTGCACGCAACGCCATGGAATTGTCACGATACGATCCAGCCAGACGCGCCGGAAGCAACGTTGCAGGCAATGCTGGATGCTGCCGGAGGCCAGGCTCTTGCCTATGGCCATATTCATGTGCAATATGCCCGTGCGCTTGCTGATCGTCTTGTTGTTGCCGTTGGGAGTGTTGGGTTACCGTTCGATGGTGACCAGCGTGCGGCCTATGCCATCCTAACCTTCAATGAAGATCAAGGGCGATGGGACGTTGCGTTTCGACGCGTTGCCTATAACGTCTCGCAGACCATTGCCGCATTACGTGCTTCCGCGATGCCTGGAGCTGAAGGGCAGATCGCCGTACTCGAGACTGCGCGCCCTCCTCACGGTTAGCGGCAAACTCTTGGGTGATGTGCTAGCATCCCTCTTTGAGGGATATCGCTGGGAGGGTTTGGGGTGCGCCACCTCTTTCTTGTGCTGTTAGTCATCAGTGCTACGGTGGTGCAAGTAACAATACTGCCCCGGATTAATCCACTGTGGGTTAATCCCGATCTCGTGTTAGGCATTGTTCTCGTCCTTGCGAGCCTCTATGGCGTGGCCTATGGTCTTGGAGCAGCGGCACTTGGTGGTGTGCTGCTCGATGTGCTTACGTTAACCCCGCTGGGCTTGCATAGCCTGGCACTGCTTGCTGCAGCGCTTACAGGAGGCCTCGCTCGTCGTCGGCTCTTCCGGGCTGATTTGCTTGTGCCAATGGGGCTTGTTGTCGTCGCAACAATAACCAGCCAAGCGTTGCTTGCCGTTGCGCGATGGTTAGCGCATATGAGTGCGTCGCCGCGGCTCATAGTTGAAGTTGCCGTGCTGACAGCGCTGCTGAATGTTGCTGCCGTCCCTGTGATCTACGTCGTGATTCTGCTCCTTGATCGTGTAGGACTCCATGATGCGGGCCCATCGACGACTTGAACTTGCGCCGCCTGAAGCACGGCGGCGCATTCTCATTGAAGAAATTGGCGATGAGCGCCGTGGCATGACGCGGCGCACATTCCTCTTGCGGAGCATGATCATTGCTGGTTTTGGCGCTGTCCTTGCGAAGTTAGGGAAGATGCAACTTCTTGATGCCGCTCGTTACCAGCGTCGTGCCGCTGGCAATGTCATTCGCTTCGAGGCATTGCCAGCACCGCGCGGGCTGATTGTTGATCGAAACGGTGTGATTCTGGCGCAGAATCGGCGTGCGTGGTCGGTCTCGGTTGTTCCTGACCAGTTGCCGGATGATCCGCAGCAGCGGGCTGCGGTGCGGGATCAGCTGATTCGGATGTTGAATCTTGATACCGTCCTTGTTGTACGGCCTGCTGCAGTACCTCCTGAAGCCCGCCGACCAGTTGCTGACGCTTTGTCAACTGCGCTGAATGTGCCGCTTGGGGACGTGCTCGGGCCATTAGTGTCACCGCCGAAGGATGGGCCTTTTGTTTTGTTGCGTGAGCAGCTTTCGCCTGCTGAAGTCGCGACGTTCCAGTCATTAGCACAACAATGGCCTGGTGTTCACGTGCTGAACCGCTACGATTATCTGCTTGAACAGTATGCGGGGTCTGGAAGCCCGATTGTCCTGAAGCGCGATGTGCCGCGTGATCTTGCGTTACAAATTGGAGCAAATCCACTCTCCTTCCCTGGTGTTGTTGTCGACGACAATACGCTCATGCGCCAGTACCCGGCTGGACCGATCTTTGCGCACGTTCTTGGATACGTTGGACCGATTACCAAAGAAGAGTATGATGCTGCTGGTGGTGATACTGCGGCGAATCCCTACTTACCAAATGCCGTTGTCGGACGTGATGGTATTGAGCAAGCGCTTGAGCCATACCTGCGGGGAACGCGTGGTGGCCGCTGGCTACAAACGGATGCCCGTGGGGCAGTTGTCTCCGAGTTAGTAGATCGACGGCAAGATCCCGTTCCCGGATACACTGTTGTGCTCACTATTGATAGCGCCTTGCAGAAGGCTGCCGCTGAAGCCCTCCAAGCAGGAATTGCGCAATCTAACGATGCGGCAGCAAAACAAGGACGCTCGGCAGTTGGGTCTGGAGTGGCTATTGCTCTTGATCCGCGTAGTGGTGAAGTGCTTGCGCTCGTGAGTCTCCCAACCTACGATAATCAATGCTTTGCTGATGGCATCTCCCAGGCAGAGTATCAGCGGTATTTAAACGATCCGTTCCGCCCGTTATTCAACTATGCCGTGCGTGGAGAATTCCCACCCGGTTCGACAGTCAAGCCGCTCCTTGCGTGCGCCGCGCTGCAAGAAGGCACAATCACTGCGCAAACGACATTTACCTGTCGTGGGGCAATTCGTGTCCCGACTGAGTGGGATGAAAATGGAGGCAATTACTACTATTGCTGGCTTCGCAGCGGGCATGGACCGATTACCGTGCTCGATGGTATTGCGCAATCATGTAATGTCTTCTTCTACAATGTCGGTGCGCCAAATCAGCAAGCTGAAGGGGCAAACACACCGCTTCACTATTACATTCCTGGAGATCCACAACCGCACTTTTTCTCGGGACTTGGGATCGAGCGGATTGGCAAATATCTCCGCGAGCAATTTGGATTTGGACAGCCCACGGGGATTGAGCTCGGCAACGAAGCGAGCGGCCTTGTGCCCGATCCGCGTTGGCTGTTCCAGGAGTTGCGGGAGTACTGGTCGGTCGGTGATACGATTAACGTCTCGATCGGCCAGGGCCATCTTTCTTGTACGCCATTGCAACTTGCCTGTGCTCTCGCTGCCATCGCAAATGGCGGGACGTATTATCGGCCCCGGCTTGTCCGAGAACTTCGTGATGCCAACGGAGAAACGGTGCGCACCTTCGAGCCGGTTGTCGTCCGAAAGCTCGGGATTGCGCCGGAGCATATTCAGCTAGTTCGTCAGGCAATGCGCCGCACGGTTACGGACGGGACAGCCAAGGGGAAATTCGTCCGCACAGGCGATACAATACCGATTGCTGGCAAAACAGGTACAGCTGAGTACGGTCAATCCGAGAATGGGAAATACACCAAGCAGCATGCATGGTTTACGGCATTTGCGCCGTATGATGCGCCAGAGATCCTGGTTCTTGTGTTGATTCGAGACGGCGGCGAAGGTGCAACGTTTGCGGTTCCAGTTGCTGACGCGATTCTCGCTGCCTATTTCCACCGGACGACTGCTGGGCGGTAATCAGCGGGCAGGGGGGCTTATGGAAGAGCGGACACGATTCGCAGACCAGCAGGTGCGCGTTCGCGGTACCCAAGATGGGCTTGTCCTTCAGTTGCCGCCAGGGCTTGCGACGGCCTCGTTGCTCGCTGATGTTCAAGCGACGATTGAGCGCTCCCGCGCATTCTTTCGCAATAGCGAGCTCATGATTGACTATGGCGAGCGTGAGCCCACGTTAGATGAAATCGTTGCGCTGCAACGCTATCTGAGCGAACAAGGAGTGCGTGTCCGGGCGATTACCTCGACAACGCCAGCGTACCGTGAGCGACTCCAAAGCTGGGGGTTTTATCCTTTGCGTGTCGTTGGCCGTGAGACACGAGACGATCGAATGGTACCAGGGAACGAAGCAGAGCGAACTGCACTCTACGTTCGGCGCACGCTCCGCTCTGGTATGAGTGTGACTGCTGATGGTGATGTTGTCATCGTTGGTGATGTCAATCCAGGAGCTGAGGTGCGTGCTGGCGGGGATGTTCTGGTCTGGGGGGTAGTGCGCGGGACAATCTACGCCGGACTCCGTACGGGGACGCAGGCGATCATCGCGGCATTGCGCCTGAGCCCGACGCTACTGCGTATTGGCTCGCTCGCTGCTCGGGCGCCTGACCAGCGGCGTGAGTTGCTCGACGAGCCTGCGTTAGCGCACGTGGTGGACGGGGCAATTGTGGTTGAGCCGTGGCGGTTTGAGCGACGACACGCCTAGTCAGAGCATGCAACGTCTGGTTGCGCGGCGGCAGCGAAAGGAGGGGGCTGTGGAGACAGAAGAAGCACGAGACGTCCAGGGGCGAGTCATTACCATCACTTCTGGCAAAGGCGGTGTTGGGAAGACAACCACGACGGCCAATCTCGGGGCAGCCCTTGCTGCCCGCGGACGTTCCGTTGTCCTCGTTGATGCCGATATTGGCCTCCGCAATCTCGATATTGTCTTGGGGCTTGAAAACCGCATCGTCTATGACATTGTTGACATTGTTGAGGGACGGTGCCGGTTACGCCAAGCCCTCATTCGTGATAAGCGGCTGTCCAATCTCTATCTCATCCCGGCCGCGCAAACCCGTGATAAGGAAGCAGTATCCCCACAGCAAATGCGCGAGTTGTGCAGCGAACTGCGTCGCCAATTTGACTTCGTGCTCATCGACTCCCCTGCCGGCATCGAGCAAGGCTTCCGTAATGCCATTGCTGGAGCGGACGAAGTACTGATCGTCACAAATCCTGAGGTGTCATCGGTTCGTGACGCTGATCGCATCATTGGCCTGGTTGAGGCGGCGGAGTTGCCAGTACCACGACTGATTGTGAATCGGATCGATCCGACCTTGGTCCGCCGTGGTGACATGCTCTCGGTTGATGATGTAACTGACATTTTGTCTATTCCCTTGATCGGGCTTGTACCAGATGATGAGACGATCATTACCTCGACGAACCGGGGAGAGCCAGCAGCGCTTGATCCTCAGTCGCGAGCCGGCCAGGCGTTCCGCGATATCGCTGCGCGTTTGCTTGGCGAAGAAATCCCGCTGTTGCCGCCGACTGAACCAGATGGCGCATTTCGTCGCTTCTTGCGCGCACTCGGGCTCGGCGGCCGTTCGAAGCAGGTCGTACACTAAGCACACGATGAGGAGGCACGACAATGGGGTGGCTTGATAACCTCTTTGGGCGCCGCAGCCAACCGCAACGGAGTGCGCAGGTCGCCAAACAGCGGCTCGTCGAGGTGCTCGTCCAAGATCACGTGAAGCTCACGCCCGAGGTGATGGAAGCGATTCGTGCCGATATCTATCGGATTCTTTCACGGCACCTTGACATCGATGCAGAACGGCTCGAGGTACGCATTATGCGCACTGAAACCGGCGATCGCTTAGTTGCGAACGTCCCGGTACGCCGAGCTGGGGTCCCAAGGCGATGAGCCTGTTACAAACCCTTGCACTGCAGAATATCCATCACGTTGGGATTGTGGTTGCATCCCTTGAGCCTGCGATTGAGCGCTATCAGGCGCTTGGCTGCCCCCTCCTTGAGGTGACTAATGTGCATGACCAACGAGTCCGGGTTGCGTTGCTGGCGAGCGGTGCCCAGTACATTGAACTACTCACACCACTTGATGATGACAGTGGTGTCGCGCGGTTCCTCGCCAAACGTGGGGACGGACTCCATCATGTTGCCTACCAAGTGCGTGATCTTGCTTCTGTCTTACAGCATCTCGCTGCCCAAGGCTTTGAGTTAATTGACGCTGAGCCGCGGCAAGGCTTGCATGGCTGGCGTGTTGCGTTCGTGCATCCACGCTCTTGTGCTGGTGTACTAACAGAACTCGTCGAAGTTGTCCAGCAGCCGCGTCACGTGACGCGCGCCCATCGACTCGCGTAAGGATCGAGGAGTACGGCAACAATGGTGGAAGCACGACTCGATCCCGTCTACACCGACGCTGGAATTGAGATCTTGCCGGTCTACCGTGACACAGGTCGCCCTGCAGAACCGGACCCCGGTACGTATCCCTATACCAGGGGAATCCACGCCACGATGTATCGTGGGAAGAAGTGGACAATCCGGCAGTATGCAGGCTACGCCTCAGCCGAAGAGACGAACCGCCGGTTTCGCCTCCTGCTTGCCCGTGGCCAAACTGGGCTCAGTGTCGCATTTGACCTTCCAACACAGCTTGGCTATGACTCGGATCATCCTCTCGCGAGACCGGAAGTTGGCCGCGTCGGTGTTGCAATCAGCACGCTCGATGACATGCGCCGGCTTTTCGATGGCATCCACCTTGGGCAGGTCACAACGTCAATGACGATCAATGCACCAGCAGCGATTTTGCTCCTGATGTATGAGCTTGTTGCCGAGGAACAGGGGGTCGATCCACGCACACTCCGTGGCACCATTCAAAACGACATCTTGAAGGAATATGCGGCTCGCGGGACCTATATCTTCCCACCTCGCCCTTCCATGCGCCTCGTTACCGATACGTTCGCTTATTGCCGTGAGCACCTTCCAAACTGGAACATGATCAGTATTAGTGGCTACCACATTCGTGAGGCTGGTGCCACAGCAGTACAGGAGATCGCGTTTACTCTGGCCAACGCGATCGCTTACGTCCAAGCTGCAATTGATGCTGGTCTCGCTGTTGATGAGTTTGCTCCACGCTTAAGTTTCTTCTTCGGTGCCCACAATAATTTCTTTGAGGAAATCGCGAAGTTTCGGGCAGCGCGCCGGATGTGGGCGAAGATCATGCGCGAGCGTTTTGGTGCCCAAAATCCGCGTTCACTGATGCTGCGCTTCCACACCCAGACCTGTGGTTGTACATTGACGGCGCAGCAGCCATTGAACAACATTGTCCGCGTTGCCTATCAGGCATTAAGCGCCGTGCTCGGTGGTACCCAGAGTCTGCATACCAATGCGTATGATGAGGCCCTTGGTCTGCCGACCGAAGAATCGGCGACCATTGCCTTGCGTACTCAGCAAATTCTGGCCGAAGAGACTGGGGTTGCTGATACAGCTGATCCTCTTGGGGGATCGTATTTTGTCGAAGCACTCACTGATGAAATCGAGCGTCGGGCGTGGTCGCTTCTTGAAGAGATCGAGGAACTTGGTGGTGCCGTCACTGCGATCGAACAGGGCTGGATGCAGGAGCAGATCGCCGAGAGCGCATATGCTTGGGAACGCGCTGTTGAGCGTGGTGACCGGGTGATCGTCGGCGTCAACAAGTATCAGGACGACCTGCCGGTCACGGTTCCAGTGCACCGCATTGATGATGAAGCGGTCAACCGACAGATTGCTCGTGTCCAAGCGTATCGCGCGGCCCAGGATGCAGTCCGGGTGACTGCAGCACTCGATG
Source organism: Thermorudis peleae (assembly GCF_000744775.1). Classification (NCBI taxonomy): domain Bacteria; kingdom Pseudomonadati; phylum Thermomicrobiota; class Thermomicrobia; genus Thermorudis; species Thermorudis peleae. Next base: position 514,046 of record NZ_JQMP01000004.1, on the reverse strand, counting down.
CCGTTGAGCAAGCTGCACGCGGAACAGTGAATCTCTTGCCCGTCATGAAGGAAGCACTCCGTGCTGGTGCAACCCTTGGGCAAATTTGTGGGCGACTCCGTCAGGTCTGGGGCGAGTACCGTCCACGTTTTGCCTAAGTTGCCTGATGCCTTGTCACGTTGTTGGGCAAGGCGCCACGGCGTGAAGCCGGTGGCAGTGACGATTGCTTGCACGCAGTAGCATCTGTAGCGTACGCGCCGTACAACGCTTGCTCCCTGTCCTTGACAAATGACGCGCGGACGGTGCCGTTCCCGCGACATTCCTTCACTTTCTTTCCGCATTATCATGGCCGATGCACCAGTCTCCCGAAGGATCCGTCAGCGAAAGAAGCCGCGCCTTCCTTCTTCTGTTCGTTTCTCTACGCTGTGAAAGAAACCGCTACTCGCGTTGTTGGTGGACTGCAGCGACAATGCAGCGAAGCTGGGTAGTGCCCCAATTTTTATTGTACGGACAGTATGTATGGACACCCCGAGGCGCCCAGGGCTTGTCAGGAGGGGTGTACGTATGTATGCTTGTGGACAAGTGTGGGGAAAGGTGGGGATAAGTGGGAGCCACTGTGGAAATCTCGCCCCGGGTTGTGTGCCGTGTGGCACCCCGCAATAGTTGCCAACCCCGCAGTGTTGTTGCCCATGCCCATCATCCCTTCCAGAAGTGAGGGTGGGGATGTTCCTCGGTCGCTACACCCATGCTATTGATGACAAAGGGCGCCTGGCGATACCGGCCCGTTTCCGGGAAGACTTCGGGAGTGAAGGCGTACTCACCCGAGGAATTGATCGCTGTCTCACCCTCTACCCTCTTTCAACATGGAAGCCGTTGGCCGAGAAAGTTGCTGCCTTGCCGATCAGCGATCCGGATGCTCGCACATTCCGCCGTATGGTCTTCAGCGAAGCCAGCGTTGTGGAACTCGATCGCCAGGGACGAATCCTGCTTCCTCCCGAACTTCGCGCCTACGCTGGCCTTATTCGTGACGCCGTCATTGTTGGGGTGAACACCTATATTGAGATCTGGAGTCCTGAGGGATGGGCGGCGCAGGCGCTTACCATGGACAAAGAAGGAGCTGATATTGCCCAGCGACTTGCAAGCTTGATCTAAGACGGTGAGAGAAATGCCGCGTGCAGTCAAGCTGGATCGCCGACAAGGCACTGGGGTAGCGGCTGACCGGGAGTTGCTCGCCAACGAGCAAATGCCGGGGCATATTCCGGTGCTGCTGAACGAAGTGATCGAGTGGCTTGCCGTTCGCCCCGGAGGGCAGTATATCGATGCGACATTTGGCGGCGGTGGCCATACGCGTGCACTGCTGCAGGCGAGTGCTCCAGATGGGTGCGTGCTTGCCGTCGATGCTGATCCCGAAGCAGTTGAGCGTGCCCGCGCCTTAGCCGAGGAATACCCAGGCCGCCTTGTTGTAGGTCACAGCAACTTTGCGGATCTTGCTCAGCTTGCACCAGCTGCTGGCTTTGCCAAGGTCGACGGTGTGCTCTTTGACCTTGGCCTTTCCTCATTGCAACTGGCTGATCCTGAACGCGGGTTTTCCTTTCAGCAACCTGGGCCGCTTGATATGCGGTTCGACCCGACCCGCGGTGAACCGGCAGCTGCACTTGTAAACACGTTGCCCGAGGAGCGCCTTGCTGACATTCTCTGGCGCTATGGCGAAGAGCCGCGCGCCCGGGCCATTGCGAAGGCAATCGTACGAGTGCGGCGGCAACGTCCGCTGACAACAACGACAGAGCTTGCCGAGGTGGTCGCACGGGTTGTCGGGCGAGCTGGCCAGCGGATTCATCCGGCGACCCGCACCTTCCAAGCCTTACGCATTGCCGTCAATGGCGAGCTTGATGCGCTTGCCGGAGGGCTTGATGCAGCCATCTCGCTCTTGCGCCCTGGTGGACGCCTCGTTGTCATTGCCTTCCATTCCTTGGAGGACCGCATCGTAAAGCAGACGTTTCGGGCTGAGGCGCAGGGCTGTCGCTGCCCGCCTGGCACGCCGGTTTGCATCTGTGGTCATCGTCCGCGGCTCCGGATCTTGACTCCCCATCCCATTTTCCCCAGCGCTGCTGAAGTTGCGCGCAATCCGCGCAGTCGTAGTGCGCGACTCCGTGCTGCGGAGCGTCTCCCATGACGCTTTCTACCCGTTCCCGGCCGGTACGGACTCGTCCGTTGCGGACGCAACCTGCTGAGCCACAACCGGCGCGCCCAAGTGCTTCGCCTCGCAGCCGACGGCCGAGTACGGTTGCGATCGCTATCCTGGTTGCCCTTGCTCTGGCTGGGTTGAGCGTACTCTATCTTATCCAGACAAGCGAAGTGGTCTCGCTTGGGTATCAGCTTACCCGCCTGCAGAATCAGCACGATGCCGTCGAACTCGAAAATTCCCGATTGCGCTATCAGATCGCAACCTATCAAGCGCTTGACCGCATTGAGCGGATCGCACGGGATGAACTTGGCATGGCACCCGTGCGACACGTTGAATACCTCGATGTTACACGGCCAGCGCCGTTGCCACAGCCACCATCGCCATCGCTGCCAACTCCATCGTTTTGGCAGCGCGTGCTTGACGTGCTGATGGGAGTTGGGAGAGCAACACACGAGAGTGCGACAGGGGCAAGCTGATGCACAAGGAGCCGATGCTCTCACGCAATCGGATACTCGTGCTGTTCCTTTGCTTTACACTCTTCTGCAGCGCCGTTGCCTACCGCGTCTTTTCGTTCCAGGTTGTGCAAGGACAGATGCTAGCCCAGCGTGCCGAGGAGTTCCGCTATCGGGAGGATATTGTGCCAGCGCATCGCGGCGATATCCTCGATGCTCGTGGGCGTGTGCTTGCGACCGATGTCCCCGCTGATCGGGTGTCGGCGATTATTCGTGAGGTAAAAGACCCCAAGAAGACTGCAGAGCTCCTTGCCCCGCTCGTGGGCCGGAGTGCTGACGATCTCTATGCAGCGCTGACCCAGCCCGGGAAAGAGTGGGTGGTGTTGCAACGGCAACTCTCTCCCGAAACATCAGACAAAATCAAAGCATTGAATTTGCCGGGCATTGTCTTGGATCCTGAGCCGCATCGAGCATATCCCATGGGAGACTTCGCCTCACAGGTGCTTGGCTTTGTCAACTGGGAGTATCAGGGTGCATATGGGATTGAAGCCCAGTATGACAAAGTCGTTGGTGGTCAGCCGGGACAACTGATCGGCGAGCGTGATGCTGCGGGCAACGTCATTGCGCTTGGCCAAAGCGTTTGGAACCCGCCAAAAGATGGAGCCACCCTAGTGCTGACGATTGACAGCGCCGTTCAACGGCTCGCTGAGCGTGCTCTCGACGAGGCAATAGCGACGCAGCATGCGACTGGCGGAACGATTATCGTGCAAAATGCCAAGACCGGGGCTATTCTGGCAATTGCGAATCGACCATCGTTCAATCCCAATGCCTATGCGACGGTGAGTGATTCGGCTGTCTTTGCCAACCCAGCGGTTGCCAACGCCTATGAGCCTGGTTCGACCTTCAAGATCATTACGATGGCGCTCGGGTTAGATGCTGGAGTCGTGACACCGAATACTGTCTATGATGGTGGACGTTACCGGGAGTTACCAGACGGGACTCGGATCTACAACGCGTTGCAACTTGCCTACGGTCCCGAAACAATGACGCAAGTGCTCGAGCACTCGAGTAACGTCGGAGCCATGTATGTTGCTGATCGCCTCGGGCAAAAGGCGTTTTATGATGGCGTGCTTCGATTTGGCTTCGGCAAGCCTACAGGCATTGATCTCCCAGGAGAAAATGATGGCATCGTCAATCTGCCAGGCAGTCCTGGTTGGTCACTGACCACCTTCTATACCAATGCATTTGGACAAGGCATTGCAGTAACTCCATTGCAGCTTGTTACCGCGGTCTCAGCAGTGGCAAACGGCGGACTCTTAATGCGCCCGTATCTCGTGCAAGAGATTCGGGATGGCAATCGCACGACAGTCACGCAGCCTCAGGTCGTGCGCCGAGTGATTCAGGAGACAACTGCGAAGCAGTTAACCGCGATGCTCGTTGATGTCATGGATACCACGTATCACAACACCTTCGGTATCCCCGGATATGCTGTTGCTGCAAAGACTGGTACCGCACAGATTCCTTCACCAAGTGGCGGCTACGAATCTGGCCCAGCCTCGACTATTGCCTCAGTGATTGGCTTTGGGCCTGCTGAGGATCCGCAATTTACGGTTCTTGTCAAAATTGACCGACCACAGGAATCACCGTGGGGGGAACGAGCTGCGGGCCCAGCATTTCGCGAAGTCTTCCAGGGACTCTTCTTACTTTATGGTATCCCGCCAAGCCGTCCCCAGGAGTTGGCACAATGATGGTGGCCTTGATGATTACTGACTCGGTGGGGCAGTAAGGTGTGAGCTATGATCTCACTTCGTGATGTTCTTGAAGGCAGCAAAGGATCCATCCAGGGAACACGTTCTCTCGACCTCCTGATCAAGCATGTCCGCCATGATTCTCGCGATGTGCAACCTGGTGACCTCTTCGTCGCCATTGTTGGAGAACGACAAGATGGGCACAGCTTTATCCCTGATGCTCTGGCTCGCGGCGCAGTTGCTGTCATGGTCGATCAAGCACATGCTGCGCAGTATGAGGGGTTATCGGTGCCTGTTGTTGTTGTCGACGATACGCTCGCTGCGCTCCAGCGACTTGCAAGCTACTGGCGAGGCTTGTTCGATCTTCAGGTCGTTGGTATTACCGGGAGCGTTGGCAAGACGAGTACCAAGGAAGCCGTCGCGGCCGTTGCGAGCCAACGCTATCGCGTGGTGAAGTCACGAGGGAGTTATAACAACGAGATTGGTGTCCCGCTCACGCTCCTCGATATCACGCCAGATACCGAGGTGGCTGTTGTTGAGATTGGTGGCGCTTATCGAATGGGTGAAGTGCGCGAGATGTGCGCGCTTGCCCGGCCTACCATCGGCATCGTTACCAATGTCAGCCATTCGCACCTTGCACGCATGGGCTCGCTTGAGGCGATTGCGAAGAATAAAGCAGAACTTATTGAATCGCTCGGAGAGGATGGTGTTGCCATCCTCAATGGCGATGATTTTCGCGTGCGTGCGATGGCTGCTCGTTGCCGCGGCCGCGTTGTCCTTTATGGTCTCGCTCCCGACTGCACGATACGAGCGGAGAATGTAGAGAGTCACGGGTTACAAGGGATTTCGTTCGACCTCGTCATTGGCGATGTCCGCAATCATGTCCGCTTGCCGCTCCTTGGTCGCCATAGTGTGCACACTGCCCTCGCAGCAATTGCTGTTGGCTACGAACTTGGTATGACCCTCGATGAGATGCTGCCGGGATTCGCTGATCCGAATATCCAGGTTCGTCTGCTGACAGTGCCCGGCGTGAATGGTGCAACGTTACTCGACGATTCCTACAATGCCAGTCCAACGTCGTGTTTAGCTGCTTTGAGTTTGCTCTCAGAGGTGCCAGCGCAACGGCGCATTGCCGTGTTTGGCGATATGTTCGAGCTTGGGTCATATGAAGAAGAAGGGCACCGTCTTGTTGGGCGGCGCGCGGCACACGTCGTGGATCTGCTCTTTACACTCGGGACACGTGCCCGCCTGATTGCTGAAGCAGCGGTTGAGGCAGGACTTTCACCACTCGCGGTCTTTGCAACGGAAGATCGTCGGGAGTTAATCGACCAGTTACGAGAAATCCTGCGTCCTGGCGACTTTGTTCTTGTTAAAGGAGCGCATGGGATGCGGATGGGCGAAATCGTCGAAGCGCTGCGCGCGCAGCAGCAAACCGGGAGCGCCCAGTGAGCGACGGGCTTGCACTGCTCGAAAGTGTTGGCCATTTCGTTCGGAATCGCAGCGTTCTCCCACGTGATCCGGGGCAAAATCTTGCTCTCTCCCTTGCGCTCTCTGGCGTTGCCTTCTTGCTCACAGTCATCGTCGGCCATCCATATATTCAGTGGTTGCGCCGGCATGGCATCGGCAAAAAAATTCGTATCGAAGGTCCAGAAGGCCATCTGGTGAAGCTTGGCACGCCAACCATGGGTGGCTTTATGATCACTGTGCCGGTCATTGTGTTGACCGTGTTCTTCAACCTCCTTGGACGGCTGTCTATGCTGCTGCCCCTTGGGGTTCTCATTGGCACTGCAGTGCTTGGGGCGATTGATGATCGGCTCAGTCTTGTAGGCGCAACACGTATGGGACTCAGCGCCCGGTTCAAAATGATCTGGCTCTTACTCTTCTCCATCGTTGCTGCAGTAATCCTCTATGGCCCCTTAGGATTGCATAGCATTTACATTCCGTTCGTCGGCAAATTTGATATTGGCGCTGTCTATCTTCCAATTGCTGTTCTTGCTATCGCTGGGACAGCCAATGCGGTCAACTTAACCGATGGCCTTGACACACTTGCTGGTGGAACGGCTGCGGTTGCCTTCACAGCATACGGCATCATTGCGTTCCTGCAAGGGCAGATCCAAGTGGTCACGTTTTGCTTTACCATGGTTGGATCTGTGCTCGGCTTTCTGTGGTACAACGCACATCCAGCGCAAGTCTTTATGGGCGACACGGGATCGCTGGCACTTGGAGCCTCACTCGCTACTGCAGCATTGATGACCGGTCAGTGGCTGCTGCTTCCGATCATTGGCATCGTCTTTGTCGCTGAGGCGTTATCCGTTATGCTGCAAGTTGCCTATTTCAAGTTGACAAATGGGAAGCGGTTGTTTCGCATGACGCCACTCCATCATCACTTCGAGTTGCTTGGCTGGTCAGAGACCCAGATTACACTCCGCTTCTGGCTTGTTGGGATGATGGCCGGCTTGCTTGGCATGGCACTCGCGCTGGCGTGAGACTGGGACGGTGGCAGAAATGATGCCGCACCACCAACTTGATCTCCGCGGTAAACGTGTCCTGGTTATGGGGCTTGGGACACGGAGCGGTGGACTTGGCGTCACGCGGTGGCTCGTTGCCCAGGGTGCAATTGTTACTGTCACCGATTTGCGACCAGCCGAAGCATTGCGCGAGAGCCTTGCTGCGCTTGAGGGATTGCCAATTACGTTTGTGCTCGGCCAGCATCGAGAGCAGGACTTTACTCAAGCTGATATCGTGGTTCGCAACCCAGCAGTGCCACGTGAATCGCCTTGGCTTGCGCTTGCTCGGGCCGCCGGTGCACGCATTGAGATGGAAATGACGCTCTTCTTCCGAGCGTGTCCCGCGCCGATTATTGGCGTAACGGGGACGAAAGGAAAGACAACGACCGCAACGCTCTGTGCCGCAATGTTGCGTGCATGGCGCCCGGATACGGTGCTCGCAGGAAATCTTGGTCGCTCCGCTCTTGAAATGCTTCCAGCAATTCAGCCGGATACGCCTGTCGTGCTCGAGCTTTCAAGCTGGCAGCTCGAAGGGCTCGGTGAACATGGGATGAGTCCGCACATCGCCATCTTGACCTCGATCAGTGAGGATCATCTCGATCGCTATCCTTCAATGGCAGAGTACATCGAAGCCAAGCGGCACATCGCCCGGTTTCAAAAGCCAGACGATTGGTTCATCGTCAATGCTGATAATCCGATTGCCTGGAGTTGCCGCCATACGGGACGGGGCCAGCTCGTGCCGTTTGGTCGGGATCAGGGATGGCCAACCGCTGCGGTACTTATTGGTGAGGAGCTGTATTGGCGTCGGGACTCGGTCGGACAGCGTATCTGCCACCGTTCCGAGATTCCGCTGGCAGGTGAGCACATTGCCTGGAATGTGCTCGCCGCGGCTGCTGCGGCCTTGCTCCGTGGTGCGCCGATCGAAGCCGTGCGAGAAGGGTTGCGTCAGGTACAGCCAATTCCGCATCGACTTGAGCCAATCGCTGAACTAAACGGAGTCCTCTTCGTCAACGACAGCGCGGCGACTGCGCCAGCGGCAGTCCTGGCGGCGCTTCAAGCCTACCGCGAACGCGGTATTGTGCTCATTGCCGGAGGAGCGGCCAAGGGCGTTGATTTGACACCGCTTGCTGAGCAGCTTGCCGCCGCGTCTCATGTACGAGCCGTGGTGCTCCTTGCTGGCTCTGCTACCCCAGCGTTTGCTGAAGCGCTCCGCGCTGCTGGCGCTCCTGTTCTTGGGGTGACCTACAGCATGGAGGAAGCTGTGCATACTGCTGTCGCGCATGCGCAGCCGGGGGATGTTGTCCTGCTCTCGCCTGGTTGCGCAAGCTTTGGCCTATTTCGTGATGAATTTCATCGCGGTGAATCCTTCCGTCAGGTTGTCCAACAACTGTGCCAGCAAGCGTTCCATGCGAAGGAGGGGGCAGGATGAACCTACGCGGGTGGCTGCGTCAACAGCTTGCGCTGCCGCGAGATCGTCATCCCCTCTATGAGCCCGATATTTGGTTGCTCTGCACGCTTTTCGTCCTCGTGATGTTTGGGACCGTCATGGTCTTTAGCGCGAGTTTCCCGCAAAGTGTGCGTGAAACTGGCAACGGTTATAGCTATCTTTTCCGCCACCTTCTCTGGCTGGGCATCGGTAGCCTTGGATTTCTGGTCACGTCGTTGGTTGACTATCGACGCTGGCGCGGGCTTGCTCCGCTTGCGCTGATGGCTGTGCTGGTACTGCTTGCACTCGTGCTTGTACCTGGAGTTGGTGTGCGCCTGTGGGGGGCCCAACGATGGATCGGCGTCGGCCCATTTACGGTGCAACCAGCTGAACTCGCTAAGCTCGGCCTGGCGCTGTTCTTCGCTGCTTGGCTCTCAAAACGAGGAGAGCGTCTTCGGTCATTTCGTGAGGGCCTTGTGCCATTTGCACTTTTGCTCGGTCTCGTCGTTGGGTTAGTCATGCTACAGCCCGATCTTGGTAGTGCGACGGTGCTCGCCATTATTGCCCTCAGCATGTTTTTCCTGGCCGGGGCGTCGCTGTCTCAACTCGCTCTCATCGGGGGCGCTGGGGCAGTTGGATTCGTTGCGCTGGCGCTTGGTGCATCCTACCGTCGCGATCGCCTACTGGTCTTTCTCAGCCCGGATCAGGACCTGTTCAATCCGCAAAGTAAGCTCTTGAACATTGGCTGGCAGCTTGCTCAGGCTCGACTTGCGTTCGCGAGCGGGGGACCGTTTGGTGATGGCCTTGGTGCAAGTCGGCAGAAGTTTCTGTGGCTTCCTGCCGCGGCCAACGATGCAATCTATGCCGTCATCGGTGAAGAACTCGGCATGGTCGGCTGCGCTTTCGTGCTCGTCTTGTTTCTCGTCCTCGCCTGGCGTGGGTATCGCGCTGCGCGATGGGCACCGGACCAGTTTGGCTCGCTGCTTGCAGCTGGCATTACGACATGGATGGTTGCCCAGGCGTTAATCAATATCGGAGGGATTACGTCGACCATTCCGTTCACCGGTATTCCTTTGCCATTTATTAGCTATGGTGGTTCGGCGTTAGCCGTCTCCCTCACTGCAATGGGGATCGTGGTGAATATCTCGCGTGGTCTTGTCCCGCGCCGGGTCCTCACGAAATCGCGGCACTCAACCTCCCAGATGCAAGCTGCCTCGGCTCCAGGGAGGCATCCGTCAGTGCTCCGTCCGAGCTTGCGAGCACGCGAGGGGGCTGGGGCATCACTTGGGTATCACGCGGTCGGGCGTTCCTTTGGCCGAGCGCGCCGTACAGGTGAAAGGCAGAGCAATGGACGGCCGGTCAGCCGCTGGTGATTGGCGTACGCTTACGCCGCCAGCGCATGTGCATCTTGTCGGAATCGGCGGAGCAGGGATGAGCGGCCTTGCTCGCATGCTCCGTGCCCTTGGCTATACCGTCACAGGATGTGATCGTGCCGCTTCACCAGAGCTCGACCGTCTGCAGGCTGAAGGGATTCAAGTCGAACTCGGGCATCATCCTGCGCATGTTCACAATGCCGCGTTCCTCGTCCTCAGTGCCGCAGTTTCGACAAGTGAGCCAGAAATTGGCGCAGCCATACAGCGGCGTCTCCCTGTTGTAAAACGCGCTGCTGTTCTTGGGTGGCTCAGTGAGCACCGCCAATGCATTGCGGTTGCTGGAGCCCATGGCAAGTCAACAACCAGCGGTATGATTGCCTGGATTCTTACTCAAGCTGGGTATCACCCGTCGTTTGCCGTTGGTGCTGAATTGCGCGACCTTGGAGTAAACGCTCGTATCGATACGGGTGAGGCGTTCGTCGTTGAAGCGGATGAGTATGACTACAGTTTTTTATTATTGCGCCCGTCAATCGCTGTGGTGTTGAATATCGAACACGATCATCCCGATCTCTTTCCGACGCCGGCTCATGTCGAGCGGGCATTTCAACGCTTCCTTGAGGCGGTGCCTCCAGGCGGTACAGCCGTCGTCGCTGCAGATGATCCTGCAGTGCAGCGTGTGCTCACGTGGCTAGCACCGCACCAACTCCAGATCATCACATTTGGAGCAAATCCAAAGGCAGATTGGTGGGTTGAACCGGGAGATCCGCCACAACTTCATGGTCCCCACAATCAACATTGGCCACTGCATTTGTCAATTCCTGGATGGCACAATCGGCTTAATGCAGCAGCCGCGGTTGCTGCGGCGCACGCTGCCGGTGTCCCTGTGTCGCAAAGCCTTCGCGCCCTTGCAGCCTTTCATGGAGTAAGCCGGCGGTTTGAACAATGGGGTGAAGTAAGAGGCATCAAGATTTTCGTCGACTATGCTCATCATCCTAGTGAAATTGCCGCCACAATTGCAGCAGCCCGCGAGCGCTTTCCTGGCTGCCGCCTTTGGGTACTCTTCCAGCCGCACACCTACAGCCGTACACGTGCGTTCCTCGACCGATTTGCTGAGGTGCTCGAATTGGCGGATGGTGTTGTCCTTGTGCCGATTTATGCTGCTCGGGAAGCTGATCCCGGTATCGTTCAAAGTGCGGATATTGGGGCGCGAATCCAGGGCGTTCCCGTGGTCGTTGCCGATGCCCTTGATGACGCGGTCCAGCGCCTTGTTTCACAACTGCACGGCGATGAGGTCATCTTGATTCTTGGCGCGGGTGATGTCTGGCGAGCAGCGCCGACCCTAATCCAAGCATTGGAAGGGCACGCATGAATGAGCGTACCGTTACCATCCAGAGTCCAACTGGCATCTTGCCGGTGAAGCGCAACGAGCCACTCTCGCGGTACACAACCTTCCGGATCGGTGGGCCAGCTGATTTCCTTGTTCGTGCTGCAACACGTGATGACGTGCTTGCTGCCCTTGCATGGGCTGACCAGCACCAGCTGCCCGTTACTGTCATTGGGGGTGGGAGCAACCTTCTCGTCGGTGATCGTGGGATTCGTGGACTCGTTGTCGTTGTGCGAGCACCAAGTACACAACTGGATGACCAGTTCCGCATTGAGCCAGATGGACAGGATCATGCGTTGGTAACTGTGCCTGCACAGGCTCCGATTTCTTGGCTAGGGCATGCGACGAGTGCCCAGGGGCTCGCTGGCTTAGAGTGGACGGCTGGGCTGCCAGGTGTTGTTGGTGGTGCGGTCGTCAACAACGCTGGTGCTCATGGCGGGGAGATGGCTGATTATCTTGTCTCGCTCACCCTCCTCGACACCGAGACGTTTGACCTTGTCCAGTGGACACAAGCAATGCTCGAACCCCGCTATCGTATGACCACTCTTAAAGCAGCACCGCGTCCTCGCCGATGGGTTGTGCTCGAAGTGACCTTTCGCTTGCCGTATGGGGATCGAGCGGAACTCCAGAGCCGGGTGGCTGAGCTTACTCGATGGCGACGGGTGCACCAGCCGACGGGGGCCTGTGCTGGCTCAGTCTTTACCAATCCTCCGGGAACCTACGCAGGGTATCTCATTGAGCAGGCTGGCTTGAAAGGGCTGCAAATCGGCGGGGTGAAAGTGTCAGAGCGGCATGCAAACTTCTTCATCAATACGGGCACAGCAACCGCTGCTGATGTACGGGCGTTAATTGCAATGATTCAAGAGGTTGTTCAACAGCGGTTTGGCATTGTCCTTGTGCCCGAAATTGAGCAGATTGGCGAGGAATGAGTCATGACCCGAAAACTCCGTGTCGGCGTCCTCTTCGGCGGACAATCGAGCGAGCATGATGTGTCCTTACGCTCGGCACAGGCGATCTTGCGGCATATTGATCGATCGCGCTTTGATGTTGTCCCAATTGGCATTACCCGGGATGGCCGGTGGTTGGTTGGTGGTGATCCTCTTCGTGCGCTAGCAGCTGTCTCGCGACTGCCGCTCGAATCTGAGAATGCCGATGAGTCCGAAGACAGCAGGAGTAGCATGCCGGCGTCCATTACTGATGACGTGCGTGCCATTGCACCAACCCATGTTGTCGGTGAATTGGACGTCGTCTTTCCAGTCTTGCATGGACCAAATGGGGAGGACGGCACTGTCCAAGGGTTGCTTGAGCTTGCTGGAATCCCCTATGTCGGCTGTGGCGTTCTTGCTTCTGCCGTTGCTATGGACAAGCCAACAGCGAAACGACTCTTTGCCTGGGCCGGCTTACCGCAAGCGCGGTGGCTCCTTATTACCTGGCGCGAATGGCAACACGATAGCCAAAGCGTGGAGCAGCGCGTTGAAGAAGAAATTGGCTACCCTTGCTTTGTGAAACCTGCGAACCTTGGCTCAAGCGTTGGTGTGACCAAGGTTCGTGCTGCGGCGCACCTTGGGCCCGCGATCGAAGAAGCAGGGCGCTATGACCGCCGGATACTTATTGAAGAGGCAATTGATGCTCGTGAGCTTGAAGTGAGTGTCTTAGGCAATGACGAGCCGGTAGCCTCGATTGTCGGTGAAATTATTCCGAGTCGAGAGTTCTATGACTATGAGGCGAAGTACGTTGATACCGGATCGCAACTCCTGATCCCAGCCCCGATTACACCAGAACAAGCCGAGGCCACGCGGCGTATGGCAGTCGAAGCATTTCGCCTCATTGACGGCGCGGGAATGGCGCGCGTTGATTTCTTTCTCGATCGCCGGACCGGACAGGTGCTCATTAACGAAGTCAATACCATCCCAGGCTTTACGGCGATCAGCATGTATCCCAAGCTCTGGGAAGCAAGCGGTCTGCCGTTTCGTGAGCTTATTACTCGGCTCATCGAGCTTGCACTCGAACGACACCAGGAAAAAGTGCAACGGCGCTGCGGATAATGCTCATGGTCACGAGACGCCCCCCTGCTCGTCCATTGCAGCGTGTTGGTCGTGTGGTGCGTTATGGAACACGCACTGGGCGCCTCCCTGCCCTGGTGTTAGCTGTTGGGTTCAGCGTGCTTGCCGGAGGATTTCTCACTGCGAAAACCTACACAGTACGGACAGTTGAGGTACAAGGAGCGCAGTTAGCGACTGCCAACGACGTTGTTCAAGTGAGTGGCGCCTTAGGCCAGTCGCTCTTTTGGCTTCGGCCGGACGACATAGCGCGACGCGTTGCGCGACATCCTGCTGTTGCGGCAGCGTCAGTTCATCCAGTTTTCCCTGATCGGGTCATTATCAGTCTCCAAGAGCGTGTGCCGGTGCTCGTCTGGATTGCTGGCGGGCAGCCGTATCTCGTCGATAGCCAAGGATGGGTTATTGCCCAGGGTGACCAGGCTATGCTTCCCCATGTCACTCAGGCTGATGGTACTCCGCCACAACTTGGCAGTAAACTGCCAGCCAGCAGCGTGCAGGCGGCTCGTACGATTGTTCAGCGAACACAAGGTCAGCAAGTTTCCTTGATCTATAGCGCAAAGCTTGGTCTTACACTCACCTATCCTGATGGTCGGACCGTGGTATTTGGCGACGCGACACGCTTAGCCGATCAGCTTGCGGTCTTCCAAGCGCTGCTTGCGCGCGACCAAGGTTGGCTGCGACTTGATCTGCGTGATCCAGATCGTCCGGTAATCTGGTGAGGAATGCGAGGTGTACGGATACTCGTCGGGGGGTGGCGATATGCTACACTCCCTCACAGCGTGACGCGGGTGGGGATCGGCCGAGCTACTACCAGATGATTCAACAGACGCTGCCACGAGGAAATGCAAAGTGCCCGTGGCAGGATGTTGCGTTAGCAGTATTCATTGGGTCGTTCCATAACGAGAATAGGGCGGGGCAGTGGCGAAGCGGACAACATACCAGCATCAGGAAGCCAGCGGGAGGTCACAAATGTTTCCAGAGCGTGAAGACGATTTCGTCAACAACTTCGCACGCATTAAGGTGATCGGCGTTGGTGGTGCCGGCGGGAACGCAGTGAACCGCATGATTGAGTCTGGCATTAGCGGCGTCGAGTTCATTGCGGTCAATACCGATGCCCAGGCTCTCCTCAACTCTCTTAGTCCGGTCACGATCCGTATTGGCGATAAATTGACGAAAGGGCTGGGAGCTGGTGGTCGTCCCGAAATTGGCGAGCGTGCTGCCGAGGAAAGTATTGATATCTTAGCTGAGGCTGTCCGTGGTGCTGATATGGTCTTTATTACGGCCGGCATGGGCGGTGGAACGGGCACAGGCGCTTCGCCGACGATTGCACGCCTGGCACGCGAGGCTGGAGCCCTGACCATTGGGATCGTCACCAAGCCGTTTGATTTTGAGGGAGCCAAACGTCGACGTATTGCCGATGAGGGCATCGCAGTCCTCCGCGAACACGTCGACGCCTTGATTACTATTCCAAACCAGCGGCTTGTCACACTGGTCGATCCTAAGACGCCTTTCTCAGAAGCGTTTCGCATTGCCGATGATGTGCTGCGACAAGGTATTCAAGGCATTTCCGAGCTCATTACCAAGCCGGGGTTAATTAACCTTGACTTTGCCGACGTCAAGACGATTCTGCGTGATGCCGGCTCAGCACTTATGGCGATTGGCCGTGGCTCGGGTGAAAATCGCTGTGTTGAGGCGGCGAAGGCTGCAATTGAGAGCCCGTTGCTTGAGATGAGCATTGACGGGGCAACTCGTGTCCTCTACAACATCACCGGTGGTCCAGACCTCTCAATGGCTGAAATTAACGAAGCTGCTGAGGTCATCCGTTCAACTGTCGACGAAGAGGCTGAAATTATCTTTGGTGCTAACCCTGACGAAGCGATGGGGCGGGACGTCACCATCACGCTCATTGCCGCTGGCTTTACCGGCTCAGGACAGCAGCGACGTGTGCGACCAGCCGCGACCGAGCAGCGACGGTTCCGTGCCGAACCGACGGCGCGAACGGCTCCGCCACGTACACCCATTCTTCCAGAGGATGACTGGGCTGAGCCATCGATCTTGCGCTTCTTGCGGGAGCGGTAAGATACTCCTTAAGGGAGTGGCCTGCAGCATGTGCTGTAGTCCAACAGGAACCGATGAGGCACAACGGTGCGGTGTCCTTTCTGTGGCGCACGTGATACCCGTGTAATCGATTCACGTGAGCTTGGTGGCGGCGAGAGTATTCGGCGCCGTCGGGAGTGTGTGGTTTGTGGCCGCCGGTTCACGACCTATGAGCGCGTTGAACCAGGCGGCCTCATGGTCATTAAGCGCGATGGCCGACGTGAAGAATTCGATAGTCGCAAGCTCCGTGATAAATTGCGGCTCGCCTTAACGAAGCGTCCGGTCTCGCAAGAAGAGGTTGACCGCATCGTTGCGACGGTTGAACGCGAGTTATTGGCAACTGGCAAGATCGAGGTGCCAAGCACGTTGATCGGCGAAATTGTGCTTCGTGAACTGAAGCAGCTTGATGAGGTGGCCTATATTCGGTTCGCTTCAGTCTATCGTCGTTTTGCCGATCTGGAAGATTTGCGCCGTGAAATGGAGGCGCTTGGCGCAGCCCGCACGCGTTCTGAACACGAGGCACCCTCGTCGTGATCCAACTACGAGCCAGAGCAGCTGACGGCGCGACGCTTGACCATCTTGTCTACGCCAATCGTCCGGGTGAACCATTTCGCTACTATCCTGATCGCTTCATCCTTGAAGCGACCATGCCCTCTCTCTCCGGGGCAGGCACATCTGCTCAGGTCGTACTCAAAGTCCCGCAGGGATGGTATGTGCTTGATTACGGTCCTCCACTCTTCCAAGGGCAGCGGCGTTGGTGGATCTGGCCAAGCGGACAACCGCCGTCAGCTCTCTATGCGGAGCTTACCGTTACTCTTCGTGTACAACGTCGCGCCATCGCCCGAGGGAGGTTGGGCCTCCCGATCTGGATCATGGGCTATCATCGCTTTGTCCCCGAGCAGCATCGTCTTCCCTGGGCGAACACTCTTGCGGATCTTGGTGAAATCGAGCCGTCTCATCAGCAGTTCACGCAGACCTTCCGGTTTTGCTTGTTCCCGTGGGCATTCTTCCGTGGTCTCTATCGTGATACCGTTGGCATTCGTCAGCGAGGGACACAGGTCATTGGTGGGCTGTGTACTGGCCTCTCGCGCCTTGCCCTAGCACGAGCGTTAGAAGCTTCACCATTGCCAGAAGGAACACTGCTTGAGCAGGTCATTGTCCTGCATGGCCGGCAACTGACTGATCGTGCGCTCCTTGCTGGTGCCCCGTGGTTCTTCTTCCCAAGTCCTCGCCGTGCCTACTTCCGGTTCATGCAGGATGTGCTTCAGCGTCGTGAGAGCGATCTTTGTTTTGATATTAATGTCCCTGTACCGTGGCGCCGTGACGTCATTCAGGCCTTACTTGGTCAGGGACATACGGTTGTTCCCTATGCCTTTCAGCAGCAACGTCCCGATCATGCTGCAGTCTGGGTCTTTGACCCGAATGCGCCCGATCGTGCTTCCGAGACTGTGCTCAGCATTGATTTACGACGAAATCGCTATGCCTATCCTCCCTTGATTACGCCCAATGACCGGGTGACCATCGTTGCAGTGCGGTTGCCGCACTATCTCCGCGGTCGCACCGCTGTGCTAGCCAGCTTGGCCAATATGGTGTTGTATGGCCCACGATGGCCCATCGTCATGTTCACCGGTAGTGTCCTTGCTTTGACTGCCTATGTCTGGCGGCGTCGTGCCACAGCTCGGTAGAGAAGAGCAAGGCCTCTCAGCATAACGCTGAGAGGCCTCACAGTGTTGTTGACTTGAATACCTATGCGAGGTGCTTTTCAATCTGCTGAAGAAGACGCTGCTTCGGCTGGGCGCCGATAATACGCTCAACTGGACGGCCATTCTTATAGAGGACAAGGGTTGGAATGCTCGTCACGCCGAGTTCTGTCGCAATGCGCATGTTTTCATCGACGTTGACCTTCGCGACCTTGAGTTGCTCGCCCTTCTCCTCAGCGATCTCCTCAAGGATTGGCGCGATGATGCGGCATGGACCGCACCAGGGTGCCCAAAAGTCAACAAGCACTGGAACAGCAGATTGAATAACCTCTGACTCAAACGTCTCATCACTGACTGTGACTGGTTTGGCCATTGTCCTGCTCCCTCCAATGGCTGCCCGGGTAAAGGGCTTGTGACTGACTATACTCAAGGGATCGGTATCCCTGCAAATGGAAAAGAACGCGCAACCACCACACTTTATGCCGAAAGCCGCGCATGGAATGCAGCGCGTAATTGCACGAGTACGCTCGGTATACTCCCATAGGGAGCGGTGGTGATGGCTTGCAGTGCGCCGTGTATTGCGCTCGATGGAGCATTTTACGACCAACCTCTCACCGGCAGCGGGCAATATACCCGTGGTCTATGGCACGCTTTGTGTATGCAAGCGCGTCCCGTTGTTCTCCTCCGTCCAGGCAGTGAGCCAGTGCGAATGCCCGACGTTGCCCAGCGGACTCGTCAAGAACCACTTGGGAAGGTAGCGAAGGTACAGTGGGAACAGTGGGGGATAGTTCATGTCGCTCGCCAGATTGGTGTGCAACTCTTGCATGTGCCCTATTTCGCTGGCCCACTGCGTGCGCCGTTTCCCGTCGTCCTCACTGTCCACGATGTGATCCCGCTGGTCTTACCTGAGTATCGCACCTTCGCCATGCGACTTTACTTGCTTCTTGCGGTCCGAGCGGCACGCCGAGCAGCCGCCATTATCACCGATTCTGACGCCTCATATCGCGATATCGTGCGCTACCTTCGCATCCCTGCCGAGCGGGTGCATGTAATTCCGTTGGCTGTCGATGCATCCTATCATGCTTCTGCGTGCGACGCCGCGTTGATCGAAGATCTACGGCAGCGTTTTGGTTTGCATGGTCCAGTGATCTTTAATGTTGGTGGTTTCGACGTTCGCAAAAATTTGTTGATGCTCCTTGAGGCATTTGCCTGCGCGTTGCCCGCGCTTGATCCACGTACGCGCTTAGTTATTGGAGGCAAGCCACATTCAGCGAATTCGCAGCGCTACCCACCGCTTGAGCCGACGATACAACGCCTTGGTCTTGTCAACCATGTCGTGATCACCGGACCGCTTCGCGAAGAGGAAAAGCGAGCGCTCTATTGCATGGCCGATCTCTACGTCTATCCCTCGATCTATGAGGGATTTGGATTGTCGCCATTAGAGGCGATGGCATGTGGCACCCCGGTGATCGTTGCCAATCGGACAAGCCTTCCCGAAGTCGTTGGCGATGCTGGCGTCCTCGTTGAGCCAACGGCTGAGGCGTTTGCCCGTGAAATCGTTCGCCTGATGCAGAATACATCATTGCGGCGGCAACTCGCCGAACGTGCACGGCGGCGTGCGGCAGCCTTTACCTGGGAGCGAACAGCTCAGCAGACGTGGCAGGTGTACGAGCGCGTTCTTGCGGCATGGCAGAAAGGGCATCGTGGCACTTGAGAATCGTCATGATTTCCAAAGCGCTTGTCAATGGCATCTATCAGAAGAAGCTGGAGGAATTAGCGAAGTTGCCTGATGTCGAGCTGGTTGCCATTGTGCCCCCAGCGTGGCAAGAGTCCCGCGTTGGCGTGCTGCAATTGGAACGGCGCTACACCAACGGCTATACCCTGATCGTTGAGCCAATGTGGTTCAACGGCCATCACCACGTGCATATTTATCCGCGTTTGTGGCGACATCTGCGACATTTTCGGCCGGACATTCTTCATATTGATGAAGAACCCTACAACCTCGTCACGGCTCATGCTGCTGTCCTCGGACGGCTTGTCGGTGCACGCATTCTCTTCTTTACCTGGCAGAATCTCTATCGTCGATATCCTCCGCCGTTTTCGCTGTTTGAACAACTCAATTATCGGCTTGCGACAGCCGCTGTAGCCGGCAATGAAGAGGCGGCTGCGGTGCTTCGACGCAAGGGCTATCGCGGCCCGCTGGCAGTTATTCCGCAATTCGGGGTTGACCCTGATCTCTTTCGTCCGCAAGCGAAGCCTCGTCGAGAAGAACCGGTCATTGGATTTGTTGGACGGTTAGTGCCGGAAAAGGGCGCTGACCTGCTTGTGCAAGCTCTCGCGCGCATGCGTGTACGCGCTCAGCTTCATCTTGTTGGCGGTGGTGTTGAGCGTGTTCCGCTCGAATTGCTCGCGACAAACCTTGGAATCCGAGATCGCGTCCATTTCCGTGGCAATATTGCCCCGGCGTTTATGCATCAGGTCTACCATGATTTCGATCTTCTCGTTGTCCCGTCGCGGACACGGCGAAACTGGAAGGAGCAGTTTGGCCGCGTCATCATTGAAGCAATGGCGTCTGGTGTGCCAGTGATTGGTTCGAATTCTGGTGAGATCCCAAATGTCATTGGTGATCCTGATCTCGTGTTTCCTGAGGGGGATGTGGATGCGCTTGCGCGCATGCTCGATCAGCTGCTGAGCCGTCCCGATCTGCTCGAGCAGAAGGCCGAGCAAGGACGCGCTCGGGTGCTTGCGCACTATACGCAAGCTCGGATTGCCGAACGGTACTATGCGCTGTATCAGGACATGATGCGTCCTCGACAGCGTGCTGCAAATGCACCGCACAGCGCACGTGAAGCGGCACGGAGGCACTATGAGCCCAAAGCGTGACTATGAGCCGCGTGACGCCCTCCGCTTGCTTGAGCCGAGTCCAGTTGCTCTTGTCACGAGTCAATTTCGGAGCCAGCCGAACGTGTTAACTGTGGCCTGGCTGATGCCACTGAGTTTCTCGCCTGCACAACTTGCCATCGCGCTGCATCCTGATCGCTTCTCACATGAGCTGATTAGTCGAAGCGAGACGTTCATTGTCAATATTCCGACCGCCGAGCAACTACGGGCAATTCATCTCTGTGGCCTGCTGTCTGGTCGGGACCACGATAAGTTTGCGGCAGCTAGCCTTACACCGGCAGATGCTCGTGAACTCGATATTCCAATCATTGAGGAGTGTGTTGGGCATATCGAATGTGGCCTCATTGAGCGGGTTCGCTTTGGTGACCACGATCTTTTTATTGGACAAGTCCTCGCCGTTACCGCTGAAGAGACGCTTTTCCACGATCGTTGGGAGGTTGTTGAAGCCGAAGGCTTCCCCCTTGTCCATCATCTCGGCGGCGAAGCGTATGTGAGCGGTGCCAAGCTGTATCGCGTTCGTGTTGCCTCTGAAGAAGAAGCTGAGGCTGCTACCTGAGCAGTTGCCTAGCTCACGTCGCCGACGCCAGGCTGCCAAAACTGCTCCATTCGCTGTCGCAGTAAGCGATGTTCTGGCCGAGATAGCGTTGGATCACGTCGCAAGATCGCTTCGGCGGCTCGCCGGGCGTGTTGCAAGGTTGGAACATCAGCGAGGCTCGCGAAACGGAGGTCTGGTAATCCGCTTTGCCGCGTGCCCAGGAATTCTCCCGGACCGCGCATTTGCAGGTCGATCTCAGCGAGGCGGAAGCCATCGTGCGTCTTCACAAGTGCTTGCAGCCGCTGCCGGCTTTCATCACTCTCACTGTCTGAGATCAAAAGGCAGTACGATTGCGCTGCTCCTCGCCCGACGCGTCCACGAAATTGGTGAAGTTGGGCCAGTCCAAACCGGTCGGCCCCTTCGATGAGTATCACCGTCGCGTTCGGGACATCGATGCCAACCTCAACTACTGCCGTTGAGACCAGAATATCAAGCTCATGATCACGGAATGCCGTCATGACGGCTTCTTTCTCAGCTGGACGCATACGGCCATGTAAGAGGCCGAGGCGGAAATCCGGGAAAACAACTTCCTGGAGGCGTTCAAACTCAACGGTGGCTGCTTTGGCGTCGATCGCTTCTGACTCTTCAACGAGCGGGTAGATAATGAATGCCTGATGACCTGCTTCGATTTGCTTTCGAATGAAGGCATAGGCGCGTTCACGCTGCTTACCGGTGAGCAAGTATGTCTGGACAACTTGCCGTCCCGGAGGCAGTTCGTCGATAATCGAAACATCTAAATCGCCATGGAGAACGAGCGCAAGGCTTCGCGGAATAGGCGTTGCGGTCATCACTAGGACGTCGGGATTGATGCCTTTGGCTCGTAACGTCGCTCGCTGCAGGACACCGAAGCGGTGTTGCTCGTCGATCACGGCAAGGCCAAGGCGCTGAAACTGCACCCAGTCCTCCAGGAGCGCGTGGGTGCCAATCAGCAGATTGATGCTTCCATCAAGCAACCCAGCCTCGATTGCGCGTCGTCCACGTTCACTCGTGCTGCCGGTTAAGAGCGCGACATTTGGACGAAGTTCGTCAGGTAAGCGTTCGTAGAGCCGCGTAAAGCTTCGCGCGTGTTGCTCGGCGAGGACTTCGGTTGGCGCGAGCACGGCTACTTGCGCACCAGCAGTGATGGCAATGAGTGCGGCCGCAGCAGCCACGACCGTCTTACCTGAGCCGACATCGCCTTGGAGGAGCCGACTCATTGGGCGCGGTTGTGCCATGTCGGCCAGAATCTCGTCAAGCGCGCGCCGCTGAGCGGCGGTGAGTTGAAATGGCAGGCTTGTAAGGAATGTCTCTAAGATGTCGGGGGGAGTTGGGAATGCCTGTCCTGGCTGTGCCTGCCATTCGGCTTTTCGGCGTACGAGCCCAAGTTGCAGGACCAGGAATTCATCAAAGGCGAGTCGTCGTCGAGCGGCCTCGCAGTGTTCGGGGGTATCTGGATAGTGGATTTGCTCCAATGCATCGCGAAGCGACAGGAGTGCATGTGCCTCAAGGATCGCGGGCGGCACAGGGTCCTCAACGAGTGGAAGGGCGACATCAAGGGCTAGGCGCGTAAGCTGCCGTAGCTGTTTCTGAGAGAGATTCCGTGTCAACGGATAGACGGGGACGATGCGCCCCGTCTGCACTGATGCTTCATCAGCACGCTCCCACTCTGGGTTACGGAAGCAAAGCATTGCCCGCTGGAGTTCAAGCTTGCCGCTAATGGCCACTTCCATTCCCACCTGCAATTGGCGCGCCACGTAGGGATTGAACCAAATGATGGGCATTGTGCCGGTCTGGTCAGTAATCTCAGCGTAGACATAACGCACACCACTTTGGGATTCGCGTTGTTCAAGAGTAGTCAGTGTGCCGATGACCGTACAGCGTACCTCGCCATCGGTTCTTTGCGCTGCAAAAAGTCGCGCGAGCTTGCCGATTGGCTGAATTGTTCGGTAATCCTCATATCGTCGTGGCGCGAGATAGAGCAGGTCGCCAATAGTGTGAACTCCCAGCCCTGCCAGCTGGTGTGCACGTTGCCTCCCGACGCCGGCAAGTGCTGTCACCGGCGAGTCGAGCGTCAAGTCAGATGGTGGGCGGATTGACTGTGGTCGTGCGCTGTGGTGATGGCGTGTGCGCAACACTGGATGACCGGTAACGTGGTTGTCTGGGGCTGGTGACACTGCCTGGGTGTGCGTGGGGGTGGCGGCGTGGGTCAAGAGTGTCAGTGCTTGCTCGACAATCTGCTTGCGTTCGGTGACTGAAGCCTGCTGGTATCGTGCAAAGAGCCGACAGATTTCGTCAATGAGCACGTGATGGTGCGGGGCATGTTTGCGCCAGATTGGCGTTTGCTGATCGAGAAACCGTTGGATGCCGCCAGCGACCGCAGTATCACGATAGCCTTTTCGTTGCTCAAGGCTGAGAACGCGCTGGAGGAGCGTAGCCATATCTGGTTGAAGATTCGATTCTCGCATCATACTCCCTGCCACCCCGTGTCCGTACTGCCAAGTGAAGCGATCAGCTCCGTCTGTGTCAAGCCAAGGCTTGATCTGGTGATGACCTTCCTGTATTCTCGCTTTAGCGCAATTCGCTAATGAAAACCGAAAGGAGGTGTTGGCCAGGGCGTGGTGTAGCCTGCTTGGGGTATTCGAGGGGAGAGTATCTCCTGTGGAGGGAGTGGCGTGATGGTGCTGCAGAAGTCAGCGCGCTGGTTGATCGTGACTCTTGCGGTTCTTCTTCTCCTGAGCATGCCTGCCACTGCGGCGAGTACCGCGACTCGCGTGAATGTTGGGAGTCCATCAAGTCCTTTTGCGCAAAATAAGCAGAATGAACCAGCCATTGCGGTCCATCCCCTTAATCCACAAATCCTCGTTGCTGGCGCGAATGATGAAATTGATATTGAGGCCTGCAATGCCGGTGATCCAACCACCTGTCCGTTTATCTTTTAACGGGGGCAAGAGTTGGATTCAGCCAACCTATACCGGTTGGACTGCCCGGGATTGTCTCGGCCCAGCCCCCTGCCAGCCACATGTCGGGCCGATCGGCACCCTGCCCTGGTATTACGAAAATGGCCTCGTTTCTGATGGCGATCCTGCGCTTGCTTTCGGGCCAAAGCCCGGTCCAGATGGGCGCTTTGCATGGAGTAATGGGGTTCGCCTGTACTATGCGAATTTGACCGCAAATTTCTCGGACCAACGTGGTCAAGAGGCTTTCCGTGGTGCAGAAGCGATTGCGGTCTCACGCACCGATGACCTCCAGGCCGCTGCAAATGGCGATAAAAATGCGTGGATGCCTCCAGTTCTTGTCTCGCAACGGCTCAGCACGACAACCTTTAGCGATAAAGACAACATCTGGGCGGATAATGCTGCGTCGAGCCCATATTTCAGCTGGGTCTATGTCTGTTGGGTTTCTTTCCGTAGTGACGGTGCTGCGCCTGAGCCATTGCTTGTGAGTCACTCCTCTGATGGAGGCGATACCTGGTCAGCACCAGTCCAGGTAACTGCTGCTGCTAATACTGGAGCCAATCCCGGACGGCAAGGATGTCAGCTGCGCACTGACAGTAAAGGCACTGTCTATGTCTTTTGGGAAGGCTTTGAACCGACGCTGAAGTCGAGTGTCCAGTACATGGCGCGCTCATTTGATGGCGGTGCCCACTTTGAGCAACCGCGCGTTATTGCAACGGTGGTCGACGTTGGTCAGTATGACCCTGTGCAGGGTGATGTGACGTTTGACGGTGTTGCTGGCGCACGGACGAACAGCTTCCCCGCGGTGAGTATTGCCAATGGTGCTCCTTACGGCGGCGGACCAGATATTATCGCGGTCGCTTGGGCCGATGCGCGCCTTGGACTCAATCGAGAGCAATTGCTCGTCCAGATTTCAACAGATGGCGGAAATACATGGTCACCTCCGATGAATGCAGCTCAAGCTGGCGATCGTCCAGACTTTCCGTGGATCGCTCTTTCTCCAAATGGCCGTGACCTCTATGTGGTGTACGACGCGTTCATCGATCCGTGGCGCACTGAAACCAGTTCGCCCCGTCGGTTCCTCGGAATCGTCCGCCATGCTGATACTGCCCACCCTGATGCCTGGACAACCCTGTTCCGCGGCGCGATTGGCGATGCTCGAGGGTCGAGTACCAATAGCCTCGCAGCGGAATTTCTTGGAGACTATAACTGGATCGTCGCAACCGATACTGCAGCTTTTGCCGTCTGGAATGATGGTCGTAATGTGAGTGTCTGCGAGGCGATCAATGTCTATCGCCAGAACCTCGCGAGCGGCACACCCGCGACCCGCCCTGTGCCCCAGCAAGATTGTCCGAAAGCGTTTGGGAATACCGACATCTACGGTGGCAGTTTCGTTGATCCAACGCCGTAGGCTGAGAACGGTTTGCGGGGGAAGCGTTATCATCGCTTCCCTCGCATTTGCGTTGAGGCTATTGAGTTCAGCCTGTCTTTTTCAGGCCAGCAAAGCCAAGTGTTCCTGGGCCAGTATATGTGCCGACAACTGGCCCGAGATTGCTCAGCGGAATCGTTTGGTCGGGGTAAAGCGCGAGCAGCCGGTCGCGTAATGACTCAGCGAGGGCAAGTGCATCGAGGTGAAGAACCGCGAGATGGTCGAAGGGACCATGTTCAGCTGCTAACTCAACAAGCCGTTCTATCGCGCGACGAGTCGTGCGGACACGTTCGACAGGCTCCACCACCCCTTCGCGGACTGTCAAGATCGGCTTCACCTGGAGAGCCGTGCCGAGAAATGCTGAAGCACGGCCGATTCGCCCGCCACGATAGAGATACTCGAGCGTATCAAGCATCGCAAAAACACGAACATCTCGTTTGCGGCGTTCAATCGTTTCAACAATGGTTGCCTGGCTTGCACCTTGAACAGCAAGATGCGCTGCCTCAAAGACGAGCCAGCCGGTGCCAATTGAAACGGTTTGCCCATCGATCACTGCAATACGATCAGGAGCCTGCTGGGCCGCCAGCCGCGCAGCGTTCCAGGTTCCGGAGAGTTGTGCGGCAATATGAATTGATACAATGTCAAACCCCTCACGTAGCAGTGGCTCATAAACGGCTTGAAATGCCCCAACGGATGGCTGCGATGTGCGGAGGAGTTGCTTTGCTCGCAGCAGCGCGGCCACCTGCTCGCTTGTGATATCAACCTGGTCGAAATAGCTTCGACCACCGACGTCAATGATCAACGGTACGATCCGAATCGGCAAGCCTTCAAGCAGGGAAGAAGGAAGGTCTGCCGTACTGTCGGTAACGATCCAGACTGGTCGATGGTGTGTCACGTTTCCCCCGCTCTACTCTAATGCAACCATGAGAGGGTAGAGGGGTTGCCCACCTTCAATGGTCTCGAGCGCGAGTCCAGGCCAGCGTTCCTGTATGGACTGGATGAGTGAATCAATCGGTGGCGCGTCTCGCCCCAGAATGAGTGTCGCTAACTCAGCCTCAGCTGCATTCGCTGCTTCAAACGCCGCCAAGGCTGTTGTCACAAAGTCGGGCGTGCTTGCAACAATCGTATCATCGACGAGCGCAAGCCATTCTCCTGCCCGAACGGTTACTGGCTCGTCGAGATCACGTGTTGCTTTGGTAACCGCAATAGCGCGAACATGCTGGCTCGCCTCGATGATCTGCCTCGCAACCTCGTGTGCTTCGGCGTCAGGGTGAAACGCCGTTACTGCGACAAGCCCTTGGGGAATGCGCGAAATAGGCAGAACGTCAACCTGTTTGTCAGCGATGAACTGTGCAGCATGTCGGGCGGTTATGGCGACGTTTGGATCATTGGGCAGTACAAGCACGGTGTCTTGCGGCAAGGCCGCAATAGCGTGGGCGATTTCCTCAGCGCTGGGCACCATGCCTGGGCCGCCGCGCACCGTCGCTGCGCCGAAGCTTGCAAACACTTTTGCGAGCTCAGGGCTCGGCACAACAGCGACAAGTCCAGTCCGACTCGATTGAGCGTGGTGAGGGGATTCGCTAGCTTTCTCACGTGCTGCCCGGAGTGCACGAGTTTGCAGTGACATGTTGTCGATGCGCACTGCATCAAGCTCGCCGAAAGCCAACGCTGCCTCGAGTAACTGTCCTGGGTGTTCCGTATGAACATGGACTTTCACTGCTTGCTGGTCGCCAACGAGCACAGCAGAGGTGCCAAGCTCGTTGAGAGTCTCACGAAGCGTTTCAAGCGGCACGTTTTCTCCAAGAAGCACAAAGTTCACGCAATAACCAAACGCGTCATCACCGTGCAACGCCTCGATATTGTCAAGAAACGTCATTGTCTGGGCAATGTGCCCTTCTTGCACATCACCTGAGGGCTGCAAGATTGGCGAAGCATTCGCGGCAAATGCTGCCGCGGCGTCGAGCATGACGGCAATTCCTTGGCCACCGGCATCGACGACGCCCGCTTGCCGCAGAATTGGCAGAAGGTCTGGTGTCTTCCGGACACTCGCGATGGCCGTATCACGACAGACCGCAAGCAATTCAGCTAGTGTGCAGCCTTGGGCCAAGGCCTGCTGTGCTGCCTCAGCGACTTCGCGAAGAACCGTGAGCATGGTTCCTTCAACGGGATGCAACACTGCTTGGTAGGCAAGGCGAGCTCCCTCGGCAAGTCCAGCACCGAGATGGGCGGCATCGAGTACCCGCGCGTTGTGCGCGACCTGGGCGAGTCCGCGGAATAGCTGGAAGAGGATAACACCAGAGTTGCCGCGCGCGCCGAGCAAGGCACCGCGTGCAGCTTGCTCAAGCACGGTTCCGGCTGTTGCGCTACGCTCTCCATCAGTTGCCTGTAGGGCGGATTCGAGGGTCAGGAGCATGTTGGTACCGGTGTCGCCGTCAGGTACAGGGAAAACGTTCAGGGCATTCAATGAAGGCACATGGCGGCGAAAATGGGTAACGATCGCAGCCAAAGCAGCGCGGAGCGTCGATCCTGTCCAGTTGACCTGTGGCGTCGCTACTGCCTGCTGAGTCCGTACATTGCCCACTGACGGAAAGCCTCCCCAATCTTGTTTCACGATGAGATTGCCAGCATGTGCGCTGATTGTCGTTGACTACGTCGTCGAGCATACCGCAGCTCGCATGGTGCCTGCGAGTACTGCGCTCGGATTGTAGCCTGTGATAGGACTTCGGTAAAATGCTCTGCCGGCTTTGGATCAGGAGTGCTGTGGCGTGCGAGATGACGGTGAGCTTGCCACTGGCCAAGCGGCATGCTAGTCTTGCTCGTTGGGCCGGTCCTGGCCGGTAGTAGTGGATGTGCGTGTGGGAATGCAACGGACAATTGGAGATCAGCGATGGCGGTTTGTGAACTCTGCGGCAAAAAGCCCGTTTCTGGCCATAATGTCAGTCACTCGAATCGGCGCACAAATCGGCGCTTCAAGCCCAATGTTCAGCCGGTGACGATCTACATCAATGGTGAGCGCAAGCGCTTGCGCATCTGCACCCGCTGCCTGCGAACGCTCTATAAGGATGCTCGGATGGCCGAAAAGGCTGAGCGGAAGCGGCAGAAAGTCCAGGGCAGGAGCTAGGTTTCAACCAGCAGATAGCGTGCTCGTCCTGCGAGATCGGGGAGAACGCGAACGTTCGCGTGTGGAAAGGCCCGACGCGCGCTTTGTTGCGCGCGAGCAGCCTGGCTCGGATCGATCTCGCAGAGGAGTACACCCCCAGTTTGTATGCAGCCTGGCGCTTGATCGAGAAGCGCTTCATAGGCTGCGAATCCTTCATGATCAGCGTAGAGGGCGATAGCCGGTTCATAGGCAATGCCAGGATGAGCCTGCTCATACCGCAGGTACGGTAAGTTCGCAACGATGAGGTCAAGAGGCTCGCCGCACCATTCCAGGAGTGAGCCGCAGACGAACTGCACGCGCTGCAAGCCAAGACGTTGGCGGTTAGCCTTAGCGACTTGAAGCGCTGGCAACGAGATATCGCTGCCGATCAGCAGTCCAGGCCACTCACGAGGTAAATGCCACGCGATTGCGAGAATAATTGCCCCGCTGCCTGTCCCGACATCGACACAGGTAGCTCCCGGATGGTCGCTGAGCCACGCGAGCGCCCATTGCACCAGAAACTCGGTCTCTGGGCGAGGGATGAGCACCGCCGGCGAGACAAGCAGATCCAAGCCAAAAAATTCCTTGTGACCGGTGATATAGGCGATCGGCTCTCCGGCTTGACGCCGGCGCACAAGCTGAGCAAAGCGCTCTGCACTCTCAGGCGGTAACGGTTCAGCCAGTCGTTGGTAGAGACCAACTCGGTCGAGGCTGAGCGTATGCATGAGCAAGAGTTCAGCATCAAGCCGTGGCGAATCGCTGGCCTCGCGAAGGTGCTGTGTTGCCCAGTGAAGAGCGGCGCGTATCGTATCGAATCGCTTTGTCATTGTATGCAAAACACACGCCCGGCTCGTCAGTAATTAGCTGATACCTGCCTCGCGCAAGCGCTCAGCCTGCTCTAATGCTTGAAGTTCGCTAATGAATTGATCAAGTTCGCCATCGAGCACGGCCGGCAAGTTGCTTACGCTAAGCTTCAGCCGATGGTCGGTGACGCGATCCTGCGGGAAGTTGTAGGTCCGAATCTTTTCCGCCCGTTCGCCAGTGCCCACCTGTGCGCGGCGCATTCCGGTGCGTTCTTCTTCCAGTTTGCGGCGCTCGAGATCATAGAGGCGAGCGCGCAAGACGGCCATTGCTCGTGCGCGATTCTTGAGTTGCGATCGCTCATCTTGACACGTGACAACAATGCCGGTCGGGAGATGGGTAATCCGGACAGCTGAGTCGGTTGTGTTGACGCTCTGCCCACCGTGGCCGCTCGACCGGAACACTTCGATACGGAGGTCGTCTTCATTGATCTGGACATCGACTTCTTCGGCTTCTGGCAGGACAGCGACGGTCGCTGTCGAGGTGTGGATACGCCCTCCTGATTCGGTAATCGGGATGCGTTGGACACGGTGCACGCCACTCTCATGTTTCAGGTGACTATAGGCGCCTTTGCCACGTACTTCGAAGATGATTTCTTTGAATCCGCCGAGTTCGGTTGGGTTGCTTGAGAGCACTTCAGTTTTCCAGCCTTGGCGTTCGGCGTAGCGGGTATACATACGGAAGAGATCGGCAGCGAAGAGGGCGGCTTCTTCTCCGCCAGTGCCAGCGCGGATCTCGACAATGACATCCTTTTCGTCGTTCGGGTCTTTCGGGACGAGGCGCTTACGGAGATCTTGATAGAGCTGCTCGCGCAGTTCTTTGAGCCGCGGAAGCTCGTCAGCTGCAAGTTCTGCAAGTTCGGGATCAGAGCCATCGAGCAGTTGCTCCGCTTCTGCAATCTGTTCGTCAACGCGACGGAGCTCGCGATAAACGCTGACAATTTCCTCAAGCTCGGCCCGCTCGCGGCCAAGCTGGGCAAGCCGCTGTGGATCAGTGACGACCTCGGGGTCGGCAAGCAGGTGCTCAAGCTCGATATAGCGCTGTTCAAGTTCCTGGAGTTTGTCAAGCACACTTACAGTCTTCGTCATGGTCTCCCTCACGTGTGCGAAGTTGCGGCGATCTTGCACACATCGTGCAAGTGTACCGCGCCTGCGGTACATCGATGTGAATCAAAACGATTGTGATGGAATAAGGGCTACGTAGGCGGGGCTGGCTGCGAAGAAGCACAGGCAAACGCGACCGCTTCCTCTGGGCTTGTTGCGTAGGAGAGATGGGCCTGGTGTACGCTCCGATGCAGCTGGTGGTGATCAAGATCCCAGCTTGCAAGCAAGACAACTGGTCGGCCCAGCTTTAACGCGAAGGCAATTTCGGAGAGCGTACCAAGGCCTCCGCCGATCGCGATGACGGCTTGCCCGGTTGCGACCACTGCCAGGTTTCGAGCTTCCCCGATGCCAGTGCAGATCGGATAGTCAACCCACGGATTTGCCTGCGTTGGGTCAACTCCCGGGAGGATACCGAGCGTGATTCCACCGGCACGTTTGGCGCCACGGCAGACTGCTTCCATCACACCGCCGCGGCCGCCGCACACGACGACATGCCCAGCACGAGCAAGCAGTTCTCCGACCTGCTCGGCAAGTTGAAGTTCATCAGGTGTTGCTTCGTGCGGCCCACAGACCGCAATGATCACGTGCTGCCTCCAAGCGGGAACTGATAGAGTTCAGTATAAACTGGGCCGCTTGGTCGTAGAACGCTGCGGTAAAGCGTTAACGTTGTTACCGGCAACACCACTGGTGGCAGCGCGCCAAGCTCGTGGAGCGCTGCTTCGATACCGCGTGGCGGAATCGTATCGTCAGGTCGCAACCGGGCCAGCGTAATATGTGGCTGGAACGGACGGTGTTCGGCTTGATAGCCGAGCGCAACACTGGCTGCTTCGATCCGTTCGTGCAGCACTGTTAAGGGAGCGAGATCGCCGATAAGGCCGAGCCAGATAACGCGCGGTTGGCGCAAGGATGGGAAAATACCGGCACCTGCTACCTGAAGAGTGAAGGGTTGGCTTGCTTGGCTGCTTGCCGCAAGGGCGTCCTGGAGTGCAGGCAGTTGTGCAACTGGTACATTGCCATAAAACTTTACGGTGATATGGCTGTTGTATGGATCGACCCACTTTGCTCGCCAGCCACGACGCTGTAGAAACGCAATGGCTTCAGCGATGCGGTGATGAACTGGAGAAGGCAAAGGAATTGCGGCAAAAACCCGCCACGTTTCCTCTTGTTCGTGTGGTTGCTGTCGTGCCTCTCGCCGCTTCATGATCTAAGTATACCTCGTGCGTTCGCAGCATTTCAGGAAAAGCTGGAGGATGAATGAACACTCCTGAAGGTCAGCAATTGCCAGAGCAAGACTCTTCTCGCTCAACTACTGAATGCATTTCGCTTCCATTTCCGCTGGAACGGCTGCGTGGCCGCCGCGTGACTTGCTCTTGTGGTCACGTGCTTGCAGTCTGGCGGCGCCGTCGTTTTTATCCCCTCGTGCCTCCTCGTGACACCGGAACATATCTTTTCCTCGTGTGCCCGGGTTGTGGCCGCACCTATCCATTAGCCGAACTGCTTGCTCACACGGACCCTCGACGCCGACCATCACGATAGTGATAGGATGACTCATTCACTCCACCAATCGCATACAATGAGCGCCGAGGTGCAGTGAGTGAAAAGGGGAGAAAGATGCGCATTGTTGATCTCAAGTGTGCAGTAATCGGTCAAAGCCCGGTGGTACGGATCGTGACAGATGAAGGGGTAAGTGGCTACGGGCAGATTGAATCGACAAAGCCGTACCTGAAGCCGCAGGTCCTTTTCTTCCGTGATTATCTCCTCGGCGAGGACCCCACGAATGTCGAGCGCGTCATTCGCAAGATTCGTCGCCTCGGTGCGTTTAAGCCGTGGGGCAGTGCTGTCAGCGCTATTGAAATGGCGCTGTGGGATGTTGCGGGCAAAGCTGCTGGTCTGCCTGTCTATAAGCTCCTTGGTGGCAAAGTTCGAGACCGTGTGCGGGTGTATAACGGCGGCGTGCGGTTTCCCTTACGTGGCTATCAACCTGAGGACTTCGCCGAGAATATGGCCAAGATGAAAGCTGCCCCGGAAGGATTCACCATCATCAAGCAGGCTATTGGGTACCATGGTCCAATGCTGCAGCATCTTCCCGGCTCGCGCTACGGCGAAGACGTAACCGGATCACCCTATCTCAACCGCGGCCCGCTGACGGAGCGTGGGTTGAAGCATCTTGTCGCGTGTGTTGAGGCGATGAAGTCGGTGCTTGGTGATGAGGTGGGGCTTGCTCTCGATTGTGGCCCCGGTTGGACGGTGCCTGATGCAATCCGCTTTGCTCGGGCTGTCGAGCCCTACAACATTCTCTGGCTCGAGGACCTCATCACTGGCGACTACACGCCCTACGTATTAGCTGAGCTCTATCGAGAAGTAACAACGCAAACGATGACGCCAACGCATACAGGCGAGCAGATCTATCTGCGCCAAAATTTCATGCAGTTAATTGAAACACATGCCGTGCGTGTGATTGGTCCCGATCCAGCAGATGTTGGTGGCATTGCTGAATTGAAGTGGATTGCTGAGTATGCTGATCTCCATGGAATCCAGATTGCCCCGCATGGCATCTTCGACGGCTTGATCGGTTTGGCGGCACTGGTGCAGGTGGCCGCGACGCTGCCGCAGAACTATATCGCGTTTGAGTATCCGGTCGCACGACCTGAATGGTGGTACGACATTATCGAGGGGTTGCCGCAGCCGATTGTGCGCGACGGTTTTATCGAAGTTTGGGATCGTCCCGGCCTCGGCGTCGAATTCAATGTTGACGCAGCGCGCCAGTATCTTCGCCCTGAAGACGCGGATTTCTTCGACTAGTCGTTGCCAACGTTTGTCACATTGTCAGCATATACTCATTGGGGGCAGCGAGAGGAGCAGCGCGTGCGACTCGCCTATTTAGGTCCGCCAGGGACATTCAGTGAAGAAGCGGCTTTGGCCGTTGCGTCGCGTGATGGTGCAGACGTCTTGCCACTGGGGTCAATTCCCGCACTCGTTTCTGCTGTTGAGACAGGGCTTGCCGATCGTGCGATTCTGCCAATCGAGAACTCGCTTGAGGGCACGGTGAGCACGACGGTTGACCTGCTCATCCATGATACGGACTTAAAAATCTGCGCTGAGTTGATCCTGCCGGTTCGGCACTTCCTTCTCGTCCGCCCTGGGACAAGTCTTGACCAGATCCGTGTTGTTGTCTCACATCCACAAGCGCTTGCCCAATGCCGACGATTTCTCGAGCGCTGCCTCCCGCAAGCGCAGCAGGTTGCTGCACTGAGCACTGCTGCTGCGGTTGCTGATGTCATGCAGCGAGAAGATGGCACATATGCCGCGATTGGGACGTTGCGTGCCGCTGAGCTCTATGGCGCTGCCGTCCTCGCGCGCGATATTCAGGATCATCATGGCAACGTGACACGGTTTGTTGTGTTGGCACCCGAGGATGCTCCGCCCACTGGGCATGATCGCACCTCATTTTGCTTTACGGTGAAACGCAATGTGCCTGGAGCGCTCGTCGATGTGCTGAGCGAGCTAGCGGTTGCGCAGATTCAAATGACCAAGGTTGAAAGTCGTCCGATGAAGTCGGTGCTTGGTGACTACTACTTCTTGGTCGATATTGAAGGTCACCGGCTTGATCCTCCGGTGGCCGCGGCGCTTGAGCGTGTCGCCGCAAAAGCAGCCGAGCTCAAGTTGTTTGGCTCATATCCCCGTCACGACGTGGAACTGTCGGGTGGTCGTATTCCTCGCCAATAACGCGGAGGCACGGCCGTGCGGGTAATTGGAGGCGTGGCACGTGGCCGACACCTGAAAGCACCACGTGGCATGCGCACACGTCCAATGGCTGACAAGATTCGTGAGGCGCTCTTTTCAATGCTTGCCTCGCTGCAGATTCGGCCGCGTCGCGTGCTCGATCTCTATGCCGGCAGTGGGGCCATCGGTATCGAAGCACTATCACGTGGTGCACAGTGGGTCGATTTTGTCGATATGAGTTCAGCGGCCTGTACGGTCATCCGACAGAATCTGGAAAACACGGGCTTTCGGGATCGCGCAGCAGTGCATTGCATGCCGGTCCGCTCCTTTCTTGCACGCGTGCGTGAACCGTACGATTGCGTCATTATGGACCCTCCCTATGCTGATCCAACCATCCTTGAGACTATGGCTCTGCTTGCCCGCTCAGCGGCTGTTCAGCCAGGGACCGTCTTAATTCTTGGCCATTCGCCGCGTCTTCTCCTCCCACCGTTTCATGCTGGTTGGCGACAATTACGCGATCGTTGTCACGGGGATAGTTGTGTGGCAATTTACCAACTTGAAGCAAGTGAGGATTCAGAGGCGGTGGAAA
The DNA here is from genome assembly GCF_000744775.1 of Thermorudis peleae. Classification (NCBI taxonomy): domain Bacteria; kingdom Pseudomonadati; phylum Thermomicrobiota; class Thermomicrobia; genus Thermorudis; species Thermorudis peleae. The sequence continues at coordinate 479,862 of NZ_JQMP01000004.1, read as the reverse complement.
CGTGATCCAGCATATTGCCCTCTATCCGGGCACCTTCGATCCGATTACGAATGGCCATGTCGATGTTGCATTACGTGCGGCGCGATTGTTCGACTTCGTTGTCATTGGGGTCTATGCAGGACACGATGGAGCGGGCAAGCACCCGTTGTTTAGCGCTGAAGAGCGGTGTGCCATGGCCCGGCAAGCACTTGCCGGTGTGGAAAATGTTCGCGTTGACGTCTTCACTGGCTTGACCGTAGACTATGCCCGTGCGGTTGGGGCGCAGACGATTGTCCGAGGGCTGCGAGCTGTGTCCGACTTTGAGTATGAATTTCAGCTCGCGCATATGAATCGTCATCTTGCACCAGATGTTGATGTCGTCTGCCTCATGACGAGTGCCCAGCACTCGTTTATTAGCTCGAGCATGATCAAAGAGGTGGCGATGCTGGGCGGTGATATCACAGCGTTTGTGCCACCGCACGTTGCGCAAGCGCTTGCTGAGAAGTTCAGTCAGCTGCGGGTGGAGCGTCGATAGGATGGCCATCGTGGATGAACAGCAACGGGGATATTCCGTAGCGGAGCCGCCGGTTGACCTCAATGAACTGATCGATCGGCTTGAAGAGCTCATGGTGCGTGGATCCCGGGTGCCGCTCACCAGCCGCGTGATGATCGAAGAAGCGGAAGCCCTTGCCTTGCTTGAACAGCTTCGTCGCGCGCTGCCTCGGGAAATCCGCCAGGCTCGACGGGTTTTACAAGAGCGGCAGAAAATTATCCTCGATGCCCAGATGGAAGCACAAAAGATTCTCGCAACAGCCCAGGAGCGCGCCCAATATATTCTGAGTGAGCAAGGCATTGTGAACGAAGCTAAGGCGCGCTGCGAGGAGATGCTGCGCCAGGCCAAAGAACAAGCCCGCCGTGCTCGCAGCGAAGTTGATCTCTATGCTGTTGATCTCCTCTCTCGCGTCGAGGAAGTGCTCCAGGAGAGCCTTGGTCGTGTCCAACACATCAAAGAGCGGATCACAGAGTAATAAGCTGAGCGTCGCATCTTGACAAGGCTCCATGTCGATGCTACAGTGCTAAAGCAAAAGAGGGTAATGGCTGCGAACGGGGCAAGTACGCGAAGGGTCGCGGCTCAGAGAGCTGGCGGATGGTGCAAGCCAGCGCTGGCGATTTCGCGGAATGGACTCGGGAGCTGCACCCCGAACGCCTTGTGCAAGTAGGAGGTGCCGGAGACTCCACCGTTATCTGGGAGCGGGGTATCGGATCACGCTGTGATCCCGTACTCGCAGAGGTGGGGCGTACGCGTGAGCTGCGCCCAACCAGGGTGGTACCGCGGAAGGCGATGTGCCCTCCGTCCCTGATGGGACGGAGGGCAATTTGTATTGGAGCAAAAGTGGAGCGGGGCCATGGTCGTAGGATTCGCACCTTCTTTCTCTCGTACCGAGCAATACCAACCGAGCCGTGACGAGGTGATTCGACTGGCTCACGCTGGCTACACCGTTATCCCCGTCTATCGGGTCTTGAACGCGGATCTGGAAACGCCCGTCTCCGTTTTCTTGAAAGTCGCACAAGGGCGGTATGGCTTCTTGCTGGAAAGTGTTGAGGGTGGCGAGCGGCTTGCGCGCTATTCCTTCATTGGCACCGATCCTGCGGCGGTGCTCACCTGCCGCGATGGTCTTGCGACAGTGCAATGGTTCGCGTCGTTGGGCGATAGCTCTGGACTTCATCACCGCGCAGGAGGGCTAGATTATTACGGAGGAGCAGCCCACGTAGAGCAGCGGCCTTTTACTGATCCATTAACGCTACTTCAGTCGCTCCTGGCGCCCTTGCGTCCAGCAGTGTTGCCCGGGTTGCCGCGCTTTCTTGGTGGGGCGGTCGGCTATGTAAGCTATGAAGCAGTGCGCTATTTCGAGCGTATCCCAACGGCTCCCCAGGACCCACTTGCCTTCCCCGACGCGTGTTTCCAACTCGTGACCAGTATGGTGATTGTTGATCACATCGAACGAACGATGACGGTCGTTGCCCATGCAGTCATCGATGATCCGCGTGTTGCTGGCCGCGAATATGACGCAGCAGTCGCACGGGTCGAGCAGATCGTCGAGCGGCTTCAAAAACCGCCAATCGTGCCGGTCAGCACCCATCCGTTGTCTTCCATCCCCATACTCGAGCGCTTGCAGGCTAATCTCGATCAGTCCCAGTATGAAGCCATGGTTGAACAAGCAAAGGCCTACATTGCTGCCGGGGATATCATCCAGGTGGTGCTTTCGCGTCGTCTTGCTACTGAGACTGGGGCTCACCCGTTCACGATTTATCGGGCACTTCGCCGTATCAATCCTTCGCCCTACATGTTCTTCTTGCAGTTTGATCGTGATGTGCTCATCGGTGCATCTCCTGAGATGCTCGTTCGGCTTGATGGCGACCAGCTGTCGATGCACCCGATTGCCGGCACCCGTCCCCGTGGCAGGACGCCTGAAGAAGACGAGGCGTTGGCACGTGAATTGCTCGCTGACGAAAAGGAACGTGCTGAGCACATTATGCTCGTTGATCTCGGCCGGAATGACATTGGGCGCGTCTCCGAACCAGGCACGGTTCGCGTGCCACGCCTGATGGAGATCGAGCGGTATAGCCATGTCATGCATCTGGTCAGTCAGGTAACCGGAAGACTCCGCGCTGACCTCAGTGGGATTGATGCGCTGCGGGCGTGCTTCCCAGCTGGGACGGTCAGTGGAGCACCAAAGATTCGTGCCATGGAAGTCATCGCGGAGCTTGAACCAGAGTGGCGTGGACCCTATGCCGGTGCTGTTGGCTATGTCGATTTTACCGGCAATCTCGATGCCGCGATCACTATCCGCACGATTGTGATGCGTGACGCAAAGGCATACCTCCAAGCGGGTGCAGGTATCGTTGCCGACAGCGTTCCTGAACGTGAATTCCAGGAGACCTGGCAGAAGCTTCGCGCAATCGTGCGTGCGCTTGAACTGGGCGAAGCGATGGAACGTGTACAGCGGGAAGGTGGTGAAGTGTGATTCTCCTACTCGATAACTATGACTCCTTTACCTATAACCTCTACCAGTATCTTGTCGAACTTGGAGCCGAAGTCACGGTCTATCGCAACGATGCGATTGATGTTGCTGATGTTCTCCGGTTACATCCAGATGGCATTGTGATCTCTCCTGGCCCTTGCACTCCACGGGAAGCTGGTATTTCGGTGCCACTCATCCGCGCTGTTGCTGGCCACATTCCGGTGCTTGGCGTTTGTCTGGGCCATCAAGCCATTGCAGAAGCCTTTGGAGGACGGGTTGTCCGTGCCCCGAGCCTCATGCATGGCAAGACGTCACAGGTCTATCACGATGGCTCGGGTGTCTTTACTGGGCTTCCCAGTCCGTTCACAGCAATCCGGTATCACTCGCTCGTCGTTGAGGCGGAGACACTGCCGGCTGAACTCTGCGTCTCGGCACGCAGTGATGACGGAGTGATCATGGGGATACGCCACCATCAGTATCCCATTGAAGGCGTCCAGTTCCACCCTGAGTCGATCTTGACCGAGCATGGCAAAGCCTTGCTGGCCAATTTCTTGGATCTCGCACGGACTTATCACCAGCGCATACTGGTCGGATCACGCCAGGAGGGAGGGCAAGCATGATCACTGAAGCGATTCGGAAAGTCGTTGCTGGCGAGACGCTCACACGGGATGAGGCAGCACAGGCGATGGAGGCAATTATGGGCGGTGCTGCGACGCCCGCCCAGATTGCTGGATTGCTCACGGCCTTGCGCGTGCGCGGAGAACGTGAAGAAGAAATTGCTGGCTTTGCTGAAACGATGCGCCGTTTTGCCGTGCCCGTCTCACTCGATCTCGCTACTCCGGTCGTAGACACGTGTGGAACCGGTGGTGATGGCGGGCGCACCTTTAACGTCTCGACTGCGGCCGCTTTCGTTGTTGCAGGCGCAGGAGTGCCAGTTGCCAAGCACGGGAACCGTGCGATGTCAAGCGCTAGTGGCTCGGCTGATGTACTCGAGGCACTGGGCGTCCGAATCGACCTTGGGCCTGAAGCCGTTGCCCATTGTGTTCGTGAGGCTGGCATCGGATTCATGTTTGCCCAACGTTTTCATCCGGCAATGCGCCACGCAGCACCAGTGCGTCGGGAACTTGGTATTCGCACAGTCTTCAACGTACTCGGGCCGTTGACCAATCCTGCTGGGGTACGCCACCAACTCGTCGGTGTCGCAATGCCTGATATGGTTGAAACAGTTGCCCGTGTTCTTGCCCTGCTTGGGGTGTCACACGCGCTTGTTGTCCACGCGACGGATGGCCTTGACGAGCTGAGCCTCAGCGCTCCAACACTCGTGTATGACGTGCGCACCAATGGTATGTCCTCGGTGCGCACGTTTACGATTGAGCCAGAATCGCTCGGCATTCCAGCAGCGCCGCTGTCTACTGTCCGCGGTGGAACGGCCCAGGAAAATGCGCTGATGATTCGCCGCATACTAAGCGGTGAAGAACGTGGCCCCGCGCGAGCTATTACCGTGCTCAATGCGGCAGCTGCACTCTACGCTGCAGATGCCGTTGAATCGATTGCTGAAGGAATTGCTCGCGCCACTGCAGCGATTGATAGTGGCGCAGCACAGGCTCGCCTCGAAGCTCTCGTGCGGCTGAGTCAGTCGTTGGCAGAAACAGAGGCGGGGGTAGCATGATGCGAGCGACTTCGACCTACCTCGACCGTATTCTTGCGCAGACGGCGCGGGATCTCGACCAGCGCCGTCAAATAACCCCTCTCCGCGAGCTAGAGGAGCGCGCAGCACGTCAGCCTGCCCCTTTTTCGATTTCAGCGGCACTTCGCGTTCCTGGCGTTCAGGTCATTGCTGAGATAAAACGAGCTTCGCCTTCCCGCGGCCTCATTGCTCCCGCTGCTCAGGTAGAAGATGTCGCACAGTCGTACCTTGAGGGCGGAGCTGCGGCGCTCTCGGTCTTAACGGACACCCCCTTCTTCCAGGGATCGCTTGAGGACTTGCGCTGTGCTACTCAACTTGCTCATGCCTGGCATCCCCCACGTCCTGTCCTTCGAAAAGACTTTGTGCTCGATCCATACCAGGTTATTGAAGCGCGAGCGGCGGGTGCCGACGCCGTGCTGTTGATTGTGGCTGCGTGCGATCCACCAACTTTGCTGCGGTTGCTAACGGAAGTGCAAACCTGGGGGATGGAAGCCCTCGTTGAAGTGCACGATGAAACTGAGCTGGCAACGGCGTTAGACGCTGGAGCCATGATCATCGGCATTAACAACCGTGACTTGCGCACATTCCAGGTTGATCTCGCAACGACTGAACGCCTCGCAGTGCAGGTCCCGGCGGATCGTGTCATCGTAGCGGAGAGTGGCATTCATGGGCCACAGGATGTCAAGCGGCTGGCTCAGGTTGGTGTCGATGCAGTGCTTGTTGGCGAGTCGTTGATGATGGCTGCTGATCGAAAGGCGGCAGTGGAGGCATTGTGGCAATGGCAGCTGGCTGGGTGAAGCTCTGCGGCATACGCACAATTGCCGATGCGTTGACTGCCGCTCGGGCTAACGCTGATGCCATTGGCTTTGTTTTTGCTCCCAGTCGGCGTCAAGTCACGGTATCGGCAGCAAAAGAAATTGCCCGAGTAGTTCGAGCCCTCGCACCCGAACTCCTCATTGTCGGTGTCTTCGTGAATGCTGCACCCGAAGAAATCAACGACGTTGTCGACACGGTTGGACTTGACCTGGTGCAGTTGAGTGGCGATGAACCACTGGCGGTAATTCCGCAGCTTACAAGACCTGTGCTGCGTTCCGTTCGTGTCACTGCTACAAATGCTGAAGCAGCGATGCAGTTTGCCCGTCAAGCCTTTGCGGCACACAAACCACCATTTGCCTTGTTGGTCGATGCGCATGTACCGGGCCGGTATGGCGGAACAGGACAGCGCGCTGACTGGGCGCTCGCTGCTGCGCTCGCCGCTGAGTGGCCAGTGGTCTTGGCCGGAGGATTGACGCCGGAAAATGTTGGCGAGGCGATTACCCAAGTCAGACCCTTCGGCGTTGATACGTCGAGTGGTATTGAGACAGATGGCCAGAAAGACCCCGCGAAGATGCAGGCGTTTGTCGCGGCGAGTCGAGCCGCGTTTGCGCTCCAGGCTTCATCCCAACAGCGGGAACAGCAGAAGGAGGCAGTACCATGACGCTGATCCGTGAAGTGCGACGACTTCCCGATGAGCGTGGTCGCTTCGGCCGGTTCGGTGGTGTCTATGCGCCAGTGACATTGCTTCCGGCGCTTGAAGAGTTGACAGCAGCGTACGAAGAAGCGCGCAATGATCCGTCATTCCAGGCTGAATTCGCTCGCTTGTTGCATGACTATGTAGGCCGTCCGACTCCACTCTATCATGCAGCAACCCTCAGCCGAGCAGTTGGTGGTGCCCAGATCTATCTCAAGCGGGAAGACCTTGCGCATACCGGGGCCCACAAGATTAATAACGCTCTTGGGCAGGGCCTGCTTGCTAAACGTATGGGGAAACGACGAGTAATTGCAGAAACTGGAGCGGGGCAGCACGGCGTTGCAACCGCGACGGTCTGCGCGTTGCTTGGTCTTGAGTGTGTTGTCTATATGGGTGAGCTGGACATTCAGCGTCAGGCGCTGAATGTTTTCCGCATGAAATTACTCGGCGCTGAGGTTCGCGCAGTGCACGCAGGCAGCCGCACGCTCAAAGACGCGATGAACGAGGCCATCCGTGATTGGGTGACCAATGTTCGCACGACCTACTACCTCATTGGTTCTGTCGCCGGGATGCATCCTTATCCCATGATTGTTCGTGATTTTCAATCGATCATCGGTCAGGAAGCGCGGCGGCAGATTCTCGAGCAAGCAGGTCGCCCCCCAGATGCAGTCGTTGCCTGTGTCGGTGGTGGTTCGAATGCGATGGGGATCTTTTCTGGCTTTCTCGACGATGCCGAAGTCGAGCTCTATGGTGCTGAAGCAGGTGGTGAAGGAGTCGAAACCGGACGCCATGCTGCTTCGCTGAGCGCAGGCCGGGTTGGTGTGCTCCACGGCTCGCAATCTTATGTGTTGCAGGATGCGGATGGGCAAATTCTTGAGGCGCACAGTATTGCTGCTGGACTCGATTACCCTGGCGTTGGCCCAGAGCATGCCTATTTGAAGGAAACCGGACGCGCAACCTATATCCCGATCACGGATCACGAAGCGCTCGATGCCTTTCAGTTGCTTTGTCGGACCGAAGGGATTATTCCAGCGCTTGAATCTGCGCATGCCGTTGCGCTGGCAGTGCGGCTCGCTCGCGAGCGCCCACGCGATGCCGTGATTCTTGTCAACCTCTCAGGGCGTGGTGATAAAGATCTGCATAGCGTTGCCTCGGTGTTGGGGGTGTCATTATGACGCAAGCTCCGAGCCAAAGCCGGTTGCAGAACGTGTTTGCTCAAGCCCGTGCGCGTGGCGACGTCGCGATCATTCCCTACTTGACCGTGGGGTTCCCGCAACGTGAGAGCACGGTTGCCCTCGCCAGGGCGGTTGTACAAGGGGGCGCTGCGGCAATCGAGCTGGGAATTCCTTTTTCTGATCCGTTGGCCGATGGCGTGACAATCCAGCGTGCAAGCCAGGTCGCTCTCGCCAATGGTGTCACCGTTCGCTTTTGCCTTGAAACGGCCGCGCAGTTGCGGCAAAACAGCGTTGACGTGCCGCTGATCTTCATGGGATACTACAATCCACTGCTCCAGTATGGTCTGGAGCGGTTTATCGCTGCATGCGTGGAAGTCGGAGTTGACGGCTTGATCGTGCCTGATTTACCCCCACAGGAAAGTGATGAACTCTTGGCACTGTGTCAAGCAGCTGGGCGCGATCTTATCCAGATGGTCGCTCCGACAAGTACGGATCAGTTGATTGCCGAGGCTGCAGCCAGGGCCCGTGGGTTTATCTATTGCGTTTCCGTGACCGGCGTGACTGGCGCACGCACACAGTTGCCGGAAGATCTTCCTGCGTTTATTACTCGAGTTCGCCAGGTGACCACCTTGCCGCTTGTCCTGGGCTTTGGCATCGCGCGTCCCGAGCATGTTCAAGCTGCAGCGGCGCTGGTTGATGGGGTGGTCGTCGGAAGCGCTCTCCTTGATCGTATCGCGAGCGCGCCACCATCGGCGCAGGCTGAGGTCGCGCGGGCATTTCTCGAGGAGTTGCGGTCGTAGGGGAGGGTAGGGAATGCATTGGTGCCGGGGAATTCGCGGAGCGACGACAGTGGAGCGGAACGACGCTGCGGAAATTGTTGCTGCGACGCGCGAGTTGTTACTGGCGATCGCCGAGGCAAACGACGTGCAGCCTGACGATATTGCGAGCATTATCTTTACGACGACACCTGATTTGAACGCCACATTCCCTGCGGTCGCAGCCCGTGAGCTTGGCTGGCTTCAGGTTCCGCTCCTCTGCGCCCACGAGATGAATGTCCCCGGTGCTTTACAACGCGTTGTGCGCGTGCTTATGCATGTCAACACAACGCGTCATGCCAATGAGATTCGCCATGTCTACTTACGTGGAGCGCGTGACTTGCGTCCTGACTGGACATTCGGTTCCGCGTTGTAGCTCGATCATGGTGCAGGCCCAGGGAAGGACAAGGAGGGACGAGGAATGATCGTGATCATGGAGCCGGGTGCGACTCCCGAGCAGATTGCTGCTGTGCAGAAGCGTGTTGAGGAGTTTGGCTTCTCAACTAAGCTTGCGCCCGGTGCCGAGCGGATGGTGATCGGTATTGTTGGTGTCCCCTTGCCAGACACGCTAAAGGAGGCGCTGGAGCGGCTGCCTGGAGTCGAGCAGGTCGTTCGTATCAGCAAGCGGTATAAGCTCGTCAGCCGCGATTTCCATCCAGTCAATAGCGTGATCCGCGTTGGCGATGTGGCTATTGGTGGCGATGACGTTGTTGTCATTGCTGGCCCCTGCTCGGTCGAAAGCGAGGAGCAGATCATCACAACTGCACGGGCCGTGAAAGCGGCTGGAGCAAAACTCCTGCGCGGCGGTGCCTTTAAGCCTCGTACTTCGCCATATGACTTCCGTGGCTTCGGTGAAAAGGGTCTCAAGCTGCTGGCGAAGGCTCGCGAGGAGACGGGGTTGCCAGTGGTGACCGAAGTGCTCAGCCCCAATGAGGTGGATCTTGTGGCTGAGTATGCCGATGTTCTGCAAATTGGCGCGCGCAATTGCCAGAACTACCTCTTGCTGGAGGCGGTGGGAAGAACGCACAAGCCAGTGCTCTTTAAGCGTGGTATGGCGGTTCAACTCGAGGAATGGCTCCTCGCGGCTGAATACATTGCAGCCCAAGGGAACGATCAGATTATCCTCTGTGAGCGCGGCATTCGGACGTTTGAGACCTACACTCGGAATACACTCGACCTTGCCGCAGTGCCGGCCATCAAGCGACTGAGCCACTTGCCAATCATTGTCGACCCAAGTCATGGCACTGGCCGCTGGCAGCTTGTCCCAGCAATGATGCTTGCTGCTGTGGCCGCTGGTGCTGATGGGTTGATTGTCGAGGTGCATCCCAATCCCGATCAAGCGCTTTCCGATGGCAGCCAGTCGCTGACGTTCGAGAACTTTGCGACTGTCATGCCGCAACTGGCGCGCGTTGCCGAAGCGATTGGCCGTCGGCTGCCCTTGCCTGAAACCACCAGCGAGTATGCAATGATGGCACCAGCTGAGTAAGCTGGAGAAAATGGTGAGGGCCGTGGTGTGGCTGTGGCATGAGGATAACGTGCAATGGAACAGGCAGCTGATAGGGCAGCAGTTCTGACAAAGATCCGCTTTAACGAGCAGGGGCTTGTCCCGGCGATCATCCAAGATGTAGCAACCCGCACCGTGCGTATGATCGGCTACATGAATGCCGAGGCAGTTCAGCGCACAATCGAGACCGGATTCGTGCACTTCTGGAGCCGGAGCCGGCAACGTCTTTGGATGAAAGGTGAAACCTCCGGTAACGTGCTTGAGCTCGTCGAATTGCGTGCCGATTGTGATGGCGATGCGTTATTGATCCTCGTGCAGCCCCACGGCCCGACTTGCCATACCGGCATGACGAGCTGCTTTGATGGGCAGCCTCTCATACAGCGTCCCTGGCCGCACAGTGGCAGTTGGGTTCTCGATGATGTTGCGGCGGTTATCGCTGAGCGGCAGGCATCTCCGCGCGAAGGCTCCTATACGAGCTATCTCTTCCGCGAGGGGGTCGATAAGATCGGCAAAAAGATCGGTGAAGAAGCGGCGGAAGTCATTATTGCTGCAAAGAATGGCCAGCCTGAGCCGCTTGCGAACGAGGTCGCTGACCTGTTCTATCACGTCCTCGTGCTCTTAGCAGCGATGAATGTGCCACTGCTACGGGTGTGGGATGTCTTACGGCAGCGACGTGGGCGCGGAGCGATCGATCAGCCTCCCTCGTCGTCTTCTTCGTCGTAGTAGAGGGGTGGCCGCACGATCATTTCACCGGCATCCAGATCAATCGAAAGAATCACCGATTGCAGTGCTGGCAAAAGCAGTTCGCCGTGTGCCGTCTGGACAACGTAGACGTCATTTGCTCCTGTTTCGAGGATCTCGACAAGCTCCCCGAGCAGTATTCCCTGCTCATCGCGGACACGAAGCCCAATGAGCTGAAAGTGGTAGTACTCATCCTCGCCGAGGGGAGCAGCTTGAGCAAGATCAATGCGCACCACGCGTCCTTGCAATTCCTCGGCAGCCTCTCGGGTCTCAATCCCTTCCAGGGCAAGTAGGGCAATTTCTCCTTGGATGCGGGCGCGGCGGAGCTTCCGCGGTGTTGGCTCGTCTTCGATGTAGACATACGCCAGCTTCGGAATACGCTCAGGGAAGTGCGACCAGATGCGGAGACGCACTTCCCCGCGAAGGCCGTGTGCGCCAACAATTTTGCCGATTGAGAGGCGCTCAATTGACTGCCGGTTCTTGCCGTGTTGTTCGTTCGATCTGGTCATCAATCGTCAAGCTCGCGTGAACACCGTAGCGAATAGCGGCGATGCTCAGCATCGTCCGCATAGCGCGAGCGATCTTGCCTTCGCGGCCAATAACTTTGCCAAGCTGGTCTGGTTCCACTGAGAGCCGCAGGACGACGGTGCGGCCCCGACGTCGTGCTCGAATCTGGAATGCTCCTGGCCCATCAACAAGCTGGCGAACGATATAGTCGATCAGATCCCGCAACGCTGGGATGGCGCGTTCGGGTTCTGACCGGTGAGGTGGCCGTCGTGGTGGTCCTGGTGGGCGTCCTCCGCTGCCACTCATGATTACGCCAGTACCTCGTTACCTACGCATTTGCCTGCGTCGTCGTGCCTTGCCCAGCTCCGTTGCGCCCAGGCAGAACCCCTGCCTTGACGAGGATGGAGCGGACCGTCTCGGTTGGCTGGGCGCCGTGCGAAAGCCAGTACTGCGCTCGCTCAGCATTAACTTGGATTGTCGCTGGCTCTGTACGAGGGTTATAGTACCCAATCTCCTCGATGAAGCGTCCATCGCGTGGCCAGCGCGCTTCTGCAGCGACAATCCGATAGTGTGGTTGCCCCTTGCGACCCATCCGGCGTAGTCGTAGTCGGATCATTGCCTCCCCGTCTCCGAACCTCGTCCCTGCGCTCAGCGGAACTGCTCATCGCGTGCTGCTACGAACTTTGGACAACACTCTCCATGCCAGCCTTCTTGCTGGCACGCAATGCATAGCGTAACACTTTCCTGTATCCACGGTCAAATAGCAAGCATCCATCGCTGCACGGCGGGTAAGGAGAGAGAATGCTGTGCAAGCAGCTTCAGTTTCGACATTATGAATTATGATGTCCCTCGCAGCCGTTTCCCTTGTCTTTGTTGGGCAGAACGCGCATGGAGAGAGCGGTGCAGAGCCTGCCAATCGGCAACGGCCGCAGTATCATCTTCGCTGGTTGCACGCTCACCATAGCGCGCAACAAGATACCGCGCTGTCAAATCGGCAAAGGTGCTCGTTGTTTCGTTGAGCATGTGCTGTAGGCGTGCAAGATAATCCAGTGGTGTCTCTGGGGCTCGCCGGCTGAAGCCGTACTCGCTGAGGAGCCAGAGGGCAGCCTGGTATGCCTCACGAACGGTCTGAGGCGTCGTTGGTACACGTCGCTGGGCACGCTTTTGTGTCGGACGCCGAAGAAGACCGCGGATCTGCTCCATGACAAGCGCACGCGACCAGGTTGCTTCGTGGATATCCTGCGTGCTTTCTTCACCTGTTGCGATGTGATAACGACGCAGCCCGCGAACAACAAGCAGAAGAATACCAGCCGCCAGGGAAATACCGATAGCAAGTTCGACCCCAAAGCGAAGAATCGGCGGCAGTCCAAACCGTGCATGGTTAGCGGCTTCGTGGAACGTCGGGAAAGCCGGTGGCTGTTGGGGAAGTGGCTGATGCGCGCTTCCGCCATGGTGGAGAAGCCACGTTATCGGAGTGAGGAGTAGAAAGAGGACGTAGGCAAACGCAGCAAGGATAAAGAAGAGCACGGTTTCGATGCCGGTAAGGATCCAGCTCAGTGGTGTCGCAAGCCACTGCCAGAGTGCCGGGCCAGCAAGCAGACTGATAAGTGCTGCGAACGCAACAGTGAAGAGCGCAAGACCCGTTGCGCTGCTCAGCCAGCGTCTTACCTGGAGTGTGCCTCCCACGCGTCGAGCAGCCGAGTGTTGTACCGCTGCCGCTTGCACTGTTGCGGCTGTAATGAGACGGAGGGCTGCGAGTGTCGGAACAACCCAGCTCAATGTTGCGCCAGCGCTTTCAGCCAGGTGCTTGCTAACAAGCACGAAGAACAGCGCGCCGCCAACAAGAACCAGATCGCGAATAAGGCTGCGTCGGACAAAGTCACTCGTGAATGGGCGTGGGTCAGCGCCGAGCGTGAGGCCGCGCCACCATGCCAGAGCGCTCAGGATGAGTAAGGCAAGTGCCGGGCCACGAAGGTGCAGGAGTTGAACGATCCCGATGAGTGGTGCAAGGATCCCGCCGTGCGAAGTGAGGCCAATCCAAAGCAGCGTACACCAGATCCACGCCAGGGCACTGATTGCCCGAGCAAACCCAACGTCCCAACCCGCAGCAAGGAGCAAGCGGGCGAGCCAGAATGCAACGAGCCCGAGTCCACCAAGCACGAGCCCTGCGGGGGGTTGGGTCTGTGATGACACCATCGCAGCACCAAGATGAAGCCACGGGAGAAGCGTAAGGGCTTCCGCACTGGCGACAAGGACACTGAGGATAATGTCAAGCGGATGAGGCAGCCATCGTCGCATTCGGCAAATCCTCCAGCGTATGAATGACAAAGCCAGGTCGCGAAGGAAGGCTTGGCGCGTCTCCGACAGCGAAGAGAGCAATCGTATGCCCCTCACGGTAAAGGCGGATGAGTGTCCGTTCAAGCTCTGGCGTAACCAGGGCGGTGATCACGGCAAGCGTTGCCCCCCAAGGAAGCATGCGTGCTTCACTGGCAAGCAGGCGCTCGATGCGATAACCCGTATACGGAACGAGGCGCGCAAGGGCTTCCAGAATCCGTTGGAGCTGACGTGGATGACGACTTGCCGGCAGGCGAATCAACCGCTCACCGCCTGCCTGTGGAGCGTTGACATAAAGGCCAACTTGGTATCCTGCATCAAGTCCCCAACGCGCTAAGGCGGCGCAGAGGGCGATCGCGTGCTCAAGCTTCTCGGGATCAAGCCCTTCCCAGTAATGCTGAAAGGTGTTGATGTCGAGAAAGAGTGCTAAGAGCGGTGTTGCGCCTGGTTCAAAGTGTTTGACTTGCACTTCGCCGGTCCGCGCTGTCGCTGCCCAATGGATTCGTCGTGGGGCGTCGCCTGGGGCATAAGGGCGTACACCCGCATAGCGTGTTGGGTCTTCGAGGAATGGCCGCAGTGGTGATCGTTCTCCAAGGGGATGTTCAGCTGGTACCTGGAATACTTCGAGGGGGAGCAGCGGAGGGTAAACCAGAAGTTCGGTTCGCTCATCGATCTCTTGGCGTGTGAATGCGAGTCCGAATGGATCGCCGGTACGAAGGCGAGCTGGCCCAAATCGAAATACTCCACGGCGTTGCGGGATGAGCGTGTAGCGCCGGCGAATGCGCTCATAGGGCCGGATCCCGAAGAGGGTACGCAATACATGCGTCTTTGGTTTGAAGGACGGCTCAAGCTGGGCCTCTCGAGTTGCTAGGCCATCAGGGATGTCATCTTCAACCTCTAACCAGGGAAGTGGAAGAAGTTTGTTGTTCTCGAGAATGAGTTCCATGGTGATCAGTTCGCCAGGGAATGCCCGTGTGGTGGAAAGTTGGCGCGTGTAGTGCACGGCGCGTAGCCCCACGCGGCGCCAGAGCAGCGCGAGCACCAAGGTCACGGCAACGACTGCGCCGAGAAAGGCGAGCAGGGGCTGACGCAATGCGAGTCCAGCAAGCACGACAAGGCAAGCAAGACCTAGGAGTGGTGGAAGGCGATCAGCCTGCTCAGTGTCAAAGAGTGCAGCGGCATCATCCATCGCCTGCTCCTATGTCTCCAGCAGCTCGACATCAGGCTCGACTGGCACAGGTAACTCAGCCACGATCTGCCCGAGCACGGTTTCCGCCGTTCGCCCATGGAGTTCAGCGCTGGGGGCAAGGAGCAACCGATGTGCCAGTGCCGGAATCGCCATCGTGCGCACGTCATCTGGCAAGACATATGCGCGGCCATGGAGGATGGCATAGGCTTGAGCCGCCCGTGCAAGTGCAAGCGTGCCACGTGGACTAACGCCGAGCGTTAGGTCAGGATGGGTGCGCGTTCGGGCAACGAGATCAAGAAGGTAATCTTCGACGGGTGGACTGATGTGCACAGCGCGCACCAGCTGGCTTGCCTCAATGAGTTCTTCTGGACTTGTCACGGGCTGAATTGCTTGCAGGGGATCACCATGCAGAAATCGCCCAAGGAGCGCTCGTTCGTCTTCTCGCTCGGGATATCCCATGCGGATTCGCAGCAAAAAGCGGTCGAGTTGCGCTTCCGGTAGGGGAAAGGTGCCTTCAAGTTCAACAGGATTTTGTGTCGCAATCACCAAAAATGGCCGTGGAAGCGGATACGTTTGGCGTTCAACCGTCACCTGGCGCTCTTCCATCGCCTCCAGCAATGCAGCTTGGGTACGCGGGGTGCCGCGGTTCACTTCGTCCGCGAGGATGACATGGGCGAAAATTGGACCAGGATGAAAACGAAACGATCCGTCCTGCGGTTGGTAGGCAAGGGTGCCGAGAATGTCGGTGGGGAGCAGATCTGGTGTGAATTGGATACGTTGGAAGGTGCCCCCGAGCGTTTGGCAGAGCGTACGGGCGAGCTTGGTTTTGCCGATACCAGGGACGTCTTCAATTAACACATGGCCATCGGCGAGCAGGGCAACAAGGACTTGCTCGATAACTGCCCGTTTCCCCACGATAACTCGCTCAACGGTATCGCAAATGCGCTGTGCAAGTGCTTGGATACGTTCTGCGGCTGTCGCATCAAGCCGGGGCATCGGCGTCATTTGTCCCATGAACGTTTACCTTCCCTTCTGGAGCGCGCGGAGTGCTTGGTCACGAATACTAGCTAACGGATCATGTTCCGCGATGTCGCGCAATACCGCATCGGCTTGCGGTGTATGGAGTTGCCGCAGTGCTGCAACAACCTCGACGCGGACACGTGCTGCTCCATGCTGGAGTGCAAATTGAAGTGCCGGGAGAGCTTGCGGATCGCCGATCTTTCCGAGTGCTGCAACAGCGGCGGCTGCAACATCGACGTCCCACAGACGTTCCTGGATTGTTTGGCAGAGTGCGGGTACGGCGTACTGCTCCTTTTGTTCGCCAAGTATCCAGGCACAGTGTTCAGCAATGTCTGGTCGAGGATGCCGCAGCCCTGCAATCAGTTTAGCGGTAAAGGAGTCCGCTGCGATAGTGCTACCATGCATCGTCATGACTTATCCTCGTGTTTCACGAGACCCGTGCGTCGTGAAGCGAGACACCGGGCGTTTCTCCACCAAAGACTGCGATAAGGTCTCGCCAACTTCGCCGCTCTTCGTCAGTCAGATGCCCGCGAAAACGGTAATCAGAACTGGCAATAAATCGTTGAGCACGCTCAGCAAGCTCTTCGAAGGCGGCCACCGTCTCATCAAGAACGTGGTCAGCGTCTGGCTGTGTGAGTGCTTGGCGAAGGTGGCCAAGGCAGCGCGGTTCCGCTGAGTGATTGCTCGTCTCCATCGGCAGAGCAACTGCTTCCGGCCAAGCTTGGTCTTCCTCAAGCAGCAACTGGGCAACCAGCTGGGGAGCATCGAGATAGGTGGTCCATGCCCGAGCGCGGTCGCACAGCCAGGCCGTTCCCTTACTGAGATATTCCCGCTCAGCTTGGCACCATGGGCAATATTCAGCTTGGCGTGGAAGATATGGTGGTCGTCGGCCAACACGCAGTGCAAGCTGTTGCTCACTATCGAGGCTGCGATGGTGGTGCGCATATCGTGTGGCGAGGATGTCAAGCAGCGAACGCCAGCGCGCTGCTTGAGCTGGGGCGATTCGCTCAAGGGTGATGGCAAGAAGGTGGGCATGTGGCTGGCAGAGTAGCGCTGGCTCACTGACGACGAGTTCTGGCTCGTGCATGGCGATCCACGCCAGCGCGGTAAGCAGCGTCGATTCTCGTTGGGCTTCCCAGATGCAAGCCGGGCAGGGAGTACGAGGGGTGAGCCAGCGCCGAGCAGCTGTAACGCCACCGATCTTTACTGTTTGGAGTAGATCGACGAGAATGCGCTGCAGAAGGATTGCCACACCATGGTGACTGAATACATGATCACCAGCTGGTATGAGTGCCCAACTATGAATGAAGCAAAAACCGCGCGCGGCCAGTAGTGCGCGATGAGTATCTGGATCGGTGACCTGTTCCCACAGGATTGATTCCAGCCCGCGCAATTCGCGCTCTGCAAGGAGCCGACAGACTGGGCAACCAGGTAAGGCGATCGCTTCCGTGAGCATTGCAATGAGCACGCGGTCTGGCTGGATAGTTGGACGAGTGCGAAACAGGCGGGAAATGCGTGCAAGCCATCCGCCACGCTGCTCGGCTGTTCCTCCTGTTCGCATGGCCGGTGTTTCATGCACCATAAGAAAACCTCCACGCTACCGGAATAATCCGGAACTGCGTAGAGGCCATCAGCCGCTCGGCGGTTCGGCGGTCTTGTGCCGCCTGGTGAGCCTCATCACCTGCGTAGCGTAGTATACCACAAAGCACGCGTGCTGACGGCGCCGTGCTCAATGCCGAGGGGAGAGTAGGGCAATCGTGCAAAAGCAAATGCATGGGGTTGACATCGCCATTGTCGGCGGTGGCATTATTGGGGCAACACTTGCCTACTTACTGGCGCGCCAAGGAGTCTCGTGTTGCGTCCTCGAGCGTGGGATACCTGGCGCTGGGACTGCCGAAGCATCCGCGGGAATTGTTGGGCCCCATCTTGAACGAGAACAACCCGAAGCCCTTCGTGCCTTGCTTCTCAAAAGCCTGCGGGCTTATCCCTGGTTGATTGCGACGCTGCAGGATGAAACGCCAATCGATCCAAGCTATCACACCTGGGGCGAGCTACGGTTAGCGTTCACAGCTGAGCAAGCTCAAGCGCTGCGGGATCATGGCCAATGGCTTGAGTCGCTCGGTTTTGATGTCACCTGGCTCGACGCTGCAGCAGTGCGAGCTGATGCACCAGTGGTGGCTGAACAGGTCGTTGGTGGGCTGTATCTCGCTGACGCTGCCAGTATGGTGGTGCCTCGTTTTGTGCGCTCACTGTTGGACGCAGCGTGCCGGCGCGGCGTAACCGTGTTGCAACAGACCCCAGTACTCGGCTTCCAAACAGTCGGCGACCGCGTGATTGCGCTGCAGACTGGCGCAGCAGTATTGCCGGTTGACCAGCTCGTACTCGCAGCCGGCGTTGAGACAACGGCTCTCGTGCGATTGCTTGGCTCCTCCGTCGCTATCGAGCCGGTGCGTGGCCAGATGGTGCTCCTTCGTACAGTGCCGGGGGTGCTCAGAACAATCCTTGCCGGTCCGGCTGGTGGCTATGTTGTTCCACGCACTGATGGCGATATTTGGGCAGGTCCAACGAAGGAACGAGGGCGCTGGGAACAGCAGCCAACAGTTGATGGCCTTGTCACGTGCTTGTCCATCCTGAATCAGCTCGCGCCCGGGTTGCGTCCTGCAATCTTTGCTGGCACGACTGTTGGACTGCGGCCAGGGGCGCCTCCCGATGGACTTCCCGTTATCGGCCGCCTGCCCGGCTGGGCAAATGTCTGGGTCGCAAGTGGACACGAACACCTGGGAGTCATGCTCGCCCCTGGCACAGCCGAACTCCTTGTCGCAGCGCTTACTGGTACCGAGACACTAGCCGAACTGTCCGCCTTTGATCCTGGACGGCCAGCTGCCTGGCGTAACAGTGAGCACCGGCGCGCAAATTAGGAACTCCACGTGATAATCCAGTCATCATGTGGCTCTCCTGCCGTCTCACTCGTACTATCGCACTGGCCGTTTCGGTTAACGTCAACGCAGGCCCGAACGATCGTCGTTGTACCAGCTTCACTACCGTTGCGCAGGATGGTGACAGAGGCTTTCCCGTTAGCATCGGTTAGTGGTGTTGCTGAACCAATGACGGCAGGTGCCGGATTATCATTTCCCTCTTCCAGAATGCTGAAGAGGACGCGCGCTCCTGCAACGCTGTGTGATTGCATGCCGATGTCCGTAACAAGAACCGTTAGCTGGACCGTTTCTGAGTCGCCATACGGGGGATTGGAGCCGTCAGCAGGGAATGCGAGTTGGTAGTTCACCCACTGGAGCGTCACGGCTGCGCGTGGCTCGCCTTGATCGCATGAAAGGCTCAGGTCAAGGTCGATACAGGCAAGCACCTGGTCAGTTCGCTGAGGATCAGTATGGACATGGGAATATGCGACTTGGCCTGCTTCGTTGCTTACGTTGAACCATAGGATGCTGTGGTCGGATAGCGAAAAGAGGGTAATCGGAATCACACTGCCTGTAGTTTTTGCGGTCAATTGGATTGGAACGTTGATTTGACTGATGTCGGCCGACGCCGTTAAGGTAATAGCATACTCGCCTGTTGGCTGGGGCATGGGTAGCCCAGGTGGTGTGGTCACGAGGCTAAACGTAGTCGAGCCGTCGACAGCGACAGCGTAGTTGACGTTATTCGAGATAGCGCTTACTGGTCCGCCTGTCCGTACGGCAACGACCGCACTGCCGTGAAATCCAGGTGTTAGTGCGCTGAGGCGTGGTGTGTAGAGCGTTTGACCACTGTGGGGGGCGAGCGTCAGCGACTGAGTGCTACTCGGTACCTCATGCCCCATGTGATCAAAGAAGCGCACGACGACCTCAGCGGGAGTCGTTGCGCTTGTATTGAAGAGATTGATGCCACTCGTATCAGCTCGCTGGCTACCATCGCCTTTTTGGACGAGTGGCAGAGTAAGGAACTCTCCCTCGGCTGCGCCACTCGGCGCAAGATAACTGAGCGCTTGGCCCTGGCCGTCGAGCTTGTTGCCTTGATACTTGACGGCATCGACGGCAACCGCAATTGGCTCGGTGCCAACAACGGTGGCCTGTGAGAGCCCTTCGATGCCGGCGCCATCGAATGATGGGCGGTAGACAAAGGTCATGCCGCTGGGAGGCAGCGTACGTTCAACTTTGCCAAGCAGTGTACCTTGGGTGTCGTAAAAGCTGAGCGTTACCAGATTTTCCTCACTATCCGAAAGGTTGCTGATATTAATCCCACTGTTCCAGCCATTGTAGGACTGGAAGATGAGCGGTGCCGTCACAACGCGTGGACTATCGGCAGCGCGAGCGACCGGCACATTGGTCAAGGCCATAAGTGTTGAGGGCTTGATACGGTCAACGCTTGCGACCACCGGGCATGGCGCAGTAATCCACGCTTGTCCAACCCAGTTTTGCGCGGAGACCCCATTGTTTTCCAGAAGGTCAACAAGGTGGAGCGAGCGTGTTGCTCCAGCAGTCACTGCTGCTTGAACACGAAGCGGTTGATGACTCATCGCCATCTCAGCCGAAGGCAAGAGGTCAATAGTGGCCTTACAGCTACCTGCCGTGGCCAGGTTGGTAAGATGGATGACACTTTCCCAACCGTTGTTGCTTTGAACAATGGGAAACGCCCAGCGTGTCGGCTCAGTACTTGCCAGGAGGTCAGCAAACTTACTCTCTTCAGGGAGTTGAGCCGCGTGCAGTAGTTCGGTAAGTCCAAGTGCCGTATACCCTGATACGATAGCGTGCCCTTGGGAGGTGATCGCTTCGGGTGCTGGCAGCGGCTCAACGAGCTTGACTGCCCCAGCAATCCGAGCGGTGATCGTACTGCACTGCTGGTCAATCACGGGCAGGATGACATCGTAGTTCGCATTCGTGCTAATCGGATCCGGCTCCGTACTATCTCTCGTCGCTCGCCAGTCGATACTCAGTCCAGTGGTCGTGCGAAGTGCTCGCCATTCATGGTCGTTTGAGAGTTGGCCAATGCCAGCGAATGACTCGTAGGCACCGTAGCGGATGATGATGACCTTTGGGGTGATTGATGGATCAAGTTTGATCGTATCTGCCGTGTTTTGCCCGCCTTTGTGGACCACAAACGTGCGAGTAGCGAAGGTCTTGTTGCAGATGGTATCCGATGGCGGGTTTGACGTGCTCGGCAAGGCAGGTCGCGCTGTTGCCACGAGTGCGTGTGCTCCTTCGTCGGTTGACGTGAAGAGCGCCTCTGGTGCGATTGTTTCGATGCCGTGTGATGGCAGGGTCAGGGTCTTAATCGGGTGCGTATAGTCTCCCGGCTGCCAAAGGTCGATAGTAATCGGGTACTCTTCGATGTTTTGGAGAATGGCGACACTATGCCATGGACCGAGAGTGCCGATACGCTGTCCGTTTGGTAGCCAGGGAAAGAACACGACACTCTGTGGCTGCGCTGCGAATGGCCACTGTGGGGCAGGAGAAAGTGCAGGTGTTGCGGCAATGGAGGAGAAACAGAGCGTTGCGAAAAGCGCGAAGCAGATTATCCACCTGATACGAGCGTGCAACCGCCCCACCCGATTCCGTCCTTTCGTTACGCGGAACCTCACAAGCACTATCGTGCGTTGCTCTCTGAGGAGAATGCAGAATGATGGACGGGACAGAAATTTTGCGAACGATGCCCGCTCCCTTGCAGATTCATCTCCTGATTCTCTGGTCCTTGTTTCCACCAAAGGACTAATAAGGTCTATCCCATATGGATAGAATCATAGATTAAGAAAAACCATCTTGTCAAGGACAACTGGGAGATATCCAGCAATTTCTGAATTGCCCGAGAGGTACCTTAGAGTGCTGCAGAGAAAACCAAGCTCAGACAGGTCAATGCGGTCGCGGCTTTCCTGTTTACAAGCGCAGCTTTTGACAGTAATCCCCTCAAGTCAGCGTTCCGCGGCTCTACTACAAAAAGCGAGGGTTCTATCCCAACGTGTGAACGACGCGCCGGACGGCAACTTTTCTCCAGATTTGACATTCAGCGTGTCGTTCGTCTGGGGCGCTTCTCACTTTTTGCAGCAGCCTGCTGTAGTGCTATACTTCCTCCGTTGTGATGTGGGTGGAGGTTGTTGGTACGAGCGATAAGGGGTTGCAGGGCAATGGCACTGTATAAGGCACAAAAGGAGCAAATCATTCAGCAATTTCGCGTTCATGAGCATGATACCGGTTCTCCTGAGGTGCAGATTGCCCTGCTAACCGAGCGCATTAACAACCTTGTTGAGCATCTGCGTGAGCATCCTCATGACCATCATTCACGCCGTGGCTTGCTCATGCTCGTTGGGCAGCGGCGGCGCTTGTTGCGCTATCTGCGGGACAATGATGCTGATCGATACCAGGCGCTTATTGCTCGCCTCGGGCTGCGACGGTAAGATGGCATCGGAGCATGCTGTTGAGGAACCAGTAGGAGACGATCGTCGCCGTTGCCAGCAGCGGCAGAGCGAGATTTGTCTTCAAAGCCCAGGGATATCATCCCTGGGCTTTCTGTCTGAACAGCGACGTGCTCCTGGTTAGCTGGAATGCAACGTGAAACGGTGCTCATTCTCTTGCTGTATCGTCGGATTGAGGAGCAATGTAGAGGAGCGTGTCAATGCCGCCAGTCATCCACGCGCGTTCAATTGAAATCAACGGAAGAACGCTAACGATTGAGACAGGGCGAGTTGCCGAACAGGCTGATGGTGCAGTTCTTGTCCGCTACGGGGAAACTGTCGTCTTGACCACAGTCGTTGGCGCGAAAGAACCCGTTGAAGGGCTCGATTTCTTCCCGTTGACGGTCGAGTATGAAGAGAAAATGTATGCTGCCGGCAAGATCCCGGGGAGTTTCTTCCGCCGCGAAGGCCGGCCGTCAGAAGCTGCGATCCTTGCAGCCCGTCTGACTGATCGTCCAATTCGTCCACTCTTCCCAAAGGGATATAAGAACGAGGTCCAGGTGATCTCGACCGTCCTGTCTGCAGATCAGGAGAACGATCCTGCTGTCCTTTCCATCATTGGCGCTTCTGCCGCGTTAATGCTCTCCGATATCCCATGGTATGGCCCAGTTGGGGCTGTGCAAGTCGGCGAATTGAATGGTGAGTTGGTGATCAATCCGACCAGCCATCAGTTGTTGGAGAGTCGTCTTGATATTGTGGTAGCTGGCACGGAAGATGCCGTTGTCATGGTCGAAGGCCATGCAAACGAGATTTCTGAAGACCGCTTCATTGAAGCGATCGAGCTCGCGCATCAGGAGATTCGCCGCATTGTTCAACTGCAGCGCGAGTTGCAGCAGATTGCTGGTAAGCCGAAACGCGAGTTTGTGTCTCCTGTCGAGAATGTTGCGTTGAAAGAGCAAATTGCCGCCTATGTCGGCGATCGTCTTGCGCAGGCAGTGTTTAATCCCGATAAGGAAGCGCGCGTTGAAGCAACCGCTTCCTTGCGCGAGGAAGTCATCACCCACTTCTGCCTCGCGCCTCTTGCAGCCGCTTCCGAGATGCCGACGTCCGTGCCCTCGCCCAAGGAGGTTGGTGACCTCTTTGACAGCCTCGTCAAGCAACTTGTCCGGACGTCGATTCTGGAGCGGGGCGAGCGGCCCGATGGCCGAAAGCCTGATGAAATCCGAGAAATCTGGATTGAGGTTGGATTGCTGCCTCGTCCACACGGTTCGGCATTATTTACCCGGGGCCAGACGCAAGTCCTGACAGTTTGCACACTTGGGACCAAGGAAGAGGAGCAACTCCTCGATACGCTCGGCATTGAAGAGTCAAAGCGCTACATTCATCACTACAATTTCCCACCATTTAGTACGGGCGAGATCCGCCGATTGCGTGGCCCGAGCCGACGCGATATCGGCCATGGCGCACTCGCAGAGCGTGCCCTGCTCGCGGTACTTCCATCGGAGGAGGAATTCCCCTATACGATGCGCCTTGTCTCTGAAGTGTTGAGCTCAAACGGCTCAACCTCGATGGCAAGTGTCTGTGGGAGTACCCTCGCGCTCATGGATGCCGGGGTGCCGATCCGCAAGCCCGTTGGTGGGATTGCCATGGGGCTTATCACTGACCCGCAAAGCGGACGGTACACCATCTTAACGGATATCCAGGGTATCGAGGACGCGCTTGGCGATATGGACTTCAAGGTCGCCGGGACCCGTGATGGTATTACGGCGATTCAGATGGATATTAAGGTTATGGGGCTTTCCACTGCAATTATGCGCCAAGCCCTCGAACAGGCTCGCCAAGCTCGGCTGTTCATCCTTGACAAGATGACGGCTGTGCTTCCTGAACCACGCTCGACCATGTCGCCGTATGCGCCGCGGATCTTCCGGATCAAGATTCGCCCGGATCAGATTGGCGATGTTATTGGCCCAGGTGGTCGGGTGATTCGTGGGATTCAAGAGGCTACTGGCTCGAAGATCGAGATTCAAGAGGATGGCACTGTCTTCATCAGCGCAGCCAACGAGGAAAGCGCGCGCAAAGCCATTCGCGAGATCGAACGGCTGACGCGCATGCCCGAAGTTGGGGAAATCTTCTCTGGCCGCGTGGTGACCATTATTCCGTCGGGAGCGTTTGTCGAGATCTTGCCTGGCCGCGATGGTTTCCTCCATATTTCGGAGATTGCTCCTGGCCGTGTCCGATCTGTCGAAGATGTGCTCAAGGTTGGTCAAGAGATTAGCGTGATGGTGACCGGCATTCGGCCGGATGGCAAGATCAACCTCTCGCGGAAGGCGTTGCTAGAGCGGGAAGAAGGCGCACAGCCAACCCAAGCGAGTGTGAGCGCAGCCGCAAGCAGCGATCGTGGCCCACGTGGAGAACGTCCGCGTGGTAGCGGTGGGCATGGCCCTGGCTCCCGTGGTGGAGGGCCAACGCGGCCTTCAGTTCCCGATCGCGGCCGCCCTGGCAGTGGACCACGGGCACCACGGCCTGGCGCATATACGATTGGTGAACGGCTACAGGCCATGCTCGAGGACGAGGAGAAACAGTAGCCCAACACGTTCGTGACAGGGGATGCATGCAAGGCCAAGCAATTGGCCTTGCATATTTTGTGTCTCTTGTTCGGCATCCTTTACGATGCGGAAAGATCACGTTCTCGTGAGGTTGAAGCCAGTATCGTTGCCGTTAGGAGCGCAGAAGCCTCATTACTCCAGACGGTTATGCGTACTGTTTGGAGCCGGTGACCGAAGTAATGCCAGTAAAGCAAGCAATCCGAGCAGTACGCCAAACCAGAGCGTTGAGCAACGAATCAAGACGGTCGCCGCACTCGCCTGTTGCGTTGTTAGTGCAGAATGACCAAAGACAAATAAGAGTCCAACGATACCCGCTTCGGCTACACCGATCCCTCCTGGAAGTAATGAGAGGGCACCAGCGATTGAGGCGCTCGAAAGAGCAAACGTGGCCAAACTGAATGTGTCACGGGCAAACGGAGCGCCAAGTCCCGTCAGAATGAGTCCCAGCGCAATACACTCTCCCATCCATGAAATGAGGCCAATGCCAACTGCGACGATGAGTCGATGCGGCAGGAAAAGCACGTAGGCAGCATGATAGGCATGCAGGAGGGCGGCGGCCTGGTTTTTCAGAATCGGGACACGTTCGCTGAGGCTGAGTAATCGTTCCATCAGTGGACGTTGGAGAATCATGAGAATCCCCACGATCACAATGCCAAGCAGCAGGAGAAAAAACGTAGGACGAACATGAAGGTCGAGGCTTGCGCTGAAGAGGGCGAGAAGGAGCATTGCAATACCATCGGTGAGGCGTTCAGCGATGACAATCGGCAAAGCACGGGCTGCTGGAGCTCCAGTAAAGCGTCGGATAAACGCAGCTTTCAGGAATTCTCCGACTTTCCCTGGAGTCAAGCTCATAGCCAGGCCGGAAAGGAAAATGAGCCAACTGGTCCACCGAGATGGCGTTTGGAGGTCAAGCCAACGGAGGTACAGTTGCCATTTGCCAAACCGCAAAAGGTAATTCCAGAATGTCAAAAGGATGACGAAAGGCAACAGTTGCCAACGGAACTGCTGGAGCGCGTTCAGCAGGGCATGGGCATCGCTTGCGATCGCAAGCGCGAAGAGCACGATAACGCCGAAAATGACACTCACAAGCAGCCGGCGCCAAAAGCGCTGGAGTAATCCTCCGTCAAGCGGTGCTTCCGTGTCCTCGGGAGTAGGTGCCCGAGTTACGACGGTCTGTTGTGGTTCTCGTGTCGGCGGTTTCATCACGGCGCTGCCTTAGGCTTTGTCCTTTGCTCTATACCCCTGTTGACACTTGGAGTGTGGCATAGTGCATAAGCGCTGGAAAGGCCTGGCCGTGCAGCACGATGAATGTCAGGCGCTGCTCGCATCTCATGCGCTCCAGGAGACCGCACAGGGCGTCATCCTTTCGATGAAAGTGATTCCGCGCTCGCGTGTGACTGCGCTCGTTGGTGTCCGTGATGGCGCACTCGTCGTGCGAATTGCCGCACCGCCATTCGATGGGAAGGCCAACGCTGCGCTCTGCGCATTTCTGAGCGAACTACTCGACGTGCCGCCAAGCGCGTTAACACTTGTGAGTGGCCATCGCTCGCCCCAGAAGCGCGTTGCCATTCGGGGCGTGTCAGTGTCAGCTCTCATCGATCGTCTTTGCCGCGCCCTCTGCCATCACGAGAGGCACAGCGGGTAATTGCCTCCAATTACTCTTGACGAGGAATACGGCGGAGCCCCTCAATGAGTGCACCGAGTGCGGCAAGGCCGACAGTGCCAAGAACTGCGCTCCGCATCCAAAGCGCATAGCGTGGTAGTGCTTGTCCGCGAGTCGGCACAGCTGGTGGCTCGTAGAAGAGCATTCGCCACCATAGGCGAATCGTCTCGCGCATTGCACGCAGGATAACCTTCGGATTGCCTCCGGTTGGCTCACCAGTTGGCCGAGGATAGTGGTTGACCCCAGCTTCGACGATCCGTGCGCCCGCGCGCCGCGCCTTAATTAACAACTCCGTATTGATCAGCGCACCTTTACTCGTAATCTCCAACGCTTTCAAGAGCTCTGCCCGCCAAACTTTGAACGCGCAGTCAATATCGCGGACAGGAATGCCAAAAAGAAGCCGCATGGCGCGGTTGAAGATCCAGGCGTAGATCAGACGAATACGTGGGTCACGCCGCTTGATGCGGTAGCCGGCGACAAGATCTGCATCGTGCAGGAAAGGAAGAAGTTGAGCCAGATCGGCCGGGTCAAACTGCTGATCGGCATCCATGAACATGATAAAGTCGCCGGTTGCAGCCTGAAACCCCGACGTAAGCGCTGCACCATACCCACGGTTCCGCTCGTGATGGATAACGCGTATTGTCGGTGAAAGCTGGGCAAGGTGATCTGCTAACGGACCAGTCCCGTCCGTGCTTCCATCATCGACGATGATTAGTTCGAATTCCGGAGCAAGGCTCGGGAGTACTTCGAGCGCGCGTCGAACAACGCCTTCAAGGTTGAGTGCTTCGTTATATGCCGGTAAAACGACCGAGAGCTTGCCTGGTACCCGAACAGTCGCGGCTTGTGCCGGAAGCGTCGCGTTCATGTTAGTACTCCTTCAACTATTTGGGCATGTTCTTCAATGCAAGGTAGGATGGCCGTGGACTCCAGTCGGCATAGAGTACTGACCAGGGATACTTTTCATCTGATGGTTGAGTCATCGTGCTGAAATTGAGGTTCCAGACGAACATGACGCCAACCCAAGGCCACTCTGTTCGCGCAATCTCAAAGGCGCGGACAAGGTACTGCGCTTGATCACTTTCGCTGATCTGATTGCCGTATTCAAAGCCGGGCGCTTGGTTCGCAGTAGTCCAGCCAAATTCGGTCAACCACACTTGCTTCGCGCCGTCCCCGTTATCAAGCATGACTTGCCGTAGTTGCTCAGCCCGACGGAAGTAAAAACTCGGGTGATCACGCCAACCTGGTCCTGGGCCAGGATGGTCTGGCCACATTGCGTCTGGGGGGTTGTTGTTACTACCCGGATGAACGCCGAGAACATCGAAATACTGTTTGATTTCGCCATTATTATAGGCATAGGCCTGCTTCAAATATTCTCGGTCGTCAATGCCAAGTGATGGATCCATCACGCCTGTGGGGGAAAGGCCACCAAAGACGACAATAGCCTGCGGGTCACTCGCTTTGACGCCGCGATAGCCGGCTTCAAGGAGTTTGATATAGCGCACAAGATCAACATGTCCACCAGTTTCGATGGCAAGGTTTTGTTCGTTCCAAATCTCCCAGGCTTGGACTTTGCCCTTATAGCGTTGAGCAAGATATTGCATCAAGGCGCCAAACGCTGTGGGATCCTGTGGAATACCACCATTGGGGTCAGCCCACGAGGGTGCATGAACAATACTGACAAGGATGTTGACCCCATTTTGATTGGCCTGATTCACGATAAGGTCGAGTGACTGGGGCTGGTATTGCCCGGGTGACGGTTCGAGTGTTGCCCAGTGGACCTGGATACGTACCCAGCCAAAACCAGCTTGTTTCACCATGTCGAGTGCTTTCTGGTTGTATGCTGCCCCACCATCATCGCCGCGCCAGGCGATGTTGAAGCCATAGCCCAGATGCGGGCCATAAAGGCGGCCGGTGATGGGATCAGGCGGGGGGAGGTTAGGGTTCTGCCGTTGGACTGCTTCTGGTGGCGCACCACGAGCCTGAAGATATTCGCGGCCAAGCAAGCCAAGTTCAACTTCCCACGGGGTGCCGCGATTCTCTGGATGATACTCAAAGCGAGCGCGTTCGAAGTATTGGACAGTGTGGACCTTGCCATCGCCGGCTGGTGGGTCTGGATTCTTCTCATCGAACTCTTCGGAAAGCGGGTAGCCAAAGTTGGGGAGTCCCCCATGGTCGATCCAAAACGCTTTAAAGCCGTAATTGAGGCTATGCTGTGTTTCTGAAAAGTACCAGTGATCAGATGAGCTTTGGAATGCGCTCACTGGTTGGAAAGGCGGCTCTTGTGTGCGGTTGCTTACACGCCATGCGCCAACACGGACCAGGAGGACCGCATAGGGCGTGCCAGCAAGTTCGGGGTGATACTCGAACACAGAGCGTTCGAAGTACTGCCGCCAATAGCCATCCTGTTGAAAGACTGCACTAATTGGATAACCATGGACGTAGAGACCTCCGTGCGTTTCCCAATATTGGCGAAAAACGCCTTCCACCCAGAACCCCGTTTCAGGAAAGTACCGTGGCATCAAGAGGTCGTCGGGGGAATTCGGGGCAGCATGAGCAGGGGGAATAGAGGAAAACGCACTCAGCAGGAGAGAAAGCAGGACAATAGCCCATCCATAGTGTGATCGAGCGAGCCGTACCACGAAGAAGAACCCCTTCCTCTTCCCACGATGATTATCCTGGGCGATGGGCACCACCGTACGTAAGCAGGATGCCCATATCGGCGAGAACCCTACCATATCCGCCAGCCCGGCAGCTATTGGGGACTTATGGCACAAGCAAGAGTTGCACGTCGCCTACTTCGATAACGTCGCCATACCGTAGGCCAGTTGGCGCAGTAATCGGCAAACCGTTCACTTTTGTGCCGTTCGTGCTACCAAGATCGGTAATCCACCAGCGCCCACGATCCCAGGTAAGCTGGGCATGCTCAGACGAGACGAAGCTGTCTTCAAGGCGAATCGTGCACTGTGGGTGTCGTCCGATGACGGTGATTGGTTCAAGCCGTAGACGAGTCCCTGGCCGTAACGTCGTATTGCCCGGTGCTTGCACGACGAGATGACCCGAAGCCACTTGCGCGGATGGTTGTTGGGTATTTGTTAGTGCTGCCAGCTCGCGAAGACTGACCCGAATGACCAACAGAAGAAAGAAGTAGAGAAGAAAAATGAACACGATGCGAAGCAGCAAGACGAACCACTCAAACGGCAGCGCGTTCATCATCGCTCGGCCGATTGCTCTCCATGTGTCGGTCCTTGATACGGCAAAATCTGCAGACTCACGGTACCAAGCGTGAGCCTATCGCCATCGGTAATCGGGGAGCGGGTGACTGGGCGGCCGTTGACCATTGTCCCGTTTGTTGAGTTGAGATCGACAATTTCATAGTGATCCTGATGGTACTCAAGACGCGCATGATGCCGTGATACTTCAGGGACTTCGAGGATAACGTCGTTATCGGGTGCGCGGCCAATTGTCGTCACTTTTTGGCGGATCAGGAAGGTTTGCTCAGGAAGCGGCCCGCCAATGATCCGAAGGAATTTCGGTGGGACGTTGCCGGTTTCTTCAAGGGCACGGAAGACTTGCGTTTGTTGCCACTCGGCCTCAACTGCTGGATCATAGTCTGGGAGCTGGGCAATGCTTGCTTCAACTTGAATGTTGCGCCGTGGAATGTTGCTATCACCAACAATCCGAACCCGGACGAGGTCAATAAAGCCGTAGCCACGTTCCTCCGCAAGATCGAGTAGCCACTCTTCAAGTTGGTTGCAGAGTGGACGAAGAAAATCCGCAAATTGCACAAGATCCTCTGGGTTAAGCCGGACAAGATAGTCGTTTGGGACGATTGGCCCTTCAACGGTCGAGAGTTTCTGACTTTCCATCGCTCGTTCGAGGCGACGGCCAATCTCAACGGGCTGAATCGGTGTGCGAAAGATCCGCCCCACCGAGCCTTCCATGATGCGTTGGACAAAATCCTCAAAACGCTGAATGCTGTTGATCATCGCTTGATGTACCGTTGTTGCCTCGCCCAACCACAATTGCCAGCGAAGTATACGAAGCTAGCCGACTGGTCAGCAAATTCCCTGCCGTACGCCCTCGTCTTGCCCTCGCGCTTAGGTTGAGGGAGCAGTGAGGGTGTCATGATAGAGGATAAATTGCTCCAATACTTCTTGAAGGTCCTTCACTTCAGGCAACTGGCCATGTTCCTGCTCCCACCATTCGATTGCCCGAGCAAGAATATCAGCCGGCCGGTCGCCAGGGAATTGGCGCGGAAAGCCGAGTGTCCGGATTTGCTGCCGCAGTGGTGCGAACACACTGCTATACCAGCGACGTGCAGCCTCTTGTATGTCTGGTATGGCAGCGTCCCGCTGGTAATGTTGGATCATGCGCAGCATTGTCTGGTAGGTTGCCGGACGGCTTGCTCCGACGCGCGTTATCCCTGTTGCCTGCTCGAACTGGCGCCGAGCAACAAACAGCTCGTGAGCAGCTTGGTCGTTCACCGGAAGAAATTCTGTGACCAACGCATCGAGTTCGGTGGACGGACCGAGTTGACGCGCAGCTGCGACGCGATGATGCCCATCGACGACATAGTAACCAAAGCCAAGCTTATACAGTTCGATCGGTGGCAGAGGATCGCCACGGAGCATTGCTGCCCGAACAAGTTGGAACCGCTCTTGATCGGCACGGTTGGGTTTGATGGGGAGAAAATCGGGGCCAAGCTCATGGACACGATTCACGCTACCCACAATACGCGATACTTCGACCGTGCGCAGGCCAAGCCATCGTGGAATGATGGCGCCAGCTCGTGCCGCGTCATCAGCAAAAGAACGCAAGGGATAACAGGGCTCAGCAGGGAGTTCAGCCCGTACTAGGAGCACGGGGCATGGTGCAGTGCGAAGGACTTCGTCGGTAACACCGCCACGCAAGATACTCGGAAAACGACTCCGTACTGTCATGCCCAAAATAATCAAGGCTGCGTCCAGCGCTTCGGCTTCGTTGATAATTGTTTCGACAACTGGGCCTTCCTTGACCATACTGCGAGCAGGAACGCCACGACGGCGGAGCACGCTACTGAGCGTGTCAAGGTGCGTTCGTGCCATGGCCTCAGCAGGCGTGACCATATCCGGTCGAAGTGTCCCACGCGGCAGGACGTGTAAGAGCACAACTTCACCATTGAGTCCTTGCGCCTGTTGAACGATTGTCTCAAGTTTCTGCTCTCCCAATGGGACAAGCGTAACCGGTACGAGAATAAGCGGTGGCACAGCATCCCCCCTTAGGGCTTGTGTCGCAGTGAGCTGAAAGTCTTAATGTGCCGCGCTTGCCGCCGCGTGTTCGTGAATCCGTCCAGCGGTTCCTGGATGTCGCACGACCATGGTCTCGTTCAAGAGTCCACCATAACCAAACCCAGCAAAGAGAGCGGGCGTCAACGGTTCACGCGCTAGTGCGTAGGGCAAGACAAGGTCGAGGATTGACGTTCGTCCATACATTTCACACGATGCAAGTCCAAAGGCTGGAACTGTCCCGAAGGTAGCGGCCCAAAACATCGTGCCAGGGTCAACTGGGGCGCCACGGCAGACAAATTGGGCTCGTAGGCGGCGGGCTGCGACGAGAAACGGATCCTGTGGATCGAGGACGATTGAGCCTGCGACAAGTAAGACCTCGCTGCCCGCTTGCAGCAGCCGTTGATAGGTTGCCGCGATGGTCGCCGGAGCATCAGTATCAAGATGAACGACCTCAACGAGTTCCGCCTGAAACTGGGCAAGCTTGTTTCGCAGTTGCTCAGAAGCAACTTGCAGGTTTGTTGGGCGAATTCTTGTCCCAGCGATCAGACTGATAGCTCGCACGGTGAATGGTGCAACCCGCAAAATTGGCCCACCCTCGGCTACGGCGAGGGCTCGATTCAGCAGTCGTTTGGCCATGACGAGGCGTGGTGCCTTGACAATCGCCACAGTGTCACCCGGTTGCGTAACCCGTCCGTCGAAGGCTGTCGCAACGAGGGCCGCGTTGGTTCGATTCAGGCGGTAGACACGGTCGCTGTCAACGCGCAGCAGCCCGAATTGCTCAGCCCGAACATTGACTTGCCCCTGGTGCGGACCCTCGAGGGTGAGGCCAGGGCCGGCCACTGCTTTTGCCAGCGCGAGTGACGCATCAGGCTGCGTTATATCATCAGGTTCTGGCAGCAGCACCGTTGCGCGCAGGTCAGGTCGCGGGCCAAGCCGCTCCTGGGCTTCTGCCAAGGTTGCCCCGCGTCGCACCGTTACCTGCTTGCCGTCTATAGTGGCAGTCAAATCGCGGCACAGAATTGCCTGAGCTACTGCCGGTGATATCTGCTGAAGTGGCACGGTCATGCGGCGCATTGGTCGTTCCTCCTAGCTACTCGATCTTGGTGGCGAGCGGTCGAGCGCGTGCCACTACTTCAAGCGTACCAGAGGGGAAGCCGCTTCAGAGGCTTCTACTATTGGGCAATCTTCACCAAGAGCGATTACACTCTGCCCAAGAGAAAGGAGCGAAGCGCTCATATGTCAATGGTTGACCTTCGCTCGCGGCTGCCTGCACTTGCCCCGTCAATCCTCGATGCCGACTTTGCTTGCCTTGCTGACGCCGTCCGGCTCCTTGAGGCACATGGCGCCGATTTTATCCATCTCGATGTCATGGATGGCCGATTTGTCCCAAATATAAGCTTTGGTCTTCCGGTTGTATCAGCTGTGCGACGCCTGACTCGGTTGCCGCTTGATGTGCATTTGATGATTGTCGAGCCTGAGCGGTATGTTGAGGCCTTTATTGAAGCGGGTGCCACAATTGTCACGGTTCACGCAGAGGTAAGTCCACATCTCCACCGCACTGTCCAGCTTATTCATGAGCATGGGGCACGGGCTGGCGTTGCACTGAATCCAGCAACCCCACTTGCGCTTATTGAGGAAATTCTTCCCTTCGTTGATGTCGTTCTCGTCATGACGGTAAATCCGGGATTCGGCGGACAAACACTGATTCCGTCTGTCTTGCAGAAAGTACGGCGCTTGCGCGCACGTATTGATGAGCAACGCCTTCCAGCAGTGATCGAGATTGATGGAGGGATCAAGCCGAGCAATGTTGGCGCTGGGATTGCTGCTGGGGCTGATGTGTTGGTCACTGGTTCTGCTGTCTTTCACGCTGATGATCCTGCGGCGGTATTACACGCCCTGCGCACTGAAGCGCAGCGTGCGTGGCTGGCTCACCGTTCAGGTTCATCGGATGGCGATTGATCTACTGGTGCAGTGTGATCAACGTCTTCGCTGAGTGCTACTTCTGCAAACCAGAGGCGATGCTTTCCTCGGTCATTGTTCAGGGCAAAGGCAAGTATTACTGCCAACAGTGCGAGCATGCTTGCAACGAGAAAGATTCCCCGAAATGTCTGCAACATGAGGCGCTGATATTCTGTCGGAGAAACGGCAAATCCTTTCTGGGCAAACAGTTGACTTGCTTGTTGTGTAAAGTGGCCAAGCCCTAGCCAGGCAAGGAGGGCCATCCCGGTCATCATACCGATGCATTGCGTCATCTGCGCGAATGCTGCAGCAGTCGCGCGTGCGCGACTGGGAGAGGCATGCAAGGTATGCCCAAGGATTGCCGCATCGTTCAACCCGATGCCGATCCCCAGGAGACTGAGCGTTCCCCAGAGGAGGGCTGATGATGGCGGGTTTGGCCACAGGCGCATCAGGCTAAAGCCCAGGGCGATCAAACTAAATGAGCCAATCGTCACGGTTCGAAATCCGAGACGTGGGGTAAGCAAGCCGCCAATGATGCCACCAATAGGCATCCAAAGCATCAATTTCAGGAGGTTGAGTCCTCCATCAATCGTCGGTTTTCCCCATAAGACATCAGTCATTAACGGAATACAGACCAGTGCCGTTATGGTTGCAGCACCATCGAGGCCGTAGAGGCTCATGCCGGTCAGGACGCGGCCTCGTTGGGATCCGTCGAGCGTGAGCAGCGGGGCATGTGCTCGCCGCTGCCGTTGCCAGAACGCGAGGCTAAGGATGGCGGCGCAAAGCACGCCGATGGCCAGATGAAGCGGGGCAGATGTGCCAACAGTACTCCCTTGTGCAGTAAGACCCCATGAAACCGTCCCAATTGCCAATACCAGCAAGAGAGCACTTGGCCAATCCAGATCAGCCTGCCGACGAATTTCGGTACCAAGGAGCAGGAGCGTCATGATTAGCCAAGGGAGTTGCAACGGAATGTTCAGCCAGAAAAGCCCGCGCCAGCCAATGTGGTTAACAAGCGCTGCTCCGTAGATTGGCCCGAGCAAGCTGCTTGCATCGTCAAGCGCTGCGACAAGGCCGAGAGCCATGATCCGCCGTGTTGGTGGCAGTGTCGTTCCGAGAATTGCAAATGTAATGGGGAGTAGCGCTCCTCCACCGAGGGCCTGGAGAGCCCGGGCGAGCGTGAACCATCCAAGTCCCGGTGAAAGCGCGACGATACCTGTCCCGACGAGGAAGAGTCCTGTGCTGATAAGATACATCCGGCGCAGGCCAAACACATCAGCAAGTTTCCCCATGAGCGGCAAGGCAATCGTGTACCCCAGAAGATAGCTATTCACGACCCATGCAGTCTTGCCAAATGTATCAACTGTGATGCCAAGGTCAGGCATCATCTGCGGCAGGATTGTGACCACGACTGTCTGGTCGAGGCCGGAAAAGAACACCCCAAAGCCGAGCGTGAGTGTGAGCAGTAGCCAGTGAGCATGGCGAGTCTTGCCGACTCTTGCAACCGCATCGAAGCCGCGATCACACTGGGCGGCACCAGGCGTGTGACTATGATGTCGGTGGGGTAATGGTAACTGGCGCATCGTACTTAGAGAGTGAAAGTGTGCGCTGGATATCGCGCGGCTCAGACTTCGTGAGTGGGCCATTCAGGATGACCTGATAAAGACGATGGTCATTGGCTCCGATCCACAGCTGTACGTTCAGCTGAAGGCCATCTTCCGTCCCGTTTGGGATCACTGGCCGTAGGGCGGTCGATGTAAGTGTCCCCTCAAGGATTGCCATAGGTGTTCCTTGCTGATTTGTCTGGCCAGTGACGTGCAGTTCAGTCATTGCGCGCAGTGCCTGAGGAATCGCTCCGAGGTTCAAAATATCCTGTGCACGCACCCCTTGTAGCGGCTGCCACTGATTGGGATTAAAGGGGTTCGTCATCCATGTTCGGTCATCGATGCCAATAAGCTGGAGATGGAGCTGGGCTCCCAGGGTTTGAACCAACAATGTCGCGTGGAGTTGGTTCGATTTTGTGACATCTCCTTCTGCCTGAACAAGCTGCATGCCGTTAAGGATTGTTGTCGTTCCGTGGCTGTGCGTGAGGACAAAGTGAAATGATTGTGCCTGCTCGAATTGGTTTGCCGCAAAATCACGGAGTTGTGCGGGATCAAGTGCAGGCTTCTGCTGACGACAGCCGGCGCTTCCAGCAAACAGCAAAATAGCGAGGGGGATGAGAATCCACCGTAGATGGGTGCGGCAAGCGCTCATGCACTATGCTCCCAGTAGTTCTCGGGCACGTGCCTCCCGGATTATACCCGCCTGTCGTATCCTTGCCACGGTATGCTGTGTACCCCATTGCCGATTGGGGAAGCGCAGCTCATACTAATGGGCAGCGACGAGTGCTCGGCGGCGAAGGGGAGAAAGGGACGTGTCAGTCGGGCAACGGACGCGAGAACTTGTTATCCACGTTGGGGCAGCAACTGATCCTGGCCCAGTCCGTGAACAGAACGAGGACGCGTTGCTCGTTACGGATCCGGCCAGCGAGGAAGCTCGGACACAAGGCATTCTGCTCGCGATCGCTGATGGCATGGGAGGCTATCAGCGTGGCGAGGTTGCCGCGCGGTTGGCGATTGAGACGCTTCGTTCTGTCTACTACAGTACTCCCCTGGCGCCGAATGAGATTCCTCAGCGGCTCCGGACAGCTTTTCGCCAAGCCAATGAGCGCATCTACGCCGAATGGCAGCCCGAGGGTGAAGAGCAACTCATGGGCACGACTCTTGTCGCTGCCGTGATTCGCGATCAGCAGCTTACCGTCGCAAATGTTGGTGACAGCCGGGCCTATCTCATTCGTGCCAAGCGCGCGACCCAGATTACTCGTGATCACTCGTTGGTTGCTGAACAAGTGGCTGCTGGTGTGCTGACGGAAGATGAAGCGCGCGAGAGCAATTATCGCAATGTCATTACTCGCGCACTTGGCCATCGCCAGCGTTTAGATGTCGATATCTTTGAGCTCCAACTCCTCGCTGATGACCGCCTTGTTCTTACCTCTGATGGTGTTCATGATGTAGTCACACCGGAGGAATTGACGCAAATTGTGCTTGCTCACCCTCCTGAAGCTGCTGCAAAAGCGCTGATCGACCTGGCTATTCAGAAGCAGACAACCGACAACGTCAGTGCCATTGTTGCCTGGGTGAAGCCTGCAGTTGAAGCTGCCGCAGAGCCAGCGCCAGCACGTCCTGGGACGAACTGGCTCGTTGTGGTTCTTGTCTTGCTTGGCATTCTCGTCTTTATCGCTGTTGTTGGCGTTATTCTTGCATTAGGTCATGCTCTGCCGTAGTGTGATGTACGCCAATGATTATTGATTCACATGTCCACATTTTCCCTCCTGAGGTTGTGGCGCACCGCGATACGTATTGCGAGCGTGATCCTTGGTTTGGCGCGCTCTACGCCACTGAGCGTGCACGGATTGCGACGCTCGAGGATTTGCTTACTGCAATGGATGGAGCTGGTATCGACTGCGCGATCGCTTGTGGTTTCCCATGGCATGATCCCGGGCTCTGTGCGTGGCATAACGAGTATCTTGCTGACGCTGCCCAGCGAAGCAACGGACGCGTTGCGTGGCTTGGCATTGTTGTACCTGGGACAACCACTGCGGCTGCTGAGGCTGAGCGTTGCTTTCTGTGCGGCGCAGTCGGTATCGGCGAGCTCAATGCTGATGCCCAAGGCTTTGCCTTTGATGACCAGAAGGCCTTTGCTCCACTGGTAGACGTATGCCGAGCGTTCAGTCGGCCGTTGCTTTTCCATGTCAGTGAGCCGCTCGGGCATCAGTATCCTGGCAAAGGCAACGCCTGGCCCCAGCGGTTTATCTCGTTCTTGGAAGCTTTTCCGGGGCAACCCGTCATCGCTGCACATTGGGGCGGCGGCCTCCCGTTTTATGAACTCATGCCAGAAGTTGCAGAACTTACCCGTCAGGTCGTATATGATTCAGCCGCAAGTACCTATCTCTACCGCTTTCGTGTGTTCCGCGCTGTTGTCGATCTCGTTGGGGCTGATCGCGTCTTGTTTGCCAGTGATTATCCTGTCCTGCGGCAGGATCGCTTCTTGCGTCGCGTGCTTGAGGTAGAGCTAACCGAGCAGGAACGTGCCTTGATCCTCGGACAGAATGCCCTGCGTGTCTTTCGTCTGGCAGAGGCTGCGCGATGATTCGGGGTCTTCGTGGCATCTTGGTAGGAAAACAGCCTGGCTTCGTGCTCATCGATGTCCAGGGAGTCACATTTCAAGTTTTTACGAGCCAAACGACGCTTGATGACCTCGGCTCGCTTGGAGAGGTGGTCTCGCTCTGGACACATTTGCGGGTACGCGAGGATGAACTTGCGCTGTATGGCTTTGCTACGGAGCAGGAGCTGGTACTATTTGAGCACCTGTTAACGATCGGCGGCGTCGGACCCAAGGCTGCATTAAGCATCCTTTCCCTTGGCACACCGGACTTCATCGCTGATTTGATTGCACGAGAAGCCGTTGACCAGCTGAGTCGAGCGCCGGGCGTTGGGCGGAAAACAGCGAGTCGCATCATCCTTGAACTGCGGGGCAAGCTTCCCGCTTTTGTCCCATCGGAGCGAGGGCCGAGCGTGCCAATTGATCACGATGTCGTCGATGCCTTGATGGCTCTCGGGTATTCGGCAGCCGAAGCCCGTGAGGCGGCATCGCATCTTGATCCGGAGGCTGCCTCAACGACAGAGGAGCGCGTTGTGGCAGCGCTTCGCTGGCTTGCCCGGCTGCACTAATCAGGCCGCAACCGCTCGAGCCGTTGCTCAATTGCTGCGGCGTGTGCTGTGAGTCCTTCGGCTCGCGCAAGTGTGATGGCTGTTGGCCCAAGGGAGCGCAGCCCAGACTCATGGACCGCGATGATGCTCGTTCGCTTGAGGAATGTTTCAACGTTGAGTGGTGAGGCAAATCGTGCCGTTTGGCCAGTTGGCATCACGTGGCTTGGGCCGGCGACATAATCGCCAATGACTTCGGGTGACTGTTCACCAAGAAATACACCACCAGCATGCATCACTTTATCAAGGTAACGCCAGGCATCTTGCACAAGCAAACAGAGGTGCTCAGGGGCATAGGCATTTGCAAGCGTAAACGCGTCATCAAGCGTGGGAACGACCGCAATGAGGCCATTGCGCTCCAATGCCTCACGTGCAATGGCGGCGCGTTCGAGGCGTGGTAGTTGTCGCTGTACCTCTGCAACGACCTGCTGGGCAAGGTCCACGCTCGTTGTCAGCAGAATCGCGCTCGCCATTGGATCATGTTCGGCCTGCGCAAGAAGGTCGGCGGCACAGAGTACTGGATTTGCTGAGTCATCTGCAATGAGCAAGGTCTCAGTTGGCCCTGGGAGCAGTCCAATATCGACAATTCCGAAGACAGCACGCATGGCGAGGACGACGAAGATATTGCCGGGCCCTACGATCTTATCGACTTTGGGGATCGTGGCTGTCCCCAAGGCGAGCGCTGCAATTGCTTGCGCGCCACCAATTTTGAACACACGATGCGTGCCAGCAATTTCAGCTGCAGTGAGAATCAGTGGATGTGCTGAGCCATCAGGCAGTGGCGGGGTACAAATGACAATTTCACGAACACCTGCGACCTGTGCGGGAATTGCTGACATTAAGAGAGAAGAAGGATACGGCGCACGTCCTGCTGGCGCATAGACGCCGACACGTTCAAGCGGCCGTACGAGTTGCCCAAAGGTGCCAGTCCCATCAAATGTCAGCCAGGTCTGGCTCCGCTGCTGCGCGTGAAAGGCCCGGATCCGGGCTGCGGCTGCTTCTAGTGCTGTGCGAATATCAGGAGCAACACGCTGACGCGCTGCCGCAAACTCCTCTGGCGTTACTTCCAAGGACTCAAGCTGGACGCCATCGAGAAGGTGCGTGTACCGGACCAGCGCTGTATCACCTTCACGGCGAACATCGTGGATAATCTGGGTGACTATTTCTTCAGCCGTTAAGGCCTTGCCAAAAAGTTCTTGAATGCGCTTTTGGACCTGTGGTGGGAGGACAGTATCGAAGCGCTGGCGTGCCTCGGTGAGAAGGTGATACGCCTCAGAAAACGTTGTGACAACGCGGATCGTTACTGGTTGCTCGTTCACGGCTCATGCTCCACGGCTTCACATAACCGATCGTAGGACTCGCACCGTTGGGCGAAAACATAGTCGGGGGAGTTGACTGTAATATCGCTGCTCCCCACCTGACGCAAGTGGTCGATGGCGTGGAGTAAGAGATCGCGCGGCACAATGATCCGCACTTCATACCATGTGCAGCCAGCATCGGGGAACTTTGGGTAAACCCGAGAGAGTGTCGGTCCTTGTTGACCGGCAATCGCCACGTTCGCGGTGATGCGTTCTGCGACGGCTGCCTCACTCTCGCCGCGCACGTTAGCCGTAATCACGCGGTAGTGACGAGCCCGAAGCCGTGCTTCGATGAGCTCAAGAATGGATCGCGCGCGTTCGAGCTTTTCGCTGGCCTGTCGTAACCCACGGCGTGATGCGATAAGGCAGGCCTGTGCTCGCAGAATCACCCCACCTTCAAGGATTCTTAGGCGGTTTTCTCGCAGCGTGACCCCGGTTTCAGTGAGGTCAGCAATAATGTCCGCGTGTCCAAGCGCGGGAGCGACTTCAAGTGCCCCATGGGCATCAACGAGGCTGAAGTAATGCACGCCGTTGCGATAGAGGAAATCACGTGTTAAGTTGGGGAACTTCGTCGCAACGCGCAGCGTGCGCCCGGAACGTTTAAAGTCGACTGAGAGATCGGCTAAATCAGCCATGGTCGTAATGTCGAGCCATCCCTCGGGAACTGCGAGCACAAGCTCACAGCGCCGAAAGCCAAGATCGTCGAGCACGACGAGCACATCAGGATTGTCACTTGCATGCTCTGCGACTAAATCGTAACCGGTAATCCCAAGGTCGACGCTACCATCGGCAACTTTGTGGACAATATCTTCTGTTCGTTGAAACAGAACGTCGACTCCCTCAAGTCCACTAATCCGACCAACATATTGCCGTGGGTTTGGACGCCATACTGGCAAGCCGGCGCTCTCAAGGAAGCGCAGCGTTGCCTCCTCATACGCCCCTTTCGAGGAGATAGCGAGACGCAGGGTTGGGGCCATCTCCTTACTCCTGTCCATCTTGCCTCAGAGGCAATTGCTCAACGCGTGTTGAGCCGTCTGCTTCAACGAAGATCACGTGGCTAATACCGCGACGTCGGGCGTATCGTCGGTTGGCGTTTGGAGAGCGGCCACGCACATCAAGTTCAACCTGCACGTTGCGCTGACGCAGTGCTTCTGCTGTTGCGATTGCGTGGGGCATGGCTTCCTGGGTAACAGGTGCCACCAGCGTGATGTCTGGCAGAGATGGGCCTGGCACGCGGGCGAGTTCAGTAAGCCGCTCGAGACCACAGGAGAATCCACACGCGGGAAGTGGCTGCCGGGCACCGAGCAACTGGGCGAGATCATCATAGCGACCGCCGCCGCAAAGCTGAAGATGTGGCTGTTCGGCGGCATAGACCTCAAAAAGCACGCCGGTGTAGTAATGCAACCCGCGCGCCATGCCAGGGCTGAGCACCACGGTGTCTTCTTCAACACCGTAAGCACGAAGCAATTGCAGCACAGCCTCAATCTGCTGGATCGGCGTCGGGTCAAGCGCGTGACGGTCAAGAAGCATGCGGAGTTGTGGAAGAACCTCCGCTGGCGGTCCTTCCAATGCAGCTAACTCACGGGTGAACGCAAATGCTTGCAGGATGTGTTCCCGATCTTGCACGCGACTAAGCTTTGCCAGTACTCCGGCAACAATCTCCTCCGGTGTTCGAGATCCTCCGCTGAGTTGCACACCAACTTCGCGAAGCATGCCAAGAACCCAGCGCTCGAGCCGCTCTGGTGAGATATCGCGGAGTTCATGGCCAAGCTCGTGATAGAGGGCAACAAGCCGCTCATTTCCTGACAAGCTTTCGAGTGCAGCATCGACATCAACTGGCTGCCCCTTGCGTAACCGTTCCATGCTCCAGAGCAACCAGTCGCGAACACGCTGGCGCAGTGGCAGACGATCGAGGAATTCCAGCACAATGCCGATGTGCCCAACGACCAGTCGTGGCGTGAGCCCGAGCGCTGTGACGCTTTCAACAGCGAGATGCACAATCTCAGCATCACCGTAGGGACTCGGTGCGCCGAGGAGTTCGCAGCCAAGTTCTGTGAACTGGCGACTCCGCCCAGCTTGTGGGCGTTCATAGCGGAAAACTGGCCCAACATACGCTAAACGCAGTGGCAGCGGCTCGTTCTGCAACTCCTCAACGTAATAGCGCAGTACTGATGCCGTATGCTCAGGTCGGAGGGCGATATCACGATTGCGATAGCGCAAGGCATAGATCTGGGCTACTCGTTCTGGTCCAGATTTGCGTAGGAAGAGCTCTGTCGCTTCAACGACCGGTGGCTCTATGAACTGATAGCCGTGTTGCTCCAAAATGGCCTGAAGCGTGTGACGAATTGCCTCCCGCCGCCGATATACCTCAGGGCCAATATCAGGCATGCCACGGAGGCGCTCAATTGGTGTTGTCGGCTCCGTTGTTGAAACAGTCGTCACTGGCGTAGCGCTCCTCCAACGCGTTCGTGCACAACGCGAGCAATTGTCTCACGGATGCTCGCAAGCTGTTCGTCACTTAATGGCTGATCAAGCGCTGAGAATGTTACCCGGAATGCCAGGCTCTTCTTTCCTGCAGGGATGGCTGGTCCATGGTAGACATCGAAGAGCCGGACGTTTGTTGCGAGCGGACCAGCACCGAGACGGACGGCCTCCGTCACCAGCGCGGCTGGCACAGCTTCGTCAACGACGATGGCAAAGTCCTGCTCAATTGGCTGGAAACGCGATACCGGATGCACGCTGATTGGCTCAAGGCCGAGTGCAAGCAGCGCGCTTAAGTCAATTTCGGCTGCGACGACACGGTGATGTCGTTCGATGCCATAATGCTCAGCGACCAGGGGATGCACCTCGCCGAGCACACCAACCGGCTCGCCTTTAACCACAATCTCTGCTGCTCGACCAGGATGAAGGCTCGGGTGAGCAAGTGGACGGAAGGTGACATCAAGCGCGCCAACTCGTGGCAGCAGCACTTCAATCGTGCCCTTAAGGTCAAAGAAATCGACCGGTCGCTCTTCATGGTAAAGGTCACGCACGTGCTGCACGCCTGCGAGCAGACAGCCGACTACCCGCCGTTCGTCGGGGAGTTGATCACCACCAC
Source organism: Thermorudis peleae (assembly GCF_000744775.1). NCBI lineage: Bacteria > Pseudomonadati > Thermomicrobiota > Thermomicrobia > Thermorudis > Thermorudis peleae. The sequence goes on along the minus strand of NZ_JQMP01000004.1, from coordinate 437,241 downwards.
GTGGAAGGTAAACTTTGCCGACTTCGAAGATAGAAACAGCGGCATTGAACTTCAAGTGCTCTGCCCCTGCACGGAGCAACGTTGGGAGCAGAGAGGGCCGCATCATTGACCATTCTGGGCGAATCGGATTCACTGCCCGAACGAGCGGAAGATCAGGCCGAGCAAAAAAGCCATAGCGATTCGGTGCCTCACGCTCAGCCGGATCGAGCGCTCGGAGCGCTGCTTCATCGATCATGGGGTAAGTGATAATTTCGGTAAGCCCTTCGCCGACCAGTGTGTCTTGGACGGCGCGCACAAGCTGAAGTAGTGGGTCAACTTCGACCGGCACCGTCTGTCCAACGGGAAGCCGTTCCGGAAGCTTATCATAGCCAATAACGCGTGCGATCTCTTCGACAATGTCCGCCTTAATGGTCAGGTCGCTGCGATAGGTTGGTACGGTCACAACGATAACCTGCTCGTGCCCCTCTTGGATAACTTCTGGCGCGAGTTCGAGCCGATGCAGAACATCAAGGATCTCGTCGTCGCTGAAGTCTGTGCCAAGGAGACGTGGAATTTCCCGTCGTGGTACCTGGATCTGGCGCGGGAAGCGGGGATGTGGGTAGACATCAGCGACGTTCGTAATGCGACTCTGAGGAAAGAGTTGCTGAAAGAGCATCACAGCCCGGCGGGTTGCCGTCCACGCGAGATTCGGATCAAGTCCGCGCTCGAAGCGTGCCGAAGCTTCAGTGCGAAGGCGCTGAGCGCGCGCAGTGCGCCGAATGCTGCGCATGTCGAAGTTTGCTGTCTCGAGCAAGACAACGCGCGTTTCTTCATCAATCTCACTTTCACGTCCACCCATAATCCCAGCGATACCAACAGCTCGTTCCTCATCAGCAATCACGAGAGTATCAGGGTCAAGGGTACGGTGGACATGGTCAATTGTCTCAAGTGTTTCCCCGGGACGCGCACGTCGGGCAATAAGGCGCCCACCATGGAGCCGAGCACGGTCATAGGCGTGCTGTGGCTGACCATACTCGAGCATAACATAGTTGGTGATATCGACGATGGCATTGATTGGGCGCATGCCCGCTACCCGGAGCCGCTGCTGCATCCACCACGGAGACGCTACTGGCTCGACGCCTTCGATGACGACTCCGACGAACCGAGCACAGAGATCGGGGGCGTCAATTGTCACAAGCGTTGGATCGCCGCAGGGAGCGAGTTCTGCAAGGGCAGGATAGTTGACCGGTTGCTTTGTCAAAGCACCTAACTCACGGGCAATACCGATCATCGAAAAAGCATGAACAAGGTTGGGGGTAATTTCGATTTCAAGCACTTCATCGCCAAGGACATCGGCGAGTGGCACACCCACTGGCGTATCATCGGGCAAGACCATAATACCTTCATGGTCATCTGAAAGCCCCAGTTCTTTTTCCGAGCAGACCATGCCCTCGGAACGTATCCCGCGGATGGTGCTGGGCGTCAGCGTCATCAGCCGTGGCTCAATGCTATGGCCATCGTAGAGGGTGGCACCGGGCAAAGCGAGTGCAACTTTTTGCCCGACTGCGATATTCGGTGCGCCAGTGACGACGGTGAGGCGATGGGTGCCGGCTGCAACAGTCGCCAGGACAAGCCGATCAGCATTGGGGTGGGGCTCGATGGCCTCAACCAGGCCAGTGAAAATCTTTTCCCAGTGCTCGCCGATTCGCTCAATCGCTTCGACTGCAAGGCCGGCGAGCGTTAATCGCTCCGCGATTGCTTCAGTGCTCAGTTCTGTTGGGACAAGCTCGCGTAACCATCGAACCGAGACGCGCATGATCTTCTCCCCACCTACCAGACTGTGGTGCGGCTAAACTGTGCCAGAAACCGGAGATCGCCCTGATAAAACAGGCGAATATCAGGGACTCCATATTTCAGCATGACGAGCCGTTCAACCCCCATACCGAACGCCCAGCCCGTGTAGCGCTCGGGATCATACCCGACGTTCCGGAGCACCTGCGGATGAACCATGCCTGCGCCGAGAATTTCGATCCAGCCAGTTCCTTTGCAGACCCGACAGCCTTCACCGTGACAGAACATGCAGTCAATAGCGAAATCCACACCTGGCTCGACAAAGGGAAAATAGTCGCAGCGAAAACGTACCCGGCGCTCTTGCCCGAAGAGTTGCCGTGCAAAGGCTGCAAGTGTCCCCTTCAAATCTGCCATGGTGATGTGCTCGTCAACAGCAAGTCCTTCGATCTGGTGGAAATGCCATTCATGTGTCGCGTCGACGGCTTCGTAGCGGTAGCACCGTCCGGGAACGACCACGCGGATTGGTGGCTGCCGTTGCTCCATGACACGAATTTGCATCGGTGAGGTGTGAGGACGAAGGACAATTTCACGACCCGGTGAATCGATATAGATCGTATCCCAGACGTCGCGTGCCGGATGGTCTTGCGGAATATTGAGTGCGTCGAAGGCATAGGCACTGTATTCAACTTCTGGACCTTCGACGACTTGGAATCCGAGGCGAGCGAAGATGCCAGTTACCTCGCGAATCATCGCCGTTACGGGGTGAAGCGTACCCAACGTGGGCTGGCGACCTGGCAGGGTAACATCGACTGTCTCAGCAGCGAGTTGTTGGGCGAGTTCCTGAGCGCTCACCTCTTGTTGCCGCGCGGTAAACGCAGCTGAAAGCTCCTCCTTCAGTGCGTTGACTGCCTGTCCATACGCTGGCCGCTCGGTTGGTGGAATCTGGCTAATTTGGCGCATGAGCTGAGTTAAGACGCCGCGCCGGCCAAGATAATGACTATGCCATTCTGCGAGCGCTGAACTCGTCTGGGCAGCGGCAAGCGCTGCCAGCGCCTCGTTGCGCACCTGGTCAATTTCCCCATGCACGGTTTCGCTCCCTGCTCATCTCTCCTTGCCATTTGCCAAAGAAACGAGCAGAGGCCGTGCCCCTGCTCGCCGGGTTGCCGTGTTGGGCGCGGATGGAACGCGTTCACCACCGCCCATGAACCGGCAACGCCGGCCAGCGGTGGTGATGAAATTGGACATATCTATAGGTACCCAACATCTTCGCCCCACTTGTCTCACTGTTGAGCTTAACGTGCGGCTTGTGGGCTGTCAACGCGCGCTCGATCTCTATAATCCCTGCAGGGACGTTGTACAGAGGGGATAGGCGCATGAGTCGAACGACAATTACCCGTGTGAGTGCTCGGGAGATCCTCGACTCACGAGGGAATCCGACCGTTGAAGTCGATGTTGAACTTGCCGGTGGTGCATGGGGCCGAGCGGCCGTTCCTTCCGGTGCCTCGACTGGTACGCACGAGGCCTTGGAGTTGCGGGATGGGGGGGAACGGTACGGCGGGAAAGGCGTCCAGAAGGCCGTTCAGCATGTCACAACGGTGATCGCTGAAGCAATTGTTGGCATGGATGCCTTGGACCAGCGCAAAATCGACTCGACCATGATCGAGCTTGATGGCACGCCAAACAAGCAGCGGCTTGGAGCGAATGCGCTTCTCGGTGTTTCCCTCGCTGTTGCTCGTGCTGCGGCAACTGCCTGCGGACTACCACTCTACCGCTACCTTGGTGGCCCGAATGCATACCTGTTGCCAACCCCACTCTTGAATATCCTGAATGGGGGTAAGCATGCTCCAGGCTCGAACGTCGACATGCAGGAATTTATGATTGTTCCCGTTGGCGCGCCATCGTTTCGCGAAGCGCTGCGCTGGGCAGCCGAAATCTACCACACATTGCGGCGGGTGTTAACTGAGGCAGGATACACCGCAGGGCTTGGCGATGAAGGCGGGTATGCTCCCCAGTTGCCAAGTAACCAAGCCGCAGTTGATCTAATCCTGCAAGCAATTGAGCGAGCTGGCTATCGCCCTGGTATCGACGTTGTGCTTGCGCTCGATCCAGCGGCGAGCGAGTTCTATGCGAATACTGCCTATACGCTGCATGGAGAAGGAAAGACGCTACAGCCGAGCGAGATGGTCGACTTTTGGGTGGAGTTACTGGAACGCTATCCCATTGTCTCGCTTGAGGATGGCTTGGCCGAAGACGACTGGCTTGCGTGGCAGGCGCTCACCGCGCGTGTTGGTGATCAGGTGCAGCTTGTGGGTGATGACCTGTTTGTCACCAATGCCGATCGGCTCCGTCGCGGCATTCGTGAACACGTTGCCAATGCTATCTTGATCAAGCCAAACCAGATTGGCACGTTGACTGAGACCCTTGAGGCGATCGCGCTTGCGCAGCGACATGGCTATGCCACGATCATTTCCCATCGCAGTGGTGAAACAACGGATAGCTTTATTGCGGATCTCGCTGTTGCGGTTGGTGCTGGTCAGATCAAGACGGGCGCTCCTGCACGTATGGATCGCGTCGAGAAATACAATCAGCTCTTGCGGATCGAAGAGGAACTGGGCCCAGCCGCGGCCTATGCCGGATGGAGCGGTTTCCCGGCGGCTGTCCGCATGACCCGGGCGCTTGGGAATTGAGTGGAAAAGGTGTGGGGCAGCGATAGCACACTCCACTGATCGCTGCCCCAGATGATTAGCTCATTAGCTGATCGAACAGTTGCCCAGCGAGCACTTGAGTAACGATGAGGCAGCCGAATAACACGACCCAATCAAGCGTGAGCGGCCACGTATGCGTGCCAATTAAATACCCGCGAAGCAGATCAACTAAATAGCTAAGGGGGTTCACGCGGGTCAGCACATGCAGCCAGGTGGGCATAATGCTTACCGGATAGATGGCATTGCTTGCAAAGAAGAGCGGCATCGTAATAACTTGACCGAATCCCATGAAACGCTCGCGCGTCTTCAGCAGGACGGCAGCCAGCAGCGAGATTGTTGCAAACAAACCCGCGCCAACGACGACCGCCAGCAAACTTCCCACGACGTTGATAATGCCCCAACGTATATGCACGCCGAGAAGAAGCGCGAGTGCCATCACGACGATGGCCTGGCAGAGTGCGCGGACACCAGCCCCAAAACCCTTGCCTGTAACCACACTCGTATGTGGCACGGGCATCGTCAGAAGCTTCTGTAAGATCCCTTGATCACGCTCCCAAATGACGGCCAGGCCGTAGAAGATTGCGATGAACATCGCTGATTGGGCAAGAATTCCTGGTGTGATGAAGGTCAGATAGTCAATTTGACCAGTTGGAATAGCGCGAACACGCGCCATTGCCTGCCCGAAGATGACAAGCCAAAGGACTGGCTGGACGGCTCTGGTGAAGAGTTCTGTTGGGTCATGACGGAGGCGACGAAGTTCGATCTCACCAAGGACGAGTGCACCTCGGAGATAGAGCCGGGCAACCTCGAGTGGTGATGGATCATGGAGTTGCGTGCTAACGGAAACGCTGGACGCGACGGCGGAGCTGGCGGACTTCACGGAAATCCCCTCCTGATTCAAGACTGGCGCTGGTTAATGCCACAAACACGTCTTCGAGCGTCCCGTCTGGCTTACCGATCAGCGCTTTCAGCTCTGCAGGGGTGCCAATTGCGGCAATTTGCCCCTGGTGCATGATGGCGACCCGATCGCAATATTCTTCTGCTTCTTCCATGTAGTGTGTCGTGACGAGCAGCGTGAGCCCGGTTTCGCGTCGCAGCGTGGTCAGCGCATTCCAGACGGTATGGCGTGCTACTGGATCAAGACCAACTGTTGGTTCGTCGAGAAAGAGGAGCTGAGGCCGATGAAGAATAGCTTGGCCAATTTCCAGGCGGCGGACCATCCCACCAGAATAGGTGCGGACGAGACGGTCGGCAGCATCCTCGAGATCCATGATGCGCAGGACCTCGGCGATCCGCTGCGTGCGTTCAGCTTTGGGCATCCCGAGGAGTTTCGCGATGATCAAGAGGTTCTCATACCCACTTAACTGTGCATCTGCCGACAGCGCTTGGGGAACATACCCGATGAGTTGTCGGACAAGAAGCCGGTGTCGGTGAGCTTCAACTCCAGCGATTCGCACCGTACCACTTGTCGGTTCTAATAACGTTGTCAGCATACGCACTGTCGTCGTCTTGCCGGCACCATTTGGCCCGAGCAAGCCGAAGACTTCGCCTTCATGAACAGAAAAGGAGACGCCGGCAACAGCGGTCGTACCGTTGAAGGACTTACGGAGATTGTCAACTTCGACCAGCGGCATAGCAACCTGCTCCTGCCGCTCGCGCACGAGCGCGGGCGCCGCAAAGTATAAGAGTCCGAGCAGCCATCTGCCAAGGGGAAAGGTACGCAATACACTGGCATCGTGTAGAACGATGCCAGTGAAAACGAAAGGAGCAAATCTGATGGAGCTACCAACGCTTGGCAAAATCTCGCCCGAGATCTTTCAGCACGTGATTTTGCCAGCGCTCGGCGCGCAGCGTTCTGAGGTCGTTGTGCCGCCGCAGCATGGGGTCGATGTGGGCATCGTTGATCTCGGGAACGGTCAGGTGATGGCGGTGACAACGGACCCGGTATTCATCGTCCCAGCTTACGGATGGGAGCGCGCAGCCTGGTTTGCCGTGCATATTCTGGCGTCTGATGCGGCAACGAGTGGCTTGCGGCCAGCGTATCTTGCCATTGACTTAAACCTCCCGGTCGACATCACCGCTGAGCAACTGGAGATCCTTTGGACAGCGATGCACCGGACCTGTGCTGACCTGGGGATTGCCGTTGTTGCTGGCCATACTGCACGGTATGAAGGTTGCAACTATCCAATGGTTGGTGGGGCAACTGTCATCGCTGTTGGCCCGGCAAACCGCTATGTGACGCCAGCAATGGCCCAGGTTGGAGATCGTGTGATTGTGACGAAAGGTGCGGCAATTGAAGCGGCAGGACTGTTTGCTGTCACATTCCCGGATCGTCTTGCTGCGGCCTATGGTCAAGAGTTCGCCGAACAAGCGCAGGCACTCTTCTGGCAGATGAGCGTGGTTGCTGATGCCATGACGGCGGTCAGTGTTGGTGTGCGTGATGATGGCGTCACCGCGATGCATGATGCAACCGAATGTGGTGTACTTGGCGGCCTCGTCGAGATTGCTGAGGCCTCGAAGGTTGGCCTGCGGGTAGTGCGGGATCAGATCATTGTCCGAGAGGATGTTGCCAAGATCTGCCAGTTGTTTGCTGTTGATCCGTACAGTGCAATCAGTGAGGGGACGCTTATTCTCACCGTACGGCCACACAAAGTTGATGCCGTGCTTGAGGCACTCGCCCAGCACAACATCGCCGCGAGTGTTGTTGGGGAGATCATGCCGCCGGACTATGGAGTGCGCATCGTCGTTGATGGCCAGGAGCGTCCTCTGGAGCATCCCCGTGTGGATCCCTTCTGGGCAGCATTTGGCCGCGCGCTAGCGGAGGCGGAGCAGGGCAAGTAGATTATTTGTGGTGGCCGTTTTTCACCAAATCGAACGTAATCTGTTTAATGACCGAAGCCTGGGAAAGGAGGCATAATTGCGCGTCGTCAGCTCCCTGGTTGATCAGACCGTTGCGTTCCTATGGGAGCTAGACAGAACTGGGCTGGAATCAACCACTTTCGCGACACGAGTTCTCCATTGTAATAAATATTTTGACAGCTTGCGAAGGGCTCGACGTTCGACTCCCAATGGCCAGATATCCCGATAATGCCCATCCTTGTCCCGGCTCGATCTGTTGCTGTGCGTATGGTTGTTGAAACATAGCTCGCTGGTGGACTGCTTAGCTGCGGAGTGCGAAGGGAATGTAGGATTGCTCCTCGAGCAGGTGCTTTTCTAACTTGTAGAGTTCGAGCCGGAGGGTTGTGCGATAGGAGACAGAGCGATTGAGTGCTGGATGACGATACGTCTCCTGCAGCGTCTGTTCCCAGGTCTCGACGACAAGCTTGCGCCCTTCATCATCGAGGAAGACGCCTTCAGCACCGGTGACGAAGTGGCGGCGTTGGAGTTGCCCGCGGTTGACCAGACGGAAGATCAGCCGGTCGACCAGAACTGGCTTGAAGATCTCGGCGACATCGAGGTTGAGCGTATGACGCCGGAAGTTCGTCTCGTGGAGATAACCAATGCGCGGGTCAAGATGCGTCTGGTAGATCTGGGCCAGAACAGCGGTGTAGAGGAGCGAATTACCAAACGAGATGAGTGCATTGGTCTCGTCGCGCGGCGGGCGTCTCGTGCGTGGTCCGAAGGGAAATTCGGCCTCGATGATGCTTGGCCAGGTCGCGTAGTAGGCTTCGCGTGCTTGCCCTTCGAGGGCCATAAGCGCGGCCGGCGATAGTGCATGATTGAGATCAGCCAACGATTGGTCAATACACTCGAGCGCATGCTGCACCGTGACGCCGCGTCGGCGGTAGTAAAGGAGGATCGTTCGGATATTACGGAGCGAACCGTGGACGAAGGCGCGTGCCAGGACGAGACGCCGCTCCTGATCAAGGTAATGCTCCACCTGGCGGAGAATGAGCGCACCGCTTGCCAAGTACTCGCGCGGATAGAAGGTACCCGTATAGTAGCCATATCGGTTGAAGAAGTGCAGGAGGATTCCTTCGCGCGCCACGAACTCGAGGAAGCGCTTGTTGAGATCGACTTCACCGAAAATGTAGAGCTCGCTTACCTGCTCGACCGGGAGAAAACGCTTTCCCTCTTCGGTTTCGAGCACAATGGTGTTCTGGTGACGAGCCAAACGGCCGGACGAGAAGATGTAAATCGGCTTCATGAGCTGGATCCTCGCTTCCGGCCGCGGTTGCGTGGCACGCGCTCGGTCGTTGGCTCCGCTTCGGAAACCCAGCAGAACTCGTAGTAGGCGCAGTTCGTACAAGCTGGGATACGCACTGGCGGTGGTGGCTGTGGTAGCTGGAGAAGTTCCTCGACACGCTGAATCGCCTGACGGACTGCCGCTTCCAGTTCGGGGGTCAGCTCAACCTGTTCAACGCGCCGCTGCTCAGGATAGCGGAGCTCGCCGCGGACATGCAGACCAGCGTCACGGAGCCGAAGGAGGTAATAGCCGAGCTGGAGCCGCTGAGCATGTTGAGCACGTGGCGAGCGCTTGACCTCACCGATCACAAGGGCTTCATCCTCATCAGCATCAATGGGGCGACGACGCAGAACATCGACCTTCATGCCGGGCAACTCGAGTTCCTTACGCTCGCGCGGATAGGAAGTTTCAGCCAGCAACCGCCCGAGTGCCAGAAGCTCGTGGTCACGGAATGGTTCGATATTGTGCCCCATGAGCCAGGTCTGGCGTGGACAAACAGCCACATACCAAATGAGTGTGCCGGTCACAGGAACTGGTTCAGGTCCCACTTGAACCCCGTCTTCTGATCGTAAAATGACTCGAGTTGGTTACGCGCGATTAGCCGCATGTCTTCTCGTCCATACACCAGTGGCGGTGGCAAGTTCCCCACCGCTCGGTGTAGGAGCGGCGTAATTGTGTAGGGTTCGAGAGTTCGGTACGCGCGGCGAACCGCGAGTCGTCGCTCATTCGGGTTATCCAGCGCGAGCGCTTGGCGGAGGTTTGCAATCGCACGTGTAGCTTCCTCATCTTGCTCGACCACGATGCTCAAAGAAGGCAACTCTTCGATCAACCGAAAGCAACTCACCGGAATCGACTCAGTACGCTTCTTGCAGTCAATGTTCGCGCGATCGTAGTCGAGACGTGGCAATGCAGCGAGCAAGCTCTCAGCATGAGCCTGACTGATGCGACTTTCGACTCTGGCGAAGTATTCTGCTAAGAGTTGCATGAGCTCGATGTCTCGGCGGGGTCCATCGATCGATTCGCGAGCAGCGTCCAGGAGGATTCGTCCATACACCCTCTCTCCCTGACCCTCGGCGAGCGCGACGAGTTCGAGCGTGGCGAGATCATGGTTTGCATTCCGATTGATGCGTCCGGCGACTTGGAGAAGGCTCTCGAGCGGTCCCCACTCCCGCCAACCAGCATCGAAATCGACATCGACTCCTGCCTCAACGACCTGCGTGCTCACAAGCACAACAGGTTGACGCTGCTTGAGCAGCGCGCGAATCTCGGCTAACCGTACCGAGCGGTCACGAGGAGTAATATTCGTTGACAAATAAAAGAGCAAGGGAAGTTGATACCGCTCGAGTTCCCGGAAGAGTTCAAGAGAGACGCGCACGCTGTTGACGACGACGAGCTGGCTTCGGTCACGAGTGTGCGCCACTGCCTCCGCGAGTTCTGGAACAGAGCGCGGAGCAGCGGGGCGAATGAGCACACGATGGGGATAGCCGTGGAGCGGCGGGTCAACGAGTTCGCGTGCCTGACTCGCCTCTGTGAGCCTCGGTTGCGTCGCGGTCATCAGGATAACGGTAACGTTCCAGCGTGGCAGATCAGAAAGAAGGACTCGCAAGAGTGGCCAATAGTGGGCATCGAGTGCCTGAACTTCGTCCAGGATGAGGATTGATCCCTCGACGAGCGTATGGAGTTTCTTAAGCGCGCGGTTCTGATAGCCAACGAGAGTGTGAAAAACCTGCACGAAAGTTGTGAACACGATCTCAGCATCCCACGCCTCAGCGAGCAGAAGTGCATCGTCTACCTCGATATCTTCTTCATCCGTAACGAGTCTTGTCTCTTGCTGCGCCTGTGCGGAGGCTGTCGCTGTACTTGGACGGGGATTTAGAGGTGCGAGGTGATGATGCTCGAGCAGCACGTGAGCTGGCTCGATCTCTGCATGTTTCAACACCTTGTGCATGATGTCCACAGTTTGCTCAATAAGATTAATGTAGGGCAGGGCATAAATAATTCGTAACCTCCGCCCCGTTGCTTCTTCGACTCTTGCACGTATAGTCAACGCTGCATGCAAGGCCGTCAGGGTCTTTCCGGCACCTGTCGGTGCTGTCAGAGTAAGCTGAGCGGGATAGAGCGATGCAAGAGGCCAGCTTCGAACGTGCCGATCGACCGTTTCGAAGACTTGCTTGCGAAACGGTTGAAGCGGCCCTGTTGAGCTCACGTTCCCCGTGAGATAGCGGCTAACGAGATCGGCCGGCAGCACTTCACGCCCTGGTGGGCAGTAGCCAGCAGCCAACTTCTTGTCGGCATCGATGAGACAGGAGAACACGACATTCGTTGCCCAGTAGCGCTGTCGCTGAGGGAAATCTTCAAGAGAGGAGAGATTCAGATAGTTGAGGCGTGCTGCTTCTTCTGCCAGTCTGCGGAGCGTCGACCAGATTTCGCCAACGCAGAACGGGGAGGGGTCAGGTAGCGCCAAGGATGCACAGAGCACTGGCCAGCTTTCCTTTACAGCTTCGAGTTGTCTCGTAAGCGCACGCAATGTTCTGCGCAGGCCTGGACGGTCGACATCGGGGAAATCGGGAGGATCAATGTCATGAGGACTGGGGAGCAGTTCCCAGGGGGACCGAAGTGCGCCGTGATGACGGGCCACGGCGAGGAAGATGGCTAGTGCATCGAGGCCGCGCTGTTCGGCGACCCAGGCACCGAACAAAGCGCTAATGTAGGAGTGGTTCGCTTCGGGTGCCTGGTACTGCCGATCTTTTAAGCGTTTCTGGAAGAACGGTGTGGCCTTTCCGAGATCGTGGACTGCCCCTGCCAGTTCAGCGAGATCGGCGAGTTCCGGCGGCGCATATGAGCGGGATAGGTCGGCAACAGTGCGGAGATGCTCGATGAGTTTCTCTCCATGGCCCGCCAGCCAGTACTCAGCGCTGTTTAACTGATCAAGGCCCATCGCTCGTTTCCCACTTGAATCCAAGCGCCGTGATACCGACAACGGATCGGATACCCCATCAGGTCGATGACCAAATCTGTTGCCGCGACCAAACGTCGACTGTTATCCAATCGTAAGGGATAGCGGTCACGCGAGAGTTTATGGCGAACTTGATCGTCGAGATTGAATTCGACAACCAAGTTCGCCTCGAGTGCTCCGTGATACTCAGCGAATTCCGGATCATTCTGACCGAGGGTTCCTTCTTGAACATCGACCGCTTCAAACCAAGCAAGGCAGTACGCGACTCCAAGCGAGGGGGGATAGACGGGTGCGCGCAGCGCTGCTGCTAGTTCCTGCGCGGAGAGCCAAGTTGGGGGGACAAGCACAAGGCGATAGCAGAGTGCTGCGCTGTCCCAGTCCTCTCGTCGAGTGTCAGGAAGCAAAAACTGAGTCGGAATTTGCGTCCGGGCTTCGAAGCCTCGTAATTCTCGTTCCTTCGCACTTTTCACCATGAGTGCGTTAACCGTTTGCATAATCATTCGGAGTGGTTGGCGAACGCCGATACCCATTCGCAAATCAACAAGCCGATCCAAGTACTCATGGCGCTTGAGCCCCAAGGCTGCACCGACAATGCCACGCACCGCCGTTGGCGGCGGGATTGGGTAGCTAAGCGACGAAGAATTCGTGTAGAAGCGTCGAAAGTGTCCGAATTTGCCACGCAGATCGCAGATCACGACCTCGCTCATCGCACATCATCCCACGATGCGAGTAACGTTCGGTAACTCAAGTAAGGCCTCCTCGCCACGTACGTTCAGCTCATCGTGGCGCCAGTAGCGGATCGCTTGGATGTGATCATGGTACCGCGCAAGGCGATTGATCAGCGGCTGGAGGTCGAGCACGAATTCTTCAATACTGCGCCAGCGCTCTACTGGCAGGTCTTCTTGAGCAGGGAGAAGGCGTAAGCCGTCTCTCGGGTCACCAAACGATGGTGTCCGCTCTTTCCAGTCTACACGGAGGTAGAGGCGAGGTGTTTGTCCGACCTTGCTTCGCGTCGTTGCTTCGCTCGAAAGAGCGTGCAGCAATCCATCTTCAAGCAACTCCAGGTCAGAAGCGGTCATTCCCGTGTAGCGTGCGCGGTGCGCTGCTACATGCCCCCAGAACGCGATCAAGGCATAGAGAAGCCGCCAGTCCTTTCCGATCGTCCCGTATTCGCCTTTCTCACCACCTCGCCCAGCGAACGTCGAGGTAATGCTGTTAGACGGATTGAGTTCGACCGGGTGCAGGGAGTACCCCCAGTTGAATTGAACTGGGCCGGTGTATTGTTCCGAAAGACCTTGGCCTCCATCACTACCCTTGATCGGTAACGTTGCACCAAAGAGGCGGACATCAATCAGGCGATTTAGGAACCACCGGCGATACTCTTCGTCACTACGAGTACCACCTTTCTGCCGCTGCTGCTGCTGGCCTGTCTCTTGTTCATACGTCTGTCGAAGCTCTTGTTCCCGCCCCGTCGCATCGACGTGCCTACCATCTTCGCGCGTACGGACCCAAACATCATAGCCACGGCCAAGCCAATAATCGCGCAGATAGCGCTTGAGCCGTACGTCGCTCACCAAGGCGCGCCGCGTGAAGGGATCCATTCGTGGACGGTTTTCATCGTCTGGATCGCCGTTTGGATTGGTTAGTTTTGCATCGTAAATGAAGAGAATTTCTGCATTATGCATCTCGTTCGTCATGATTTGTCCTCCTCAATATCATTTGTTCCCTCAATGACACTTCAATTGGGGTATTCTTCCATCGTTTCCTGTGCCTTGGTCTTCTCCTTTCTAGTTCGGATAATACGCCCCGTTTCATAGGAGTACCCTGCGAGGATGAAATAGACGTTTTCGGCATCGCTCAGCCGCCACCGGTCGCGGTGTCGCGTGAGTCGCTGCAATGCCTCGGCATACAGTAGTTCGTTCTCCGCCGCTCCAGGCCCACTCAGAAGCCGGTATTGGCGGAGTTTGTCGAAAAGTTCGGTTGCGAAGACCGTGACGCGGGGCAGCGACATACCAGTGTAGTTCAGCTTCTCTAGGATTGGTTTCGTCCCTGACTGGTCGCTTCGATATTGTTCTGAAGCAACTCGGGCCACGAGAACGCCGAGCAAGAAGAGGCTTTGCTCCTGCTCGTTCAGTTCGAGGCCGGTCATCGCGTTTCGGTAAAGATCAGGAATTGCCGCATCCACTCCAGCACCTCCGATGTCAACACAACCGACATACCTCGCAATCAGTCGCAAAGCGAGCGTTCGGGCGATGAATTGACGCAGTGTCCGGTCCAACTGGTCAGGATTCGGCGTTCGCTGCTCCCACGAGCGCGGCACGACCCAGTACCCAGCGTGCTGGCTCACGATTGCACGTGCACCTTCCAGGAAATCAGCGTGGAGCGCTGTGAGATCGATCGGCTCTCGCTGCAGAAGCTGCCGGGCAAGTGTCAACGCGGGACGTACCACCGGGGCACTTTGACTGCGTCGCAGCGGGAGCGCATCAAGGAGATCGTCGAGACCGACAAACCAACTCTCCTGGTCACTGGGGACAAACGGAGCGGCCCAACCGTCTTCTGCAGCCGCGTCATTCACCATATTGATGGCTCGAATCACCGCTTGGATACGGGAGGGAGGTAACTCGGCAATGACCTCGCGGACCTTCACCGCCATGTTCTGTTTTTCATGGAAGAGCAATGTCAGAGCAGCGTACAGGCCAGCGCGCTCCTGTGCAGCCCGGGCGATATCCTCGGGCGTTCTGCGCAGCTCGCGGAGCCGTGCCAACTCCGTCGATTCTTGACGAATGCGCTGGAGCCGACGTCGTACCTCATCGAGCTTACCAGTGGGCTCACTAAGAAATTCTGGGATGAGGAAAACCGAGGTTTGCAATAACCGCGACTCTAACTCTTGTTCCAAGAGTCGATCAGCTAAAAGAAGATCGATATAACACTGCTTGCAGACACTATAGCGCTCCAGAAAACCGTCCTGAACGAGATGACCAGCGAAGCTTACCTTGTCATTGATATACACTTTGATACGCATAGGAACGAAGTTCATCGTTACTTCCGCCTGCGTTCCACAAAGATGGCAGGTTCCCTGTACTGCATTGCTGAATGGCTCATCGACCAGAATCGAGAAAACAAAGCGCCGATATGCCGGTTCCTGTGCAATTGGGTGTCCTTCGATGCTCAGTGTCACGTATTGAACGTCTCGCTTCCATCCGAGCAAATCACGAAGTTCCTTCGCAAGTACTTCAGCTCGTTTCTTCGCTTCTACTTCGTTCAGCTTGTCCCACGCCACCTTGAGGACGGCGTCGCGTACACTGATGAGCTGGCCATCGTGCTGCGTAAGGGCCGGCGGATCGAGACGGAGACCGTCGAGGTCGAGAATAAACCGCTCACGCGTCTTCCCACCGAAGTCGCGCAGCCGGGCGAGCGCCGGTGCGAGCACACTGGCTAACTCGTCGAGTGCCTCATGTTGCTGCCCATCTAAGCCCAGCCGTTTTGGGGCGAGACCGGCGAAGACTGGACCAAGGAGATACTTAAGATCGCGCACCGTGACATCGCGGACATCTCCACCTGGTGAGAACTTCATGAGCTGAAGCCATAGATATCGGCGCAACGTTTCCGGACTTACTTCTTCGAGACGATGCCGTAACAGACCTTGTGCAGGGCAAATGTCCAAAATGCCCAGGTACAGCTGTTGAGTGCCGCGCGTCGAACGCCCCTCCGGGTCGCTTCCCATTTCGTCATCCGCACTGGTCAAGGCGAGTTGTTCCACAATAGCTTCCGGATCGTTCCCGAGAGCGTTCCGGATATACCTGCCTAACGCTTGCAGACTTCGAATCATCCGGTACCAGCCTCTCGTTTGTCCCGATGATCAACCTGTACCTAAGTATCACTGGACTGTATTCGGTTCGAAGCCCTGCTTCGAGTACCAGATGCATGGGTGTTGTCGGTCTCGTCAGCTGATATTGCTGCCCACTACTCGATCCACGTCTCCTTCTATAGCTCTGTTGCTCTAGCGCTTGGCCCGTAGGTGCACACTGCTGGCATGCTCCGGTACAGTGACGGTTACGCTCCGGCGTTGCAGCTACCTCAGCGCGCAATGGCGCGATGGCAGCTGTCTCAGTTGTCGGTATGGAAAAGATTGCCTGTGCAGCGGGCTCAGCTTCACTTTCGTCAGCTCCCTAGGTCTCACGTTCTGTAGATGCGGAGTGCTGCCTTTGCCGCTTTCCCTTCCCCTTCGAGTGTGTAGTTGGCCATGATGCTCAGCATCGATTACCTGCTTACTGACTTGGGACGTTACCGGCTTGCAGGTGTGGATTATATAGAATCGTGTTCCTTGATCCCGTACACCTGAGCCGTTGTAGCCTTCCAAAAACAATATATGATTTGGTCAGGTATCATGAAGCGGGAGCCGATCGATCATGTGATATTCCTTAACATTGCGGCACTGATAACGCCACCGGTATGTGCGAAAAGGAGATGAGTTTGCACAGACATTCTATCGACTGATATATACCATGCATCCGATTACTCGCCCTCGGAAACAACGCTCGTCGATGATTGCTCAGCAGTCCTCAGAGTGACGAGCGAGGCACCCAAGTTTTCCGCCTTAAGCCGCATTTCCGGTCACACATCCCTGCTGCTCAGCGTGTGCCTGTATCGGAGAACAGTCCGCTCAACCATTAATCATCGGTCTCTAACTCGTCAAGGTTTATCGATCACACTTGTCACATCACTATCTTCGTCCAGTAACGGGAAGACAGGTATTCCCGTCATCGTCACAATGAAGCAGTTGGCTTCCAGGAGCCTGTTTGGCATGAATGTGGGCAAAGTGAGGCTGATCAGGGCAAAAAGATAAGGCGAACGTCAAGCTAAGTGACTGCGTCCACTGGTTGAGAGACAGTGTTCTCGGATGCTCGAATAACGTGTCGAGCGTTGGGATGGATGTGTAGCTCCTGTGATTCTCTGAGGATGGCGCGTGTGCTGCAATTGCCTGGGCAGAAAGCAGGAGCGCAATGGTGGTACTGGTCGTGATGTGATGTATGCCAGTTATCGGCTGCCGCCGAATTGAGTAACGCTCTTGCTCGGGTTGCTATCGTCCTAAACGAGGTAACGATCAGGTAGACGGAAGGCGCGCGAACAGTAGATTGTGCTTTCAGGCCAGCTCGTGAAGCTGGCCCTGTCACTAGCAGGGTAGAGTACTTGCTGAGTCTTTACTTGGGCATGGTGCAATAGTGTCCTGCACCGGTAGCGAAGGTGACAGATTCTGTCGGCGGGAAGGGTGGGATTCGAACCCACGGGGGCCGGTTATGCCAGCCCCAATCGCTTAGCAGGCGACCCCTTTCGACCGCTCAGGCACCTTCCCAGGCTGGTCTCGCCCGGCGGAGAGGGAGGGATTCGAACCCCCGAGGCTCATCGCCTTGCGGTTTTCAAGACCGCCTTCCCCAGTCCCCAGCCCATCCCCACGGCCTTCCCCAGCCCCTGACCCCAGCCTGACCCCAGCCCGGCCGGGAACCCCGTGCTTCCCCCTTGCCCAGGAGGGAGGCAATCGATGGGAACGATCCGGTTACGGCACGATGGGCGGTACGAGGCCCGCATCATGGTCAACGGCCGCCGGAAGAGCCTCTACGGCCCCAGTGAAGCAGCGGTGCAGGCCAAGCTGGCAGCGCTCCAGCAGCAGCTGGCCGAGGGGCGGACCCCGCCCAGCGGGCTCACGCTGCGGCAACTGGCCCAGCGCTGGCTGGCCACCGAGGCCCGGCACTGGAAGCCCCGCACGTTGGCCGATTACCAGCGGCTGCTGGGGCAGTACGTCTTCCCCAGCCTTGGTGGGGTGCGGCTGGCCCACCTCGCCCCTGACCGGCTGCAGCAGGTGCTGGACAGCATCCCCGGCCGGGCAGCCAGCCAGACGGCCCGGGTGCTCCACCGGCTCTTTGCCGTGGCAGTGCGCTGGGGGTATCTGTCCGAGAACCCCTGTGACCGGCTGGTGCTGCCCCGTTACCAGCCTCCACGGCCTGCCCTGCCTGCCCTGGATGACCTCAAACGGCTCCTCGAGGTTTGCCTGACCAGTCCCGATCCGGGTGCCCCACTGGTGGGCGTGCTGCTCCTGACCGGGGTGCGGCTTGGGGAAGCACTGGCGCTGCGCTGGGCTGCGGTTGACCTGGACCGGGCACTGGTGCGGGTCGATCGGAGTGGCCAGTGGCTCCGGGGCCAGTGGGTGGAGACTCCCCCCAAGACCGTGAACGGGCACCGGTGCATCCCACTGGGAGACGTGGGGGTGCAGCTGCTCAAGCGGCAGCGGGCTCTGGTGGCCGAACGGCGGTTACGGGCAGGCCCGGCCTGGCAGGACTGGGGCCTGGTCTTCCCCAGCCAGACCGGCAAGCCCCAGCAAGAATCGGTCGTGCTCGCTGCGGTGCGACGGTGCTGCCAGCAGGCCGGGATTCCCCGCTTGACGGTGCACCAGCTCCGGCATGCCCATGTCAGCCTGGCGCTGGCCGCTGGGGTGCCACTCCCGGACGTCTCCCGGCGGCTGGGTCATGCCACGCCGGCGATTACCAGTGGGCTCTACAGCCATGCCATCACTGACGGCCACTGGGTGGCCCGGGCGGTCGAACAGGCGCTGTTGTCCTGAAGGGGAGGGCGGCCATGCGGGCACGGGCTCCACCCAGCGCCAGTGGGCCTGCGGGGGCCCATGGGGGCGACGGACGGAACAGCACACGGCGCTGAATGGAGGCGCAAGCGATGACCCACTCGACTGATGACGGACCGACGACCACCCTCTTCTCGCTCACGGTTTCCTTGCGTGACCTGCTGCATGCCCAGCGGGCGGTGGCTGAGGCGGCCCTGACCCTGGCCCAGCACGCCTACGAACGGGCTCTCGTCCTGGCCGCCCTTGCCGAACGGGTGGGCTGCTGGACAGATGACGACCAGGCGGCCCTGGAGGAAGTGCTGGAAGCCCAGGACCAGGACATCAGCCAGGTGCTGTGGCGGGGGAGTGGCCCGCTCACCACCGCCATGGAAGGGCTGCAGGACCGGCATGCCCAGGTGCGGGCGGCCTTGGTTGACCTTGGCCTGTGGCCTGAAGACTGCTGACGGGAGGACCGTGATGAAGCGACAGGTGTTGACGGATGGGACCGGGCGCTGGTTTGACCGGGAGAAAGCGACCCGGTTCGATGAGGCTCGGGAGTGGGACGGACGGAACTGGGTGTCGAAAGCGACCGGCAGCCAGTGGGACCACGAGGAGCTGTACCGGACCAAGAGCGGCCGCTGGATTCGGCACTGGTGGAGCCAGTGGCAGGGGAGCACCGACCGCTGGGAGGAAGTGACCGAGGCTGAGGCGGTACGGTGGCTCTTGCAGAACGACTACGAGCCAGATGGAGGTGACACGGGGTGCCACCAGGTGCCAGATGATGAGAGGGTGACCTCACTGGTGCTGGGGCTCGAAGTGTGAGCCGACGGAGAGGCTCGCCCGGGCGTCGCTACTTCCGATAGCGGTGGCCGAGAGGATGATGGCGTACACGGCTAGGCCGTCCTTGGTCGGGGTGACGTGGCTGTCGTGGCCAACGGCTGCCTGGTACCGCACGGCGGCGTCGGGGGACGCCCACGGCCGGTATCCGAGGAACCGCCCGAGGGCGTTCCACCGGCGCTCCTGCTCGCCGGGGTCCAAGTGCTCCCAGCGGGCGGTCTGGTCAGCAAGCGCAGCGACCGCCTGGGGCGGCAGGTCAGGGGCGACACGGGCAAGGTAGGCGATGGTCTCAGCGACCTGGCGACTGAGGATCCCCCACGACGTCCCGGTGATCGTTTCCCAGGCGGCGATGGCCGTGAGCACCAGCCGGGCATCATCTGGTGGGAGCTGGCACCAACGGAAGTGCTCGTTCTGGACAGCCGGTGTCCCACCATGTCCCGCTACAGGCGTTCCCGGCTCACTGGCTAGGGGGCCAGCAGCGTGGCGCTCCTTCCACCAGCGCCAACGTTCGGCGATGCGCCGGTACGACACGAAGAGGTCGTCGGACGGAACGTCCCCCAACCGGTTCCAGCGCTGGCGTTCATCCAGGCGGAGCCGCTCAAGCTCCCGATGGACCTGGATAGCGGTCTTGCCCTTCGCAAACTCGGCATCGATGAACGCCCGCACTTCGGGGACCAGGTGCTTCCCAGGCTCTTTCGTCTTCGGCACGAAGGGAACTCCGCAGTACTCCGCACCATTCCGCAGCCGACGGCCTCTACTCCGCAGGCAAAAGTCAGTATACCAGTGCCAGGTCACGAAAGGAGGAGACGATGCAGGACCTGACCACGGAGTATCTGACCCCAGCGGAAGCAGCCAGGATGCTCGAGGTCTCGGTTGAGCGGGTGCGCACCTGGCTGAAGACCGGCCGGATGGCGTGCGTGAAGACCCCACTGGGGAGGCTTATCCCTCCCCAGGAAGTCGAGCGGATCGCCGTTGAGCGGGCAAAGAAAGGAGGCAAGGATGGGACCGTGACGACGCCCGTTGCCAGTGGCATGCAGCCCGTGGAGTAAGTCGGCCAGGCGCTGGCACCACCTGACCGACCAACAAGGAATGGAGATGGACCGTGATACCTCTAGTATCGACGCTCTCGCCAGACTTTGCCATAACCAAAAAGAAGCGTGGGAAGATCTGTACCTTGGCCAAGGTGGTGCGGGCCTGGCCGACCGGCGAAATTGTCGTGGCCATGCCCGTCAAAGGCCGCCACTTTTCGACCCCCAGCTTGCCGCCTGAGGCCCTCAGGTTGGCCCGGCAAGCGGGGGCGACGGCCTGGATCGTGCGGTTCGACCAGGAACGGCGGTGCTATCGACTCCCGCTCGATGTCGCCGAGCGTGTCGGCCAGGTTGGCGATGACGGTGAACTGTACGTGTCCATGCGGTGGTTCGAGCGATGCCCATGGCTGGAGTGGCCTTTTGTCGAACGAATGGTTGAGGTGTGAAGGGATTGCTGGAGTCACGGTGAAAGGAGCAAACCGATGCCCATCTTAACCGCTACCAGCGGCGACGTCTTGCTCAAGCCCGGCCTGTACGACGCCGAGATTACTGCCGTTGATGAACGAGAAGATGGCAGCGGCCGACGCTACCTGGTGTGGGTCTTCACGGTCACTGCCGGGCCGAAGTCGGTCACGGTCCGGCGGCCAACGTCGATGGCCTTTGGCCCCAAGAGCGTGGCCCGGGGGTTCGTTGAAGCCGCCCTTGGCCGCAAGCTCCAGGCTGGGGAGACGGTTGATACGGAAACGCTCATCGGTTTGCCCGTCAAGGTGGTGATTGGCCGAGGGGCCCGGCCTGACGGGTCGGAGACGAACCGGATTGAGACGGTGCTCCCGGCTGATGGCGATGCGGATGACGAGGTGTTCTGATACGTGGCCCCTGGGGGATTCGCCCCGGGGCCACTCGTGAAAGGAGGATGCCGGTGCACGAGCCAAGGCCGACCGTTTTTGAGTATGGTGACGTCTTGTACACCTTCTTCGACCGCATTTCGGTCCCACTGGAGGATGCCGGAAAGGTACGCTGTGCGCTCTGTGGTCAGCAATTCACGGCCGGTGCGGTGGTCTGGAGTGTCACCGAAGACTGCCTCACGGATACAGCGTGGGGCTGGGGCTACCTCTGTGATGCCTGCCAGCGACGGGTACTACGTGAGGGCATCCCCGTCGGTGCTGAGATTGGGCAGGGATAAGGACCAGTAGCCGGGGGTTCACCCTGCCCCCGGCCACCAGGGTTGTTCGAAAGGAGTTCACTGATGACGGTCACCATGCTACACCAACGGGCCAGCGAGTACCAGTCCTGGGGGCTCCCGGCCATTCCCATTCACCAGGGCACACCCCTGGTCAAATGGGAACGCTTCAAGGACCGGCCCCCAGTCCCCGACGACATGACCACGTGGCCCTGGGACAGAGCCGACGGCCTGGCCATCATCTGCGGCCACCGAGAGCCCCAGTCGGGCAAGTACTGGTGGGTCTGGGACGTCGAACCCCAGTACCGGGCCAGGGCCGAGAACTGGTTAGATGTCGAGTGTCTGGGATGGCGGCAGGGATTGGTGGCCGAATCGCAACGTGGTGGCCTCCACGTGTACTGCCTGAGTGAGCGGCCCGTTCCCACCCAAAAGCATCCGTGGGGTGATATCAAAGGGGCTGGTGGTCTCATTTTTGCCCCACCGACCAGGGCCTTCAAGCTGGGTGCCAAACACGACTACCGCTGGCTCTCGGAACAGCCGGAGGAGGCACTGGAGCTGGAGCCAGATGACCTCCCCCAGCCTGATGCCCCCCAGCTCAATGGCCATCGGCAGGAGCCGCTCAGCGCAACGCTCAAACGCACCATCCCCACGGGAATCCGGCATCTCACCCTGGTCCGGGTTGCTGGCTGGCTGCGGGGGGATGGCCATCTGGAGCCCGACGAAATCCTGATGGTGCTCAAGGCGATGAATCGGCGTTGTGAGGAACCGTTGCCTGATAAAGAACTGGAGGCCATCGCTTCCTCCACCGGCCATTGGGAAGAGAACCCCATCCTCATCACCCACAACGGCAGGCATGCTGGGGGATCGTCCCCAGGCGATGATGAGCGGGATGCCGCATCATCCTCGATCCCCGACCACTGGCAGCCGGTCATGCTCACCGACCTGGCCGACGAGGCGGCCACCGTCGAGTGGCTCTGGGATGGGGTGTTGGCGAAAGGCCACCTCACTGACTTCTACGCCCTCTGGAAGAGCGGGAAGACCACGTTGGTGGCCGCCCTGCTCCAGCGGATGGCGGCTGGTGGGGAGCTGGCCGGGCGGCCCGTTGCCCCCGGCAAAGCGCTGGTGGTCTCCGAAGAGCCGAAGGTCAAGTGGGCGGAGCGGGCAGCGGCGTTGGGCCTGGGGGCACACGTCCACCTGATCAGCCGCCCGTTCCCCAAGCGGCCCACCCACGCCGAGTGGCGCCTCTTCACCCACTACCTGGTCACCCTGGTGGGCAGCGAGGGCTACGACCTGGTCGTGTTCGATGCGTTGCCGAACCTGTGGTGCGTCGTGGATGAGAACGATGCCAGTGAGACGGTCTCGGCCCTCCTGCCCCTGCAGGCGATTGCCAGTGCGGGGGCGGCGGTCCTGCTCCTGCGCCATCCTCGCAAGGGGGATGGGGGCCAGGCGACGGCCGGGCGGGGGTCGGGGGCCATCGCTGGCTTCGTTGACATTATCGTGGAGATGCGGCGGCTTGAGCCTGAGCAACCCGATGACACCCGCCGGGTGCTCACCATCTACTCCCGCTACGAACCGTTCGAGGTGGTGGTGCGCTGGGATGGCGACGGCGTCTACGAGACGCTGGGGACACCGGCAGCCTATGCGGTCGAGGCCCAATGTGCTCAGCTCTTGGCCGCCCTGGTTGACAGTGGGGCAGCGACGACCGAAGACCTGGCCAAGGCGACGGGGTTGCCCTACCCCACGGTCGCCCAGCGGCTCAAGGCCCTCCACCAGGCTGGTCGGGTGCACCGGGACGGGAGCGGCAAGCGGGGCGACCCCTACCGCTGGTCAGTGCCCGGCGAACCATCCCGTGCGGAGACTGCCCCAGGGACGTTTCGTGACAGTGGCCGTCCTGATGCGGAATGTCACGAAATGGGGGATGAATTCTTTTCTTCACGCTATACCCCTAAGCGTGAAGAAAAGAATTCCGGCGGAAAACCGGACATTTCCCATCACGATGCGGAAATCGCCAATTTTGCGGGTGCTGGAAAAACCGGACACGACCCCGGAAAACCGGACATTCCGCATCACGAAGCCAAAAATGGCGGACAGGGCCTCACCGAGAAAACCGGACACGACCCCGGAAAACCGGACATTTTCGATGCAGACGCCAAAACTGCCATCTGCGAGTGGTGTGGCGCTGCCTTTGGCTGGTCCGGGCGTGGGAAACCAGCGAAGTACTGCTCTGATGCTTGCCGCAAGAAGGCGGCCCGGCAGCAGGCGACCGAGCAGGCTGCTGGCCCGGCTGAGCAGGCCTCCCTGGCGTGGGCAGATGAACCGGCCAGGGCCTGTGTCGAGTGTGGAGCGCCCATCACGGTCCCCACGTTCAAGCTCTACTGCGGCTGGTGCACCAAGCGCAAGTACGACCAGCTGGGGATTGCCTATCCCGAGGTCCTGGAGCGCTGGCTGGCCGTGCAGCAGTCAGCGGATGGGCATGATGTCACGGAGGTGGAGGATGACTGAACGAACGCCGGTCTCGTTTGCTGGATGGCCTGAAACTCCCATGCCAGACACCAGCCAGGCCCTGCCCCCAGCGGCCCTGAGCTGGGAACGCCTGGTTGACCTCGAACCGGAACTGGCCCAGCTTGAACGGGAAGTCCGGGCATACCGCCGGATGGACCAGCTCAAGCGGCAACTCCTGGCCTTGCCGGTCGAACTCCCGCCCGACGTCTTCCGCTGGGCGACAACGACCTGTGCCAACGCCATCTGGTATGGCTATGGAGGGTATGTGGGCATCAAACCACGGCTCCGCACCCTGGTCGGTTGGTATGCCCGGCATCCAGCGTTGCGTTCTCGGGAGGCCTACGACCTGGCCTACCGGCGGCTCTACGACGGCTTGCCGGGGTGCCGGAACTGTCCATGCTACTGGTAGGAGACGGCGATGCGCACCTGGAAATATGCTGAACGAGCGCTTGCCAAGCTGGTGGGTGGGGAGCGGGTGCCGGTGAGTGGCCGTGTGGGCCAGCCGGATATCCGGCATCCCTGGCTGGCGATTGAAGTCAAGCACCGCAAGACCCTTCCCCAGTGGATCCTGGGGGCCGTGCAGCAGGCGGAACGGGCCGCACAGCCAAGCCAGCTCCCCATCGCCATCCTGCACCAGCATGGCCAGCGCTACCGTGAAGCGTTGGTGGTGCTGCGACTCAAGGACTTCGAGGCGTGGTTCGGGGAGGTGCACGGTGCTGAGACGACGGCTCCACCGGCTTGAGCAGTGCCAGTGCCGAGTTTGTGGCAGGATGAAGGCTGGGAATGGCCGGTTGTGCAGCGACTGCCAGCGGTTGCTCGACACGTTTCTCGTATATCTGGAACAGGACCTGGCGATCATGGTGCAGATGGCCAGGGCGGGTGAGGTGATCGAGATCCAGGACGAAGGCCCGCTGTGGGTGCTGACCCAGCAATGGTTGGCCCAAGTGACTGGGCAACGGGTGGCAGACAATGGCACGAAATGACGTGACCCCCAAGCAGCTCCAGTTCGTGCAGGCGCTCTTCGAGTGCCGGAGCGTCCCTGAGGCGGCGAGGTCGGCCGGCATCTCCGAGCGGACGGCCGACCGCTCCCTGGCCGACCAGCGGGTGCAGCAGTGGGGATGACGTGCTGAAGGTGGCCGCAGATGAGCCGAAATGAGCTGTCGGTCCGACAGCAACGCTTTGCCGTGGCCTACGTGGGTTGTCGGAGCCTGAAGGAGGCATGCCAGGTGGCCCGGGTTTCGGAGGCCACCGCCAAACGTTGGCTCAAGCAGCCGGCCATGCAGCAGTATGTCCGGACGTTGGCCCAGCAGCAGCTAGAGCAGATTCTGGGCCACCTCCGCCAGGCCGCCCTGGTCGCCGTGGCCACGTTGCAGCAGACGATGGTCGATCCGGCCGCCCCCTGGCCCAGTAAAGTCTCAGCGGCCAACAGCGTGCTCTCCCATCTCCTGAAACTGACGGAACAGGTGGACATTGAACAGCGGCTCTCGGCCCTTGAGACCCTGGTGGAGCAGCAAGGGAAGACGGCATGAACCGAACCCGCCGGTTGACCCGCCTGGAGCAGCAGCTGGCCCGCCCCACACCCCGGCCACCGTGCCCTACCTGCGGCTGGGATGGGACTCCCCAGTGGCCAGAGCGTTCCGCTGCCCGCCAGGACTGAGGAACGCTGGCCCTGGGGAGGGAGGGGAATTATCCAATGCAACGTGGGGGATAATGGGCTTCTCCCCAGGCCGTTTTTTAAGGGTGGAAAAATACCTGAAAAATACGGGGACCGTCCCCTGGGAATCATCCCGGGGTATCCTCCCCAGCCTGCACCAATTGCCGGTATTCGAGGATGGCGAGTGGTCCGGGTAACCCCAAGGCCTCGGCCAGCTTGCGGTAGGTGCCCGCCTGGCCGTGGGTTTCACCCCGTTCGATGCGTAAGACGGTCGTGTGGCTGACCCCAGCACGCCGGGCCAGTTCTTTGAGCCCGTAGCCTTTCTCAATCCGCCATTGCCGCAGTGGTTTGACGTCCATCGGCGCAGCCCCCTCTCGGTTCCTCAGCATACCGTGGTGCACCCCCTTGACACCAGTGTGTGCATTGTGGTATTATAGGGGTGCAAGGGAAAGGAGCGGAGCGATGGCGACGACACCGACACCACAGCGGACCTGGTACTACACCTGGGAGACCATTGAGCGGCTGGCCCCGGAGGCGCTGGAATTCCGGGAGTGGTTTGGTGATGAGCTGGGGCGGCGCATTGCGACCGACTACATCCGGGGCGAACTCGCTACTCAGCGCCGGATGCGGGCGCTAGAGCGGCAGGCCCAGCGCTCCCAGGCCCGCTACCCGGCCATCATCCCCGTGGCCACTGAGGAGGATGAGACCTGGCTGATTCCGTTCTAGGCCGCAACCCCGGGGGAACGTCCCCGGGGCTCCTTGACGCTCCGGGGGCCAGCACGTAGACTGGCCCCAACAGGGTTCGTACCTTACCAGGGAAGCACGAGAAATCCCCGGCCACTGGTAGGCGCAGTGCCGGGGGATGGCCAGGCCAGATCGGGTGGCCCGGCAGCCGTAAGTGTACCCGGAACACTGCCCCCGCTGGCCAGGCCAGGCGGGGGCATGCCGTTTTTCTGCGCATGGGGCACCGACCCCAGGCTGACCCCATGCAGGCGGGAAGGGTGGGATTCGAACCCACGGGGGCCGGTTATGCCAGCCCCAATCGCTTAGCAGGCGACCCCTTTCGACCTCTCAGGCACCTTCCCAGGCTGGTCTCGCCCGGCGGAGAGGGAGGGATTCGAACCCCCGAGGCTCATCGCCTTGCGGTTTTCAAGACCGCCGCCTTCAACCACTCGGCCACCTCTCCACGAGCCCCGGCTTTGCCGTCGGCCCTGCCGGGTGCACCATAGCGAAAGTATACCGCAGAGCATTGCTCTTTGTCTCCCGCTCCATACCATGCAGTCGGTGTCATATAGCTTGTGATGGGATGAGGCAGAATCGAGTCACATGTAGCGGCACGTTGCTCTTGTTTTCTCTCCCACAGCGAACATGGGTGGGCGCTCCAGGCCTACGGAAAGTATTCTCGCTGTCATCCTGCAGCGTAGTGTGCTGGAAATGGTCACACCATTGCGCGCAATGCGGTGCTGGGTGCAGCATGGCCCAACGACTGCGTCTGCGCGATAACCGCCAGGAGCGATGCGATGCAGTTGGGCCTCCTGTCGAGATGGATGCCGGTCACCTCGCATCGATGAACGCTTCGTCCGGTGCGTCATGCGTGCTTGACATCAAGAGAGAGAGAGAGAGTAGACTCTCCTTAGGAGAAATTGGTTCGTTGCGTGAACCAGGAGGTAGCTGATGAGGCAGCAGGCTTCGTGGTTCGGAATGCTCTTAGGCGTTGGGTTCTTGTCCTGTGTTTTTGCCAGCCTGCTCTCTGGTGCGAGCAACCCAGCGATGCTGGCCGGAATGCTTGGTCTGAGCTATAGTACGGCGCTGCATATCATTGATCTGCTGCTTGCCGGCTGGACAGTGTGGTCCGTTTTGGCTGTGCTTGCGACCATTGCCACAACCGGCGGAATCACTGCCGGAATTCTGTATGTCGCAAAAGCACTGGCTGAGCGTGTTGGGGAAGAGTACGCCGCTGCATGGTAGCTCTGGTCCGAGCGCTTGCTGCTGTGTGCTGGCTCGAAGTGCAGCGATGGAGGCCCTTGCGTGGTCTTCTGCCACCATCGCTGCGAAGCCGGTGGTTTCTGCTTCTGCTGATTTTTGTTATCGCTTTTCTCTTTGAACGCGTCGTTTTCTTCTTTGCGTTACTTGGGGCAACGAGTATTGGACCGACGCTATTGCATATCGTACTTTTAAGTTTGTTTGTGATGTTGATAGTGCTCATGGTTGTTCAACCACTGGTCTGGCAACTGAACAATGAGGAATCAGCTTTCTTCTCGCTTATTCCTGGGGCATTAGGACTTCTGTGGTTTGCGCATTTTGTTTCCCGACGCATGGTTCCGCTTGCTGTAAGCATGATCGCAATTGGCGCGGTTGGGGAAGCCTCTGGTGCTACTACCGGCCATCCGTATGGTAACGCGTTACGGTGGGGGCTGCTGGCTGGTAGTGTTGGTTTCACTGTATTGTCAGTGCGCAGCATAGTTTCTGTGCTCTGGCTGCGTTTAACATCCTCTCAACGCTATCCTACGCAGTCCGGGTTTTCCAGCCTTGTTATATTGCTGATGCGTTCTCTCCTTGCCTTCATGTTGGGGATGGGCATTGCGTATGGTGAGTTGCGTGTCCTTCAACTGCGGAACGTCTGGCAGAGTATTGCGAATGTTGCCACGATAGCTGTCCAACATGGTGAAATGCTTCCTGTTCCTCTTCTCTTGGCAGGAGCACTGGGAAGCTTTTCCATTGTTCTGTTGGCTGCGGCTATTGTGGGACGGTACTACCCGCTCATCTCTCTGCATGTGGCACATCGTCAACCGTTAGATGCCACCGCATATCTGAATGGCTCAATCACGCGTGTCATCCTTATCAAAGATGGTCTAGTTCTGTGGCGACGCGGCGTGCGTATGCTTTCGGTGGCATGGGTATTAGGACTTGCTGCGGCTGGATCACTTTGTGGAGTCAGTCTTGCCCAGCCGAGAGCATATGATCGTCCTGCGGAGTTGCTTACCGTCGCAGGGGCGATTGCCTTAGCGATTGCCTATCCGAATGCGTTCGAATACAGCCCAAATACCGTTAGCGATGAGCGTGAGCTGTTACCCTTGTTTCGGCTGCTCACGCTGTCACCCGCAGTGATGGCTTTTGCGAAGACTGCCTTGTCCGTAGCCTGGCTCAGCCTGCCAGCTGTGCTTGTTATAGGCTTAACCATAGTCGCTGCAGCAATTCCTGGCCTGTTCTTGGTTGTCATTCTTGTTCTAACTGTCTTCCTGCTGGTGCTGGCAGCGCTGCTGAAGTTTTTTCTGCCATGGTATGTCGTTTTTTCATCGCCCGAACTTCCACTTTCAGACGAAATCATCAATCAGCTTCGTTTCCTCGTGCAGGTCAGCTGGTTCCTAGTCCTTTCATTGTTTCTGAGCACGTTGCTAACGTCGGTGTTTGCACGACGCGTGAAGTCAATGTCTGAGCCGCAACACATGCTATCTCTCTCGATTGCGACAACGTTTCTCCTTGGAATGGTCATTCTGACAGCATTGTGGCTGGGGTGGTGGTATTGCAAACGCTATCGCCGAGTTGGCTGACTGAACAAGTGCGATGCGTCAGGTCGGTTTGGCGCTCGTTAGCACAAGCCTGCTCATTTTACTGGGGAGTACATTTTGGGGGATGTGGCTAGCGCAACAGACTGATTTTTCTCCTACCGGGCCAATAACGAATTGTCCGTCACTTTGGTCAATATTACGACAGAACAGTATCGTTGCGCTATTCTTCCTGACTGGAATTGTAACGTTCGGCATCACAACCTTGTATAGCCTTCTCAAGACTGGTCTCGTTACCGGCTTGGCTCTTGGTCTTGCAGCAAAGCGCAGTGGCTGGATCAATGGGCTGCGTCCACTGTTACCTCACAGCGTCTTTGAACTCTTGGCATTGGGCTGCTTCGGTGGGGTGGGCTTCAGTCCCCTCATGGCTTTTGTGATCTGGATGCGTAAGCAGCGACCAGTTTACCTCGTCTGGCAGTGTACACTGATTCTTCTCCTGCTGGGAAGTTTCGCACTCGTCGCTGCTGGAATAGTAGAGGCAAAGATCTCATGCCAGGTAATAAAGCTGAGTATCCAAACGAGGGGCGTTCTATCATGATGAACTTTCAGTCTCTTTTCCTCATTGCATGTGGCTCGCTTTTGTTCTTTCTCGGCCTCTATGCTGTCTTCGTTGATCGCAAGAAACGGGTGCAACTACCGCTGTGGTTTTACCTTGTTACCTTTGCTGCTGCGATCTGGGGGCTCGCATGGGGGATGGCCGAGTGGTTGCGTTAAATCCTTGCGATCGTCTAAAAAACGCTCCTCCCCTTTGTTTCCACTCTGTAACGAAGCGCTTTGGTGCGCGTAGTGTGTTAGAGGGGTGTAGCTTTACAGTCAGTGCGGGTGAACTTTGTGCGCTCATCGGAGCAAATGGCGCAGGCAAGACAACAACGGTACGGCTCGCTGTTGGCTTGTTGCAAAGTGATGAGGGGGAAGTAAAGGCCTTTGGTCATGTTCTCCCCAAGCAGCTTCGGGCTGTAAGCCGGTGTATCGGATTTTTGCCGGATACACCGTTTGCGTATGACTGGCTGTCTGGCAGAGAATTTTTGACTTTCGTCGGTAGGCTCTGGGGGTTCTCTCTCCATCAAGCCCAACAATATGCTGATGATTTACTCGCTCGTCTAGGGCTCAGCTCAGTCGCATGCTCACCAATCAGCGTCTATTCTCGGGGTATGAAGCAACGTCTCGGTCTTGCCACGGCCCTCGTGCATGCACCTCAGCTTCTTGTGCTTGATGAGCCGTTCGTTGCGTTAGATGAGGAAGGGCAACAGACATATTGTGCAACGTTTGCTGCACATCTGAGAGCGGGCGGAGCAATCCTTTTTACTACTCAAGATGAGCGGGTCGTGCAACTTCTCGCTCAACAACTTGAGTATCCAATCCGAATATTGCGTCTCGTACATGGAAGCATTGAAGGATGAGTGGCAGCGCATGGTCAAGCGGTGCAGCGGGATTACAGCAGCGGTGCGGGCAGGAATAGACGTTGTCGTGCGACCTGCGCACTGTTTTGCTACGCTGTCTCGTTGCCCGCATCCAATGTTCCCAATCATGCTTTATACGCTCTCGGCAAGCTTTCTTGCATTCGTTTTGGCTCCATCGCTCACACCTGTGATCCATTCCCGTTTTGCTTCTGCATTTCCCGATACGCTGAACCTCCTCCCGCTCCTCGAGCAAACAGCGCTTGTCATCATTATCATCGGGGTCGCGGTCGTGGCAGCATTGTCAATGATGATTGGGGCATTGATTTTACTCGTCCTTTCGCGTATTTTCGTGATATCGATTGATCCCGACGTTGGTGTCTCGGTGTTTGGCTATAGCCACGTGCCGCTTGTTATCCGGAATCTGCTTCTTTTATGGTTATCTTTGGTACATCCTCCGCTTGCTTCTACGTTGCTCAGTGGCAAGAATCCCTTGCTCTTCACAATGGTTGTTGGACGGCTCAGTGTGTTTACGATCTGGAGCATGGCACTACTGACATGGGGATGGCGAAGGAGTGCACGAACAAACCAGCGCCGGGCAACGGGGCTGGCGCTGGTCTTTGGCGTGGTGAATTGGGGGCTTCTCAGCTTTTCTCCACCGTCGTTGGCAGTGTCCTAATGGACGTGTGCTGAATGCGAAGCGCGACCAAACTCCGGCTGCGGGCCGATGCTCTCTTGCCCATGCATATACGGGCGCAGGACTGCTGGCACCTCGAAGCTGCCATCAGGCCGCTGATAGTTCTCCATAATTGCGATCAGCGTCCGCGGGAGAGCTAAGCCTGAGCCGTTCAGCGTATGCACGTACTGCGGCCGGGCACCTTCTGATGGGCGATAGCGAATATTCGCCCGACGCGCTTGGAAGTCTCGGAAGTTTGAACAGGATGAAACTTCGAGCCATTCCTGGCTGCCAGGAGCCCAAACTTCCAGGTCATACTTCTTGGCAGCCGTAAAGGAGAGATCCCCTGTGCAAATTTGCACCACCCGATACGGTAATTCGAGCCGTCGCAAGACGTCCTCAGCGTCCGCAACCAGCTTCGTCAGTTCTTCGTCCGATGTCTCAGGCGCAACGAATTTGACTAACTCGACCTTCTCAAACTGGTGAACACGCTTGATTCCGCGCACGTCTCGTCCGGCTGAGACTTTTTCTTTGCGGAAACAGGGCGTGTGGGCAACGTGATAGATCGGCAAGGTATCGGGAGGAAGGATCTCGTCACGATAGAGATTCGTCACGGGCACTTCGGCCGTTGGAATGAGCCAGAGATCGGTTTCCTCATCATGATAGAGATTATCGCCGAATTTCGGCAGGTTCCCTGTCCCAATCATTGCTTCACGTCGAACGAGCATCGGCGGATAGACTTCAAGGTAGCCATGCTCATTGACATGCAGATCGATCATCCAGGTAATCAGGGCTCGCTGCAGTCTCGCCAGATCGCCACGCAAGACATAGAACCGTGATCCGGCAATCTTCACCCCTCGCGCGAAGTCGATGAGATGCAATGCTTCGGCGATTTCCCAATGGGGGCGCACCGGAAATGAGAACTGCCGTGGTTCGCCCCAGGTGCGTACAACAACGTTGCCACTCTCATCTGGGCCAACGGGAACATCGGGATCAGGCAGGTTCGGGACTTCCAGTAAGAGCGCATTCAACTGCTCTTCAATTGAGCTGAGTTCGTGCTCAAGACTTGCAATCCGTTCGCCAAGCGCTCGCATTGCGTTAATAGCTTGTTCACGTTCTGGACCAGGGGGGAGTTGGGCAATTTTCCGCGACGTTGCATTCCGTTCAGCTTTATCCTGCTCAACTTCGCGCAACAGTGCCCGACGGCGTTCATCTAAGGCCAAAATCTCATCAATTGGCGCCGTGGTATTGAGTTTGACAAGCGCTTCGCGTACCAGCTCTGGATGTTCACGGATGAGCTTGAGGTCAAGCATTGTCCCTCCCAGTCTTTCCCTGGTTTGCCGCTAAGTATTACAGGGTATCGATTGCTGGTAAGAACTTCTGCCACGATTCGTGCACGTGCCCATTGAGCGCACGTTGGATGAAATAGTACCGTCCTGGGCGTGGTTCGAATGGCTGGCGTAAGAGTGTCATGTGAGCTTCGGCCAGTGACTTGCCGCCTTTGCGGTGGTTACAGGCCCGACATGCCGAAACAACATTTTCCCATGTATGCTTGCCACCCCGAGAGCGCGGGATGATATGGTCAATTGTTAAGTCGTTCGTCCTGATGCCACAGTACTGGCACGTATAGTTGTCGCGCTGGAAAACAGCCCGGCGCGTCAGGCGAACGCGCATCGGTGGCCGGCGAACGAGCGTCATGAGACGAATCACTGCCGGTGCTGGAAATTGCGACTGTGCTGATGGAATGACAAACCCATAATCTTCAAGTAGTTCGGCACGGCCCCGCAAGACAAGGACAAGGGCTCGACGAAGACTCGCAATGTGCAATGGCTCATAGTTCTGATTGAGGACGAGCACAGGGTAATGCCCGTTCTGGAGATAATGCCCGTTTGGCGGTTGTTGGAGCGGCTCCGTTGCTTCTCGCACGCCTGCGTCCTGCTACACCATCAATCAGCCCGCAATTGCAATGATAACAGAGACGACTAGCCGGCCGCTTCAACGAGAACCTCGGCCGACAGTGAGATTCCTGGCAGAACGCTGCGAAGCGCCTGTCCAGTATACGAATGGGGCATCTGGGCAAGTTCTTCCGGCGTACCAACCGCAATGACTTCGCCGCCCGCATCACCTCCTTCTGGCCCCAAATCAATGATCCAGTCCGCTGATTTAATGACATCCAGGTTATGCTCAATAACGATGACCGTATTGCCAGCGTCAACTAAGCGCTGCAACACCTGCAACAGGCGCTCAATATCGGCGAAGTGCAGACCGGTGGTCGGCTCGTCGAGAATATACAGTGTCTTGCCTGTCGCCCGCCGACTGAGTTCAGTTGCGAGTTTAATTCGCTGTGCTTCACCACCCGAGAGCGTGGTTGCTGGCTGGCCGAGGGTAATGTAGCCAAGCCCAACGTCGACGAGCGTCTGCAGTTTGTTGCGAATTGCCGGAAACGCCTCGAAAAATTCAAGCGCCTCTTCGACGGTCATGTCGAGAACATCAGCGATGCTCTTCCCCCGGTAGGTAATCTCCAGCGCTTCGCGGTTGTAGCGCTTCCCATGGCAGGCTTCGCATGGGACATACACATCGGGCAGGAATTGCATTTCGATCGCAATAACCCCTTGCCCTTGGCACGCTTCGCAACGTCCGCCTTTGACATTGAACGAGAAGCGCCCTGGAGTGTAGCCGCGAGCGCGTGCTTCGGGCAATGAGGCAAAGAGTTCACGGATCGGCGTAAAAGCGCCAGTGTAGGTCGCTGGGTTTGAGCGTGGCGTGCGACCAATTGGGCTCTGATCGATGTTGATGACTTTGTCGAGGTATTCAATGCCCTCAATACTGTCATGTGCACCAGCTGGTTCTTTGGCATGATGGAAGATCTGGGCAAGCCGGCGATACAGCGTATCAGTAATTAAGGTACTCTTTCCTGACCCCGAGACACCGGTAACGCAGATGAAGCAGCCGAGCGGAAAACTAACCGTGATGTTCTTTAAGTTATTTGCTCGTGCTCCACGGATTGTCAGTGTTGCACCGTTGCCGCGTCGCCGTTGTGCCGGAATTGGAATCTGCCGAGCACCGCTCAGAAATTGCCCAGTGATCGATTCTGGGGTGCGCATGATATCCTCGAGGGTTCCCTGGGCAACAATTGTGCCACCGTGCTTGCCAGCTCCTGGGCCAATATCGACGATCCAGTCAGCACTCCGGATCGTCGCTTCGTCATGTTCAACAACGATTAGGGTATTCCCGAGGTCGCGCAAACGGAGCAATGTCCGAATGAGCCGTTCGTTGTCGCGCGGATGCAAGCCGATACTGGGTTCGTCGAGCACGTATAGGACGCCCATCAACCCACTGCCAATTTGCGTGGCAAGTCGAATCCGCTGTGCCTCCCCGCCAGACAGCGTGGCGGTCGGGCGCTCAAGGGTTAAGTAATCCAGCCCGACATCGACAAGGAACCCAAGCCGGGCGCGCAATTCTTTGAGAATCTGCCGAGCAATCAGGCGCTCCCGGGTTGTGAGGAGTGCTTGCGACTCATCGGCGAGCGCTTCGATAAACGCGAGTGCTTCGCGAATCGACATGCGGCTCACGTCCACAATCGATTTCCCAGCGATTGTGACGGCGCGGCTCTCCGGTTTGAGACGACTTCCGCCACAGGCTGGGCAGGGAAGAGCGGTCATGTACTGCTCGATCTCGCTTCGGACATAATCAGACGACGTGGTCTCATACCGCCGGCGTAAACTCGGAATAACTCCCTCATAGGTGACCGTAAAGCTTCGTGGTCGGCCCATTCGGCTCTGATAGCGCACGGTTACGGGTTTGTTCCCATCGCCGTACAGGATAAGGTGGCGAATGCGCTCGGGGAGTTCGCGAAATGGTGTATCAAGCGAGAAGTGATAGTGCTCAGCTAATGCTGCGAGCAGTGCTTGGTACCATCGAATGCTATCGCGCCCCAGTCGCGACCATGGCGCAATCGCGCCATCAGCAAGGGAGCGGTCTGGGTCGGGCACAATGAGTTCGGGGTCGAACTCCATGCGTACCCCAAGTCCGTCGCACGCTGGACATGCCCCGTGCGGACTGTTGAACGAAAAGCTTCGTGGTTCGAGGGGGCTAAAGCTCCGTCCACAGTTCGGACAAGCCAACGCCTCTGAAAATTGCAACAGTGCGCCATCAACCAATTGAGCGAGAGCAAATCCTGATCCGAGCTTGAGGGCTGTCTCCAACGACTCGATTAACCGAATATGCAACGCATGGGCTTCATCCGGATCGTTGCGGCGGATAATGATTCGGTCAACGACGACCTCGATCGTATGCCGACGATTGCGGTCGAGGGTGATCGGTTCATCTAACTCACGGAGTTCGCCATCAACACGCACGCGTGTAAATCCAGCCCGGCGCAGTTCTTCAAAAACGGTGTGATGCTCCCCCTTGCGATCACGGACCAGCGGGGCGAGGATCAACAGGCGTGTTCCCTCGGGCAGTGCTTCCAGTTGCTCAGCCATCTGCTGCACCGTCTGCGCTGCAATTGGCAGCCCACAGTCCGGACAATGGGGTTGTCCAATACGCGCGTAGAGAAGGCGAAGATAGTCGTAGATCTCAGTCTGTGTGCCGACCGTCGAGCGAGGGTTGCGGTTAGCGCTCTTCTGGTCAATTGAAATCGCGGGAGAGAGTCCTTCGATCTGATCGACGTCGGGTTTCTCCATTAATCCAAGAAATTGCCGTGCGTAGGCCGAGAGAGACTCGACATAACGGCGCTGCCCTTCAGCGTAAATCGTATCGAAGGCGAGGCTTGACTTGCCGGACCCTGAAAGGCCCGTGAAGACGACCAGCTTATCGCGCGGGATCTCAAGGTCGATATTCTTCAGGTTGTGTTCACGCGCGCCGCGGATGATAATCTTGTCGCTCGCCATCGTTCTGTCTATCCCCCTTGTTGCCGACGGCGTCACACCGGGTAATTCTAGCAAGGCTGGCAAGGAACAAATGTTCAATTCCGGTGCAGACCAGTCGAGTGTGATCTTCTCAACTTGATACAATCGCGGCGGACATGTGAAGAAGGCGCAGATGCGGGGAATGTATGACGGAGGCGCGTACTACTGAGATGGCGCCTGAGTGGTCAACCCTCAGCCTGATTATTCCGGCCTATAACGAGGAGCGTCGCTTACCAACCACAATGGAAGCGGTGCTTTCCTATCTCACTGCTCAGCCGTATACGTGGGAGGTCTTGATTGCCGATGACGGGAGTGAGGACGCAACTGCAGCAATCGCGGCCGTTTGGCAGCAGCGGGAGGCGCGCGTGCGGCACTTGCGCCTTCCACACCGCGGGAAAGCGGCTGCTGTCTTTAGTGGAGTGATGGCAGCACATGGTCAGTTCATTGTCTTCACTGATGCTGACCTGTCAACTCCGATTCACTATCTTGAGCCGATGATGGCGCTTTTGAACCAAGGCTGGGACATCGTCATCGGATCTCGGGAAGGTGAAACAGCCAAGCGTTTGGGTGAACCGTGGCATCGCCATCTCATGGGACGCGTTTTTAACTGGGTGGTGCAGCTTCTTGCTGTTCCCGGAATTCCTGACACCCAATGTGGTTTTAAAGGCTTCCACGCTGCGGTAGCGCGAACGCTCTTTGCAGCGTGTCAACTTTACCGGAATGATACGCTTCCCGTGCGTGGACCGCGAGTTACCGGCTTCGATGTCGAATTGCTCTATGTAGCTCGCCGGGCTGGCTACCGCATCGCGATCCTTCCAGTTACCTGGCGCCATGTGCCCGGGAGCAAAGTTGATCCGGTAAGTGACAGCATGCGCATGCTGGGAGACGTGTTGCGTGTTCGCTGGTATGCCTGGCGTGGACGGTACGACGTCTCTCTTCCATCCTCGCTGGCTTCTCTGCCTGGACAACACCAGGACAAGGCGACTATACCCGAAGTGCGAAAGTGACATGCTGACACAGATTTTCGGGTAAGGAATTGTATGGTATCCTGAAGATGGCTTGAGCGCGTTTTCGCGGGCACACTGCATACACTCGCACAGGCCGAAATCTTCAAACTGAGGGAACACTGTGGATACCGATTGGTCTGTGAAGAGTCTCGAAGCGTTTTATCAGGCGACAGCTGACGTTCTCGCCGCAAGCGAGAACCAGCTCGAAGCGATTCAATCCCGGCTTGGGGCGCAGCTGGCCGAGTTGGAGCAGGAGTGCTCGCGTCTTCACCTGCACATTGAAGAGCTGTTATTAGAACATCCTCAAGAAAATCACGAACTGGAACGCCTACGCCAAGCTGAAGATCGTCTTACGCAGGCGCTGACGCAAGGGCAATTGCTCAGCCGCCAGTTGCGTGACTTTGTCCAGCTTTTGCGCCTGGCACGCCATCAGTTCCATGAGCGAGGAGTGCTGCCTGGTAACGACATCGCGCAGCAGCTTGCTGTTCGCCAAGCCATGATTCACGCGCAGGAGGAAGAGCGGCGTCGGCTGGCTCGCGAAATCCATGATGGGCCAGCGCAGGTATTAGCTAACGCAATTTTAAGCGTGCAGTTTGCTGCGCGTGTCCTTGCCCGAACGGAGGACGGAGGCAAAGGGGCAGTTCTGGAGGAACTCGAACGGATTGAACGCCTCCTTCGTGAGGGGTTGAGTGAAACCCGACGGTTCATGATCGAGCTTCAGCCGGTACTGTTACATCAGCAGGGACTCCTGCCAGCCTTGCGCCACTACCTTGAGACCTTCCAGCGTCTCTTCCAAGGCGAGCTTGTCGTGCATCTGCCCGAGACGCTTCCACCACTGACTCCGGATCAAGAGCTCACGGTCTTCCGCGTCGTCCAGGAAGCACTGCACAATGCCCAGCGACATGCCCGCGCACGGCGCATTATGCTTACGTTGAGCGCAACTTCTGCCGACATAGTTCTAGAGGTGGCAGATGATGGCCAGGGATTCCGGCCGTCGGCCGTGACGACAACGTCGAGTGGAGGCTTCGGGCTAAAGGGCATGCGTGAGCGCGCGGAAGTGGTGGGGGGAGAGGTGACAATCTGGAGCGAGCCCGGTGCTGGCACCCGGATTACCCTGCGCTTACCGCTCACGCCGCAGCTCGCCGAATATCACGCTGTTGAAGGCCAGACAGCAGGGTAAGGAGTGTGCCGAATGAGTCCAATCACGATTCTCATTGTCGACGATCATCCGTTATTTCGCACGGGCATCCGGTGGGCACTCGAACAGATCCCTGACTTTCAGATTGTTGGCGAGGCTGGTGATGGCAGTGAGGCCCTGCGTCTTGCCGATGAATGTGAGCCTGATGTTATCCTCATTGATTTGAGTTTGCCCGGGATGAATGGGTTAGAGGTCGCTCGCGCTCTCAAACGTCGTCATCCCCAAGCGGGCGTTGTTATCTTGACCATGCACCAAGATGACGAGCAACTTTTCAATGCGATCCGGGCAGGTGCAGCAGCATACTGTACCAAGGACGTTGAACCAAGCGCCCTGACCGAAATCATCATGCGGGTGGCACGAGGCGAATACCTCATCAACGAGATGGTGCTTTCACGCCCCTTTGTTGCCTCACGCGTACTCGATCAGTTCCGCGAATTGTCGCGCATGGATCGTTCGTCGACTGGTTTCTTCTCGCCGCTTACTCCTCGTGAGATTGAGATCCTCGACTGCGTCGCGCGCGGCCACAGTAATAAAGAGATCGCACAACTACTCAATATTAGTGACCAAACGGTGAAGAACCATATCACGTCGATTTTGCGCAAGCTAGCGGTCAACGACCGCACGCAGGCGGTGCTTTACGCCTTGAAGCATGGCTGGATCAAGCTGGACGAGCAGCATGTGCCCGTCACGGAGTCCTCGACACAGACGGCATTTCAGCTTCCTTGGCGTGAGCAGAATGGACGACGCTAGCGACGGGCAAACTGCCGCGCAAGTTCCTCATTGCTCAAATGCACCATCGTTGGGCGTCCGTGCGCGCAGGCGCGAGGAGCCGTGCATTGCTCGAGTTCTTGAATGAGCGCGCGCATCTCTTCTAAGGAGAGTACCTGACCGGCGCGAATCGCTGAGTGGCACGCGGTCGTCATAGCAAGCGATTCGATCCGGTTTGTTGCGTGACCGCCGTTACTCAGGTCGTCGAGAATCGCCAGGAGCGCAGTATTCGGTGACCGTTGCCGCAGAATTGCCGGCACTTGGCGGATCGCAACGGCATTCCCTCCGAAAGGTTCAACCTGAAATCCCAAAGCTGCCAGTTCGTCTTGGTAGGCCTCAAATGTGGCCAACTGGTCGGCAGTTAGTTCAACAA
Source organism: Thermorudis peleae (assembly GCF_000744775.1). Lineage (NCBI taxonomy): Bacteria > Pseudomonadati > Thermomicrobiota > Thermomicrobia > Thermorudis > Thermorudis peleae. The sequence continues at coordinate 397,915 of NZ_JQMP01000004.1, read as the reverse complement.
TATAGGGTTCTAGCAAGGTTTGGGCTTCGACATGGCCTGCCGTCCACTGGGCAAGCAATCGTTCGAGCAGTACCCGTTCGTGGGCTGCATGTTGATCAATAAGGTAAAGCCCGTCTGGGCCCTCAGCGATAATGTACGTTTGTTGCACTTGACCAAGCACACGAAGGAGCGGAAGACGTTCACGCTCCGTGGTTTGGCGCTCGGTGTGCGATGGCGTGACCGATTGCGAAGGAGCGTCAAGCGTTCCGATTCGTCGTGGGTCTGCGATGAGCAGGCGCCGCTGCATTTCAGGTGGAGGGGCGGCAAGGGGTGAGGCCGTACGGAATTCCACTGGGGGAATCGCTTGTTTTGCCGTCCACTGCTGTAACGTATGACGCACAGCGTCGTGAAGCAGATGGAAAACCCGGCGCTCATCACGGAAACGGACTTCGCGCTTGGTGGGGTGGACGTTGACGTCGACGTGTTCAGGTGGCAGCTGAATCGTAAGGACTACGAGAGGGTAACGACCAATGAGTAAGAGTGTGTGGTACGCCTGCTCAACCGCGACGTTGAGCGTGCGGCTCTCGATCCATCGCTGATTCACGAAGAACAGCATCTGCTGCCGATTACTTCGGAAAAGTGATGGCAGGCTGATAGCTCCAGATACACGATACGGTGCGTCAAGGTCAACGGGCCACTCCAGAATGACCATCTGTTCGGCGACATCAGCCCCGAGGACGCTGGTTATTGCATTGCGGAGTTGTCCACTGCCATCCGTTGAGAATACTGTGCGACCATCAATAACCAGGGTGAACTGAACGTCGGGCCGGGCAAGCGCATAGGCTGCGACGACCCGCTGCATGAACGCTGTCTCAGTTCGCTCATGGCGAAGAAACTGCCGTCGCACCGGGACGTTGGCGAAAAGATCACGCACGGTAACGGCCGTACCCGGTGCGGCCGGTGCTGGCTCGACGGCGGTGACTTTCCCAAAGTGAACGCGGATACGGTATCCGATCGGTTCAGTTGCTGGTCGGCTGAGGATCTCGAGTTCACTGACCGCAGCAATGCTCGCAAGTGCCTCACCACGAAATCCGTAGGTTGTCAGCCGCATGAGATCATGGAATGCCTGTAATTTCGAGGTCGTATAGCGCTCAACCGCGAGCGGTAGCTCGGCTGCGTGCATGCCAATGCCATCATCGGTAACGCGGATGAGGTCTTGGCCGCCACCGGCAACCTCGATGTAGACCATGCGTGCTTGAGCATCGAGGGCGTTCTCAAGCAGTTCTTTGACAACAGCTGCCGGGCGCTCAATAACTTCACCCGCAGCAATCTTGCTAATGGTCATCGGGTCCAGCCGGTGGATCATGCAGCGGTACTCCCCATGCTCATGCTATGACGATCGTACACGATGCTGCAATCTGCCGCGAGGCTGGCCTGCGTTGGCGGTTTGCTTCTCGCCTATTGGGCTCGCTGACCAATGCTTTTAGGCAGCGTGCTATTGTTGTCGTGACGTTGTCAGAGAGACTCTTGACGACAGAGGCAAGGCCCATTATCCTGTCTCTGTCTAGCGTACGGGTATTTCTCGGGCACGACAGTATTCTGTGACGAAGCATTTTGGCATTGCGACGTTGCGGTGGCTGTGTACGCACGCCAGAGACGGATGGGAAAGAACGCCGTTGTCTGTTTCTTTTGGGCAACCGTACTCACAACAGTGCTTAACAGTGGTAAGCCATGAAGGAGGTGAAAACGCTGCGCAGAAATTGTTAACAATGTTGTCGTCACTTTGCCTTCGCCTGTCAGTGCCGAAGGCGCACAATTGTCTCCTTCGTATCGGTACCGTGTAGCAAGTCCTTGAGGGGGAGCCATGAACGAGCGGGATCTGAAAGGTCTTGGGCGTTACCCGCTGTCACGCCGAACCTTCATGCGTGGAGTGCTCGCGAGCACGGCAGCGCCGTTATTGAGTGCACTCTTAGCTGCCTGTGGTGGTGGGCAAACAACACCGACGTCAGCTCCATCTGCTGCGACACAGCCTCCTGCAACAAAGGCGCCAAGTGCGGCAACGCCGACTGGGGCAGCCGCCGCTGGGACAACACCGACGGCTGCTGCGACGGCCGCAGCGGCGACATCGACAACATCCGGCAAGCCAATCACACTGGCAATCTTGCATTTTAGCGTGATCGAAGGCACCACGTGGTCTGGGGCACACGATCGCGCTGCGAAGCGGTTGACGCAGAAATATCAGAACCTCAAGTACATCTATCGTGAGCAAGTTGGCCCGGATCAAGCTGTCCCATTTGCTGAGGAAATGATTGCCAAAGAGAACGCCGACATTATCGTGGGGAATGCCGAATTCATCGGCTTACCATTGCTTGATATTACGAGCAAGTATCCCAATAAGATCTTTGTCGCGATTGTTGCGAGTGATCTTACCCATCAACCGAACTTCATTCGGATTTTCCCACGTCAGTATCAAACGCTGTATCTCGAAGGGCTTGTCGCGGGGGCCTTGACGAAGACCGGTAATATCGGAATCGTTTCCGCCTTCCCTAATATCCAGGTGTTGCATCGGCAAGCGGGCTTCATCCTGGGTGTCCAGGAGGCGAACCGAACGCTCAATAAGAACGCCAAGATTTATATCAAATACGTCGGTGACTGGTATCTTCCTGCTGAAGAGCGGGCAGTTGCTGAAACACTCGTTAGTCAATATAACTGCGACGTCCTCACCCAGCAGACCGACTCCGGTTCTACCCTGGACGTCTGCAAGGCCAAAGGGGTGTGGTTCGTCGGCAAAGATATGGATATCGTGGGCTTCTACAAGTGGGCCGATACGAACACCGTCGCGGTGTCCTTCGACACTCGGTGGGAAGTGCTCTATGATCGCATTATTCAGGCCATGATGAAGTCGCAGAAGCCTGATGAGGTCATGTTCTTGGGCCTTGAGTCGACGATGAAGCTGGCGGATGGAACCGAAGAGGCTACCGTTGACTTGATGAACGATATGAAAGTTGGCGTCGATGCCATTAGCCCCAAGGCCGCTCAGATCTTACCCAAGGAAATTGTTGATCTCGTCCGCCAGCGGCGGGAGCAAATGCAAAAGGGGCAGTGGGATCCCTTTACGGCCAATGCGCTTGTGAGTAATGGAACCGGGCTGAAGCTACAGGATACGCCGATTCCGGCGAAAGGGACGACGGTCAAGCCTGCAGGGCAAGCCCCAACAACCGAGTGGATTTTGACGAAGTTCAATTTTGATCTCGAAGGTGTGACGATTCTTCCGTAGATGAGCAAAATGCAATCATCGGAGGAGGCTAATAATCAGGTTGACAGCGTAGTCTTGCCGTACGGCTCGTGAGGAGTGACTATGCGGCCCATAGAGCGCGGTCACGTCGTGCTTGAGGCGCGTGGCATTACCAAGCGCTTTGGCACAGTTGTAGCCAACGATCATATCGACCTCACGGTTCGCGCTGGCGAAATTCACGCGATTCTCGGAGAAAATGGCGCTGGGAAAACCACCCTGATGCGCATTCTCTTTGGAGAGCTTCAGCCTGATGAAGGCGAGATTTATCTCTGGGGACAGCGCGTTCAGTTCCGGAGTCCACGGGATGCGCTGCAGCATGGTATCGGAATGGTGCATCAGGAGCGCCGACTCATTTCTGCCCACACTGTACTCGAGAATATTGTCTTAGGGCATCCGAAGACCAAAATGATCCTCAATCTGCGCGATGCGGAACGGGACGTTGCAGCATTGTGTGAACGCTATGGATTTCGCATTCCCCTGCACGCGCGGGTGTGGCAACTTTCAGAGGGCGAGAAGCAGCTTGTCGAGATTATCAAAGCGCTCTACTACGGCGCGAAAATTTTGATTTTGGATGAGCCGACCTCTGTGCTCTCCCCACCTGAAGTGCTCGCCTTGCTCACATCACTGCAACGGCTGTCCAAAGATGATCTTGCCGTCATTCCCTTTATCACCCATAAGTTGCCAGTGGTACTTGAGCATACCGATCGTGTGACGATCCTGCGTCGCGGGCGTGTTGTTGCCGAGGTTGAAACGCATTCAGCAACCGAGCAAAGCCTCGCTGCCGCAATGGTCGGGCAAGAGATTGCGCTGACCCACGAACGTGGCGAAACACGCATCGGCTCACCAATGCTCCAGGTTCAGGATTTGTGGGTGCGCGATGATCGTGGGCTTCTTGCGGTCAAGGGTCTCTCGTTTGTTGTTCACGAAGGGGAAATCTTTGGTATTGCTGGAGTAGCAGGCAATGGCCAAGAAGCCTTAGCTGAGGCAATTGCTGGCTTGCGCGCAGTCGAACGTGGCCACATTGTTCTTGCTGGGCACGATATCACCCGCTCGAGTGTCCGTGATCGCTGGCGACGTGGGGTTGGCTACATTCCAGCGCAACGCCGCGAGGTTGGCTCTATCCCCGAATTCTCTTTAACGGACAACGTGTTGCTGAACTTCTATGACGAGCCAACGATGTCGCGCTTCGGGTTTGTCGCTACGGAACGAGCACGTGCGCTGACCGAGACCGTCGTACGTGACTACCGTGTTGTCACGGCCGGGGTGGAAGCACCGGCACGTTCCCTGTCTGGTGGCAATCTCCAGAAGATCATCCTTGGACGTGTTCTTGCACGACGTCCCCGTTTGCTCATTGCCTGCCTGCCAACCCATGGTCTTGACATTGGGGCTGCTGAATTTGTCCATCGAAAGTTGCGCGAGGCACAGCAGGATGGGACAGCGATCCTGTTGATCTCGGAAGATCTCGACGAAATACTGGCCTTGAGTGACCGCATCGCAGCGATGTATGAAGGAACATTTACGGGCGTTCTGCCTGCTGCTGATGCAACACGAGAGCACATTGGTGAATTGATGGCTGGACTACGCAGGGAGCCAGCATGAGGGTAAACGTTGGAAATACCACCATACGGATTGAGCGACGGTCAACACTGCGATGGTGGCAATCAGCCGTGGCTTCTGTGCTTGCAGTCGTTGTCTCGCTCGTGCTTGTTGGCTTCGCCTTTCTCCATGTTGGGGCGAGTCCAGTGGCTGTTTATCGTGAGATTATTCAGTATGCGTTCCTGAGCCAGTACGGGTTGCCTCAGACGATCAACCGCGCCGTCTTTATCTTGCTCTGTGCCTATGCCTTTATCGTGCCAATTCGTGCTGGCCTCTGGAATATCGGCATGCCCGGCCAAGTCTATGCTGGGATGCTGGCGGCATTTAGCGTCGCGTATGCGTTTGGCGCAAAAACCTCGGTGAATGCGCCGATCCCAGGGGTGATCGTTATCCCGCTGATGGTTCTTGGTGCGATGGCTGGCGGAGCACTGTACGGCGCAATTCCGGGCTTGCTCCGTGGCAAGCTCCAGGTCAACGAAATTGTCACAACGATGATGTTGAACTCGGTTATGCTCTGGCTGGTCGCGCACATGATTCGTGAGGGTGGACCCTTCATGGGGCGAACGGCGGAAGGCGAAGGCTTCAGCTTGCCACTCGCAGCGCGCATGCCACAGCTTTGGAATTTGCCACTCACGGTCTACGCGACGTTGGTACTAGCCGTTTTCCTGTCTATTGTTTTAGCGAAAACAACAATTGGGTACCAGATTCGCGCGTTTGGTGCCAGTCCAGCTGCCGCACGCTATGCTGGGATACGTGAGGGGTTTTTGTGCACATTCGTGTTCTTGCTTGGTGGCCTGTTTGCGGGCTTTGCGGGATATCACTATTTTGCCGCGGTGCCTGGTGTCTATAAGATTCCCAAGAGCTACAACGATTTCGGCGACTTCAGTTTCTACGGGCTTATTACCGGCTTGATTGCACAGAACAACCCGATTGCTGCGATACCAGTCGCCTTGCTTTTCGGCGGCGTTGCGAGTGGGGCACGCTTCATGCAAGGCAAGCTGCGTCTAGCGTTCGGTATTGACTATGCGCTGCTTGGCGTTCTCATGCTTGTGATAGTGGCGTTTCAGGCGTTAGCCCACTATCGGCTTGCTCTTGAACATCGTGTGCCTGCAGCAGTACCCCAGCGTGAGATTGGAGAGAGCCGTGTCGAATCTCCTCACCATTAGTCTGGCAGCTGCTGCTGTCTTTGCCATCGCTGCCCTTGGCGAATTACTCGAGCAGCGTGCTGGAATCTTGAACGTCGGATTAGAAGGCGTCATGTTGCTCAGTGGGACGTTTGGTTTCATTGTCGCGAAAACGACTGGTCACTACCTGTGGGGATTCTTGGTTGCCCTCGCGATCGGAGCACTGGTCGGTCTCATCCATGGCTTTTTCTCCATCACCCTTGGAAGCAATCAGGTTGTAAATGGCATGGCAATCTGGATCTTTGGCTTTGGACTAACCACCTATGTTGGGTATCCCTATACCGGCCCCCTTGGCTTGAAGCAGTTTCCAAATCTTTTGGGCCTTCCGCCGTTTTTCATCCTTGCCCTTGTCCTTGCGGGGGCAATTTGGTTCTTACTCTACCGCACGCATATTGGGTTACAGCTGCGATCGGTGGGTGAGAATCCTGCTGTGGCCGAGTCGAGCGGCATTGCAGTCATTCGGCTGCGCTACCTCGCAGCTGTACTCGCTGGCGCGTTGGTTGGGCTTGCTGGCGGCGTGTATTCTTTGATCTATAACCCAGTATGGAGTTACAACTACCTGCAAGGCTGGGGGTTCATTGCCCTGGCGCTTGTCTTCTTTTCGCTCTGGAATCCCTTGCTGGTGCTACTTGGCGCTGTGCTCTTTGGAGTTCTTTGGCAACTCTCCCTTTATCCTGAACTGCTCTTCCCCAATTTCTTTTCGCGCTATCTCTGGCGAGCGGTACCGTTTCTGATCACGGTTGTTGTCTTTGTCGTCATGTCAACACGTTGGTTTAGCCTGCGCTGGGGTGCAGCCAAGCCACACGCGCTTGGGCTGCCGTATCAACGAGAGAGCTAGCAATTTCGGATTCAGGTGTGATTTTCTCCTCAGGCTTGTGCAATTGTCTTGCCTGTTCCCGATGCCCCTATTACAATAGCCCTGTCATCCGATGAGAGGATCACGTGCATGTCAGCAGTGCAGGTGGCGGAGCATCAGCAAAGCAACGTACGGTCTCCTCATCGTTCTCGGCTTGGACGAGACTGGCAGCTTGGATACGCGCTGCTCTTGCCGGCCGTTGTGGTTGTCCTTGGGCTCATCGCCTATCCACTAGGCTATGCTGTGTGGCTGAGCTTACAGGATATTAAGGTTGGCGGACAGGGCCACTTTATTGGTTTTGCCAACTATGTGCGCATCCTCTTTGATCGACAAAGCCAAATTCATGGATTATTTTGGAATAGTGTTAAGGTGACGTTCCTCTATACTGGTGGAGCTCTTATAGGAAAATTCATCATTGGAATGGTGAGTGCATTAATTCTTAACGCAGAAATTCGTGCACGACGGTTTTGGCGGACCCTGCTCTTTGTTCCCTGGGCTATTCCTGCGGTCGTCAGTGCATTTTCCTGGAAGTGGATCTACAACGATGTTAATGGCGTTCTTAATACGATTTTGCTACGGCTGGGGTTGATCAAGGATCCCATTCTCTTCCTATCAGATCCGCGACTCGCGCTCTGGTCTGTCCTTATTGCAGTTATTTGGCAAGGTGCGCCGTTTTGGATCATGACGTTTCTGGCTGGGCTACAGGCAATCCCGCGCGAGCTCTATGAAGCAGCCCAGATTGACGGGGCAACCTCAGCCCAGACCTTCTGGCGTATCACTTTGCCCAACCTCATGCCAGTCATCATTGTCACGACGATGCTCTCAGCAATTTGGACGTCGAACGCGATTCAATATGTCTATGTATTGACGAATGGCGGGCCAGCGAACGTCACGGAGACTTTTCCCATTTTGGCCTATCACCAAGGGATGCAGGCCTATGATCTTGGCATTGCAGCGACAATTCCTCTGCTCTTTTTCCCGCTTTTTGCTGTCATGATTTACTTTTTGACTCGACGTATGCTCCAGCAGGAGGAACGGTGATGGCCGAACGGGTTGAAGTGTTGCGGACGACGGCCCAACCATCACGCGTGCAGGCCTTACGGAGGTGGCTTGCCTACCGCGGTCGGGGATATATGATCCTTGGCTATACGCTTCTCGTTGTACTGAGTCTTTGGACGCTGTTCCCGGTCTACTGGCAACTCGCGACCTCAGTCCGTGCGGATGTCGATCTCTATAGCTCGCATGTCACACTTCTTCCACATGTCTTGACGCTGAAACACTATGCCAAAATTTTTAGCAACACGAGCGCATTTGCGATACAACTGCGAAATAGCTTTGTTGTGGCTGTCATTACGACAGTGGTTTCCACCGTGCTGGGCGCGATGGCCGGCTACGCGTTAACACGGCTCCAGTTCTTTGGCCGCGCTGCGTTTGCACGGTTGTTGATTTATGCCTACTTAGCTCCTGGAACAATCCTTTTTATCCCGATCTTTATGATGATGAATCGTTTGGGGCTGCGCGATAACTTGTTGGGTTTGATTCTGGCATATTTGACGTTTACGTTGCCGTTCGCAACGTGGATGCTCATGGGCTACTTTCGCTCCGTGCCAATCGAGCTTGAGGAGGCCGCGCTGATTGATGGCGCGAGCCGATGGCGCGTCTTGTGGCGGATTGTCGTTCCACTTTCGCTACCCGCGATTGTTGTCGCGGCAGTGTTCGCATTTACCCTCTCTTGGAATGAATTCCTGTATGCCCTGGTGCTGCTTCAACGCGAGGACGTGATGACGGCGCCTGTGGGGCTCTCTGCGTATGTCATAGGTGACCAATTTTACTGGGGGCAAATGATGGCTGCCGCGACAATCATGTCGCTTCCTCCATTGATCGTCTACCTTTTCGGTCAACGGTGGGTGATTGCTGGGTGGACAGCCGGTGCAGTGAAAGATTAACCGGAGCGCGACTGGTAGAGCAGGATGCAATGGTGTAGCCGAGGTGAGGAGGGGGTATGGTTGAGGAACGACGTTTCTCTCGTCGAGCGTTTCTGTCTTTGTTGGCTACTGGTGCCGGGGCGGTTGCGGTTGCAGCGTGTGGTGGTGGTGCGAGTTCCCCGACGGTAACACCGACGAAGGCTCCTGCTGCTTCCACGCCAACGGCTGCCGCAACGAAGGCCAGTGGCGCTGCGACGCCATCCGCGCAAGCAACCACCACTGCTGCAGCGCTTGGCACCCCGCAGCTAAAGCCAGTTGCCGGCCAGCAGGTCGTGATCTGGCAAACGGTCGACTATCTGCCGCAAACGACTGCGCTCTTGAAGGAGCGGTTCACCCAGGTGGCACAAGAGAAAGGCTTCTCCGTTACGTTCGAGGAGATCCCCAATAACCCGCAGGGCTATAACCGCTTCAATGCTGCCGTGCAGGCGGGCACACCACCTGACATTTACCGGCTCTATGATTACCAAACGCAGTTTTGGCGCGCTCAGGGGCAAACTGTTGATGTAACTGATCTCGTACAACCGTATATTCAACAAAACGGCGGGGTCTGGCAGCCTGTGGAGCAGACGTGTGTTTACAAAGGGCGCTGGTGGGCCGCACCCTACACGGTCAATGCCTGGCCATTCCATACCAGGCAGGATCTGCTTGATCAAGCTGGCTTTAAATATCCGGCCAACTGGGATGAAGTGCGTACGCAAGGGAAAGCCTTAACGAAGCCACCGCTCTATTACTACGGCATGACGCTTGGGAAAACGAACGATACCAATAACCATGTCATCGGTATGGTTTGGACTTTCGGTGGGAAATTGCAGAATGAAGATGGCACGCTGGCGGTAACCGCGAATGACAAAGCATGGCTCGATACACTCGCGTTGATTCAAACGATGTACCTTGATGACAAGATCATTCCGCCTGGTTCTGTAAACTGGGACGACGGGGGAAATAACCAGGGATTTCAAAGCGAGCAACTTGTCATAACGGCTAATCCTACTAGTGTCTATAATTGGCTGCTGCAGAACAAGCCTGACCTTGCCAAGAAGACCCGCCTCTACAACTGGCCTGCTGGGCCAGCTGGTTCATTCGGTATGGTCGATGTGTGGACAGAGGCGTTGTTTAAGAACGGCAAAGGCGGCGATAATGCTCGCATTTTGTTGCTCTCAATTCTCGATCCAACGTGGTACGCCGATTACATTAACAATAAGCTCAATGGGCGCTTTATTCCTTGTTGGAAAGATATGATTAAGGCTGACCTTTGGACAAAGAATCCCCTCTATTCAGAGTATCAGAAGATTATCGAGACAGGACGTATTATGGGCTACGCTGCTGCCCCACTCGGCGCTTTCGGTGAGTTAACCACCAAATTCGTCATTGGTGATATGATGCAAGATCTGGTCGTTAAGAAATTGAAGCCAGCTGATGCGCTCGCAAACTTCGTGAAGGCTGCCCAGGAAATCTACAGCAAGCCTGAAAACCGTGCCTAAGGGTAATAGGGAAAGGCAACCAGAGAGCGGCACGTATCGTGTGCTTTCTTGCTCGATGACTGGGCGCATTCGGGGTCAGGGTGCTCCTATTCGGTATGATCACGCTGCTTGGCGCGCCTTGTTGCGCGGAGCAACGATCATGACTTCGTTGCTCCGTCCAACCCTTGGCCCGTTGCCGCGTTCGGTATTGATCCGTCCAATTGTTGGGAATGGTTCCCCGGAAATCCTTGACCATGCGGCGACGATCGCACGCCGCGTGATTGAGTTGCCCGATCCGTTCGAGAATGCTGGGGCCATGCTCCTGCGCCATGCAGTCTGGCGCGTCTATGAGCGTGTGGGCGATGGTTGTGCGACAACAGCCGTATTAAGCGCTGCGCTGTTGCGGGAAGTGCTTCGTGTTGCGGAAGCTGGATGGAGTATTTCTCAGCTTGAGCGTGTGCTTGAGCAGGTTTGGCATTGTGTCCGGGCGAATTTGTTGGAGCATGCAAAAACCGATATATCGTTCGATCAACTCCACGCGGTAATCCAGCGTGCTGTCTATGATCCTGTCCTTGCTCGCCTTCTCAGTGAGGCAGTTGATGCAGTTGGTCCCGAAGGTGTTGTCTTGCTCGAGGAGGGAGTGAGCGCCGATCCTACCTGTGTCTATGAAGAGGGCATTGTATGGGATAGTGGTGTCCTCTCACCGATATGGCTTCAGGCTCCTGATGGATGTTGCCGCGTGCATGAGCCACGGATCTTGCTGCTCGATGGCGCGGTGACGAAGGGTGTTGAACTCCTTCCGTTTCTCGAGCGTTGTCTTGCATCAAATATTCGTCGCCTCGTGATCATTGCTGGAGAGATACGCCATGATGCGCTTGCGCTTTTGGTACGCAACGGTGAGCGCGGTGTCTTTGAGCAGATTGTCGCGCTGCAGGCACCCTCAGTTGGGTGGCAGCAGCAGGAAATCTTGGAAGATCTGGCGGCGTTAACGGGCGGGTTCGTGGTGCACTGCAACGGAGGGGAGTCGTTGTCAGCTTCCTCGATAGCAGTGCTTGGCAGAGCGCGGCATGTGTGGGCAACACTGCGGCATTTCGGTATTCTTGGCGGCCACCTTGATCGGGAACGAGTGCGAGCCCGGTTGCGCGCCGCGCGTGCGGCCCTAGCCAGAGCAGACGATGCGTATCTCCGGACGAAAGCACAGGAGCGGATTGCACGCTTAACCGGGGTAACGGCTCGTCTTCAGGTTGGAGGTGCCGTACCTCGGGAACGTGAGGCGCGGCGGCTGGTTGCTGAATCGGCCGTTAAGACAGCGCAGGCCGCGTTAAGCGGCGGTCTTGTTCCAGGTGGTGGCGCAACCTTGCTTGGGATTGCTCGTGAGCTTCGTGCTCTGCCAATGCGAGCTGACCCCTGCGAGGTTGCAATACGCAACGCGTTCGGTACAGCGCTTACGGAACCGATCCGGGTTATCCTGACCAATGCTGGCATTGAGCCGGGCAGAGTGCTTGCGGAGGCTGATCGCTGTCCAACGGCGGCCTTTGATGTCCTGCGTCAGTCGTGGGTTGATCCCTGGCTGGAAGGGCTACTTGATCCCGTCCAGGTCATTGACACGGCGATTGAGACGGCGGTGAGTATAGTTCGCATGGTTCTTTCGACTGGAGCATTGATTCACCGCACCTGGCCGGCGGTAGCAGCTCACCCATAACCAAGGCGATCGGAGCACGTTGTGTTTCCACTTACCCAGACGCGTTGGTCGCTGCTCGCTCAGGTAGAAGGGGCTACTGTCTTAACGCTCCTCAGTGTCTGCGATAACGGGAAAAGCATCCTCGTTGCTGGAACACCGTCTGGTGTGGCCATTGCGGAACCTCCATCGTTTGGTTGGCGATGGCTCGGCACAACAGTACCACTTCTGGTTGAGACGCTTGCCTATGTTCCTACTCAGGATGGCAGTTGTCTGTGGTTTGCCGGAACACCGCATGGGCTATTTCGGCTACGGGGTGAACATCAGCCGTGGGAACCGGTCTTGGTAGGAAGCCGTGTTACTGCTCTTGCCGTTGCTGAGGATGGAGAGCAGCCTGCGATTTTTATTGGTACCGAACGTGATGGAATTTTCTGTTCAGATGATGGCGGCACGACGTGGAAAAGCCGCAATGTGGGGCTTCCCGATCTTTCCGTCTTGGCATTGGCACTTTCGCCGACATTTGCCTATGATCGGCTCGGATTCGTCGCGACAGAAAGCGGTCTCTTTGGGACGCGTAATGGTGGTGCAAGCTGGCGCCCACTCCATTTTCCCGTGGCTGATCCTGTCATTACCTCTATTGTAGTCTCGCCGCGCTTTGCTGAAGACCGGCGCCTCTTCGTCAGTGTTGACAACTATGGCGTGTTCACATCGGATGATGCGGGCGAGCATTGGCGTCGGCTTCCGCTCGAGCAGGCCGAAGGCGTCACCGCGGTTGCCGTCAATGCTCATGGGCAACATCTTGCCGTCGCGGTGGATCAACACGTTCTCTGGTCTCCTGACGGCGGGCGCAAGTGGCATGATTTGGGATCGTTGCCGTCTCCCGTACTCAGCTTGTCGTTTGCTTCCTTCGCGCCGAATGCTACTGACGAGCAACTGCTTGCTGGATGTCTTCGTTCCGGGGTCTGGTCATGGAATCCATCGACTCATGAATGGCGACCGTGGCCTGTGCCGCTTATGGCAGCGGTGCCTTCCGGCCTTGCTGCAGTGGTGGAACACAAGCATCAGATTCGGGTGGTTACGGCTTGGCTTGAGCACGGTGTGTTGTGCGGTGACCTCCCGCAGGGAGTCTGGAGCACGCAGCTGAATGGCGTCTCACGACTGTTCTTTCATCTTATTCATGTGCGCTCAACGTCGCGCCTTTATCTCCAAGCGAGCGATGGACTCTGGCGAAGTGGTGATGGTGGAATAACATGGGATCTCCTGACACCGTCGTTAGCTCCAGCGCGCTTACTCGCTGTGACGGCAAATGCTCGTGCTGACGGTGATGTCATTTTCGCAGCAATGCGCGATGGCACGTGGTGGTATTCGACAGATGGTGGAAAAGACTGGCAAACGGGCCAGTTTGGCGAAGGAAACATCGTGCGGGCAATTGCCGTCACCCGGCGTGACTCTGGCCAGATCGTTCTCCTTGCGCTGACATCGACATTTGATGCTCAAGGACAACTGGATATAACGCTTCGCGCTTCAGTTGATGGTGGGCGGTCTTGGCTAGCTTGGCTTCGACAGCCTGATCCTCCAACGTCCCACCTTGCCCTCTCCGATGACCTGACGCAGTGGGAGGAAATCTGGGTAGGATTGGACGATACGCTTTGGCGAGGCCGGTGGGATACAGGAGGTTCAGAGCCGGTGTGGAGCGCCCTTCCTTCTCTCACCCCATCCCCACTGACGGCCGTCGCACGTCCTCCCACAGCTTTCCCCTGGTGTCGGTTGCTCCTCGCCGCTGGCCCTGCTGTCTTTATCGTACGTGGCGAAGACGACGCGTTAACCGCGTGGAGTGAGGGATTAGAGGACGCGCCGATTCTCGGCTTGGCACTCGCGCACAACTTGTCTGGACTGCTCGCATTTGCGGTAGATGCATATGGCCGAGTCTGGGGACGCCTGCTTGTCCCTGAGCATGCTGGCAGCTAAGCCGGAGCAACCAGGCGGTTGTTGGCTAGTGCTGCGATCGTTGCCGCTTGGGTTCATGATCAATGATTACTGAGCATGCCACGCCCGACGTAGCGGGGCACGGGATAAAGTTCAAAAATAGGTCATCGTCGTTTTAACTCAGATCCGATAGCATCCCACCTCCCTCCTGCCTTCCAAGTCCTCATACTGCTGCTCCGGAGGAAATAGGCGCCCACGCCGGGTGTGCTGCTTCTGTCAAACCATCACGTTCTGCCGTGATTTGTCCTGTTATCAAGTAACAACGGATAACGTGGATATGGCTCTGTGCCGTAGTGTGACCCCCTTCATTTCTCTTGAAGCGCAGCCCGTTGGGAGAGCAAGAGTGCGAGGCGTTCTTCCGCATCGGCGAGTTTGGCGCGCTGTCGCTCAACGACATGGGCTGGCGCTCGCTGGACAAACTGGTCGTTGGCAAGCAGTTGCCGCGCGCGCTCGATTTCAGCTTGCACTTCCGCAATCTCGCGATCAAGGCGCGCACGTTCAGCAGCAAGGTCAACCATCCCGCGAAGTGGAAGATAGACCACGGCATCGTCGACGACCAGCGTTATGACATGCTCGGGATTCTCCGGAAGGGCATCGAGATACTGGATGCCATCATCAGCAAGCCGAGCAAGAAAGCGGAGTACAGGTTCCGCTGTCTTGAAGGCGTGACCATGGCTACCAGGATAGATCATTGCTTGAATCCAGCGCGCTGGCTCAACACCCGCTTCGGCACGCGCGTTGCGGATCGCGCGAATGACATCAATAAGGAACCCAAATTCGCCTTCTGCTTCGTCATCGATCCACTGTGCATCAGGCGTCGGCCATGGGGCGACCATGATACTCTCCCCGGCATGGGGGAGGCGCTGCCAGAGTTCTTCGGTGAGGAAAGGCATAAACGGATGGAGAAGCCGGAGTGTGCGCTCAAGGACGACCGCTAACGTTTGGCGTGCCGCTTGGGCCGAAGCTCCACCTTGGTTGAGCGCCACTTTCGATGCCTCAATGTACCAGTCGCAGAACTCTGACCAGATGAACTCGTGG
The DNA here is from genome assembly GCF_000744775.1 of Thermorudis peleae. Lineage (NCBI taxonomy): Bacteria > Pseudomonadati > Thermomicrobiota > Thermomicrobia > Thermorudis > Thermorudis peleae. The sequence goes on along the minus strand of NZ_JQMP01000004.1, from coordinate 382,858 downwards.
AGGTGGTGTCCAGCTTCGTGGAACTGGTAGCGTTCAAGCTGGTCCGTGATGGTTTCAATGGTTCGCTGCAATCGACTGAGCATCCAGCGGTCGGCAAGGCTTGCCGCTTCATGCGCGGGTGGTGTGGGATTCCCATCAGCGTCGACCTCAAGCGGCGCGTTATTCAGTGCACGCAAGACGAAGCGGGTCGCATTCCAGATCTTGTTCCCGAAGTTGCGGCTTGCTTCAACTCGCTGCACGCTTAGCTTCATGTCTGACCCAGGGCCGGCCATGGTGAGGAGGGTGAAGCGCAGTGCGTCGCTGCCATACTGTGCCGTGATCTCGGTTGGGTCGATCACGTTGCCCTTGGTCTTGCTCATGCGCTCGCCGCGCTCATCACGCACCGTCCCATGGAGGTACACCGTATGAAACGGTGGCGTACCCATAAACTCAAGACCAAGGAAAATCATCCGAGCGACCCAGAAGAAGAGGATGTCATAGCCGGTTTCCATGACTGAGCTGGGGTAAAAGTATCGGAGATCTTCCGTGTCATCTGGCCAGCCAAGCGTGCTGAAGGGCCAAAGACCAGAGCTGAACCAGGTATCGAGCACGTCAGGATCTTGCTCAATCTGCGTGCTCCCGCAGTGCTGGCAGCGTTCAAGTGTCTCTTGGTCGGTCACTGACACTTGGCCGCAGTCGCTGCAGTACCAGACTGGAATCCGATGCCCCCACCAGAGTTGCCGGGAGATGCACCAATCTCGGACGTTCTCCAGCCAGTGCAGGTACACGTTCACGAAGCGTTCGGGAATGAAGCGCACTGTGCCATTCTTGGCAACCTCGATTGCTGGCCCAGCGAGTGGTGCCATCTTGACGAACCACTGCTTGCTGATCAATGGTTCAACAACAGCGCCACACCGCTGGCAATGGCCCAGCGAATAACGGTGTGGCTCAACTTTCACCAGTGCCCCTTCTTGCTCAAGTCGGGCAACGACGTGCTGGCGTGCCTCGGCAATGGTTAGGCCAGCAAACGGGCCCGCTTCAGCGTTCAGCGTTCCATCCTCATTCAAGATGTTGACAGCCGGGAGGCCATGCCGCTGACCAATCTCAAAGTCTGTGAAATCGTGAGCTGGCGTCACTTTCACTGCGCCAGTGCCAAATTCAGGGTCAACTGCAGCATCGGCAACAATCCGGAGTCGTCGACCAAGGATGGGCAGCACGGCAGTCTTGCCGATGACATCGTGATAGCGCGGATCATCAGGGTGCACGGCAACACCCGTGTCGCCGAGCATCGTCTCAGGACGTGTCGTTGCCACCACTAATGCCCCACTGCCGTCCTCGAGCGGATAGCGCAGGTAGTAAAGTTGGCCATCGGTCTCTTCGTGTTCGACTTCGAGATCGGACAGGGCCGTCATACAGCGCGGACACCAGTTGATGAGGCGCTCACCGCGGTAAATGAGGCCCTTGTCGTACAGCCGTTTAAATGCTGTACGGACTGCGCGTGAAGGTCCTGGATCCATCGTGAAACGGAAGCGAGTCCAATCACAGGATGCGCCAAGAATACGCAGTTGCTCACGAATCCTGCCGCGATAGCGGTTCATCCAGTCCCAAACACGCTCCAAAAACTTCTCGCGGCCGAGGTCGTGGCGTGTTAACCCTTCCTTCAGCAACTCACGCTCTACAACCCATTGCCCGGCTATCCCAGCATGGTCAGCGCCGGGGAGCCAAAGCGTGGGATAGCCCTGCATCCGTCGCCAGCGAATAAGCAGGTCTTCAACAGCGACGAAGAGGGCATGTCCCATGTGAAGCTCTCCAGTCACGTTCGGAGGAGGCATGATGATCACAAATGGCTTTCGCTGTGGATCGATTGTTGGGGTGAAATAGCCCTTGGATTCCCACCAGTCATACCAGTGTGATTCGACCTCTTGCGGCTGATATGCCGGGGCTAAATCGCCTGCCGGTGTTGTCTGTGCCATTGCGAGCTGCCTCCTTACTTTCTCCGCGAATACAAAAGCGGCGTCCGCCTTAGACTGTCGGAGCGGACGCCGCGTGTCAGTTACGCAACAGGCAAACCCCTATGGCGGCGCCGCTCGCCCAGCCGCTACGTGATCACCATCTTGTACTGTCGGCTGTCTCTGACCGCGCTGCGCCATTCCGTTACCCTCTATCCAAAGCCTACATGGTGATGGCTTGTTGGTCAATAAGCGGATGATTCCTCATCCTCCTCGGAACTGGCTGGCACCAGGAGGTCGCTCATCTGTGTCAGGGCAGCGTGCTGCAGTTCCCAGACATGATCGGCAATTTCACGCAGTCGACGATTGAGGAGGGCAGCTTCACGCAATAGACGTGCTGCTGCGGCAAGCCGCTCCTCTGTACTTGTGTCAGCTGCGCGTGCGCGCTCAATGAGCTTTGCCGAGCGCTCCTCAAAGTTTGAAACGGCAACCCCAAAGGTGCGAAGAAGCCGACGCGTTGGGTCCAGTGGTTGGCGTCCTTCACTCATTGTTGTGCTCACCTTTCTGCTCACTATGCTCTCAAACAGTCAGCGCCATGTTGTGCCATTATCCTGGAACGCAAGCATCCAATGAACATTCCACGATCATCACGATTGTGCGCAATGACCGGGAAGCAAGAATACGCTAGCGCTCGACGCTGTGGCATTGTGCTCCTCATGGTAGAGCTAATCTGCTGCCAATTCGTGTTGTATCGTTGCCGGACAGTTCACAGTTCCAGACCGCTCTTCAGCGGATTTCAGCAATCGAGGCGTCCATCTGTGGATCATCTGTCTATAGCACCAGTCTTCCTGCCTGGTTAGCTGTCTCGTCAATGCCAGACCACGGCGCTGGGGCAATGGGCAGCCGATGCTGCCGTGCAGCATGTTGCCGACCCAGTGGGGGCGTGTTTCTGGGGTCGTCAAGATGTTTCTCCTCTTGCGCTTGTCGGGTATGTGTGTTACAGTGAACAGTGCCCAGAAGTGGGCGGCAGGTGAGGAAGCGATGGTGCGTGCAAGAACCCGAACAGTCCAACACCAGCACAAACCTGGCTTGACCAAAGCCGGGCACTGGGCTGTTTCGGTGGTGCCCGCACCTATTCGCGCCCCCAGGTACCTGGGGGCTCCTGCCGTATCCCGGGGCGGTGCACACAATTGGGGTGTGTAGCACGCAATAGCTTGTAGCAGACTCCGGAGCGGCGGTGAGCCTCATAAAGGCACCGCCGCTCTTGGTTTTCTCGGGTACGTTACGGTGTTGTAAGGGGAGAGGAGTGTTACCCATGTGTCCAGAATGTGGCGCAACGTTGACGCTCGAAAACGTTGAAGTTGGGGAAATTGTCCAATGCCCCGAGTGTGGGGTTGATCTCGAGGTGCTCGAGGTTGATCCGCTTGAGCTTGGGCTTGCACCAGCGGAAGAAGAAGACTGGGGCGAGTAGCCGTGGCATTGCAGGTAGCGCTCCTAGCTGAGCGATTACGCGTCGAGGAGCGGCTCCTGACCGAAGCATTCGAGCAGCAGGGCTGGCAGGTCACGCGCGTTGCCCCCTCTGAACTCGCATTGCCGCTGGGCGAGGACGTTGATCTGCCTCCTGTTGTGGTGCTGCGTGAGCGGGCGACGCCAGAACTGGTTGCACTCTCAGCGCTTCTTGAGGCGTCTGGGCGCGTGGTAATCAACCGCCCAGCAACAACGCGCCTCTTAGCAGACCGGCTTGCACTGCTCCGCCATTTTGCGATTGCTGGGTTGCCAATTCCGCGGACCGTTGTGAGCTTTGGGCCTGCAGCCACACTGCGGGTCATCGATGAACTCGGTTTTCCAGTCTATCTCAAACCATTCTTTGCTGATCCCATCATGCCGGTGGCGCTGGTCGAAGATCGCGATGCTGCGGAAGCGCTCATTGAGCATCGAACGGTGCTCGGTGATGAGCAAGCGGTGTTGGTTCAACAGGCTGTTGGCTCGCCAGACCAGGCACGACGGCTTGTGATCGTCGGGAATGCGCTCGTCGCTGTTGCTCATCGCGATGCCGGACAATGGGCTCCGGCACTGGAGATGAATCGGTGGAGCGCGCTCGCGGAGGCCGTTGTGCAGCGGCTCGGAAGTGGGGCCTATACCGTTGATGTCGTGGAAACGCCAACGGGTGGTGTCCTCATTTCGGCCGAGAATCTTGTCGAATTTCGTTCGCTCGGCGAGCAGGCGGCGGCTGTCGCGATGGCGATCGTTGACCATGTAGTGGCTCGGGCTGCCGAGCATACGCCAGCGGTAGCAGGGGAGGGGTGAGATGACGGTGGGTATCTGGACGGCAGCCAGCCTCCTCGAAGGCTTGTTGCGCATCCCCAGCCCATCTGGGCATGAAGCTGAGGCCGTCGCTTGGCTGTGCGAGCGGATGACTGAGCTCGGTTATCATGCTGAGGTCGACGGCGCCGGCAATGCGGTTGGTACCCGAGGCGACGGCCCGTACGAAGTGATGCTTTTAGGCCACATTGATACGGTGCCCGGCCGTGTTCCTGTTCGCCAGGTTGATGGCTTGCTCTACGGCCGTGGCGCTGTTGATGCCAAGGGACCGCTGGCGGCCTTTGTGCTCGCTGGTTCTCACGTTGCGCTACCACCCGGAGTACGCCTAACGGTCGTCGGAGCGGTGGAAGAAGAAGTGATGAGCTCTCGTGGAGCACACTGGCTCGTTGACCACCATCAGCCGAAGCCGTGTGCTGTCATCATCGGTGAGCCAAGTGGCTGGGACGGCGTTGTCCTTGGGTATAAGGGCTCCGTTGCGGTCGAGTACCAAGTTGCTCGACCGATTGGCCATTCAGCTGGGCCGGAGACAACCGCCGCAGCCCTCGCCGTTGACTACTGGAACAAGTTGGTTGCCTGGGCGGCAAGTCGCAGCGATCCAACTGCCCGTTCATTTGATCAGGTTACGACGACGTTGCTCGCAATCAATACGACCACTGACGGCTTGACTGAGCAGGCATGGCTGCGTGCAAACCTCCGTCTCCCGCCCGCTGTTTCGCCAGCCGAAGCGGTCGCTGCTGCCCACCAACTCGCCGGAATTGGCGATGTGCGGGTGCACGTCAATGCTCCGGCGTTTCGAGTCGACAAGCGCTCTCCGCTGGTTAGCGTCTTCTTAGCTGCAATCCGCGAGAGTGGAGGCCAGCCGAAGCTGAAAGTGAAGACGGGAACGTCGGACATGAACATTGTTGGTCCAGCCTGGGGGTGCCCGATTGTCGCTTATGGCCCGGGTGATTCTCGTCTTGACCACACCCCCCATGAGCATGTGTCGGTTGCCGAGTTGGAGCAAGCCGTGGCAGTGCTCGAGCGTGCACTCGAGCGGGTGGTTGCGCAAATTGCGCAGCAACGGTGGGAGGGGATCCAGTGAGTAGTCCGCTCCATATAGGCATACTGCTTTCCCATGTGCGCGAGGAAGAGAAACGACTTCTTCGTGCATTTGAAGCTCGCGGAGCATTGCCCGTTCGCCTCTATGACCGTTCACTCATTTTTGATCTGGTGGATCCGACCTGCAGTGCACCGACGCTTGATCTCGTTCTCGATCGCTGCATGGCGCACAGCCGCGGCGTTGTTGCTCTCCGGCTTTTTGAGTCCATGGGTATTCCAACCATCAATACGAGTCAGGCGATGACAATTGCCGATGATAAGGTGCTGACCACGCGGCTGTTGGCTCAGGCTGGGGTGCCAACGTTACGCACCATGGTCGCCTTTGACGTTGATTCTGCCCTGCAAGCGCTTGACCAGCTGGGGTATCCGGCGGTCATTAAGCCGGTGACGGGGTCGTGGGGGCGTCTTCTGGCACGGGTCCATTCTCCACAAGCCGCTCGTAGCGTCCTTGAGCACAAGCGAGCGCTTGGATCGTTTCACCACGGTGTGTTTTATCTTCAGGAATACGTCGAAAAACCCGGTCGCGATCTGCGAGTTTTTGTCGTTGGGGATGACGTCATTGCTGCGTCGTATCGTATAGCGAACCATTGGGTCACCAATGTTGCCCGTGGCGCAATCTCAGCTCCGTGTCCTGTCACACCAGACGTTGCTGAAATTGCTCTGCGGGCTGCCCATGTTGTTGGTGTTGAAATTGCTGGCATTGACCTCATCGAAACAGCTGCAGGACTGAAAGTCCTGGAGGTCAATGGTGGCGTGGAGTTCAAAGGCTTAATGCAAACGACTGACCACGATATCGCCGGAATTATTGCCGACTATGTGCTTGATCGCGCGCGGGGGCTGCGTCAACCGGCTGTTGTCACCCTTGATCGTCCGCGAGCGACATCTCCAGCATGCTCACCGGCTCGCGCCAGTTAGTGAGGGAGTGTTTATGGCACTGAAAGCGGCAATTCTGGGCGGATCAGGTTACACCGGTGGCGAATTACTTCGCCTTTTACTTGGACACCCTGAAGTCGAGGTCACGCAGGTAACCTCGCGGAATCGGGCAGGGAAATTTGTCCACACGGTTCACCCCAACCTCCGAAAGCGCACCCAGCTTAAATTTATTCATCCCGATGCGTTGCAACCGGCTGATGTCCTTTTTGTCTGCCTTCCGCATGGGGCGGTTGCCCCAATGATCGATCGCATCCGTTCGTTAGCGCCGGTCATTTTTGATCTTTCTGCGGATTTTCGGCTGCGCGACCCAGCAGCCTATGAGCGTTGGTACGGGTGGCAGCATCCAGCGCCGTCGCTCCTTCGGGAAGCCGTCTACGGATTGCCTGAACTCCATCGAGCTGAGATTCGTGAAGCGAACTACATCGCTTGCCCGGGCTGCAATGCAACCGCCGTCATTCTTGGCTTAGCGCCACTTGCGCGAGCTGGAGTCCTTGCTTCAGACCTCCCGGTCTTTGCTGAAGCCAAAGTGGGCTCGTCTGGGGCTGGCGGGGAAGTTGGGCTCTCAAGCCATCATCCTGAGCGCAGTGGTGTGATTCGGCCCTATAAGCCCACAGGTCATCGTCATGCTGCTGAAATCCTCCAAGAACTGGGCTGTGCTGACCGTCCGATTCAGGTTGCCCTCAGTGTGACGAGCGTTGAGGCGGTGCGCGGCATCTTGGCGACCAGCTATGCCTTTCTTTCTGTCCCGTTAACCGATCGTGATCTGTGGCAGATCTACCGCAACATGTATGGCAATGAGCCATTTGTCCGAATTGTCAAGGAGGCCTCTGGCCTGCACCGATATCCCGAGCCAAAAATCCTCGCTGGATCGAACTATTGCGATGTTGGCTGGGAGCTTGACCTAAGCGATCCTCATCACCCGCGCGTCGTCGTCATGTCTGCAATCGATAATCTCATGAAGGGGGCGGCGGGGCAAGCTGTACAAGCAATGAACGTGCGCTTTGGCTTTCCGGAAACTCTCGGCTTGGAGTTTTCAGGGCTCCACCCACTATGAGTGCCGTCTATCACGTCGTGCGTCACAACACCACGCGTTGGATGATGGTAGTCGCTGGCGGCATTGTGCTTACCGGCCTTGCTTTTCGCCGTCTCACCCCGTGTCCCGCGTGGCTGAGTTGGGTGCTGACGTTGCCTGGCCTCCGGCGCATTGGAAATGCTGAAGACCTTGCAACGTTGCTCGATCTCCAGCCTGGCATGAAGATTCTCGATGCAGGCGCTGGCCCTGGGCGACTGAGCCTTGCATTTGCTCGATATGTTGGTCCCGATGGCTTGGTTGTCGCGCTCGATTGCCAGCCAGCAATGCTTACCCAGCTGCGTACACGTGCTGATCGTCTTGGTATATCGAATGTCTTGCCGGCACTTGCTGAACTCGGTGCAGATGCGCCATTGCCGGCGGATACATTTGATCGGGCAGTCTTGGTGCACGTCCTTGGTGAAATCCGTCCTCGCCAAGCAGCGTTGCATGAACTCTACCGGGCATTGAAACCTGGCGGTATGCTCGCAGTGGTTGAAACATTGCCCGATCCGCATTTTCTTCCTCGTCACAGAGTACATGCCCTTGCAAAGGCAGCGGGCTTCACGCTCGTTCGACAAAGCGGTACCCCGCTTGCCTATACCATGCTCTTCCAGAAGCCATACGAAACCCGTGATCACTGGGGAGGGAAGCTTGACCAATGCTCATCGTGAAGCTCGGCGGTAGTGCTGGCATTGATCCTGCCCTGACACTGGATGACCTTGCGGCGCTCTCTGTGGAGCAGCCGGTCGTCTTCGTCCATGGAGCCAACGCTGTGCTTGATGAATGGATGCGGCGATTTGGCAAAGAGCCGCGACTGGTTCACTCCTCGTCTGGTCAGGTCAGTCGCTATACCGATGCTGAGACGATGGACCTGATGCTCGCTGTTTACGCTGGTCTCGTCAATAAGCGACTGGTTGAAGCCCTGCAGGCGCGCGGTGTGAATGCCGTTGGGTTAACCGCGCTTGATGGTCGCATTGCCCGCGGGCTACGCAAGGAGACGATCCGGGCGATTGAAAATGGAAAGCCCAAAGTCCTGCGTGGTGACTATGCTGGCAGCATCAATGAAATCGACCCGACGTTGTTACGCTTGCTCCTTGAGCATGGCTACTTACCGGTCGTTACGCCACCAGCGCTGAGCTACCACGGTGAAGCAATTAACGTTGATGGGGACAAGCTAGCGCTCCAATTAGCACTTGCCTTGCAGGCCAATGCGCTGGTGATTCTTTCGAATACACCAGGCTTGCTCGCGAATCTGCAGGATCCCTCGTCGCTGATTCGTGAGATCGTCGTTGATGATCCCGAGAGTGTTGCACGGGCAATGGAAGCAGCTCAGGGCCGCATGAAGAAGAAAGTCGAAGCAGGGTGCCGCGCTGTTGCTGCTGGAATCCCACAGGTCGTCTTTGCTGATGCCCGTGTGGAACATCCAATTCGGCGAGCGCTCGCCGGCGAAGGCACTCGCCTTGTGGCACGCAGCACGATAGGAGTCAATGTATGACCGCGCGTCCAACTGATGCTGTCCTTGCAGCAGACCAGCAACTCCAACCTCCGCTGTACGCAAAGCGTGGAATTGCCCTCGTGCGGGGCGAAGGCGTGTGGCTTTGGGATAGCGAAGGACGACGCTATCTCGATCTGATGAGCAACTATGGAGTCAACATTCTCGGCCACGCGCACCCACGCGTCACTGTTGCAATCGTTGAACAAGCTGGTCGACTACTGAACTGCCATCAGTCGTTTGCTAACGATACGCGGGCCGCCTTTCTTGAGCAACTCTTGGCGATTGCTCCAGCAGGCTTGCGCCGCGTCTTCCTTTCCAACTCAGGCACAGAGGCCGTTGAGGCAGCGCTCAAGTTTGCCTGGGCAGTGACTGGACGACGCAAGATTGTTGCAGCCCGTCGTGGCTATCACGGCCGTACCCTTGGAGCCTTGGCGGCGACTGCTGAGAAGAAGTATCGCGATCGATTCATTGGCCTCCTGGCTGAAGCCGAACACGTACCATTTGGCGATCGCGATGCCCTTGCTGCCGCTGTTGATACAGCGACGGCTGCGGTGATTCTCGAGCCGATCCAAGGCGAGGGAGGGATCTTCCCTGCGCCACCGGGTTATCTTGCCGCTGCGCGCGAGATTACCCGTCAAGCCGGTGCCCTTCTCATTTTTGACGAAGTGCAGACGGGTTTTCGTACCGGGGCATGGTTTGCTTGTCAACATGATGGTGTGAGCCCTGATCTCCTCTGTCTTGCCAAGGGATTGGCCAATGGCGTGCCGATTGGTGCGACACTGATGACGGAGGAGATCGCCTCCTGCTTACCGAGCGGTGTACATGGCAGTACCTTTGGCGGTAACCCGTTGGCCTGTGCGGCTGGGCTTGCTACGTTGCAAACGCTCCATGACGAAGGCTGGATTGCCCATAGCGCTGATATCGGAGCGTACTTTCTTGAGCAGTTGCAGCAATTGCGCCATCCGCTTGTTCGTGCAGTGCGGGGGCGGGGACTCATGATCGGCGTTGAGCTGAAGCTGCGAGCCACACCTGTCTTGCGTGCCATGCAAGAGTCGGGCGTTCTTGCGCTGCCGGCAACAACGACGACGCTACGCTTTTTGCCACCATTGCTCCTTACTCGTGAACAGGTTGATATGGCCGTCGACGTCTTTGCCCACGCGCTGGACGCCGCACAGGACTAATCCCACCGCAGCGACCGTTGCGCGCCTCTTGCTTGCGCCATTGCCGATTATCCCGATACACTAGGTACACATGCCTCAATGAAGCACAACTGACGGGCGGCCTCGGGAACTGGTGCAGAGGAGGTGCGCAATGGCAGTTGAACTCATTAATCCAGTGGTCGCACGTTGGCGGCGTGAGGGGTTGGAGGATCCCGAAGGCTTTTGGGCACGGGCAGCCGAGAAGGCCTTCTGGTTTCGTCCCTGGACGCAGACGTTTGTGTGGGAGCCACCGACGTTCCGCTGGTTTGTCGATGGACTGACCAATCTTGCCTACGCGGCGCTCGATGTACATGTTGCACGCGGTCGCGGTGGGCATGCGGCGCTGATTGCTGAGACAGAGTGGGGAGAGCGCCGCGTCTTCACCTATGCCCAACTCCTACGTCAGGTGCGACGAATCGCCGCGGCGCTTCGAGGCCTCGGCATCCAAAAAGGTGATCGCATCGGGATTTACATGCCGACATGCCCCGAGGCAATCATGCTCATGCTGGCCGCCACGCGTATTGGGGCAATGCACATTGTCGTCTTCGCAGGTTTTGGTGCTGGTGCGCTGCATGATCGGCTCACCATGGCCGGAGCAAAGGCGCTCTTCACGGCCGATTTCACCTGGCGACGTGGTAACCCCGTCCGGTTGAAGGAGATCGTTGACCAGGCGCTGGCGTTGGGAGCTGAGTCAGTTCAATCGGTCGTGGTGTTGCGTCGCCGAAACGATCCCGTGCCAATGCAGCCTGGACGGGATCTCGACTGGGAGTCATTCCTTGCGCTCGGTCATGACCAATCCGATCAGGTTGAACTGATGGAAGCAAACGAGCCGGCGTTTATCCTCGCCACATCGGGAACAACGGCGAAGCCAAAGCTCGCCGTCCATACCCATGGTGCCTATCAAGTCGGCATTCGGAGTACGGCGGAGTGGTGTTTTGCCCTGAAACCAGATGATATCTGGTGGTCAACATCTGATATTGGCTGGATCGTTGGCCATAGCCATATTGTCTATGCCCCGCTCTTGATTGGCTGTACAACGATTGCGTATGAAGGCGCGCTCGATTATCCCGGCCCGGAGACGTTCTACCGGATTATCGATGAAAATCGCGTCACAGGGATCTTTACCTCACCGACAGCAGTGCGAATGCTGATGAAGTATGGTGCTGAACCAGCACGACGCTACGATCTGACCTCCGTTGAGCGTGTCGTTTGCGCTGGGGAAGTGCTGAATCCGCCAGCTTGGGAGTGGCTGCAGAAGGACGTCTTTGCTGACCGTATCCCCGTTATTGACCATTGGTGGCAGACCGAAACGGGTGGGCCAGTGATTGGCAATCCCTATGGGATAGCCATGCTGCCCATTAAGCCCGGCTCGGCGAGCCTGCCACTTCCTGGCATGGATGTTGCCGTCATGACGCCCGAAGGGCAACGCTGTGGTCCTGGTGAACGGGGCATTGTTGTGATCCAGCGGCCTTTCCCAGGGTTGACACCAATGCTCTGGGGTGATCCTGAACGGTATGCGCGCGACTATTGGAACCGCATCCCCGGTGTCTACTTCACTGGTGATGCTGCCATGGTTGACGACGATGGCTATTTCTGGTTTGCTGGTCGGGCAGATGAGATTATCAAGATAGCTGGACACCGCATCGGCACGATCGAAGTTGAAACGGCATTCTTACGTCATCCAGCCGTGGCTGAAGCTGGTGTTACAGGACGCCCTGACCCGGTTCGCGGCGAAGTCGTCTCTGCGTTCGTCACGTTGAAACAAGGCTATACCCCATCGCCCGAGTTGGAGCGTGAATTGCTTGAAACAGTGCGTCGAGAGTTAGGGCCAGTCGTAGTCATTGGTGAATTGAACTTCGTCCGAACGTTACCAAAGACACGCAGTGGCAAGATCATGCGGCGTGTACTCAAGGCGGTCGTGCTTGACCGTGACCCTGGCGATATCTCGACCATTGAAGACGAGGGAAGCGTTGAAGAAGCCCGCGCGGCCTGGCTACAGTTGAAGTCATCGCTGCAAACTGGTGGGACACCGTCATCAGCAGGTGCTGACGGGAGCGGCAACGCTTAAGATTCGCCACGGAGGCAGCGACGAAGCGCGTCTTCCCAGTCCGGCAGTGTGATGCCAAGCGCTGGCGCTGCGAGACTGGTTAGCACACCATTGCGCGGCGGACGGGCAGCGCGCTGATAGGCGCTTGCTGGGATCGGCTCGACGGCAACAGGCAGATCGGCAATCTGTACGATTGCACGAGCCCAGTCGTACCATGACGCGTGCCCGCTATTGACAAGATGGTATGTTCCATACACACCCTTGCTTGCGAGTGTCCAAAGAGCACGCGCCAGATCGTCAGTAAATGTTGGGTTGCCGAACTGGTCATAGACCATGCGCAGCACGGATTGTTCACGGGCAAGCCGCAGGACGGTCGTCACAAAGTTGCGGCTTGTTCGGTCATAGAGCATTGCTGTCCTGACAATAGTATGGTGTGGGCAAAGAGCGCGAGCGGCTTCTTCGCCCATGAGCTTACTCCAACCATAAACATTAATGGGATGAGGGGAAGCAAATTCGTGATATGGCTCCGCTGATTCGCCATCGAACACATAGTTTGTGGAGATCATGATGAGATGCGCCCCAACGCGCTGAGCGATTGCGGCGACGTGTTGGACGCCGAGCGCGTTGATGCGATAGGCCTGAAGGGGATCGCGTTCACAGGCATCGACGTTCGTCCAAGCTGCACAGTGCAGGATAATGGCTGGTTGGAGGGGCAAAATCTGTGCGGCGACTGCATCCGGATCCGTAACATCGCAGTCACTGCGATGGAGTGGAATCACTTCAGCCCATTCTGGGCAGGTTCGTTGGAGTGCTTGCCCAAGTTGTCCATTGGCTCCGGTAATCACGACACGTTTTGTTGCCATTGCCGTCTCGTGCTCCTCGTTTGAGCCTCCGCACCCTCGTTGTCGTCTCTAGTGTAGGTGACAGTCCCCGGTTGGATCGCCACAGGATACGCTACGTCGCTTTGTCCCCGATAGGCTATTGTGGCTTCCTCTTGCTCGCTCTTGACGGGGCACGGGCACACTGGCAGCATGCTCTGGTATTCGTCATACTCCTGTTGGGGAAACAGTGCGATGGAAAGGCGAAAGGACAACATCCGTGTGGTTTGGGGCCCATGAATCGATCGCAGGAGGCATTGACAAAGCGATCGAACGGGCGTTGCAAGTTGGCTGTGATGCCCTCCAAGTTTTTACAAAGAGCAGCAACCAATGGAAAGCCCGCCCGCTGAGCGATGCAGAGGTTGAGGCGTTCCAACGGCGTTGGCAAGAATCGGGCTTGCGGATTGTCGTTGCCCATGATTCATATCTCATCAATCTCGCAAGTCCGGATGATGCGCTCTGGGAGAAATCGATCGCTGCCTTCCGTGAGGAGCTGGAACGCTGTGAACGGCTCGGTATTCCCTATTTAGTAACACATCCGGGTGCCTATGGGACATCGAGTTTGGAAGAAGGAATTCGGCGGATTGCTGAAGCATTGAACCGTGTCCATGCCGAACTCCCTGGCTACCGCGTTGTTACCTTGCTCGAGACAACGGCTGGCCAGGGAACGACGATTGGAGCAAAGTTTGAGGAACTTGCTGCTATCACTGAACGGGTTCGTGAGCCTGAGCGGATCGCATACTGTTTCGACACATGCCATGTTTTCGCCGCTGGTTATGAACTGACAACTCCTGATGGTTACGCGCAAACGATGGCCGAATTTGACAACGTGCTGGGGCTTGACCGGCTGCGCGTCTTTCACCTCAATGATTCCAAGCGCGAGCGTGGTTCGCGCGTTGACCGCCATGAGCATATTGGGAAAGGCAAAATCGGTCTTGAAGGCTTTCGCCAGTTAGTGAATGATCCACGCTTCCAACATCATCCAGCCCTGCTCGAGACGGAGAAGAGCCAAGACCTCCACGAGGACAGGGAGAACCTGCAGGTACTTCGATCATTAGTCCAGCAAGTGAGTGATGGGCAGTGACACCAGGAACGAGGTGCAAGGTGCGTCTCAATACACCGCATACTCCCGGACGCTTCGCGCTTGCGTCGACGCCGCTCGGCTGGATGGCGCTCGCTGCGAGTGAGCAGGGAATTCGTCTGCTCGCTTTTGCTGATACTGCCGAGGAGGCCGAAGCGGCCGTTCACCAGGATGGGAATGATAATGCATTCGTACGTGATGACGCCTCCTTGGCTGCATGGGTGGAGCGGATCATCGCTTTTCTTTCAGGGCAACAGCATGCGCTTGATGAGATTCCGCTTGATATCCAGAACGGAACGCCGTTTCAGCGTCGAGTCTGGGAACTGCTCCGTGCAATTCCTTGTGGTCAGACGCGCACCTATGCTGATCTCGCTAGGAAACTGGGTCAGCCGACCGCAACCCGTGCTATCGCCCGTGCGTGTGCGGCAAATCCCATCGCCGTACTTGTTCCTTGCCATCGCGTTGTCCGATCAGACGGCGGACTCGGCGGATACCGCTGGGGAATCGAGCGCAAGCGCGCTTTGCTCGCGCTTGAGCAGCAGTATGCAACGCCAAGCTGCGGCACAGGAATACAGAGAATGCCAGCTTTAGCTGGCATTCTCTTGCTTTGCTTCGCTCTTTCGCTGACTACTCTTGAATAGGCACGCGGTTGAAGACGGCCAGGCGGGGTTCAGTCATGTCCTCAATCGCATAGCGCAGCCCCTCGCGGCTGAGGCCCGAGTCCTTCACGCCGCCGTACGGCATGTGGTCAATGCGATAGGTCGGAATATCGTTGATAATCACACCGCCAACTTCGAGTGTCTCAAAAGCACGGAGCGCATGTTCAAGATTGCCAGTGAAGACGCCAGCTTGCAGGCCGTAGGCCGAGTCGTTGACTGCTGCTAGTGCTTCTTCAAAATCATCAAATGGCCAGAGTCCGACCACCGGAGCAAAGACTTCTCGCTGGCAGACTGGATGCTGCTTCGGGACATCGACCAAGACGGTTGGCTGGAAGAAGCGGCCTTCGGCCTTGCCGCCAACGAGCACCTTTGCTCCTTCTGCAACGGCTGACTCAACCCAATCCTGTGTACGCTGGGCAGCCTTGTTGTCGATCATCGGCCCAACGTCAGTGGTCTCGTCAAGCGGGTCGCCAATCTTAAGCTCACGCGTAGCTGCAACGAACCGCTCGACAAATTCATCCCAACGTGCTCGATGGACATAGACGCGCTGGACCGAGATGCAGACCTGGCCAGCGTAGGAGAACGCGCCAGTGCGGATGCGCGGGATTGCGACATCAAGGTTTGCCGTGCGATCAACAATCACCCCAGCGTTGCCGCCCAGTTCAAGCACCACTTTCTTTTTCCCAGCGCGGGCTTTCAAGTCCCAACCAACATCTGGAGAACCGGTGAAGGTGAGGAGCTTGAAGCGTGGGTCAGTCACGAGGCGATCACCGACCGCACGTGTCATCGGCATAATGCTCACCGCCCCCTTGGGGACTCCTGCCTCTTCCAGGAGTTCCGCGAAGGTGAGCATCGTGAGCGGGTCACGGCTCGGAGGCTTGAGAACAATGGTGTTCCCCGAAGCGATTGCTGGCGCAATCTTATGGAGAGCAAGGTTGAGGGGAAAGTTAAATGGTGAGATGCCAGCAATTGGTCCAATCGGAAACCGCCTCGTTATGCCAAAGCGCCCTTGTGAACTTGCCATCAGGTCAAGCGGAATAACTTCGCCACCAATGCGCTTGGCTTCTTCAACGGCAGTCTGCAACGTAAAAACGCCACGCGCAGCTTCAACCCGCGCATCACGAATCGGTTTCCCCGACTCGAGGCTAATGAGCCGGGCGAATTCTTCTTGTCGCCGGCGTAGCCCATCTGCCAGCTTTTGGAGGATCTCCGCCCGTTCGTAACTTTGCAGGCGCCGTGTCACAGCAAAGGCCTGCTCGGCTGCAACAATGGCATCTTCGAGATCCTGCTCCGTGGCTTCGTAGGTGATGCCGACCAGTTCGTCGTTATACGGACTGCGGATTTCAAGTCGGTTGGGCGATGTGCGCCACTCGCCAGCGCAGTAAAACGGATATTCGCGTGCCATCGCTCGCTCCTTCCATGATAGGAGGCTCTCGCCTCCTCTTGTCTTGTTGCGCGGTGCTTACGAGCACTGATTCGCATCTGGATCCTGCGGCAAGGCCATCTTCGCCGGATCAAGGATGACATCTGCTTCTTCCGGACTGAGTACTCCTTCCTCGACGACGACGTCGCGCACCGTCTTGCCCGTTTCCCAGGCCTTCTTCGCAATCTCGGCAGCACGCAGATAGCCAATCTTCGGCGTCAAAATCGTGGCGAGAGCAATACTGCCGTGAGCGAGTTCAGCCAGCCGAGCTTCGTTCGCCGTAATCCCTTCAATGCAGCGGGTACGGAACGTCTGCAGTGCATTGGTGAAGATATCAATTGCCCAGAGTAAGTTAGCGATGATGAGTGGAGTCCAGACATTCAAGTCAAGCTGACCAGCTTGGACTGCGAGCGCAACAGCGTGGTCATAGCCGACAACTTGGAAGGCCACCATATTGACCATTTCAGCAATGGAGGGATTGACCTTCCCGGGCATGATCGACGAACCCGGTTGAACCGGGGGGAGGATAATTTCGCCAAGCCCGGCTCGAGGTCCTGAACTGAGCAAGCGGATATCGTTCGCAATCCGGATGACTTCAAGCGCAGCGTTCCGGAGCGCTGCTGAAAGGAGGGCAAAATCCGCATGGCTTTGCGTAATTTCAAACGTATTGTATGCCGGTCGCAATGGCCAACCAGTGATCGCCGAAAGCTCGGCAGCAACAGCCTTGCGATAGCCCGGGAAAGCATTGATACCGGTGCCAAGAGCAGTTGCACCAAGGTTGAGTTCGTACAACGCTTCGCGAGCACTGGCGATGCGGTCAGCTGCGCGGCGAAGGGCTGCCGCGTAACCTGAGAACTCATCGCCTAGGCGAATGGGTACAGCATCTTGCAAATGCGTACGTCCGGTCTTCGTGTATCCCACAAATTGTTGAGCTTTTTGGCAGAATGCTTCACTCAGCTGCCGAAGCGCCTCGAGAAGCCGAGGCGTTGCACGCAGGAGTGCAAGGCGTGCGGCAGTTGGAATAACGTCGTTACTCGATTGACCAAGGTTCACATGATCGTTAGGATGAACTGGCTTGTACTCGCCGCGACGGCCGCCGAGAATTTCATTGGCCCGATTAGCGATGACCTCGTTGGCGTTCATGTTGTGTGAGGTGCCAGCGCCAGCCTGATAGGGGTCGACGACGAAGTGCTCGTGCCACTGGCCATCGATAATTTCTTGAGCTGCCTGCTCAATCGCGCGTGCGACATCGTCGTTCAGGCGACCTGCACGGTGATTGACACGCGCTGCGGCAAGCTTGACCTGCGCAATGGCAACGATGTAATCCCGATGCGGTCGCTGTCCGCTGATGGGAAAGTTGGCAACAGCTCGGGCCGTCTGTGCGCCATACAGCACATCAGCTGGAACGTGAACCTCGCCTAGCGAATCGCGCTCAACTCGCATATCGGCAACTTGCATTGCATCCCTCCTTCCAGCGTGACAAAGAGCCGAGCGGGGCAATCGTGATCGTGACCCCGCTCGGCATCTTCCCTCTCTCCCTCGTGTCGAATCAAGCAGCGTCCCACCAGCTTGGGCGCTGCGAGCCGATAGCAGCCAGCTCGGTTTTGACGTAAATCAATCCTTCGCGGTCCATCACAGCTTGCTCGTACTCACCGCTCATCGTAATAGCGTCAACCGGGCAAACCTGGGCGCAGAGGCCGCAATACATGCAGCGGCCAGCCCGCAAGATGAATTCGCCGAGTTCCCGGTCACCCTCTTCTGAGGGAACGACGTGCATCTCAAGGCAGCTCGTGGGGCAGATACGTGCGCAAAGTCCACAAGCGACGCAGAGCGCTTCGCCCGTTTCAGGATCGGAGCGGAGTGACGGAAGACCGCGGAAGCGTTGGGGAAAATCACGCTTCTTCTCTGGCCACTGAACCGTGACCGGCCGCTTGAAGAAGTGCCGGAGTGTAACGACGAACCCTTTCACTTCATCAAGCATGTTTTCTCATCCTCTCAGATCGCTGGCACAACGAAGCGCAGCCGCTCGCGTGCAAGCCCGTCATCAAAGCGCAGTGCACTCGCTGCACCAAACGCTGCCTGTTGAAGCCAAATTCCCCACTTCCCGCCTGGAACATTCGGGCCGAGGAAGACAACCGCATCTCCAGCGCTTACCGCATCATGGAGCGGCCATGGCAGTGGACCACGCTCAAGCCGGGGATACGAAATCCCGCGATAGATCGGCGCAAGGTGCGCAATTTCTTGGAAGAGTTGTCCCGGGTGCGTAACAGCTATGGTGTAGCCAAGCCGCTGGGCAATTGCTTGGACGTACCACAGCGTCGAATGCGCGTCTCCTGGTGGGTTGACCGCAATACGCAGGCGTTGGACGAAGCGGTCAGCGCTTGTGTAGGTGCCGTCCTTCTCCAGGAACATCGCGCCGGGCAATATGAGATGTGCGCGCTCGGTTAGTTCGCTGGGGAAACAATCCTCGACCATCAGGAACTCGAGTTGTTCAAGCGCTGCGAGAAAGCTGGCGTCAAGTGGCTTCGCAAAGGTATGGCTCGATCCCACAAGCCACAGTGCCCGAATCTCACCGCGCTGGATTGCCTGTGTTAACTCCGCAAGACCATAACCTGGTGCCTCTGGTAGCGTGGCCAGGGGCGCAAAGCCGTTCAGCCGTGGTGCTTGCTGGTTCCATCGTCCAAGCCAGGCAACCGCGAACGCGTGTCGCGTGGTCGGATCTGCCACTGGTTGATAGCCAGGATAGAGAGCTGGGTGGCATCCCATGTCAAGCGCGCCCTGGGCATTCGCTGGGCCGCGGAAGGCTACAACTCCGGCGCCTGGTCGACCGACGTTATTGGTCAGCAGAGCCAGGTTGTGCAGTGCAATCGTGGCCGCATAGACATCTGCCGGATTCTGCTCGTGAGCGAGCGTGTGGAAGATCGCACTTGGCGGGTAGCCTCCGTCAGGGCGTTGGGCTGCGGCGCCAACGCCGCCAGTTGCGTAGAGTTCAGCAGCCTTACGAATCAATTCCACCGAGACGCCCGTTTGCGCGGCAACCGCTGCCACGTCAATCCGGCGAATCGCGTTCTGCCAGGCGCGGAAGCTCTCGTTGTCAAGTACGGGTGCAGCCCAGCCTTCTTCGACGATAACGCGCGCCATAGCATGCAAAATGGCCGCTTCGCTGCCGCGTGACGCGCGAATCCAGACTTCTGCGCGGTCACAGAGCGGATAATGATCATGGCTGATGACGATCGTTTTGGCTTCGCGCGTGTTTCGGCTCCAGTAGAGCCAATAGCTTGCGACTGGCGCGTGCTCGCCAATGCTCGGCCCAACAACCAAGGCGCACGCGGTATCGGTAAAGAGTTCTTGCACAGAGTTTGTGTTCACTGGCAGGCCGAAGGAGTCGAGCAAGGCCTGTTCAACGGCGCGCTGTGCCGGTGTTGCCAAGCGGTCGATGTTGTTTGAACCCATGACAGCCCGGGTGAAAAGCTGGAGGGCATAGAGTTCTTCATTGGTTGCATCTTGACTGGCTAATGCGGCAAACGTGTTGCCTTGGTAGTGGCGAAGTTGCTCGGCGGCGAAATCGAGTGCCTCGTCAAGGGATACCGGCACAAGGGCATCGCCTTGGCGGCGATATGCTTGCTCTAACCGATCCGGATGCTGGACGTGTTCGTAGCCCCACTTTCCGCGCACGCAGGTGTAGCCGTAATTCAAGCCGCGTTCCCAGAGATGGGTCACGCGTCGGACGAGGCCGCGGTTATGTTCAACGTTGAGTGTGCAGCCGACATCGCAAAAGCCGCAGATGGTCTCGGTTGTGTCAAGTTCCCATGGATGGTGGGCAAACTTGCGGTCAGTCAGTGCGCCGACTGGGCACACTGCGATGCACATGCCGCATGAAGTGCACGTCGTGTCACGTAGGTCAATTCCCCAGGCTGGACTGACTTCTGCCTCAAGCCCGCGGTTGAGGATTTCGATCGCCGTAACACCAATGACTTCATCGCAGACACGAGTGCAGCGGGCGCAGATGATACAACGTTCCCACTTGTAATCGATAACATCACTAAAGTGCTTGTATGGGCGAGCGATCTTTGGACGATCGTACGGGCTTGGACGGACATTGTGGAAGTAGGTGTTGTCTTGCAGATAACATTCACCCGATTTATCGCAGGTTGGGCAGTCAAGTGCATGGTCGATCAAATACATTTCGAGGACAAAGCGGCGTGCTTCTTCGCATGCCGGGGAATTGGTGGCAATTTCCATTCCGTCGCGCACTTGGGCAGCACACGATTCAACAAGTCCGCCACGCCGCCCCAGGATCTCGACAGTGCAGATCCGGCATGATCCCCATGGACGAAGCAAAGGTTGGTAGCACATGTTGGGGACTTCAATGCCAACCATCCGGCAGGCTTCGAGAATGGTCATCCCCTCGGGAACGGTATACTGCTGCCCGTTAATCGTTACAGTGACAAGCCGCTGCTCGGTCTTGAGCGCCATGCGCACAACCCTTGATCTGCTTGCCGATACAAGCTGGCGTATTGTCCTGTCTTGGATACAACGCCAGCACCATACCCACTTCTCTGTGCTAAGCGTAACATACTTGGTTCCCGTTGGACGTCTTGCTCGAGAAAGCTTGTTATACTAGCGATGGAAATGGGGGCTGTGCCTTGGAATTCGAGACAATTATTGGGCTAGAAGTCCACGCCCAACTGTTGACGCGCTCCAAGATGTTCTGCGGGTGCTCCGCTGACTATGTTGGGGCGGAGCCAAATACCCATGTTTGCCCGGTGTGCCTTGGTCTGCCTGGAGCCCTGCCCGTTATCAACCGGCAGGCCGTGCGGTATACCATCATGACCGGCTTAGCGCTCAATTGTCAGATTCCAGCCTATAGTAAATTTGACCGCAAAAATTATATGTACCCTGACCTTATGAAAGGATATCAGATCTCACAATACGATCTCCCGCTCTGCGTGAATGGCTATCTCGAATATGAACATGACGGCGTGCGCAAGCGGGTGGGCATTCGCCGCGTTCATCTCGAAGAAGACACCGCCAAGCTTGTCCATGCGAATGATGGAGGAGTAGGTTACAGCCTCGTTGATGTCAATCGTGCTGGCGTTCCGCTGATTGAGATCGTCACTGAACCTGACTTGCGCTCGCCGGAAGAAGCGCGCGCGTTCCTTATGGCGCTCCGACAAGTATTGCGCTACCTTGGCGTCTCAACTGCGAATATGGAGGAAGGGGCGTTCCGCTGTGATGCCAATATTTCACAGCGTACCCGAGATGGGAGCATCATTGGCCCCAAAGTTGAAATTAAGAATATGAACAGCTTCCGCTCCGTTGAACGAGCGCTCGCCTACGAAGTCGAGCGCCAACGAGCGGCATTACAACGCGGCGAACAGCTTATTCAGGAGACCCGCGGGTGGCTTGAAGACCAAGGGATGACTGTATCACAACGTACGAAAGAATACGCGGAGGATTATCGATATTTCCCCGAGCCAGATCTCCCTCCGCTCTTCCTTACTGAGGCTGAGGTTGCTGAAATCCGAGCGGCGATGCCAGAACTCCCGCTCGCACGCTGGGAACGGTTTCAGGCGGAGTATGGACTTTCCCCGCAAGAGTCGGCGTTGCTCACTGAAGAGCGGGAAGTCGCCGACTTCTTTGAGGCATGCCTCCAGGGTGACCGACAACGGGCGAAAGCAGTGGCGAATTGGATTACTGGCCCGCTCTTTGCGCTGATGCGAGAGCGTGGGCTTTCTCTCAGTGGCCTCGGCATCCGTCCGGAGCAATTGCGCCAGCTTGTAACGCTTGTCGAGAACGGGACGATCAACGCGTTGACAGCCAAAGATGTACTTGAAGCTGTCTGCGCGACCGGGAAAGATCCCGAGACGATTGTCGCCGAGCAAGGGCTGGCGCAGGTGAGCGACGTTGCTCAGCTCCGTGCAGTGGTGCAGTCGGTGCTTGAGCAGAACCCCAAAGCGGTGGCCGACTATCGCCGTGGCAAGAGTGCAGCACTGGGGTTCTTGCTTGGGCAGGTCATGAAAGCGCTTGGCGGGCGGGCGAACCCCGCAGTAGCAAGGGAACTGCTCGAAGAAGCATTGCAAGCGCCGGTGGACTAAGTCTGCCGGCGCTTCTGCTTCTCGCCGCACCGTGCGCGGCTATCCCCAACGCCGGGTTGCTGGCTGCCTACTTGACAGAAGGAAAGGGAGAGCCATGACTGCGACTGTCACCTTGCCGATTCGGCCGAAACCGGAGCGGACACTGTTTGATGTTGCCGTTGAGCAGTTCAACATCGCCGCGGATGTCATCGGGCTTGATGACGACTTGCGACGGATCTTGAGCGAGTGCAAACGCGAGTTGATTGTGCATTTCCCGGTTGAGATGGACGATGGATCAGTGCAGGTCTTTACCGGCTATCGCGTCCATCACAATCTGGCAGCTGGACCGGGCAAAGGCGGCATTCGCTATCATCCGGATGTCACGCTCGACGAAGTCAAAGCGCTTGCAATGTGGATGACCTGGAAATGCGCAGTCGTTGGCCTGCCGTATGGTGGGGCTAAGGGTGGTGTTAAGGTTGATCCAAAGCAGCTGTCGCAGAACGAGTTGCAGAACCTTACCCGCCGGTATACGACTGAAATTTCTGCATTGATTGGCCCGTATTCCGATATTCCGGCGCCCGATGTGAACACGAATCCACAGATTATGGCATGGATCATGGATACCTACAGCATGCACCATGGTGGAGTCGCTGTGCCAGCAGTCGTTACCGGCAAGCCGATTCAGCTTGGTGGCTCAGAAGGACGAAACGAAGCAACGGGCCGCGGTGTTGTGTTCGCTATTGAGGAAGCTGCCAAGGTCATGGGGCTTGACCTGACGAGCGCGACAGCGGTTGTCCAGGGCTTTGGCAATGCGGGCTCGACCGTTGCTCGCCTGCTTACTGAACTCGGCTGCCGCGTCGTCGGTGTCTCGGATTCCCATGGCGGTATCTGGAACTCACGGGGGCTGGATATTGCCGCAGTCCTCGAGCATAAGCGACGTACAGGAAGTGTCATTAACTTCCCAGATGCGGAAGCTGTAAGCAACGAAGAACTCCTTGAACTGCCGTGTGACATTCTCGTCCCAGCTGCATTAGAGAATCAGATTACTGAAGAGAATGCCTCACGTATCAAAGCGCGCTTGATTGCTGAAGCCGCGAATGGCCCAACAACACCCGAAGCTGACCAGATACTCTATGACCGTGGCGTTGTCTTGCTTCCCGATATCTATGCGAACGCTGGTGGGGTAACCGTCTCCTACTTTGAGTGGGTCCAAAGCTTGCAGCATTTTTATTGGACTGAACAAGAAGTAAACGATCGCCTCAAGGCGATTATGACGCGCAGTTTCCGTGCGATCCATGCTATGGCTGAGCGCTACCATGTTCACATGCGGACAGCGGCCCTCGCGCTTGCGATTCAGCGCGTTGCCGAAATTACCCGGCTGCGGGGCATCTATCCATAGACTGCGAGCGTCTGCAACGTGCTCTGCAACCAATGAGGCGAGAGGGAATTCCCTCTCGCCTCATTCATTGTACGAGCCTATGCCGTCGTGTGGGTTAGCAGTTCGCGCAATTCTGCCTCGCGCTGTTGCTTCGTCACCACAATCAGTTCGTCGCCAGGTTCAACGATTGTTTGCCCTGTTGGGATGATAACCTCGCCGCGGCGGAGAATTGCCGTGACAATGACCTCGGGAGGAAATGGGATCTGCCAGATTGGTTGGTTAATCACCGGAGAATCTTCGGCTACCTTAATCTCAACGATCGCAAGGTCAGCATGGCGGAGAGCCATGAGATGAACAAACGGACGCTCAGGAATCTGCTGCTCGATCAAGCTGAGAATCACGTTTGTTTGGCTGACGGTGACATCAACCCCGAGGCGACGGAAGAGTTCTTCGTTCTTTGGATTATTCACGCGGGCGATGGTCCGCCGCACGCCAAATCGCTCGCGGGCGATTTGGCAAATAACAAGGTTGTCCTCATCGTCACCAGTAACGGCAATGACAACATCCGCACGTCCAGCGCCAGCAGCAGCCAGTGTCGCTACTTCCGCGCCATCGCCCTGCATCACAATGGCACCGAACCGTTCGCGGTAGATGTGGACCTTAATCGGGTTCTTTTCAATCAAAAAGACCTCGTATCCTTCATTGACCAGCGTCTTTGTCAAGTAATAGCCAACTTTGCCACCGCCGACGACTAAGATATACATGCTACCGCTCCCACCTACCGCTGCTCAGTTGTTGACGCTGATGTCGCTTGCTGTGCTTGATGGATGGCATCCTCGATCTTGGTTGCGACTGCTGTTGTCGGGCAAATCACGTGGAGCCCTAATTCACGATAGATCTCTGCTCGTTCTGGGTCGTAAATGCGCAAAATCACCGTTGGAATCCGATAGAGTACCTGAGCAATCTGGGCGGCCATGATATTGGTGTTGTCATTGTCGGTGACGGCGATGAAGGCGTCAGCTGATTCAATGCCGGCGGAGCGCAGCACGTCTTCATCAATCCCAGTGCCGATGATGAGTTGGCCAGGGAAGCGTTCTGGCAAGCGACGGAACGCTGTTTGCTTCAAGTCAACAATTGCGACATGATGGCCTTCGTTGACCAAGTCAATGGCTAACCGAGCCCCAACACGACCGCAGCCGACGATCACAATGTTCACGGAAGTGCCTCTTCCTCTCCTGCCACCCGAATGACGATGACGTCACACGGAGCATTTGTCAAGACATAGGGTAGTGTCTCACCCTGGGTTAGCACACCGAGATGCCAACGGCTCGTTGTTGCCATAATGATGGCATCAACTGCTCGCTCAATTGCTTCGTCAACGATTGCAGCAGCAGCAACGCGAGCTTGGAGCAGTTCCGTGTTGATGCGCTTCCAGCGTCCACGGCCCAAGCGTTGTGCATAGGCAGCGGCAGCTTCAAGGATTGCTGCTCCATGTTCGATCTCGTCAGGAAGTTCCACGTCAAGGGCATAACGCTGGGGCACTTCGAGCACGTAAACAAGGGTGAGTTCCGTGCCTCCCTGGCTACATACTGCTGCGGCAAGATCAAGAGCCCGCCGATCGCTGGGCACGCCACTAACCGGTACGATTACGCGTCGATACACCCAGCCCCATCCTCCTCCGCCTGGTCGGCCTGTCGCATACGCTCTAGCATACCGTATATTTCACGTATGCCGCGTTAGATCCCAAGTGCAAGCCGCTCGATCAGTGGCTCTGGCAGCTTGGCAGCACGCATTGCTGCTTGAACCTGCTCGACAGGGTATAGAACACGCCGAAAGACAATGCGCCGTTCCTCAGGATAGTAGAGCGCAAAGGCAGCCCGAGGGTCACCGTCACGTGGTTGTCCAACAGAGCCGGGGTTAATAAGGTATCGCTCGTCAGGGTCAAGCTGAATTGCATCGCCATCCGTTGGGATCATCGGCTGCTCTCCGCGTTGCGCTGCATGCTCACTGATGACAAAGGGAACGTGGGTATGACCGAAGAAGCAGATGGGGGTAGAAAAATACTCAAAGTTAGCCAGGGCAATTGGGGTACTTATGATGTACTCCCAAATGGGGCTCCGTGGACTGCCATGCACAAGCGTACAGTGATCAGCAGTCGCGATCAGGGCAAGCGCTTGGAGATAAGCGCGGTCTTCGTCCGTGAGTTGTTGCTTCGTCCAGCGTAATGACTGCTGAGCAAGACGGTTAAAACTTTCCGTTGGAATTTTGCCGAGCGCAGCAAGATCATGATTACCAGCAAGGTTAACATGCGGGCGGAGCGCGCGAACGCGTGCAAGGCATTCACGAGGATGTGGTCCGTAGTCAACAATATCACCGAGTTGCCAGACGGCATCGACCGGCCCAGCAGCGGTGAGGACAGTATCAAGCGCAGTCAAATTCCCGTGAATATCAGAGATGAGCAAGATGATCACGCGTTTTGCTTACCTCAGCGCTTCTGCTTGGCCACACACAGTCTGTTCGGGTTACCAGGATGTGCGCGTGAACGCGCACTGCGGCTGTGTAGTATAGCGCGTCTGTCAAGAATGCAGAGTTGCATGTCTGTTGTGGTCCTGCGCATCATTGCACCATGCGCAATGGGCGCATCACTGAGTTTCGTCGGCGAGATGCCGCACGACTGGAGGGAGGGCGATCCAATGGTGCAGGAAGGCCAAGAGTGGCGCGTTCTTGGTGCATTGGCTGGTGGGGCTGCACTCGCGGGTGCGGCAGCGTTCGTGTTGCAGCGTCGACGGCAGCGCCCCAAGCCACTGCCAGCGAGGCTGGCCGAGGAGCTTGAGATTGAACCGGCGATCGACGCTGTGCGCGAAGCTGTCCGTGAAGCGCGAGAACGGCTTGCACGCTACGATGGCCGTGCACTTCGTGATGTGACGGAGCGTACGCGGAAGGAACTGCCGAAGCGGACACGCGAAGCCTTGAAGCATCTTGAGGTCGAGCGAGAGCGGTTGAGCAAGCTCGTACAACGTGATGTTGCGCCAACAACGCAGCGCGTTGCCCAGGAGGCCTTACAAGAGGCTGAGCGTGTTTTAAGTGCTGCGCGTGAGCGGGCGGGAGCCGTTGCCTCTACCATACAGCAGACACTGCCAACAAAGGCGCGCGAAAGTGCTGAGGCGGTCGGTGGAGCCGTGGCTGAACTCGCCGATCGTGTCCGCGCACAGCGTCCGCAAGATCGGTTACCGGTGTTGCGCCGCTCAGCGCGCTCAGTATCGCCGGTAGAGCGCATCGTGTCTGACATTCGTCAAGCCGTCGGAGATCTGGTTGCCATCGGTTTCTGGGGTGGTGCAACTGCGGCGCTCGTGTACTTCGGCCTCTTGAATGAAGCACAACGCGCCCGCGTTCGCCGTGCGTTACGTGGTGCTTGGGAGCAGATACAGGAACTCCTCGGCGATTTTGAGCCGGATGCGAACGCGTTTACCGATTACGTCCACTCGGCGTAATCTGACCAAAAGCCCGTAGCTGGCTTGTGCTACACGGGGAGAAGGCAAGCAATATCCTCTCCCCGTGTTGTCTATGACTGTGCCGCTTTGAGGGCCTCACTGAAGACGGTCAGGAAATCGTCTGCCTGCTCTTGGGTGATGATGAGCGGCGGGATGACCCGAATGACCTGGTCATGCTCGCCAGCCGTGATAAGCAGCGTACGCCGTTCTTGCGCGTGCTGAATGACACGCTTCACCGCTTCTGGATTGGGCGAACGATCATCCGGATGAACCAGTTCGACCCCGATCATCAACCCGAGCCCCCGAACTTCGCCGATGATCGGGAATTCCTGCTGGAGTTCACGGAGTTGCCCCATGAGGTAGTGGCCAATCCGTTCGGCGTTCTCCGGCAACCGCTCTTCGCGCATGACCTCAAACGTGGCGACGCCTGCTGCACAGGCGACGGCGTTCCCACCGAACGTGCCACCATGCGCGCCAGGTGCCCATCGATCCATGAGGTCACGATTGGCAACCACCGCAGAGAGCGGGAGCCCTGAGGCAATGCCTTTGGCCATGGTGACAATATCCGGGACGATGCCAAAGTGCTCAAATGCCCACATCCGTCCAGTGCGACCAACCCCCGTCTGGATTTCATCAACAATCAGCAGGATCCCGTGTTCGTCGCAGATCCGGCGGAGTTCCTGCAGGAAGAGCGTCGGAGGCAGAATATATCCGCCTTCTCCCAGCATTGGTTCGACAATGATTGCCGCAACATCATCAGGCATGACCATGGTCTGGAAGAGACGCTCGAGTTCCGCAATGCAGGCACGGGCCACGTCATCAGGCGTCATGCCTGCTGGGGCCCGAAACGGATAGGGATACGGGGCGTGGTAAATAGAAGGGACGAGGGGTTCATAGTGACCGCGCACTTTGACCCGCGAGGTTGTCAAGGCCATTGCGAGGTGCGTCCGCCCATGGAACGCGCCGCGGAAGGCAATCACCGCAGGCCGGCCAGTCGCGACTTTGGCAAGTTTGACGGCTCCTTCGACCGCTTCGGCTCCCGAATTGCTGAAGAAGACTTGATTGAGTTGCGGTGGTAATGTTGCGGTAATCACCTGTGCCAAGCGGAGCATCGGCTCGTGCGCCAGAATGTTCGCTTGCGCGTGAATGATCTTGCCAGCCTGCTCCCGGATTGCTGCAACCACGCGTGGGTGACAGTGGCCCGTGTTGACCACGGCAATCCCGGAGGTAAAATCTGCCCACCGCTCGCCGTGAATGTCCCACACATAGAGTCCTTGGGCATGGTCAACGACGACCGGGGAATAGCGTGTCAGGACACGCGGGATAATCTCGAGTGGATTCAGCTGAGCGGACATCGCGTGGCTCCTTCCTTCATCCTGCGTTAGAGGCGCTCGAGCAGGGCAATGAGCAGTGCGGTGCGCTCCAGAAGACCGGGGATGGAGATATGCTCGTCGACGGCGTGAGCGCCGTTGCCCGGACAGCCGAGCCCATCAAGCGTTGGGACACCTAAGGCGGCCGTGAAGTTGCCGTCGCTGCCACCGCCAGTTGCCGATTCTTCGAGCGTGATACCAAGTTCGCGCCCAATTTCCTGAGCACGCGCAAAGGCCGCAGCGATCACTGGCGTCCGTTCCATTGGTGGACGGTTGATGCCGCCAGTCACGTTGAGTTCGGTGCCTTCTAGCACAGGCCGGAGTGTCATCAGGGCTTGCGTTATGCGCTCGGCTTCTGCAAGGGTTGTGACGCGGACGTCAATCTGCGCCCATGCTTCTGCCGCAACTACATTCGGTCGTGTGCCGCCACCAATCACGCCGACATTAATCGTCGTTCCCTGGGTCGGGTCGGCAAGACGTTGGATGGCGAGAATTTGATGGGCGAGTTCAACAATTGCGCTCACGCCACGGTCAGGATCAGCGCCGGCATGTGCTGCGCGTCCACGAACACGCAGTGAGAACATGCCCACGCCTTTGCGTGCTGTCTTGAGCGCACCGCGCGGTGGCGTTGGAGGCTCAAGGCATAAGACATAAGCGGCCTCGCGCGCGAATGCTTCGATCAAGGGACGCGAAACCGGGCTGCCGACTTCCTCCTCGGTGGTGATAAGCCAGACGATTGAGCGCTGAAGCCGGTTGTTGGCTCGAAGCCATCGTATTGCCTCGAGCATCATGGCCACACTGGCTTTCATGTCAAAGATGCCGGGGCCAAAGGCGCGCTCTCCCTCGATTCGAAAAGGGCGCTCACGGATTGTGCCTAGTGGCCAAACAGTGTCGATATGCGTGAGTACAAGAAGTGGTGAGCGGGACTGATCAGCTCCATACCACCGCGCTACGGTCAGGTCACCGTAGTGCTGTTGTGGGTGAACCGTAACCTCTGCACCCAGTGCGCGGCATTGCGCTTGCAGCCAAGCACTCAGTGTGTCAACCGCAGCTTTCTCCGTACTCGGTGATTCATAGTTGACCAGCGTTGCAAGGGTAGTGAGCAGTGCATCTCGACGCGTTGCCAGCTCAGCGATCAAGCTCATCCTCTTGCCCTTCTTCTGGGGAAGGACGCGAGCCGAAAAGTCGACTGCGCCACGATGATTCGTTTTCTTGTGGACGTGTAACGTTTGGACGAGGTTGCCATTCGTTACTGGGTTGCGATGGTGCGGCTGGACGTGGCTGGCTGAATGCGCTCAGGTGTGCTTCGAGGTCGATGTATCGATCGGCAGCCTCAAGGAGTTCAACCGAGGTGTTGCGCGGTGTCGAGGCAACTTCAACGCGTTTCCCCAGCCGCTGGACGCTTTCGACAAGGTAGGTAAAATCACCGTCACCACTGACTAATACCGCAACGTCGTAATATGGCGCTTGTGTCAGCATGTCGACCGCTAATTCAAGGTTCAAATTCCCGCGTAGCGTACCATCAGGTTGACGGCGCAGCGCTTTTGCGGTGACACGGAATCCGTTGCGGCGTAGCCACGTTAAGAACGGCACAGCCGAACTGTCTTCGGTGGAGAGGACAACGTAGGCGTAGGCGCAGTAGAGGCGACGTCCATCGACGAGGAAGTCAAGGAGCTTGCTGTAGTCGATGCGTACGCCAAGATCACGGGCAGCAAAGTAGAGATTTGACATGTCAAAGAAGAGTGCTACGCGATCAAATTGTTCTGCTCGCCACATCTCCCGTTCCAATCGTGTCGGAATATCCACGTCCCAAACCCGTTCGTTCTCCTGACCAATCGCTCATCGTTATGATTGTGCAGTAATGATTGGCAAATCGACCATGGTAACCAGGCCCGGAGCATGAGCAACGACGCGTGGAACGGCGTTGAGGGCAATTGCTGTGGTTGCCCGGTCACCCTGTAATCCGCCTGGAATCACCAGCTCCAGTGGCATTGGCCCCTCAAGCAAGATGCGATCATACGCAGGATCAGCGTCAAGGTACATCTTCAAATGGAGCGTAATCCGTTCTTTGCCGTCGACGTAGCCTCGCCCGATTTGATCAACACCGCAAACCTGGCCCGGTTCAACGGTGAAGTACGCTGTCTGAATGCGGTGATCAGCAAGAACTGGCTCGATGGTTTCATCATACCCATCGAGTTGCCAGCCGAGCCCGGCAGCCAGAAGAGCCACTGATTCGCGAAGACCGACGTGGCGAACAGTGCCAGCCTTAACAAGCGCTTGAAACTCTTCAACGGTCTTGCCTGAGCCAATCTTGGCTTGCAGTGGCTGACGGCGCGTCGAGGCGTTTTGAATGCGCTCAACACGGACTGCTGTTACCTGCTGAGCGACGGCGCTGAACACCAGTGGCAACGTATCCATCACAAACCCAGGATTAACACCAGTGCCAAGGACGGTAACGCCGTACTGACGAGCCAGCGCATCAAGCTGTGCGGCCAGGTCCGGGTGCTGTGCGGCAGGGAAGGCGAGTTCTTCACACGTCGAGACGATGTTAGCCTGATTCCGCACAATGAGCTCAAGTTGTGGAAAGACCTGACGGAAGGAGGAACCCGTCGTGTGCAGAACGCAGTCAGGTTTTGTCTCGGCGAGCACAGCCTCAGCGTCGCTGCGCACAGGAATGCCAAGAGGCTCGGGAAGTCCGATTACTTCCCCGACGTCTTTCCCGACCTTTGCCGGGTCAATGTCAATTGCTCCAACGAGCGCATAGGATCTCCGCGTTGCCGCGAGTCGGGCAATCTCCTGGCCAATCGGCCCTAACCCAAATTGCACGACCCGGTAGACACGCATAGAAGTGCTGCTCCCTCCCTGTTCCCGTGGGCCTTCCTTAGTGTTGTTCGCGCCGCTTTTGTTCCCGCTCGCGCTCACGCAGCTGCCGATAGTACTTCTTGGGTTTCGGCAACGGCCGGCTTTCTTCCGCTTCGCGGGCTGCGGCTGCTTCAGCAGCTGCCTGAACGAGTTGCTCCTCAAGCACAGCAAGGTCGTCGTAAACTGCAATGTTGGAATGCGCGACCGGCGTTCGCATTAATCGCCGGACAAGCTCAAGGAGTGAACGGACCTGGGCTTGATCACCCCCTGTGCGCTGGGCCGTTTCCATGACACTGTCAACGAGCCGCAACGTCTCGGGCCGTGCCTGGTTTTGAACCAGCCGTTGCCGGACGCGTTCCAGTGCATCTGTCAGGTACATGGTTGCCAGCGTCCTTCCTTGCAGCAGATCCCTCTGCCGCCATTTCGGAGTATCCGGTATTCTTGCCTTGAACGCAAGTGCAGAGCAGCAACGGCCATGGTGCTGCCTTGGTCTAGCGTCCAAGATGCTCTGCTCTTTCCTTGCGTCAGTGTTGGATTTCGATCTTTCTGGAAGAATACTCAGTCAAGGTATAAGTGTGCCCATTGTACATCCTTCCGGAGATGGCACGTAAGGACGATGGTCAGCCTATGCATGAGCCGACGGAACATCCTGGTACGGCACAGTTTCTTGGTTGCCTAATTGGCCTTGCTATTGGTGATGCCTTGGGAGCGCCGGTTGATGGCTTGAGTCGAGAAGAAATTGCCGTCCAATACGGTTGGGTCGATCACTACCTTGCTCGTCCGGCTACTGCAACGACACCGGCACTCCCGCCCGGGCGCTTTACTGATCAGACGGAACTTGCGTTGTGTGTTGTAGAAGGCATTGTGAGTGGCCGAGGATTTCTTGATCCCGCAGCGATCGGCTATCGCTTCCTGCGCGTGCTGGACGGTGAAGCGGGCGCGTTCGTTGATGCAACAACACGGCAAGCACTTGCCCGCGCTGCTGAAACTGACCAGTTTCAGCAAGGGTTAGCTGATGTTGAACCACCAAGCGCAGCGCCCCTTTCTCGTGTTATTCCTATTGGCCTTCTGCATGCGCTTGCTCCCTTCAACGTTGAACTCTTCACCCGCGATGTCATGCGCGTACTCGGCATGACGCACAGTGATCTCACAACGCTCAATGCTGCATTGGCTGTTGCCTATGCAGTACGGTCCCTTGCTGCTGGTGAGGTACCACCGGAATTGCTCCTTGAAGATGTGTTGCACTTTATCGACGAAGATCTCGTTGCCGCCAATATCCGTCAGGCAGCAGCGCTTGCTGCGACCGGTGGCGACATTGAGCGCGATCTTGCCCATCTGGTTCAACTTGGCCATGGCCCAGCTGCGCATGAAGCGGTGGCTGCAGCGTTTTACTCCTTTGCAGTTGCTTCAAACGATGCTCGCCGTGCACTTACGCTTGCGGTCAATGCTGGTGGTGCAACGCGTATTATCGGTGCATTGACGGGTGCTCTCGTTGGCACCGTGGTTGGCGCCGATGGCTTGCCCGAAACCTGGCGTGCGGAGTTAGATGGCGTAGTATACCTCCAAATGGCTGCAGCTGGGTTGCTTCGTGCCGCCGAGCAGCGTGCTGGCATCCTGGGACGGCTGCGTATGCGCTAAATGTGACGATGACGGGGCGAAGGAGTGTGATTTGCATCTCTCTGCGGTGATTTTTGATCTTGATGGGGTACTGGTTGATAGTGAGCCTGCACAGCTTGCTGCCTGGAACGATGTCTTGGCGCAATACGGATGTGCGCTCGATGAAGGTCTCGTTCGTGAACTGTTTGGCCTTCGGGTCCGAGATTCTGCGCGGAAGATTGTGGACTACTTTCACCTTCCGTGTGATCCGACGGCACTCCTTGCAGAGCGCGAGGCAGTCTTCTTTGACTCTTATGTTGAGCGCATTACCCTGATGCCCGGTGTTGCGGAAACGCTCGTTGAGCTTGCAGCGCAAGGCGTACCACTTGGCTTGGCAACATCTGGCCATCGTCGCTATGTGGAGCGCCTTTTGCCGCTCTTGACCCGCTATGCTTCCTTTGCCGCTATCGTGACTGGCGATGATGTGGCACGCGGAAAGCCTGCTCCAGACTGCTATCGGATTGCGGTGCAACAGTTAGGTGTCTCACCGTCTTCCACGCTCGCCATTGAAGATGCTCCGCTTGGCATCGCTGCTGCGAAAGCGGCCGGCCTCTTTTGTGTCGCGGTACCAAACCGCTATACCGCCGAATTGCCAGGACTCGCACTAGCCGACGTGCTTTTACCGCGGCTCGATGCGCTGTTACCCTGGTTACATCGATCGGCCATGCTGAACCGTCCATCACGAGAGGAGAGGGAGCACCGTGCTTGACCTGCTTATTCGCAACGGCACGGTTTTTGACGGTAGTGGGCGGCCTGGGTTCGTTGCTGATGTCGCGATCGAAGGGAATCGCATCGTGCACATTGGCCGGCTCGAGAGTGCGGTTGCACGGCAAGTCATTGATGCAACCGGCAAAGCTGTCGCCCCCGGGTTTATCGATATTCACACCCATTCTGAGTTGCCTCTCCTCGTTGACGGCCGGGCAATGAGCAAAGTGATGCAGGGAGTAACGCTCGAAGTTGTCGGTAACTGTGGCACGTCGCCTGGCCCACGAACACCAGTGGTTGAGGCTCGATTACGTGCACTTGCACCGGTTGATGATGAACTGCAGCAATGGACATGGCAGACGACTGGTGAATTCATGGACAAGCTCCAACAGCGCGGAATCGCGCTCAACGTTGCTTTTCTGGTCGGCCATGGCTCACTTCGTACCGCAGTCATGGGGACTGAGCAACGACCGCCAACGCCAGTCGAACTGCGGCAAATGCAAGAACGACTTCGTCTTGAGTTGGAGCAGGGGGCGCTTGGTCTTTCGACAGGACTGATCTATGCTCCGAGTATGTACGCTCAGACCGAAGAACTGATTGCACTGGCTCGCGTGCTCCGCGAAATGGGCCGCATCTATGCCAGCCACATTCGCGGAGAAGGCGATACGGTTGCTGAGGCCATTGACGAGGCAATAACCATTGGACGGCAGGCTGGCGTGCCGGTCCAGATCTCCCATTTGAAGGCCACTGGTCGGCAGAACTGGGGCCGTGCCCCAGCGTTACTCCGGTTGCTTGAACAGGCCCGAGGCGACGGCATTGACGTCATGGCCGACCAATATCCCTATGTTGCGAGCAGTACAACGCTTACAGCAGTCTTGCCGCCTTGGGCGCTGAGTGGTGGCATACCACAACTCCTGAGGCGGCTGCAGGATCTAACACAGCGTGCGCTGATACGACAGCAGATAACCGAAGGCGTTGATGGCTGGGTGCCGCTCTTGCGGGGATGCACATTCGCTGACCTGATTATTGCCTCCTTTGCACCAGATCCCTCGCTTGAGGGACAATCGCTTGCCGACATAGCAGCGCAACGCGGGCTTGATCCGAGCGAGCTGACCTTGCAACTCTTGGAAGAAGCTGGTGGCGAAGTCAGCATCATCCGTTTCGCGATGAGCGAAGAGGATGTCCGCACGATTTTGCAGCATCCGCTGGTGATGGTTGGTTCAGATGGCTCGGCGCTTGCTGCCGATGGCCCGCTGTCGCGTGGTAAGCCGCATCCGCGTGCCTATGGTACGTTCCCCCGTGTGCTTGGCCACTATGTCCGCGATGAGCGTGTCCTGTCGTTGCCCGAAGCGGTGCGTAAGATGACGGCGTTGCCGGCGATGCGCCTCGGACTGAAAGAACGTGGTCGACTTGTTGCAGGTTATCGAGCGGACATCGTCGTTTTTGATCCTGCGACGGTTGCGGAGCGGGCGACATGGGCAAATCCCCATCAGTATCCATGTGGCATTGAGTGGGTACTGGTTAATGGCGTGCCAGTCGTTGCCTATGGGCAACACACTGGCGCTCGGCCAGGACGCGTGTTACGTTGGGGTGTTGCTGGGTGCCCCGAATAATACGACGCGGAGCACCGGGGGACAGAGTGCTCCGCGCCAAGGGAAGGGAAGGGATTGGGGTTAGGACGGGCAGGGGGATCTGCTCCGCCCTCACCGCAAGTATAGCATGTTAACATAACGAGGACAACCTCGTGTGTTACTGGGGCTGTGCGTTTCGATCATGCCTGGCTACAAGCTACGTTTGCTGTTCTGTTATGTCATCGGTAATGGCAACAAGGCCGCTCTTGTCAAGAAGGGTGCTCTAAGGCTTCTCTGGCGTTGCTACGAGTATGCGTAGCGGTCGGTGATCGCCGTACTGTGCTCGTTTGTCTTCCATCTGCTGGGTGCCTGCTTGCCATTTCGGGGTTCATGCGCTATGATAGAGCGTTGTTCGCGCCCAGTTGTGGTACAGGGCGTTGGGGGGTGATCTCGCTAAGTAAACGGAGGTATAGGGGGAGTGAAGAGCCTGGGTCGACATGTGATTGTCGAGCTCTGGGGATGTAAAAATATTGACTCCCTTCCCAAGATCGAGGAAGCCTTGCGCGAAGCGGTGAAAGCAACCCGTGCGACGCTCCGCGACCTCCAGATTTTCCCCTGGGAACCGTATAACGGTGTGAGTGGCATCGCCATCCTCTCGGAGTCACACCTAAGTATTCACACATGGCCAGAGCTTGGCTATGCTGCTGTTGATATTTTCACGTGTGGCGAACACACACAGCCGGATGCGGCTGTCCCAGTGCTCCGCGAGTTTTTCAATCCGGAGCGGATGGAGGTGATGCAAGTGACGAGGGGGGTCATCGTTGATTGATAGTGGTCTGTGGCATACTGACGACCCTGAAGTGCCAAGTCAACGTATTTGGCTTAAAGTTCGGGAGACGCTGGAGCGGCGGACGTCGCCCTACCAGGAGATTGCGGTTCTTGATACGGTGCTGTTCGGCCGGGCGCTGGTTCTGAACAACGTTATCCAGACGGCCGAACGCGATGAGTTTTGCTACCATGAAATGCTCGTCCATCCAGCGATGCTTGCTCACCCTGCGCCACGGCAGGTGCTGATCGTCGGCGGCGGCGATGGGGGAGCATTGCGGCGGGTGCTTGAGCACAATACGGTCGAGCGCGTGACGATGGTGGAGATCGACCGCGATGTGGTTGAGGTTTGCCGTCGCCACTTGACAGCGATTCACGCCAATGCCTTTGATGATCCTCGTGTTGACCTGCGGTTTGAGGATGGATTTGCGTTTGTTCAAGCTCGCCCGTCCCGCTATGACATTATCATCGTCGATGGACCTGATCCGATTGGCACAACACCCGGTGCTGTGCTCTTTGCTGGTGAGTTTTATCAGGCACTTGCTGATATGCTGACGGATGACGGGATCGTTGTCCAGCAAACTGAATCGCCATTCCTGCTTCCGGCTCAAACGGCTGCGACCTATATTCTCCTGCGGCGCGTCTTGCCCATCGCTCGCACATACCTTACGACGGTGCAGTCCTATGATGGAGCCTGGAGCTTTACTCTTGGCGCTCGATCGATTGATCCGGCAACGGTTGACGAGGCTGTGCTCCTTGCACGTATGAACGAGCGCGGTATCTCGGCGTGTCGCTACTACAGCCCGGCGGTGCACCGCGCGGCGTTCCAGTTGCCGGTCTTTTTACAGCAATTTCTTGACGAATCGCTGGCTGCTGGTCGGCCTGCTGAGACCCATCCACTTATGCCCGAAGTCAATCTCCGTTTCCCGGGCTTTCAGCCGTAGCGCCTCTCCTATCTTCGACATCATAGAAGAGCCTGCCACACCGTACCAACGTGACGGGGGCAGGCCTGCTTTCTACCTAACGCGCGTGATCGACGAAATAGGTCTGGCACGCACGGTCAATCAGCGCTGGTGTTAAGCGCGGCTCAATTCCAAGAAACTGTGCTGCGCCAACAAGGTTACGCAGAATGTCACGCGGGTGACATGCCCGAAGCTCCCGTTTGCCCACATAGTGCGTACGTAACAGATAGGCCAAGCCTGTTGGGTCAAACGGAATGCCAAATGCTCGACACTGATCCTCAAAAATCTTTGCAAACTGCTGTACTGAAGGGTTGCCGAGGGCGATCTTAGCTGGAATTCTTCGCAGAAAAGCTTCGTCGGCAAGCGCTGATGGTGAAAGGTTCGTTGAGAGGACGAGCAGACCATCCCATGGAACCTCGATCTGCTTGCCATTGCGTAGTGTCAGGAAATCTCGGCGCTCTTCGAGAGGAATGATCCAGCGGTTGAGGAGTGCCTGGGGCTGGAATGCTTGTCGCCCAAAGTCATCGATAATGAGGACGCCGTTATTCGCGCGCAGGTGGATTGGTGCTTCCATGACTCCTGGTTGGGACGAAGGCTTCAGATCGAATGCATCAAGTGTCAATTCACCGCCAACGAGGACGCTTGGACGCTCGCACCGTACCCAACGCCGATCGCCAATCGTTCGCCGCGGCAACTCGATGGCATGGTGAACGTGCGGATCGAAGATCCGGATAATTTGCTGGTCAATGATGATTGCATGCGGAATAAGAACCGTGCCGCCAAACATAGCGGCGAAGCGTTGCGCGAGCGCTGTCTTCCCGTTACCTGGCTTGCCGTACAAGAAAATTGCATGCGCGCTATTGAGCGCTTGGCCGAGTTGTTCAAGAAGGGATTGTTCAAAATGTAGGCCACCGAGTGCGGCGAGCAGTGCGTCGCGCTGTACCCGCAGTCTTTGCAGCGATTGTTCCCGTACGACTTCAAGGTAGGCGGTAAAGGGTACGGGAGCTGGGCCAATATAGCCGTTCCGTTCGAGAGCTTCGCGTGCACGGCGTGTTCCCTGGCTGGTGAGACTGTAACGATAGCCAAGTTCTCCGAGCCCGTTTGTTCCCGTCACCTCGATGAGTTCTTCGCGCTTGGCTTGGCTCAGCACACGTTCAACCACATGCGGGTAGGGTAGGCAGAGTTGTTCGACGAGGACATAGGCAGGCAATGCTCCCTGCGTGTAGAGCAACTTCAGCAGCAGATCAAGCAGAAAGCTGGTCTCGAGTCCAGTCTCCTCACATGATGCTGGCTCTGGTGGTAGTAAGGTGGCCAAGGGAACAGTCGGATTCAGCGTCATGCGATACCATGCCTGCTCTTCACAGTCAGTATTTCCCCCATCTCGCGTTATCGACCGTAAGGCGCGGATGCGTGATAGGGAACGTTTCTCAGTCATGACCAGGACTAAAGATGGGGTGATTATGTTACGGGAGGAGCACTCGTTCGCCTTCGCTCAGCCCGGCAGCAATCTCCGCCATCCCATTGCTGCGCAAGCCCACTGTCACTTCACGCTCACTCTGCTGGCCGTTCGGTCCAATAACGGTGACAAACGTGCGC
This sequence comes from Thermorudis peleae, assembly GCF_000744775.1. Lineage (NCBI taxonomy): Bacteria > Pseudomonadati > Thermomicrobiota > Thermomicrobia > Thermorudis > Thermorudis peleae. The sequence continues at coordinate 344,230 of NZ_JQMP01000004.1, read as the reverse complement.
TGTCCGACAGTGTGCAATGCGCGCTCTGGAACAAGGAGCACATCACGACGAAGAATGGCCTGGACTCGCACTGTAGCGGTCATGCCAGGACGTAACGGCGCATTCGGCTGTGGTGTGAGTGCAACCTGACCAGTAAAGCTCGTGACGCCTCCTTGCTGTTGAGCGGCTTGGCTAATGCGGCTGATGGTCCCTGGAAATGTTTGGCCTGGGAAGGCATCGACCGTCACCTCAACGGGTTGGCCAGTGCTCAGGTAGCGGATGTCGGTCTCGTCCATGGTTACCGTTACACCAAGGTCATTGAATGCCGCGAGAGTCACAACAACAGCACCGGCACTCACCGGTGCTCCAGGACTGACGTTAACGTCTGTGACGATGCCATCAGCGGGGGCAACGATCAGGGTTTTGGCCAGATTCGCACGAACTTGATCATAGGCAGCTTGTGCATTCCGGCGTTGTGCTTCAGCATGCACCTTCTCTTCAGCACTGGCTTGTGTATTCTGAAGGGTGCTTGAGAGGGCTGCTTCTGCCTGCTCAAGCTGCTGCTTTGCCTGCATGATTTGCTCATCAATGGGTCTGCGGTCGAGCTGGACCAGAATATCCCCGGCTTGAACCGTGTCTCCTGGTGTCACAGCAACAATCTGGACGCGGTCGTCAATACTGCTTGTGACCGTGATGGGGTGCAATGCTGCAATGCGTCCATCAAGCTCGATCGTTCCTTCCAGTGTTCCGCGCTTGACTGTCCAGATTGATCCCGACGATGCGCGATGATTGCGGACAATCAGCACGCTGCCGATCCCGACAAGGAGTAGGACAGCAACGATCCCAATGATCCAGCGTCTATTCATAACGCAAGACCTCAACTGGGCGAAGACGAGCCGCAACGAACCCAGGCCCGATGCTTGCCAGTGCTGCAGCAGTCAGCGTCAACGCACAGGCAAGCAGTGGAGTGGCAAATGAGAGCGCGAGATGAATGCGGAAGAGGCGCTCCCCCGCTTGCGCTATGAGCGCTTGGGCGATCGGGTAGCTCGCGGCTAAGCCGAGTGTCAGCCCAATGATGCCCATGCCAAGTCCTTCACCGGTAATCAGGAGGAGCAGCTGGCCGGTGCTCGCCCCGAGTGCACGCAGAATGCCGACCTCGCGTCGCCGCTCTGTGAGGTTCAGGAGAAGGGTATTTGCAATGCCAGCAATACCGATCACGAGCACAATGAGCACCATAGCGCGCAAGAGAAGCGCGAGAATCGCAATAACTTGCTTGGCTACTTCTTGGTCCTGATAGATCGCAAGCGTAATCGGACGAAGAGAGCGGTACTGTTGTTCCAGGCCCTCTAAGGCAGTGTCAACAGCATGGGGAGCGCTCGACAAGAGTTGAAGCCCAAAGAGCCGTGCATGCCCTCCGTGTCCCTGAAGTCGCTCAAGGTCGTTGGCACGAAGAAAGACTTTGCCCACCGTTGTTGCACCCAGATACGTGCTGTCATCGTCAACAATGCCCACAACTTGGATGAGTACGGACTGTCGATCCATATCGAGTCGCACGACACTACCGACCTGCGCGCCAACACGTTGCGCCAAGTTTTGCGTCAGCACGGCAGCCATTGGTAGTGCTGGTCGGAGCCACGTTCCGGCAACGAGGTGAGGTTGGTAAATCGTCGTCTCTGCTGGTACCCCCCAAATATCTGTTGCAACACTCCCAATAGCACCCGAGGTACGTTCCCAGGCCTCTGCATGTAGAATGTCCGGATCAGTGCGTTCAAGTTGCGTCGCGAAGCTCGTTGGGGCAAGTTGTCCGAAAAGGACCCATCCTTCGGCGCGGTAGCGATCGTAGAGGCCAGCAATTGTCCGATCGATGGAAAGCGAGACCGTTTGGCTACTCGCAAAGGCAGCAGCTGCTGTTGCAACGATCAGGGCCGTGATCGTCGCGCGGCCAAGCCGTCGGAAGAGGTTGCGAGCACCAAGCACAAGCAAAAAGAACGTCCGCTCGTGAGCGCGTATCTGTGTGCCGATGCTAAGTGAACGTCCTGTTGATTGCTGTGTTTCCCTGAGGAGCAGAGCCGAAGGCGTGCGCAAGGCTTGCCAGCAAGGGAGCGCGGCTGCGAGCAGGCTTACACCGATTCCCGCCGCAAGCGCAAGAGCGCCGTCGACAATCTGGAAGTGATAAGCCGGCAGGAGCAGACCAGCGAGATTCGCCAGGTAGCCTGTGATGGCACGTCCAAGCAGGATTCCGCTACCGAGTCCGGCAATCGCACCGAGAAGGCCAAACAGCGCTGCCTGGACGAGAACCATGATCGCGATTGCATGATGCGATGCGCCAATTGCTTTGAGCACGCCAAGGACATGCCGCTCTTCAAGCAAGATTGCCGCAATGGTGTTCGCGACAAGAAAAACGCTGATACCGAGTGCCAAAAGCGAAAATGCGCGCAGTAATGCAAGAAGTGTTTGCAGCTCACGGCTGCCGGTTAGCTCTCGTGGATCACGCACCGTCCAGCCGCCGGTGCTGATTCCGCGCCGGGCAACGAAGCGTTGGAGTTCCTGTGCGGTTGTGCCAGCGAGCGAGGGTTGTACGGTTCGGATCAACAACGTATTGTCACTTGCTATACCAAGGTTGGCTCGAACATCACGCGCGGGAGCGTACAGAATGATCTGATTGCCAATGCTTGCTGCAAGTGTCGCTGGGGCGCGAACGAAGCCCACGACACGAGCGTAGGTTATTGGATCGCCGGGCGTTGGCTGGAGGGCGATGAGGTCACCAAGGTGCAGCGAAATGAGGGCTCTGGCGGTGATATCAACGACAACTTCCCCATGCTCTGGCCAGCGTCCGGTAATCAGGGTCGGAACATCAAGCTGCATGTGCGAGAAATCGTCGACGCCAGTCAACTGGGCATAGAGACGGCGAGAGCCGACGATCAGTCGGGTGAATTGCACGGCGCGACTTTCAACCCCTGCCACGTTCTCGCGGCGGGCTACAACGCTGAGCAGTGCTGGGGTTGCAGGGTAGGCATAGGCTGTAATATCAGGCTGATATGTTTGCGCGTACGTGGCACGCTGGGCCTCAACGAGCAGTCGCCCGGTAACCAGGACGGCGATCAGGACGCTGACTCCGAGCGTAATGCCAATGGCGGTTAATAAGCTCCGCAATGGACGCGCACGAAAATCGCGCCAGGCTTTCTTGAGAGCAAGACTCACCATTCGGGTACGCTTTCCGGCCGAATTCGCCCATCCACCGGCGAATACGCTCCAATTTTAGTCTCTTCGCCGATGGTACTTCAGCCGAGCCAGCCCCTTGCATCATTGTTACGGTTTCCTGTAATGTATCGCCTTGTATATGCATGGCAAGACGTTCGAGTCGTGCCAGCGGTGCTGGGTTAGGGATCGTATAAGAACCTACTTGGAGGAGGGGGATAGTCCATGGAGAAGCTCGTTGAACAACTCCGTGCCGAAGCGCTCGCTGGTTTGATCTCTCGCCGCGAGCTGCTCAAACGAGCCGCTGTCCTGGGGTTGAGTGCCCCGACAATCGCGGCGCTGCTTGCGGCATGTGGTGGCGGCGGGAATGCGACCCCAACAGCTGCGCCAGCAACTCCAGCAACTCAAGCAACAACAACCCCAACGAAGGCTGCGAGTGCTGCCTCACCGACTCTGCAAGCTGCTGCCGGGACGACGCCGACGGCCGGCACTGGAAAACGCGGTGGTGGTGGGACGCTGAAGTTACTCTGGTGGCAAGCGCCAACGATCCTCAACCCACACCTCTCGCAAGGAACCAAGGATTTTGATGCGTCAAATGTTGTCTTTGAGGCGCTTGCCTATGTGAATGAAAAGGAAGAGCTTGAGCCGAGACTGGCAACTGAGATTCCGAGTGTTGACAAAGGCACGCTCGATCCACAGGGCATGTGGGTCGTTTGGAAACTCCGCAAGGGTGTGAAGTGGCACGATGGCCAGCCATTTACGGCAAATGACGTGAAGTTTACCTTTGAATTTGCATCGAATAAGGCGACGGCAGCGACAACGTATGCCACCTATGAGCCGGTTGACCGTGTCGAAATCCTCGATGACTACACGGTTAAGGTGTACTTTAAGCAGCCGACGCCGGGTTGGTTTGGCCCGTTTGTTGGTCTTTTGGGCCTCATCTTGCCGCAGCATGTCTTGAAGGACTATGTTGGGGCAAATGCCCGGAACGCGCCATTTAACCTCAAGCCGATTGGTACCGGGCCCTATAAGGTCGTGCAGTTCAATCCTGGTGACGTCGTCGTCTATGAGATTAACCAGGACTACTGGCAGCCGGGGCAGCCATACTTCGACCGCATTGAGCTCAAAGGCGGTGGCGATGCCACGAGTGCTGCGCGGGCAGTTCTCCAGACCGGTGAGTACGACTATGCCTGGAATCTGCAGGTCGAGGCGACTGTCCTCAAGCAGCTCGAACAGGCAGGCAAAGGCAAGCTTGTCATTTGGCCAGGGACCGGCACAGAACGGATTATGGTCAACTTTGCTGATCCGAATACGGAAAAGGACGGTGCGCGCTCGGAGCCCGATGTGCCCCATCCGTTCTTCAGCAATCCCAAGATTCGTCAGGCGCTGGCATTAGCTATCCAGCGTGATGTTATTGTCAATCAGCTCTATGGTCAGACTGGCAAGACAACTGCGAATAACCTCAATGCCCCTGAGAAGTACAAGAATCCTGATCTCAAGTGGGAATATAACCTCGATAAGGCTGCGGCGCTGCTCGATGAGGCTGGGGCAAAGATGGGTCCCAATGGTGTACGCGTCTACAATGGCAAGCCGCTCCAAATCCTTTACCAAACTTCGATTAACCAAATTCGGCAGCGAACCCAGGAAATTGTGAAAGCCTCGCTTGAAAAGATCGGCTTCAAGGTTGATCTCAAGAGCATCGATTCCAAGGTCTTCTTCTCCTCGGAAGCTGGCAATCCTGACACGTATGCCCATTTCTATGCCGACATTGAGATGTACACCAATGGCCCATCGTCGCTGTATCCCTACAGCTGGACACAGCGCTACCATTCATCACGCATTGCCAGCAAGGCCAATAACTGGTCTGGCGACAACATCACCCGGTATAAGAACCCCGATATGGACAAGGTCATTGATTCGCTGAAGAGCGAAATGAATCCTGATAAGCAAATCCAATTGTTCCGTGAGGTGAATCGCATCAGCGTGACCGATGTCGTTGAAATTCCGCTCGTCCATCGAGCGAGCGTGGCAGCGGCTTCGAAGACGCTCACGGGTTATCGCTCGTCAACCTGGGAGTCAGATCTCTGGAATATTGGCGAGTGGAAGCGTACCTCGTAGACGGCGTTGCGCTGTAGAGGCATGATGAGCGCCCTGCCAGGGGAGTTTCCTGGCAGGGCGTTTGCTATCCGTAATGCGGTACGTGCTCGGGGGTTCCCTGTCCTGCGCTGTTCTCAACGAGATCGATGATCTGGCCATCCCGGAGATGCACGGTAGCCTGTGCCCACTGGGCAACGGCTGAATCGTGGGTGACGAGGACAATTGTCCGCCCTTCCTGCCAAAGAGTTTGGAAAAGCTGCATTACCTGCTCACTGGCTGCTGAATCGAGATTGCCTGTTGGCTCATCGGCCAGGATAAGCGGTGGATCGTTGGCGAGCGCACGGGCGATAGCAACACGTTGCTGTTCGCCGCCAGAGAGTGTTGGCGGAAGACGATCAGCTAAATGGGCTACGCCGACACGGTCCAGAAGCAGTTGTGCTCGCTTTCGCGCTTGTCGCGTTCCGGCAAAGATCAGGGGGAGTTCCACATTCTCGAGCACTGTCAGCGTTGGCAGCAGTTGAAAAAATTGGAAAACAATACCGACAGTGTGGCGACGCCAGCGGGTCAACGCCTCTTCGCTGAGTCCGTTCAGCGTTGTGCCGGCTACACGCACGATCCCACTCGTTGGCCGGTCGATGCCTGCAAGGAGATTGAGGAATGTCGATTTGCCACAGCCCGACGGCCCCATGATTGCATACCAGCTTCCCCGGGGAATGCTCAGTGTAATGTCACGCAGCGCCCAGTAGTCACGTTGACCTTGGCGATAGATCTTCGAGACATGGTCAAGTTCAATCAGTGGACTGCTGTTTGCCTCAAACATGGTCTACTCTGCGTCTATGACGTGCCGCGGAGTACTGAGAGCACAACCAGTAAGAGTGCTGCGCCAATGGCTGCAATCAAAACACTGCCAAAGAAGCCGACTGGTCCATGGAAGCCGAGTCGCGAGAACAGATAGCCACCGATGATCGCACCGACAAGGCCGATAGCAATGTTGCCAAGACAGCCGAATCCTCGTCCTCGAGTCATGAGGCCGGCGAGCCATCCCGCGAGGAGGCCAACGAGGAGCCAGCCAAACAATGAGCCAACGACGAACATCGACAGGGTCACGACTCCGTCCTCTCTGCCATTTCAGGATGGGCAAACGGATCAGGGGGGCATTCCGCAAGCAGTTTCCAGTCGCGCGGTGTGAGATTGGCACGCTGGAGAAGGTCTGGACGCCGAGCCTTGGTTCGGCATAGTGCTTGCTGACGCCGCCATTCAGCAATCTTCGCATGATTCCCACTCAGTAATACGCTCGGGACTGCAAGTCCACGAAAGACTGGTGGGCGCGTGTACTGTGGATATTCCAGTAATCCCGAGCTATACGATTCTTCAGCCAGCGATTCCGGATCAATCACCCCTGGTATCAGTCTTGCGACAACATCGATGATAACGGCAGCCGCTAGCTCTCCGCCGGTGAGCACGTAATCACCAATCGAGAGTTCTCGTGCGTTGAGGATAATCCGTACTCGGTCATCAATCCCTTCATAGCGCCCGCAGATAAGGGCGAGGCGGGGAAATTGTGCAAGCTCACGGGCAATGTCTTGGGTAAATCTCTCGCCTGAGGGGGTGAGCAAAATCACGGGCGTGGTGTGCAATTCTGCGCCGAGCACGTCTTCAACTGCATGGACAATTGGCGGCGCCATCATGACCATGCCTGCCCCGCCGCCGTAGGGTTCATCGTCGACTGAGCGATGCTTGTCAGTGGTCCAATCACGGATATTGTGGAGATGGACGCTGACAAGCCCGCGCTCTTGAGCGCGCCGGAGAATGCTTTCGCTCAGTGGACCACTAAACATACCAGGGAAAATAGTAAAGACGTCAAAGCGCACGCGCGACCCTCCACTGCTAGAGGAGAGCCTACCAGAAATGGCGTGGTTTGGGCTTGGCGTTGTCGCTAGGAATCAACGATCGATGGTTGGACAGTTGTCGCAGGTGTATGCGCGGGGACTGGTTCATTTGCGCCTACTGCTCGCAGAAATGCCTCAACAACAACGGGGTCAAATTGGGTTCCTGCGCAACGACGAATCTCGGCAATCGCTTCTTCGTGGGAGCGAGCACGCCGGTAGCTCCGGTTACTTGTCATCGCGTCATAGGTATCGGCGACCGCAATAACGCGTGCCCCAAAGGGGATCTGTTCTCCAGCAAGCCCGTCGGGATAGCCAGTCCCATCCCATCGTTCATGATGATGCCGGGCAATGAGTGCGATTTCACGGTATGGGGTCAGCCGCCCTAAGATCTCACTACTCTCAATCGGATGTTGCTTGATGGCTTCAAATTCTTCTTCGGTTAGTCGACCAGGCTTCAGTAAGACAGCATCACTGATCGCAATCTTGCCAAGATCATGGATGCGCGCGGCAGCGATGATCGTCTCGCGTTGTGCGCTTGGCAAATCCGGGAATTGATTAAGGATCTTTTCCACAAGTTTCGTGACTCGCTGCGAGTGTTCTGAGGTATAGACGTCGCGCTTATCGAGGAGATCGGCGAGTAATTCAAACGTCTCACGTGTCTCTTGTTGGAGCTTGTAGTAATTGCGGAAGGCTAAGTATGGCCCGACAAGGGGAATGATCATTAACACGAGCGCTAGTGGATTTTGATGTGCAAGCACGGGATAAAGTGCACCAAGGGTCGGCATAGCAAGAAACTCAACGACCATACTAAGCGTAGTTTTCCGCCAGAGGGTAAAGAAATCTGCTCCGATAGCTAAAGAGACTACTGTAATTAAGACGACAGATTGTGTGATGCTTGCAGCAGCAGCTGCGATGAGCATAATCACGAAATTGTGCTTGCCGTCAAGCGGGCTGAGTTGCGGGTTGGCAAAGGAGTAATATATCCAACCTGCAATAAAGGTCTGCAATCCATAATTCGAGGCATTAACTATCATCTTAATAGGGGCTCGCTTCTCAAGCAGATCATTAAGTGTTGACCCTGCTATTGCGATGATCGCCCCCCACAAAGGACCAAGGGAGAGCGCAGCGGCGAAGTTTAGCGCTGAGGACACATTGAAGCCTAAGTCAAATTGCTTCACTGGAAAGAAGATCGTAAGGCTATCGCCAATGACAATGCCAGCACACAGGACAAGTGCGGCAAAAACCATTAGGGGGGACCAGATCGGCTGCCATAGGTAGGGGCCTACTCCTGCGAGCAGCCCCCCTGTTAAAGCTACGAGCATAGTTACGGCAATAATCAGGCTTGTTTTGCGTCGCATACTTGAATACGCAATGGCAATCCTTACCTTACTCAGTGTCTCATTGTAGAGCTTTGTGATAGCAGCGTCTATGGTCTTCAGCTATGAATTGCTGGTATTTTCGTCATGTTTTGCTATGGTAGGAAAGTCCCCAAAAAGAAAAGCGCCACTCGATTTAAAGAAATCGAGATGGCGCCCTCTCCTGGCATAATACCCACTACCAGGTCTTAGCCCTCGTTCGCGACAATTAGCCCCACTTCCAGCTCTTCCACTTCATGGAAGTGATCCCCCTTCCCTCCAGTATACAGAGCCTTCTCTCTTTTCTAGTACTCTCGCCTGTCGATTGAGTACTAGTGTCACTTTGTAGTGTAGTCTTTAGTCCTATCAAGACAAGACAAAAGGGCTAGGAAGCTTGGACATAATGGCTAGGAGAAAAGTCATGACGGCTGCGCATGTGCCCGCTCGTCGCTGTGGGCAGCGCTTTGGTAGCCTTCTCCTACGGTGGTTGGCTGTCTAGGCGGGCAGGTCCATGGTGCAGGATGTAACGGACAAACTTCAAACATTTCGCCGTGTGTTAGTGACGGGAGGCGCTGGCTTTATTGGCAGTCACTTCGTGCGTCTTCTCCTCGCTGCCGGGATTTCCGAAATACGGGTACTTGACAAGCTGACCTACGCGGGTAACCTTGCGAATCTCGCGGATGAGCTCAGTGCTCCCGCTGTCACGTTCATCCAAGGCGATATTGCCGATCCTAAGGCTGTTGCGGCAGCAATGGCTGGATGTGACGCCGTTGTGCACTTCGCGGCTGAGACGCATGTCGATCGCGCGATCCTCGAGCCAGCACCATTCATCCAGACCAATGTCCTGGGAACACAGGTCTTGCTGAATGCTGCGCTCGCCTATCACGTTCGGCGTTTTGTGCACGTGAGTACGGATGAGGTCTACGGCGAGGTCCTTGTCGGCGCTGTGAATGAGGCAGCGCCGTTACGCCCGCGCAATCCATATGCGGCAAGCAAAGCTGCAGCTGATCTCCTCGCCTTGTCTTACTATGCATCCTATGGCTTGCCTGTCGTCGTAACGCGAGGCGCAAATACCTATGGCCCGTATCAGCACCCAGAGAAGCTCATTCCACTGGCGATTACCAATGTTCTTGAAGGCAAACCGGTGCCAATCTATGGCGATGGCTTGCAAGAGCGCGATTGGCTCTTTGTGACTGATCATTGTCGAGCAATCGCCTTTGCCCTGGCGGATGGTCAGCCGGGCCAGATTTATAACATCGGGGCTGGAAATCATCGCCCAAATCGTGAGGTTGTCCGTGCGATCTTGCGCCTCTTACACTGCTCGGACGAGTGGATCACCTATGTCACTGATCGGCCTGGCCATGACCGGCGTTATGCTGTCGATCCGCAAGCACTGATGGCTCTTGGCTGGCGACCAACTGTCTCGTTTGAGGAAGGATTACGCCAAACGGTTGCCTGGTACCAGCAGCGACGCGACTGGTGGGAACCGATGAAGCAAGGGGAATTCGCTGCGTATGCTGCGCGAAACTACGGCTCCCGCCAACGCATGGGCTAGTGCCCTGCGGAGCACGGCAATGCCGCTCACTATCGACTTCGCCATTGCAAAAACACATCGCTACGGAACCCGCGAGAGCGGTGATACGGCGGAGGTCATTGAGCGCCCTGCTGGTGGGTTCTCGGTTGTATTGGTTGATGGTCAAGGAACAGGGGCAGCTGCGAAGCTGCTCAGTTTGCAGGTTGCGGGACAAGTCGTTTCCTTGCTCAATGCTGGGGTGCGTGATGGAGCGGCAGCACGTGCTGCCCACGATTACCTGTTTGCGACACGCGGAGGCAAAGTTTCGGCAGAGTTGTGCATTCTTTCGGTCGATCTTGCATCGCGCTCTCTTGTTATCACTCGCAATAGTACTGTCCCAGTTGTCCTTTGGCGTGATGGGGTGATCTCGCTTGTCGATGATCAGAGCGAGCGCATTGGTATCTACCGTCATACGCGTCCACACGTTTTTGAATTGCCGATGGAAGCCGAGACGCGTGTCGTCATTGTCAGTGATGGGGTCATACATGCGGGGGAGCGGTGGTCCTGTCCCTTCACGTTGCCAGCCGCTGTCGAGGCGATCTTTGCAGTGGCTGTTACGGCGGAGTGTGCTGCTGACGAGTTGCTCCAGCAAGCGATTGCAGCCGATCGTGGCCGCCCGAATGATGATATGACCGTCGTCGTCTTATCGTTAGCTGCTGGCGGTGCAGAGCAGCCTATTCGCAAGCTCCGTCTCACCGTACCGTTGACGCGATGATGTCTGCGCAACTGAGCTCTCAGCCGTTTCCGCATCGTGTTGTGCTGGTCGGTCCCTGCGGGGCCGGTAAATCCACAATCGCCAAGGCTTTGCAAGATCGCGGCGTTGAAGTCGTCGTCGTTGGCCAAGAGCATTCAGCAATTCATGACCTTTGGCGTCGTGTTGGTCCGGCGTTGCTTGTGTTCCTTGATGCGAGTCTCGCGGTGATTCGCCAACGCCGCGGTCCGGATTGGCCCGCGTGGCTCTATCAGATCGAACAGGAGCGACTTGCTGATGCACGTGCTCATGCCGATCTGATACTTGATACTGGTGTGCTCACTGTTGATGATGTTGTCCGCGCTATTCTCACTGCTATCCAGCAGCAATCCTCAGGGTAACGCGTGCTGCGGCCGCGGGTACGCTGAACAGCGGTGAGCCGGGATTTGCCTCACGCTGCCAGCGCTCGGCGCCCAATGGCGCTAAGGTAACGGTTGCGGTCGATTCCGGCCCAACCGGTCGCTCAAACCGTGCCCGCTCGAAATACTGTACCCAGTGATCACCCTCGCGAATCTGCTCAGAAATCGGGAAACCAAAGATTGCGAGCCCGCCATTTTGCTCCCAGAAGGTACGGAAAATACCGGAAAGTGTATGGCCAGTTTCTGGGAAATAGAGCACGCCAGGCTGGTGCGGATCAGTCACGGCTGGATCTGGATGTCCTCGGAGTTCTATTCCCAGCAGACCGAGGGTGACTGTCCCGTCGTGGTGCAACTCAAGTCGGGCGTTGACACAGTATTGGATCAAGCGCCCGTCGGACGTTGCAAGCTCCGGACTAATCGGCGGGCCAAAGAGGGCTGCTCCATTATGGCTTTCCCAGAAGCGTTTAAAGGCTCCACGCAAAACCTGTCCCGTCTCTGCAAAGTAGCGAGCTGTAGCACTTGCAGGATCGGCAACAACGGTAATGTTCCAGCGCCCTGTTGCTCCTTCCCGGGTTTGGGTGGTGATTGCCGCAGCAAGTTCATGCGTGCCTGGGGTGAGGCTTGCAACCGCGCGAATCACTGTTACGTGGCTTGTGGTGTCCTGCTGCCATGTCGGCGAAAGAATTGGTTCTCCGTCAATCCGGAGGTCAATGATTGCCGGGGTGAGATCACCAGGGATCGTGAGCAAGATCGGCACAATGCCAGCTGCATATCGGTCAGTGGGCAGCGGTTCGCGAAGCTGAAGTAAGAGTTGACTTGCGCTATTGGCTACTGAGAACGACCATGCCCGCTGGCTTGTATGGCCTTGGTCATCGCGGGCTATAACCGTGACAGTGTATTGTCCGGCTGAAAGTGCTGTTTCGTATTCGAGCCTCCACGTCTGCGCGCTCACCGTATAGACAGCCGGCTGCACTTCTTGTCCATTCAGCAGCAGTTGCACGTGCTGGAGTGGGCGTGAGCCAACCACTTGGACGCGGATCGTTGTCGTGCTCCTCGTAATTGTTTCTCCAGGGCGTGGGGTCATAACAGTAATATTCGGCTGCGTGAGCAATCCCAGGCTCGAGCGCGCAAAGACGAGGAGGACGAGAAGGCTGCCCACTGTTGCAAGTGCAGTTAACCAGTTCGCGCGCACTTTGTCCTTGCGCCCTTCTGATCGTGTACCATCCCTCATATGCCAGCGACCACGCTGCTTCATGGCTGATCGCAGCATCGTTCAAGGATGGCCGTCAGTTACGCCCTGCACCTCACTTGTCGCTGTCCCCCACTGTCAAGCCTACCAGATTGCGGAGGCAACTGAGCTTCGGCGTTGACCAGCGTACAATCACGGATGAGGAGGGATGGGAACAGGCTATGCGGACGCCCTTAACGCGATGGTGGATTGCACTCTGCATTCTCTGCGTCGTGCTTGTTGCTGGCCCCGCGTTGCTTTTTGCTGCACGCTATAACACTGGTCTTTTCCCAACGCCAACGATGGCGTCGTTGCCTTTCTCTACCCCATTGCCTACCCAGACACCCGAACGCCGCGAGCCAGCACGCTCTGCTCCTGCGACGATACCGCCGAGTCCTGAGCAGGAAACGGTGCTGGTTGCACCTGCGCCGAGCCCGTCACCGCCGGCTCATGGCCCGCAAGTGCTGACATTGCTTGGATCGCCACAGGGTGTCTTAACGCTTGATCCTGCTCTTGTCCAGGATGCAGATTCTGCCTTTGTTATCCGTCAAATCTTTCGTGGCCTGATTGACTTCGATGATCACCTTATGCCAATCCCCGCACTTGCCCAGCAGGTGCGTGTCTCAGCTGATCAGTTGACCTACACGATCACGCTTCGCGACAAACTCACATTTCAGGATGGAACGCCGCTGACCGCGTGGGACGTGAAATACAGCTTCGAGCGGGCAACAGACCCGGCCCTTGTCGGCGGCGATGGTCGTAAGCTTCCTGCCTGGAATGTTTTCCGCGATCTTGTTGGCGCGGAAGATCGGATGCTTGGTCGACGCAACGATATACCTGGCATTCGCATCATCGATGATCAAACGCTTGAAATTCAACTCACTCGCCCTTCTCCAACACTGTTACTTCGGCTCGCCACTCCGCCTGCGTTCATTGTGAGCCAAGCGAATGTAGAGACAGGGCCAAATTGGTGGAAACATCCAAATGGGAGCGGTCCGTTCCGGGTAGCCCAGTGGAGTGATCGACTGCTCGTCCTTGAGGGGGTGCCTTCTTATCGACCATCGCCGCCGATCCTGCACGAGGTGCGCATAAAGCTCGGCCTCGATGCGCTTGATCCAGTGACGCAATATGAGCAAGGGCAAATTGATCTTGCTGATGTCCCATTAAACGAACTTGACCGTATTCTTGCCCCTCGCTCGCCTTATCGCAACCAACTGCAGATGCAGCCATTGTTTGAAGGAAATTTCCTCTTCATCAATCCCGATCTACCGCCTTTTACCGATCCCGCGGTTCGGCGAGCGCTGGTGCAAGCGATCGATGTCACCAAACTTGTCCATGTCACACTGCAAGATCGTGTCGTAGAGGCGAAGGGCATTGTGCCCGCCGGGGTGCTCGGACAAGACTGGACTGCGTCGCTCGTGCCTTTTGATCCTGCCGCGGCAAGCTCAATCCTCCATGCTGTAACAGCGTCGGCTCCGCTCGAACTCAGTTCTGGAGGGAGTGACGTACTGGTTGTTCTTGCCAAGGCTCTGGAGCGCGACATCCATGTCCCCGTGCACGTGCTGAACTACGACTGGCCAGATTATCTGGCTGACCTCTCCCACCATCGCTTTGCGTGCTTTCTCGTCAGCTGGCTGGCCGATTATCCCGACCCTGAAGCATTTCTCAGCACACTCTTCCGCTCTGATAGTCCAGACAACATGCTTGGGTACAACGATCCGCAGATCGATGCGTTGCTTGACCGTGCGTCTCACTCGACTGATCCTCTTGTCCGAGTGGCCATCTATCGTGCTGTGCAGCAGCAACTGCTCGATGCGGCAATTGTTGTGCCACTCTATCAAGACGTTGCCTATATCCTCGTGCAGCCGCGTGTTCATGGCTTACCCTTGACGCCATTGGGAATACTTGGGCTTGAGCGTGTATGGATTGCCGGCTCGTAGACAGAGAATCGTGGTGAACTGTGGCACGTCGATACACCATCACACCGCTACTACCAAGTGATGCCCATCGGGTTCGCTTGTCGTGGTCAAGTCGGTATACGCCTCAAACGTTGGCACAACATCTCTCGGCATATCCTGGGCTTTCATGCTGGATTCCGGAGAGTGGAGAATACGTTATTGCTGGTCCGTGGCGTCATCGGAGCGAGATCATCGGCATTCTCGAGTTATCTGCAAACCAGCATGCTCCAGTGCTGCTCGATTACGTCAGTGAAGCTGCCCATGAGCACGGCGCACGGTTGCTGGTCATGCAAGAGCAGCATGAACGGCGCAGTCCCATCTTCTACGCCAACGTTGGTTTTACGCTGATCGAGCAGATCCTTGTCTATGAACTGACAGTCTTTCATCCTCCAATGCCTGATGGGCGCCTGCGTTTTGAGCGCGTCTCGCCTGACGATCCGTTTGTGTTTGGTGAATTACTCTCGGTTGACCACACGGCGTTTTCTTGGCTTTGGCGTAACAGTGAGGCGGAATTCACTGATTATCTCGCGGATCCCCAGGTCGATGTTTATCTTGGGCGCAATGCACAAGGGGAAGCGGTCAGTTACGTTGGGGTCACGAGGATGCGTGGCTGGGGGCATCTTGACCGCCTGGCTGTTGGGCGCGACTATCAAGGCCAGGGCTATGGCCTCGCGTCTCTCACGTGGGCCGTTTGGCTCCTTGCCCAGCGCGGCGCGCATCGAGTAGCGCTGAGCACTCAGGCTCGCAATCGCCGTAGCCGAGCGCTCTATGAGCGCTTCGGATTTCATCACACTCCAAGCTTCGATTACGATATCTACGGCCGTTGGCTTGGTGAGCCGGTACCACTTGACGACGAGGTCGAGATCCATGACCATCGATTGAAAGGGTAACGAACGCAAATGGGAAGCACGTTCGGGCGACTTTTCCGGATCACCACCTGGGGAGAATCACACGGCCCAGCGCTGGGCGTTGTTGTCGATGGTTGTCCTGCTGGCCTTCCACTGTCCGAAGAGATCATTCAGCGTGATCTCGATCGGCGTCGTGCTGGCCAAAGCGCAGTCACGTCTCCGCGGAGCGAACGCGACCGCGTACAAATTCTCTCGGGCGTGTTTGACGGCAAAACGACTGGAGCACCGATTTCGCTCATTACCTATAACGCGGATGTCGATTCCTCAAAATATGAACCGCTGCGCGATGTCTTCCGGCCTGGCCATGCTGACTATACCTACTGGATCAAATATGGGCATCGCGATCATCGCGGAGGTGGGCGCTCAAGTGCGCGTGAGACCTGGGGACGTGTCGCAGCTGGTGCTATTGCCCGTCAACTCCTGCGTATTGCTGCGGGGATTGAAGTCTACGCGTTTGTCCGTGAGTTAGCCGGTATTGAAATCGAGACGTTTGACCGGGAAGAGATTGATCGTAATCCCGTTCGCTGTCCTGATCCAGTGGCGGCTGAGAAAATGGTTGCAGCGATTTTGGCAGCCAAAGAAGAGCATGACAGCGTGGGCGGCATCGTTGAAGTGCATGCAGTAAACGTTCCCCCTGGACTCGGCGAGCCAACGATGGACAAGCTTGACGCTGTTATTGGCCAAGCAATGCTCAGCATCCCGGCAGTGAAAGGTGTTGAGATTGGGGAGGGGTTCGGCGCGGCGCGCATGCGTGGCAGCCAACACAACGACCCGTTTACCGTTGATGCTGAAGGACGTGTGCGCACGGTAACGAATAATGCTGGGGGGATGCTTGGTGGCATCTCAACTGGCGAGCCGATTGTTGTTCGTCTGGCCGTGAAGCCCACATCATCAATTGCCCGCCCGCAGCAGACGGTTGATATCGCTGGCAACCCTCGCACGATCACGGTTGAAGGCCGCCATGATCCATCCATCTGTCCACGTGTTGTCCCCGTTGCTGAGGCGATGCTCTTACTCGTTTTGGCTGATTTCTATCTACTCAATCGGGCTGCACGGCTCTAGACACGGGCTGGTGCAAGGACGGACTCCAGCCGGGTGAAGAAATCTGGAAACGTCTTGGCGACACAGGCAGGATTCAGGATCGTGATCCCCGGTCGTACCGCTCCAAGGATTGCGAAACTCATCGCGATCCGATGGTCGTCATAGGTCTCAATTGCTGCAGGGCGGAGAGTCGTGGCCGGGTAGATCGTCAAGCCGTCCGGATATTCTTCAACCGTAACGCCTAAGCGACGAAGTTCCGTGACCAGCGCGTGAATACGGTCGGTCTCCTTGTGACGGATATGCGCAACATTCGAAATCCTGACAGGCTCTTCGGCAAGCGGCGCAATTGCCGCGAGTGTTGGCACCGTGTCGGAGATCGCGTTCATATCGGCTGAAATACCGCGCAGCCGTGCTGGCCCTTCCACCGTCGTGGCGTCTTCATTCATCGTGACGCGACAACCCATCGCTGCCAGGAGATCGACGAAGTGGAGATCTCCTTGCGATGACCGGCGACCAAGATGCTGAACCGTGATCCGGCCTCCGGTAACCGCGGCCAGCGCAAAGAAATACGAAGCAGCTGAGGCGTCTGGTTCAACCACGTAGGAGCGCCCAGTGTAACCCTGCTGGCCGGCAATCTGGAAATGGCGGCCATCTTGACTCACGTGAACCTCAGCCCCAAAAGCACGCATGGTCGCAATGGTCATGTCGATGTAGGGCCGAGAGACGAGTTCACCGACAACAGTAATGTCAAGACCATCGTGCGTACACGGCCCAATCATCAGCAAAGCACTGAGGTATTGACTACTCAACGTGCCAGGTAATGTCACCTGACCACCACGTAGTCCGTTGGCGCGAACCCGAATTGGCGGACAACCAGTACCAGCGAGGGATGTCGCGTCGACGCCAAGCTGTTGCAGGGCATCGAGCAGCGGCTGCATCGGCCGTTCTCGCATGCGCGGAAGACCATCGAGGATGTACTCTCCATGACCAAGAGCGAGTGCGGCAGTGAGGAAGCGGGCAGTTGTCCCGGAATTGCCAACAAAGAGCGTCGCATGTCCAGCAGGAATGCGTCCACCACAGCCGATGACGCGAAACGTTGACGTCGTCGGGTGCTCTTCGACTGCTATCCCGAGCCGCCGTAGTGAGTCGCTCATGACGGCAGTATCATCGCTAAAAAGCGCGCTAGTCAGTACCGATTGTCCGCGGGCAAGCGCTGCCAGCAGTAAAGCGCGATTCGTGACACTTTTGGACCCGGGGAGTACGACTTCTGCATTGACTGGACGGGTAACAGGCTGGATTGTCAATGCAGACGGATAGGGCGTTATCATTGTCTATCCTTCGCCATTAGTGATAGCGGATTTCCCATGAATACGGAATTTCTGGCGTGTTGTAGGGCAATCGATATTCGTCAGGATCATCCGGGTTATAGGGCTCAGTTGGGAAATTGAGCAAGTAACAAGGTTCTGTGCCGATATTTTTGAATCCATGGGCTACACCCGGTGGAATCTTGAGGACAATGCGATTGTCATCGCCAAGGAAGAACTCGTTGAGTTCGCGGTATGTCGGTGAGTCTGGGCGAAGGTCAAAAAGGGGCACTTTGATCATGCCACGGATGCAGACGAAATAGTCTGTTTGCTTCTTATGCCAATGCCAAGCACGGATCACCCCAGGATAGGATATTGAGACATAGCACTGGCCGAATCCTTCAAAAAATGCGTCGTCTCGGCGAATCAGTTCAGTGAGGGAGCCGCGCTCATCGGCGTGGGTCACGAGTCGCTTAATTTCGACGCCGTGGATCACGCTTCCCCTGTCCCTCCCGTCCTTGCTGTACGCCAACAGGCGAGTATACCAATCGTGCACAAACCAAGTGAAAAAACAGCGAGGCACATGCCTCGCTCTCGTACCCTCGGAGGGATTCGAACCCCCAACCTCTTGGTTCGAAGCCAAGCGCTCTATCCCTTGAGCTACGAGGGCGCGCTTGCCTCATCACCACATTGTAGCAGATTGATGGCTCGGTCAGCGAGTGCCAAGCCACTGCGCAACGACCCGAATTCGCCCGGACCGGCCGCGCGCTGCTGCAAGCGCACTGAGAGGCGTACTTGCAAGCGTTATCCCTGGATGAAGCCAGCCAAGGATCTGCGTCAGCTGTCTGCCTGCTCGTAAGCGTTGGTGCAGCCAGAGCCGGATCCCCCATGCCCATTCGATGCCGTACCACTCATGGGCGATGGTACGAGGATGAAATCCCTGCTGAATCAGGAGCTGTCGCAACGTCTGGGTAGAAAATGTCACGAGATGGCGAGGCGGATCGTAGCCGATCCAGTAACGCTTCAACCATTGCGCCGCCCAGGAATCACAATTTGGAACCCACAGAATCAGGTGTCCACCTGGACGAAGCAGCCGTCCAATGTGCTTGAGGGCGTGGGCTGGTTCAGGAAGATGTTCCAGTACATGGCGTAAGAGCACGGTATCGAATGTGTTTGCTGGCCAGTGAGCCGTCTCGAGCGTCCCGACCGTGATATCAAGCTGGAGATGCTCTCGAGCGTGCGTTGCAGCGTGCTCACTCGGCTCTAAACCAGCAACCTGTGGATTGCCCGCTTCACGAATGATCTGCAGGAGCGTGCCGTCTCCGCACCCAACGTCAAGAACACGGCGTGGTGGGGCGAGATACGGCCAGAGCGCATGTGCTTCTCGCAACAGCGCTGCCCGATACGCTTGTCTCATGATCCCTGATCGCCGAAATGGGCGATAGGCTGCAGAATAGTATCGAGCAAGGATCGCAGGGGTTGGTCGTGGACGAAGATACCACAGCCCGCACTGACCGCACTGCACAAGGACAAAGCTCGCTCGCGTATCGGTTGTGAAGTCCCATACCGTGTGCAGTGGACGAGGGTCATTGGCCTGACAACCGGGGCAGCAAGGCCATTCAAGCGTCGTGGATTGGAAGGTGTCGGAGGATCTACTATTCGCCATCACGCTGTGCGACCCTTGCCCGATGAGCCAGATGCTGGCGAATGCTATATTCTGGGCGAGCGCTCGCATTGGTGATCAATTCGCCGAGGAGCCCGGTGAGGAAGAACTGGGCACCGAAAATCATTAGGAGGACTCCAAGGAGTAGCAGGGGGCGGTGCCCAATCGGATGTCCCATGAACCACTGGAGGCTGAGGTATGCGTTGATCATAAAGCCAAGCCCGAGGCTGATCATCCCAAACCAGCCGAAGAGATGGAGTGGCCGTCGCGTATATTGCGTGAGGAAGAGCACAGTCAACAGGTCAAAAAATCCACGGAAGAATCGCGCAGAGCCAAATTTGGAATGGCCAAACCGACGTGGCCGATGCGCAACCGGAACTTCAGTTACGCGAAACCCTCGATGATGAGCAAGGACTGGAATGTACCGGTGGAGTTCGCCGTAGAGTGAAAGCTCTTCGATGACTTCACGTCGGTACGCCTTCAGCCCACAGTTAAAATCGTGCAGTGGTACCCCTGTGAGGTGGCGAACGACAAAGTTAAACCAGCGGGATGGCCAGCGCTTCGAGGCAGGATCTTGTCGCTGGTATTTCCAGCCGCTGACGAGGTCTGCATCAGCTAATGCCTCAAGGAGTCGCGGAATCTCAGCTGGTACGTCTTGCAAGTCAGCATCGAGGGTGACAACGACTCGTCCGCGGGCTGCCTGGAAGCCAGCATGGAGTGCTGCACTTTTGCCAAAATTTCGCCGGAATTCGATTACTTGTACCCGTTCATCTTGCGCGTGCAACGCACGCAGGATGTCGACGGAGCCGTCACGGCTTCCGTCGTCGACAAAGATCATTTCTGCCGAGAGTGGTAGCTGCTGAAGCACCCTGCAGAGTTCCTCATACAGCACAGGTAAGCTTTCGGCCTCGTCATAGACCGGAACGACGATCGAGAGTTCAGGAGTGAGGAGCGGCAGTGGTGTAATGTCACGTTCAATGGCTTGGATCCGAAGCGCTTGACGCGTTTTGCTCATCGGCCTCTCCATCCTACGCACCCCTGAATCTTACGCGCAGACGTCTAGGCAGGTGGTCGTTGAGCTAGGATCAGCATTTCATGCGGAAGTGTTGGGATTGGCATCAGCCTGAATCCTGTAAACCCAGCTGATGTCAGCCATGCGCGCATTTCTTCCTCACTGGGGACATGCCCGTTGTCCGTTGAAAGCAGCATGTGAAGATCCATGAGTGCGTAGTCGAGACTTGTCTCATCCCAGTGACGGATGGCCAGCCATCCGCCTGGCCGAAGTGCTGCCCACGTGCGCTGGAGTAGACGGAGGGCACGCTCCTCGGGCTCACTGTTGAGAATGCCGAAGAGAAGGGCCAAATCGTAGTCGTGGCCGAGCGCATCAACAAAGAAGTCGCCTTCTTGCAGGAGAAGGCGATCAGCAAAAGCGTACTGCTGTACCAGTTGACGGGTCACAGCAATGACTGGGGGAAGGTCAACGATAACAGCCTGTGCTGTGGGCAACTGGCGAACAAGGGCGACGCTGTAGGCGCCGTGGCCGCCACCAAGATCGATAATCCTGGGGGCCGCGCTTTTGTCGAGCAGGGGAAGTAGCGCTGCTGCGACATCGTCGGCGACCATTCTTGCAAGCTCGTAGAGCCCTAGGGTGAAGAGGCGTACCCAATCGACACGGTCTTCGTTCTGTTGATTTGCCGCAGGTTTATGGCCGGTCTGCACGGCTTCGTGAAGCCGTGACCAGCGACGCGCAAAGACGCTCTGGAGACGAATCGCATGACTGAGTGAGTAAGGCGAGGCGGTATTGAGCGTTGCAAGGCTGAGCGGCGTTGCCTCCCACGTGCCATTGCGCTCTGTGACGAGACCAAGGGCCTTCCCAGCACGCAGCAGGCGTCCCAGTGCTTGCGTATCAACATGAAGGCGGTGAGCAAGTTCGGTCGTTGGCAGTGGCTGAGGAGCAAGGGCATCAATAATGCCCAATTCTGCGAAGAGCATGACCACAGCACTCGTACGGTATCCCTGGACAAGATCAAGTATGGTTTCTTGCGCCGGTGTCCTCGGCATTGTCATCCCCCTTTGCTTCTAGATGGTGCGCGCAAGTTGTCGGGCAGCGATCAGGACAGGGTCCCAAACAGGAGAAAAGGGCGGAGCATACGCAAGGTCAAACCACTGGAATGCCTCAACATCGAGGTCAGCATGTAACGCAACAGCAAGCGTGTCAATGCGCTTGCCTGCTCCTACTCCGCCAACAATCTGTCCCCCAAGGAGCCGCCCACTGCCGCGCTCAGCAAGCAACTTCACGGTAATGGGGGCACTTCCTGGATAATATCCCGAACGGGTTGTGCTCCGGATCGTCGCCGTTGCGTATGTGATCCCAGCCTGCTGTGCTTCACGTTCGTTGAGGCCAGTGCGTGCAATTTCAAGATCGAGGAATTTGGTGATAGCAGTTCCGACAACGCCGGGAAACCGGTAAGCGTTTCCGGCAACGTTTTGTCCACAGATTCGACCTTGCTTGTTGGCTGTTGTTCCGAGCGGAATCCATGCCGGACGCCGTGTTACAAGATGAAACGTCTCAGCACAGTCTCCGGCTGCCCAGACGTTCGGAGCGCTAGTGTGCAAGGTTTCATCGACGTGAATCGCGTTGGCGACACCGAGAGCAATACCTGCTTCCCGGGCGAGGTCACTGTTTGGCTCGATGCCAGGGGCAAAAATCAGCAGGTCAGCAGGAAGGACGTCATCACCCACAGAGATGCTCTGAATGCGTCCCTGCTGTATGTGCAGCTGGGTGATACGGTCTTGGAGGCGGAGTTCAACGCCAGATTTTTCGATGGCTTCAGCAACGAGGTGTGCCATCTCCGGGTCAAGCGTGTTCATGATCTGCGGTGCTTGTTCGATCAACGTCGTGGAGATGCCGCGCACGACAAGGCTTTCAGTGGCCTCAAGGCCAATGTAGCCGCCGCCAACGACAACAGCGTGTCGTGGGCGCTCATGCTCAATCCAAGTGCGGATTGCCAGTGCATCAGGGATAGTGGTGAGGGTGAAGACGCCAGCAGCATCTTGACCGGGTAGCGCGAGCGTTCGCGGGCGTGCGCCGGTGGCGATCACGAGTTGGTCGTATGGCTCTGTGTAAACCTGGCCCTGAGAACGCTCAACCACGACCCGTTGAGCTGTCGCATCAATCTCACAAACTACTTCGCCGAGACGGAGATCAATCCCTCCACGCCGATGGGCTTCGGGCGAGCGTGCAATAAGCGTGCCTATGTCGTCGACCAGACCGGCGATGAAGTATGGCAGCCCTCACGCCGAATAGGATGTGTACTGCCCTCGTTCAAAGACGGTAATTGTCCAATCTGGTCGTAGCCGGCGGATTTGCCAGGCAGCGCTCATGCCCGCTGCGTCTCCACCAATAATGACAACGTGCTGACTGCTCATGATATACCTTCCTTTTCGTCTTCCCTGGCAGCCGTACCGCGGGAAAGAATAGGCCGTTTTTGCGGAATACCAGCACGGCGTGGATAGTTCGATGGAACTGGACGATCAAGTCGCACAACAACGATGCGAGTTGTCGCGAGGGCTGGATGAGGCGGGGTGCGAACGTCAACGATCGTGCCGCCCAAGATGTGGAGAGCATAGTGCGCTGCATGGATTTCGACATCGACTCGTGGCCCTTTGGGGAAGATGCCATACCCGCCAACATGAAGAAACGGGAGGCAGAGTTCCAAAAGCGTTGGTAACGGCGCGAGGCCGCGGGCGGTAACAAGGTCAAAGTGCCCGCGATAACCTGGATTGTGTGCAATCTCCTCGGCGCGTCCCTGGATGACGAGCACGTGAGTAAGGCCGAGGGCCTGCAGAACATGCTCCAGAAATGCAACTTTCTTGCCGGTTGCTTCAAGCAGGGTAAGGTTCAGATCGGGTAGCGCAAGCTTCAGGGGAATCCCAGGAATGCCAGCGCCTGTTCCAACGTCCAGGAGCTGACAGCCAGGTATGGACGCAGTGGAGGATCCGCCTGTTGCATGTGCGGCATCTTGGAGCGAAGAACAACCTCCTGAGCGCTGTATTTGGCAGTAGTGAAGGATGAGTGGCACAAGCGCAAGCGCGTCCCCGAAGAGCGTACGCTGGAGCCCTTGCCAGTCCGTGATACCAGTAAGGTTGATCCGCTCCCGCCACGACAGCAGCAGTGTTCCATACTGGGCAAACTGCTCCAATTGGGCAGCCGAAAGCCGAAGATCGCAGGCTTCGGCAATTTCGCGGAGCACCGACAGGTCAGCGGGATGAGCGGCGCGTGTCATGGCACAGGAGGTAGGTGCTACGACACCGGCGTGTGTCGAGCCTGCCGAACGAGTGCGCGTGCCTGTCTGGCGATGCTCTCTGCATCGATCCCCGCCTGCTTCCGGAGCGACGATTGCGAAGCATGATCGTAGAAGCGGTCTGCTAAGCCAAGCACGCGCACGGGTATCTGGGTGCCTTCGTTTGCGAGCAGCTCGAGAACGGCGCTGCCGAAGCCACCAGCGGCTTGTGCTTCCTCAATCGTCACGAGCAAGCCAGTTTCACGGATGGCATCGAGAATGAGCGTACGGTCAAGCGGCTTGACAAAGCGTGCATTAATGACCGTTGCTTCAATGCCTTCTTCCGCGAGGATGTCCGCCGCTCGCTCAGCTGGCAGAACAGTCGAGCCAATCGCGAGGAGGGTAACGTCGCGTCCTTCTCGCAGGAGTTCACCGCGACCGATTGGTAGCGAATGAGGATCGCCCAGAAGCGGAACACCAACGCCTGAGCCTCGCGGATAGCGGAGCGCGATTGGCCCTGCTTCATAGTCAATGGCGGTTTTCAGCATATGCCGTAACTCGTCTTCGTCTTTTGGTGCCATCACCACCATATTCGGTAAGCAACGGAGGTAGGCAAAGTCGAAGACGCCATGATGCGTTCGGCCATCTTCTCCAACGAGGCCAGCGCGATCGAGCGCGAACACAACCGGCAGTCGCTGAATACACACGTCATGAATGACTTGGTCGTAGGCACGCTGCAGAAATGTTGAGTAAATCGCTGCAACGGGACGCATCCCTTGCGTTGCGAGGCCCGCGGCGAAGGTAACAGCATGTTGCTCAGCGATGCCGACATCGAAGAAGCGCTCAGGGTGCGCTTTAGCAAACGGCAAAAGACCAGTGCCATCAGGCATCGCTGCTGTAATAGCGACTATGCGCGGATCGTGATAAGCAAGCTGGGTAAGGGTTTCGCCAAACACGTCTTGATACCGCGGTGGCGTCGGCGGAGCGCCTGGCACCTTCACGGCCGCACTGTGATGTTTGAATGGGTCATCCTCTGCTGGCTGATATCCCTTGCCTTTGACCGTGAGCGTATGGACAAAAACCGGCCCATCAATCTGCTTAACGAGCTGGAACGTCTCGATGAGCTCTCGGAGATTGTGCCCGTCAATCGGGCCGATGTAGGTAAAGCCGAGCTCTTCCCAAATCATGGTATGGTAGACCGCCTCTTTGAGGCCGTCGAGAAAGCGATAACTCAGGTTAAGCAAGAGATCACCTTGTGGCAATCGGCGGAGAAGCCGCTCAATTTCTGCTTTGGCTTGGCGATAGCGTGTATTGGCGCGGATGCGGCTC
The DNA here is from genome assembly GCF_000744775.1 of Thermorudis peleae. Taxonomy (NCBI): domain Bacteria; kingdom Pseudomonadati; phylum Thermomicrobiota; class Thermomicrobia; genus Thermorudis; species Thermorudis peleae. Next base: position 319,315 of record NZ_JQMP01000004.1, on the reverse strand, counting down.
AGATATTTCGCGAGTCCGCCGACATTCGGGGCAATGGACATCTCATTGTCATTGAGAACAACGATGAGAGGTACTTGAAGACTCCCAGCGTTGTTCAACGCTTCATAGGCCATACCTCCCGTTAACGCGCCGTCGCCAATAACGGCGACGGTGTGGAAACGCTCACCTTTAAGTTGCCCTGCAACGGCGATGCCTAGGGCTGCGGAGATGGATGTGCTCGCGTGTCCGGCACCAAAGATGTCATGCTCGCTTTCTTCGCGCTGGAGAAAACCGCTAAGTCCGCCTTCTTGCCGGATTGTATGGAAGCGATCGCGGCGGCCGGTTACGAGTTTGTGTGGATATGCTTGATGCCCAACATCCCAAACGATCTTGTCCCGTGGCGAGTCGAAGACGTAGTGCAACGCTAAGGTGAGTTCAACCGTGCCGAGGTTGGGAGCAAAGTGCCCACCGGTTTTGCCAATCACGGTCTCAATAATTGTCTGGCGAATTTCTTGCGCTAACACTTCGAGTTGCGGAATCGTGAGCCTCTTGAGATCTTGTGGGCTATTGATCTGTTCAAGATACATCCCTGTTCCTCCTCGCCGGCATGCGGCGCGATGTCATGGCTGCGGCTGATCCTAGCAGGTTCTGGAACCAAGAGCAAAGGCCAGGCTATGCCTCTCTACAGAAACGGAGAGCGGGGGTGGTCAGTTCCGACCACCCCCACGGCGACTGCGGCGGCTGCAGGTAGTGTGCAAGAGAAAGGGATACGGCGAAAGCGTCGCTAGACACTGCTCCCTGAGGAGGGTGTTGGCGTTGCGTTCGTTGATGGCTGAGCGCCCTTGTGATGGCCCCAGCCATGGCCACGTCCGAAGTTCGGGAAGCCAGCGCCGTATCGGCCATGCCACTGCTGTGTCAGCAAGGTATCGAGCCGCTGCGACAGCGCGTTGAGTGCGCTGTTGGCAACATCCTGCGTGAGAACACCTTGCTGCACGAGCGTGTTGGCGTTCGTCTTCGCCACATCAAGGAGCGCGCTCTTCAGCTGGTCCTGACTAACGCCGTGCGCTTGGGCAACAGCAGCAAGCGTCTGGCCGTTCCGCAGCTCAAGCAGGAGCTGATCGACCGTCAGGCCGGTCTTCTGCGCGACAGTGCTCAGGATCTCAGCTTCCGGCAGAATGAGCCGCTGCGCGCACTGCTGTTGTGCTCGGTTGGCGATAAACTGCTGAATCTGCGTGGCCTGTTGCTGGCTAATGATGTTGTTCTGCACCAACTCGTTCAGCAGGTTGCTGAGCGGACCTTTCCCCTGCGTGTTCGGCATGACGCACCGGGCTTTGGTTGTTGTCGTTGGGGTCGTGCTTGGTGTCGCCGTCGGGGTTGTCTCACCCTGGGCAGCGACGAGCAAAGCACTGCCACCCACGATCAACGCTGCAAATGCACTGATGACTGCAATGAGGACAAGTAACTTCCTCGAAAGCAGCCGATTCATCTCAGATACCCTCCTTCCGTGCAAGTTCAGCCGATACAGACCGTAGGTTCGACTGAACCGGCAACGTAATCGTGAACGTTGTGCCCTTGCCGAGTTGGCTCTCGACTGTGATCGTGCCTCCGTGCGCAGTCACGATCTCTCGTACGATCGCCAACCCGAGGCCAAACCCGCTCTCCGTCTCTGCAGCCGCACGCTCTGCAGGAACACGGTAGAAACGGTCAAAGAGGTGAGGCAGTGCCTCTGGCGGAATACCGGATCCGGTATCGCTCACGGTGATACGTGCAATTGGTTGGTGCGTTACAGGATCGATACTACGCTCAGCGGCAATGCGAATAACAGCACCAGTCTGGCAGTGCCGGAGTGCATTGGTAAGTAAGTTATCGAAAAGTTGGGTAAAGAGATCGGGGTCGACGGCAAGCTCAAAATTCGCATCGACAGCGTTCTCGAGATGGATCCCGTTTTGCTCCGCAGCAAGGCGATGCCGTTGGAACGCTCGTTGAACAAGGTCAGCAAGTGCGACTGGAACAAGAGCAGGCTGCCGCTGCCCTGTCTCGAGCCGCGAGAGTTGCAGCAACTGCGTTAGCAGTCGGCTCATTCGCTCGCTCTCATCGTTGATGATCTCAAGCGCTTGGAGTTCTTCCTGCGGATCGTCGAATGTCTGCTCACGGAGTGCCAGTGCATAGCCCTGGATAACCGTAAGTGGGGTACGCAATTCATGTGCGATGTTGGCAAGAAGCTGCCGTTGGCTCTCGAACGTAGCCCGAAGACTCCGCACCATTGCGTTGAAGCTCCGCACCAGGCGCCCAACCTCATCCGGTCCTTCTTCGTGCAGCACCACGTTGAGTTGGCCAGCTGCTACGACGTCCGCTGCACGCGTAAGTCGTTCGATGGGGCCAGCAATCGCACGGCTGATAAACCACGTTGCCCCACCTGCTGCGATGAGTCCCAGCAAGAGGGAGAGGCTCAACGGGAACAAAAGGCTCCGGGCGATTGGTGCTGGACTGAGTGAGGTCAGCAGCACCAGAACTGCTCCGCCGCTCCGTGGAATCGGAGCGAAGATAACTTGCTGTTGATCGATGACCCCGCCATTAATTGCCATCGGCCGGTTCGGAGGCCGCGTAATGGCAAGGAGCGTGTCAGCATTGTCGCGCATACGCTGCTGCAACGCGCTGACCATACTTGGAGGGAGAGGGGTATTGGGTGCTGAATCCATCAACAAGGTGCCTTGGCTATCGAAGATCAGCAGTCGGGCTTGAAGCCGTTCAGCTTGTTGCGTGAGGTATGTCTGAATGGTTGCGGCTGTCGCACCAGGGCGTTCGCCTAACGAGGTGACGCCCGTCGCGAGCGGAACCGCCAGTGTTTGGAGCCGCTCAACAGCGAGCTGGCGCTGGAAGTGGCGAATCGGTACACTCGCCGCCATCGCTGTTGTCAGCACCATAACAAGCACCACCCCAATACATCCAACAAAAATGCGGGCTCGGACGCTTCGCAGCACTGCTGCAACTCCTTATGTCGCACCAGGTTTCCCCAGTGCTATTGTTACCCTACTGTGCCTCTGTAACCGGAGCGTAACCGTATCAATCGTGCAAGGGGATGGCTGCCACGACCGATTACACCGTGTCAGCCGATAGGGTGTCGTGCACCACAAGTCGATATCCCAGGCCGCGTACGCCTTCAATCGTTACCTTCGTGCCAGCAAGCCGCTGGCGAAGTCGGTTGACATGCACATCGACGGTGCGCGTCTCTTCATCAATCTCCCAGTCCCAGACAAGGCGAAGCAATTGTTCCCGCGTGAAGAGGGAGCCGGGGCGCTGGGCGAGGGTGACGAGGAGATCGAATTCGCGAGGGCGCAACGCGATCGGGCGGCCATTCGCTGTCACCGTGCGATCAGCCGTATTGATCTGGAGATCGCCAACGATCAGTTCTTTCACCAATGCCGCTTTCCCACTTGCCCGTCGTAGGGCAGCCCGAACACGCGCCAAAAGTTCCCGAGGCTTAAACGGCTTGGTGACATAATCGTCGGCGCCGAGATCAAGCCCCTCGACAACATCGCGCTCGTCATCGAGGGCAGTCAGCATAATGATTGGGGTATCGTGGCGCATGCGAATGGCACGACACACCTCACGTCCGTGAATACCAGGGAGCATCAAGTCAAGAATGACGAGGTCTGGTTGGATGTCGCCAAACTGGCGAAGCGCTTCTTCGCCACTTGCAACTGTGATAATCTCGTGACCCTCGCGCCGGAGGAAGACTCTGAGCAGATCGGCAATCCGTTGGTCGTCCTCAACGACGAGAATGCGTGCCATGACGACCCGATTCCTCCTTGACTTCGTGCGTACATTGTGTCGCGAATGCCCCTATTGCGTCGGGGTTGTGCTCGTCGTTGTGCCATACAGCCGCTGTGCAAGATCTGGTTTCAGTCCAAGAGCGAAGGTTGTTGGTGCTGCAGGCGTCGCGACGCGTCGTTCAATGAGAAACCCAAAGTAATGCTTAAGACCGCGTGGGCTGATGGCAGAAGTAAGAAGCGTTTTCCAATTCGGTGTTGCATAGGCTGGTGCAAGTTCCAAGGAAAACGGGAAGCTGCGAACCACGAAGGTTGATGACGGTGGAAGATTCTCCGTGCTGATCAGCACATCCAGGTCTGGACGTGTTGTTGGTGTCAGCCCTGCTTGCACGACAACGTGCGGGAAATCGCGGAAGTACCAGCGGAACGGTTGGGCAAGCGCAGGATCGATACCAATGCGAAGGCCATGCCCGCCTGTCGGATCCTGGCTATCAGCTTGGAAGGTTGTTGTGTCCTCACTCAGCTGCCGAATGCGATTGGCGAGGGAGCGTAGGCCGGGGGAGGGCATATCAGCAAGCAACAACTCTCCTGAACGAACCGTATTTGTCGCTTGAAGCATTGTTGAAGTTCGCACGTCAAGACCAAGAAGTAAGAACAAGACGATAAACGTAAGGGCAGCCCAGCGGGCGGTAGCACTGCGCCAGAGCGTTGCCACACCAAGCAGGATTGCGAGGGTGAGCAGCGCAAGGCTGAGGACATTCAGCCACCAGCTGATCCCCTCATTCCCAGGCCCGTCGATAAGCCGGCCCAGTAAGCTAACGGCCGCTAAAAAGAGCAAAAGGATTGCGCCGAAGAGTGCGAGATCAGTTCCTTGGCGCAGGGCTCGCCATGGCGTGGCCGCAACAAGCCGTGCGAGTCCAATTCCCCCAAGCACTGTCAAGGGAGTAACGAGCAACCCAAAGAGCACCAAGGATTGTTCCCCGCTGACAAGTGCGAGCAGAGTCGTGAGCGCTGTCCAGAGTGCTGCAATCCGGAAGAGGGGCCAGTGTGTGCGCGTCTGGTCGCGTATCGACCAAACAATGCCAATCAGGGCAAAGACGAACATCGGGAATGCGTCAGTAAACAGCAGGAAGATCGGCAGTTGCCAGTGAGCAAATGGGTGAGCCAGTGTTGCATTCCAGAGCATGTGCATACTCTGTCCAAGGAAGATTCCTAAGGCAGCTGGGTGCGTGAAGAAAAAGCTTGCGCCAAGAATAAGAGAAAGGATCGCACTCCCGAAGCTAACAGCCATCGTTGGTGGAGTGAGTGTTCGTCGCAGTGCTCCCCACAGAACGAGGGCGAGCAGCACAAGCCAACCGAGTGGATGCGTGAGGGGCAGCAAACCGGCAAGTGCACCGAGTACTCCGGCACGCCAGGAGGTAGCGGGGCCAGGATTTTGACTTATGGCAACGAGGCAAAACGTGAGCGCGAGCAAGAGCGATCCGCCGTCCAGCCGTGTCGAAAGCGCAGTCCAGACTGGGGAAATTGCAGCAAGAACGCCAGCCGCAAGGGCAACGGCGGGATCATGCCGTCGAACTGCGGCGAGAAGCCCAGCAAGCGCGATAAGCCCGGCAACAAGAGCGACGAGGCGCGCTGTACCATCGCCTTCACCAAAGAGAAAGAAGGACAAGCTGGTGACCAGCGTGGTCAGCGGCTGACTGAGACCGCTTGCGGAAACGGATTCACCGCGCAGGAGTGACCGCGCATCGTAGGCGAGTTGGGCCTCGTGAGGACTCAGTGGGTAATTGCCGAATCCAATAAGTCGTATGCCAAGTGCGAGCACGAGAATGAGCCCACTCGCGAGCACGAAGCGACGAACCCGTGTGAGATCAAGCCGGTGGTCAAGTACTGGATCAGCAGTTGTGGTTTCAGCCTCGGTATACATAGCCTGAGCCCAGACCTGATGCGATTCCATTGACACTCCCCTATTGTCCTCCATAGTGGAGTTGGTCGAAATATGGGACGAGATCGTTACGGATGTAGACACGGAACCGGTACGACCCAATCGGGGCTGGTAGCTCTCGATACATGACGAGCCGGAAGAGCTTTGCCTGCTCGTCTGGCTTGGCAAGGCTCGCAATACTTGACCAGACACTGCGAAGGACATCACCTGCACTATAGGGCGGCGGTTGTGAGGTTTGATAGTTTTGCCGTGCCGGATTCTTCAGTTCTGGCGCAATCGCGAACCGTCGATACGTCTGCTCTTCGGGGAACCACCAGCGCATCGGATATTCGATCACCGTATAGCGACTGCGCAACAGCGTGTCGGTTTGTGGTGTCAGGAACTCGAGTGAGTAGAGAATGATCGATGGCGGTTGTGCGGGGAGAGAGCTGAGCGAGGTGCCGAAGTATCGCGCATTGGGAAATTCCCGCAAATACCAGTTAAACGGCCATTGGGTGCCTGAGTCATACCAGATATCGAGGCCCATGCCGCCAGTTGTCTCGTGCGAGAGCGTCTCGAGTTCATGCGTGAGCTGGACAACCTGGGGCGATGTCTGAACATAGACCAACATGTCGAGCGGGACATCGCCCTGGCGGTAGGTGAGCCGCCACCCAACGTGAATCTGCGCGAGGAGCAGAATTGCCGTGCAACCGAGGGCGACACCGAGCGTGAACTGCCGTAAACGACGGTCAATGCTGAGCGCAAGGATGAGCACGAGTAAGAGCAGCAGCGGTAGCCACAGCCAGCGCCAGTGGGCCAGGGCTTCTGGTCGTGGCACGCGCTGAAGCTGGTTCTGCACTGTGGTATACGGGCCTGCACTTGCCCAGGCAAACGCGAAGAACCACGCTGCGAGCAAGAGTCCGCTGAGCCCAGCTAGCCCTACGGCAAGGCGTCGTTGTCGTGTTTCCCAGTGTGCCCAATGCCGCACAAGATATTCCGCCAGACCGCCGAGCAGTGATGCTGCAAGCAAAGTGAGTGGCAACGCAATGTGGACAACGAGCCACGGCATCTTCTCACCAGCCCATGACAATGCGGCGAGAATGCCAAGGCTCCAAAATGCAAGGAATGCGCGCAGACGCCAACGACTGCTCAGCTCATGGCCGCGGATCAGCGCTCGAATGGCTTGCGCGACAACCAGGAGAATACCAATGGGAAAGAGCAAAACAGCGATGAACTCGTATTGTGGTGTCAGCAAAAGGTAGTAGAACCACGGTTGCTCACCGCGTTGAACGTCATGCTGCCCAAGCCAATATCCAATTGCGCCGAATGTACCACTGAGCAGTCCGCCGAGATTCGTGAAGATGCTCGTGTAGAGTGTGACAAAAATCGCGAGCGCAATCGTAATTCCGGCAACGAGCCCCGTTTGATCACGAAGTCCCGTGTGCAGGGCGTAGGCAACGGAGCCTGGCGGCGCTTGGCCAAGCAACCCGTCAATCCATCCTTCTCCTGGCTGACGCGCGCGGTTGAGAACCCAAAGTGCTGCTAGGATGCACAGGAGGAGAACGCCAGCTGTCCCGACGATGAGGGGATGGACAAGGAGCGCGATCAGGAAGGCCCGTACCATCGGCCACGAAGGGTTTTCCCACGGGATTGCTGGCAAGGATCCAACACCGAGCCGGTGGAGAATGCTTATGAGTGCGCCTTCAGCGACCAATCCAGCGCCAGCAACCCAGAACAGTGCTGGTGCAACGCGAAAGGCCACGGCGATGCCCAGAAAGATGATGAACAGTGCGATGAGAATGTAGGTGACCTCGTGTGTGGTGAGGAGGAACCCGATTGTTGCCAGACCAGTAATCAGCCAGCGGCGTTCGGGATGTTCAAGATAGCGCAATATCGCAATGGCGAGTAATGCGGTGCCGGCTAGAGCAAAAATGTCATGGCGGATAAAACGACTGTAGTAGAGGATGCTTGGCGAGCAAAGCAGAAGCAGTGAAGCGATCAACGCGCCCCAACGCCCGAGGAGTCGTTCATCACGTAACAAAGCGGGCATCAGGACCAGCGCAACGCCAAACAAAGCAGCGGGAATCCGCGAGGCGAAATCACTTGATCCAAAGAGGAGGAACGCTAAAGCAACCAGATGAAAAAGCGCCGGCCCATGCATCAGCGGGTGGTGAATATACCCTCGGCCTTCTGCATAGACCCACGAGAAATAGGCGTGGAGCGATTCATCGTGGTGAAGAGCGCGCGAGCCGAGATCCCAAAAGCGCGTGACGATTGCGGCGAGGGCAAGAAGTGTATAGGCAACCTGTTCAAGAGTAGGGTGGAGGAGTTGCCACGACCAGGCGAAAGATGGTTGGGGCAGCTGCACTGTTCGTGGTAACCGCGAAGGCTGCTGTATTGTCTGCTCAGGTTGCGTTGCTTGCTCTCGTACCATTGTCGAGTTCGTCTACCAGCTTTCCTCGCGCGCGATTCTATCACGTACGCACACGCCTCGTTGGCGAGCCATACAGAAGCGGCGTATGCTCTCTCAAATGAAACCAGGCTGCGTTGGGAAGGATCTGATCAACATGGAGAACGTCCGCCCTCACTGCACGATTATTATCGTTTCTGATGGCTTAGGGTCGACGGCCCAGGCTGCTGTCGAGGCGGCGCAAGTGCAGTTTCCGGGTGTCGATTTCACCATCGAGCGCTACCCTGGTGTGCGTACGAAGAACCAGATCCTCGATATTGTTGAAGAAGCGGCGCGTTGCAACGCCATTATTGTGCATACGATCGTTCTCGTGGAGCTGCGACAGTTCCTTTTACGTGAATGTCGCCAGCGGTTGATTGACCATGTCGACTTACTTGGTCCCTTATTGGGCCAGATTTCACAGAAAGTGGGTGTTCGCCCAATTTTGCGTCCTGGCGCAGCCCGCGGCATTGACGCTGATTACTTCCAGCGGATTGATGCCATTCAGTACACGGTCCGCCATGACGACGGACAAGGGCTCGACACGCTTGATGAAGCCGATATTGTGCTGGTCGGTGTCTCCCGCACGTCAAAAACGCCACTGAGTGTCTACCTGTCACTTTCAGGCTGGAAGGTCGCAAACGTGCCGATTGTTCTCAACGTGCCGATTCCACCGCAACTTGAACAGATCGATCAACGGAAAATCGTTGGGCTCATCATCGATAAGGATGAGTTAGTGCGGATTCGCCAGAATCGGCTCCAAGCGCTTGGCGGGACACTGCCAGGTGAATATGCCGATCCCGAGAAAGTCGCCGAAGAGCTGATTTATTTCCGGCGGATTGCCCGACGGGGCTACCCTTGGCCGTTGGTGAATATTACGGGTAAGTCAATCGAGGAATCGGCCAAGGAGGTCGTCTCAGTCATTGAACGACAGTGGTTTCGACCACGTGGAACGTCTTCACCTGCGAGTGTTGACAAGTTAATCGGCTCGTAAGCGCGCTGCTACGAGCGCGACGCTTTGGCATCCCCTGCAGTGGGAGATGCGGGCGTGCTGGCTGTTTCCTCCAGTACTTCCTCGCCAGGCTGGATTGGACTCAGTCGAAGTCGGGAAATGCGGAGACCATCGAGGGCCTCGACGCGCAGTCGATAGTTACCAACTTGGATCTCATCACCAACTTCTGGCTTACGCCCAAGCTGACCAAAGACGTAGCCGCCAATCGTATCGAAGTTCTCATCTTCAATGGCCAAGCCGAAGCGCTCGTTCACCTCATCAATGAGCAGCAGTCCGTTCACCAGGACATCGCCATTGGGAAGGATCTCAATATCACGTTCTGGACGCTCGAATTCGTCTTGCGTTTCGCCAATGATGTGCTCGACAACGTCTTCAAGTGTCGCAAGTCCAGCCGTTCCGCCAAACTCATCAATGACGATCGCTACCTGGGTGTGTTGCGCCTGCATTAAGCGCAGGAGCTCGCTCACTGGTAAGCTTTCTGGCACTGTCAGCGCTTGCCGCACGAGACCGCGAAGGTTCAGCTCTTCTGGAAAGCACTGCCCTTGCAAAAGGCGAAAGAGGTCTTTCACGTGCAGCACGCCAATGATCTGGTCAATCGTCCCGTCATAGACAGGGTAGCGCGAGCGTCGTTCGCGGGCGATTGTCTCGATAAGAGTAGGAAACGAGATGGTCGCTGGCAGTGCGATCAGCTCGGTTCTCGGCACCATAATTTGGTATGCCGTCAGTTCGCTAAAGGCCAGCACGCGCTGGATGAGTTCGCGCTCATGTGGGTCGATTTCTCCACTTTCGGCGCTTGACTCAACGAGCATTTCGAGTTCTTCGACGGAGTAGACAAGGTGTCGCTCTGGCTCGTAGCGAAGCCCAAATGGCCGCAGCGTGAGTTCGGTTAACCAGTAAACCAGCAAGATCGCAGGGCGGAAGACGATTGAGATTGCCCGCATGATGGCAGCGGTGACCATGGCGAGCTGCTCGGCGCGCTGAATCGCGATCATCTTGGGCACTTGCTCGCCATAGACGATATGCAACAGCGTGATCAGAATGAACGCAAGGGCAAATGCAAGCGTGTGCGCCGCAACTGCCTGAAAACGGCTCGGCACCGCCGTGAGCCATTGGCTAAAGAGATTGGCAAGCGCTGGTTCGCCCAGCCAACCAATTCCAAGGCTGGCAATGGTGATCCCAACCTGCGCCGCAGAAATAAACAGATTGGGGTCATCCATGAACCGTAGCGCAGTACGGGCAAGACGGTTGCCCTGCTCAGCGAGCTGTTCGAGTCGCGTGCGCCGAGCTGAGACGAGCGCGAATTCAGCAGTGACAAAGAGCGCATTCATTGCAATGAGGAGAAGGAGAAGTGTCAATGCAAGAGGTTGTGGAATATCCATCGTCCTTGGTTGCGTCCATTCCCTTCAGTTCGTCATGCAGTGTTGGCAATACTGTTCCCTCGTGTATCCAAGACAGCTACTGACACGAGGAACAGCGTCAACACAAAGTATAGCATTACACTCGGGATTAGAGCCCTGCATAATACTCCGCAAGGCGTTCCTTGGCAATATGCCGCAGTTTCCGCAAAGCCTCATTTTCGATCTGTCGGACACGCTCACGGCTAATGCCAAGTAATTCGCCGACTTCCGCAAGGGTGCGTGGCTGATCGTCAGTGAGGCCGTACCGGAGTTGCAGCACAAGCCGTTCCCGCGGGGAAAGCATCTCAAGGGCTTCGGCGATATCTCGCCGCATGAGGCTTTCTTCGGCTAACTCTTCGGGACTTTGGGTAAATTCGTCTGCAATGAGGTCACTCAGGCTGGTATCGTCCTCGTCCGTCAGTGGCCGGTCCAGCGAAATCGTTCGCTGTGCAGCGCGGACAATCTGCGCGATTTTCTCCGGTTGGACGCTCATAGCCTCGGCAATTTCTTCGGGTCGCGGTGGTCGACCGAGTTCCTGCGAAAGTTGCGTCATGACCCGGTGGTAGCGCGTGATGCTGTCGGTCACGTGAACGGGGAGACGAATGGTGCGCCCTTGATCGGCGATGGCTCGGGTAATGGCTTGGCGGATCCACCAGGTGGCGTAAGTGCTAAACCGGTAGCCGCGGCGCCAGTCGAATTTTTCAACCGCCCGCATGAGCCCAATGTTGCCCTCTTGAATCAGATCTAAGAGGGAGAGGCCACGTCCAACATAGCGCTTGGCAATGCTCACGACCAGTCGTAAATTCGATCGTACAAAGCGTTGCAGTGCTTCGGTATCGCCCTCTTTAATCCGCTTGGCGAGTTCTACCTCTTCCTCTGGCGTCAGCAACGGGGCCTGGGCAATTTCCTTCAAATACAGCCGGAGCGGGTCACTTGTCGCTGAAGGATCAGCTTCCAGGAGTTTGCTGAGGTCGTCTTCACTGAGCGGTTCGAGTTCAACCGCATCCGGCTCAAGAACATCTGGCAGCAGCTCCGATGGTTCCTCCGTTGCCTCCGCTTCAAAGGCTGCGCCACCCTGCACTGCTGGGTTGTCATCTTCCAAAGAGAACTCTCGCTCTTTCCGTCGCCTCGGACTCATCGGTGCTGCGTGACCCTCCCATGTACCTGAACGCGCATTCTCCCTGAACCTCACGCACTATGACGCGCGGAGGAGAGGTTGACCTGGCTACGGTCTAGCTCCCTTCATTCCTCCCAGTATACGTTCCAGGCAAGTCCTTCTGGTAGCCGATCAACGTCCGTTCAGCGCTCCGCTATACTCACATTCCTGCAGAAGGCCTGCAGGCCGAGAATCAGTGGGGTGGTGCATGGTTCCACAGCTGCTGCGCATAAGCCAATTCCTTTGCTATCGCCAACCGGTTGAGCTCGATTTTCGCGGCATGCACGTTGCATGTCTCTGCGGCGAAAATGGGGCTGGCAAGTCAGCATTGCTTGATGCCATAACCTGGGCGTTGTGGGGCAAGGCGCGAGCAAACGATCAGGATCTGATTAGCCTTGGTGGTACCGAGACACGTGTTGAGTTGACATTCAGTCTCAATGGCCGTGAATTTCGCGTTATCCGGCGTCGTTCCGCAGCTGCCCCTGGTAGTGCCGCAAAAGGCGTGCTTGAGTTACACGCGCGTGATGGCGAGCGCTGGCATGTCCTGACAGAAGGCGGCATGCGGCAGACGCAAGAGCGGCTGAACCGCTTGCTTGGCATTGATTACGAAACGTTCGTGAATTCAGCCTTCCTTCTTCAAGGCCGGGCTGATGCGTTTACGCGGAAGACGCCGGCTGAGCGTAAGCAGGTCTTGGGTGACATCTTAAACCTGCAAATTTATGACCTGTGTCAGAAATATGCCCGAGAACAAGCTCGGGCCATCGAGGCACAGCTGGCAGAAGGGGAGCGGGAAGGAGCCCGACTGCGTCAACTTGTTGATCAGCTCCCGGAGCTTGAAGCTGCAGCTACTCAGCAGCATGCCATCATTCAGCAACAAGAGGCACGGCGGGACGATCTCCAGCAGCGCTACGAGTCTCTTGCACAAGCTGTCCGCGCACTTGAGCACTTAGCGGAGCTTGCTGCAGATCGGCGAGAGCGCTTGAAGAATCTTCAGACAGAGGCAGCGACGCTTCAGGCGCGACGGGCAGAGCGCGCGCAGCGGCTCGCAATAGCGAAAGAGATCCTCGCGCGGGCCGAGGAAATTACCCAGCAATACCAGGCGCTGCAAGAGGCACGCAATCAATTACAAGAGCTGAATGAACAACTGCGTCAGCGGCAAGGGCTCTTAGTGCGCCAGCAAGAGCTTCGGACCTTGCTTACGCAAGAGGTCGCGTGCGTCGAACGTGAACTGCATGCCGTGGAGCAGCAGCTTGCGCGTTTTGCTCAGGATCTCCAGCATCTCCCTGCATTGGAGCAGGAGATCGTTCAACTTGCGTCCCAATACCAGTCCCTTGCTGATCTTGATAGTCAGCGGGATGCGATTGAAACAACCATCCAAACAACACATGCCAAACTTGCTGAACTGCAAGCACAGTGTGAGCAACTCAAGGCACAGGGTCAGCAATTGAAACAGCAACTGCGCCAGCTGAATGCCATCGGTGCAACGTGTCCGGTTTGTCTCCGGCCGCTTGATCAGGCGGATCGTGAACGGCTGATGCAAGAGCTCAACCAACATGGGCAAGAGTTGAACGCAGAGTATCGGCAGAAACAGGCAGAAATCGCAAATCTCAAGGCAGAACTGCAACGCCTCGAAGCTGAGCGGAATCGTGTACGGCAAGACCTCTCGGCCCGCGAACAGCTGCAGCAGCGTCTCCTGCGCTTGCAAGAGCGTGTGCAGCTTATGCAGCAACAGCGTGAGCAGCAGTCTGCCTTGGCCGTACGGGCGGACGAACTACGGCAGCAGTTGCAATCGGGGACGCTGGGCCAAGCCTATCGCGATGAGTTGCGACAGATTCAAGAGGCGCTCGCCGCTATCCCGTACGATGAAGCTACTCATCTCGCTGCACAAGCGAAAGTGCGTGATCTGGCCGATGCCGAAGCGCGTTACCATGATCTACTCCAGAAAGCTGCGACGATTGAGCAGGAGGAACGTGAACTCTGTTCTCTCACTGAGCAACTCGAGCACGTGCAGCAGGACATCGATGCGCTGGTGAATGAGCTCAGCGGGATTGAGCAGCAGCTCACGGGGTTGGCGCCGTTGCGAGCGCAGATGAACACCCTCGCTGAAGAGCTCAACGCTGTTGATCTCAGCCTGCGTGAGGCACACGCTGAATTGGGTCGCATTGAGCAACGACTTGCTGATGCGCGTCAGGGTGCCGAACAACTCGAGGTTTTGGAGCGCGCGCAGCAGCAATTGCGCGATGATCTGCAGTCCCTCGACGTGTTAGTGCGTGCGTTTGGTCGCGATGGGATTCAGGCAATGATTATCGAGGATATGCTTCCGGAACTTGAAGAGCGCGCGAATGCCATTCTTGATCGTATGCCCGGCAATACCATGCGCCTCTCGTTCCGGACCCAGCGACCGAAGCGCACAGACAACCAGCTTACGGAGACGCTCGATATCATCATTAGTGATGAACTCGGCCAACGCCCATATGAGCTGTACAGTGGCGGTGAAGCCTTCCGCTTGAATTTTGCGATCCGCGTTGCGCTCAGCATGTTGCTTGCTCATCGGGCTGGGACACGCCTCGAAACCCTCGTAATCGATGAAGGCTTTGGCTCACAGGACGCAAAAGGGCGTGAAGGGATTGTTCAGGCACTTCGAGCAGTCGAAGACGAGTTTGCGCTGATCCTGGTCATCACGCATCTTGAGGAACTCAAGGATCTGTTCCCAACGCGCATTACAGTCGTCAAAACCGTTGAGGGATCGCAGATCTATGTGAACTAGGCTCGTTCGCTTGTCTCACGTTCAAGCCGGATGCCGGTGTGCCGTTTCGGCTGCACGTTCCCGCTTCCTGCGCTCCCTTAACTTCCCTTTAACTTTCCGCCTCACGGGATCGGGATGATGGCTGCTGGCGTTTTATTTGTGGGAGATTGTGTACGGCCAAATGCACCAGATAGCCCTACGGTATACTTGTGTTGAGTGAGGAACTGGCAGAATGCGAACATGGCACCTCCGACTGGGACTCTTTTTCTTTAGTCTTCTCTGCCTATTAACTTATGGGCCATCTGCGTATGCCCAAGACCCGCCGTCTCGAGTCGCGCTCCTCCACATCGATGGTGCCATCACGCCCATGATGGCGAATTACCTGCATCGTGGACTGCAACAAGCGCAGCGCGAGCAGGTGAACGCGATTGTCGTCCAGATGAATACGCCGGGCGGGCTCTCAAGCGCGATGGATGACATTGTGACCGATTTTCTGCAAAGCCCGATCCCGGTGATTGTCTACGTTGCACCGCCAGGAGCGCGGGCTGCGTCTGCTGGGGTCTTTATCACCTATGCAGCCCACATTGCCGCGATGGCGCCAACGACCAATATTGGCTCGGCAAGTCCGGTGTTCCTAGGCCCGTCTGGCGAAGCCACATCACCTGATCAGACGATGCGCCAGAAGGTTGTCAATGATGCCGTTGCAAAGATTCGGAACCTTGCTACCCTACGCGGTCGCAATGCTGATTGGGCTGAGCAAGCGGTTCGCGAAGCGGTCAATATCACTGCCGATCAAGCACTGCAACTCCACGTGATTGATCTGATTGCGCCCACCCTTCCTGATTTGCTTGCGCAGGTCGATGGACGAGTCGTCAAGGTCGCGACTGGCGAGGTTGTGCTCCATACGCGTGATGCTCAGGTGATTCCCATCTCGATGTCGCTCTCTGAGCGGTTTTTCCAATTGCTGACTGATCCAAACATTGCCTATATCCTGCTCAGTCTTGGCATGCTTGGCCTATTCTTTGAGCTTGCGAATCCGGGTGGAGTGCTTCCGGGCATTATCGGGGGCATTCTCCTCCTTCTTGGCCTCTTTGCCTTGGGTAATCTCGATGCCAATTGGACTGGTGTCTTGCTGATGGCGTTCGCCTTCCTCCTCTTCCTCGCCGACGTGTATTTCCCGACCCATGGGGCACTGACGGTTGGCGGTATCATTGCGTTTGCGCTTGGTTCGTTCTTGCTGCTTAGCTCACCAGCAAGTCCAGTGTTTCAGGTTTCACGCCTGGTCATTGCAACGGTGGTCGGCCTCATTTCGGGCCTCTTTGTTCTCGTCGTTGTGCTGGTTGCCCATGTGCACACACGACAGCCAACGACGGGACGCGAAGCCTTGATTGATCAGATTGCCGTTGTACGCGAGAAGCTTGATCCTGAAGGCATGGTCTTCGTCATGGGCGAGCTATGGCGTGCGCGCTCGATCAATGGGCCAGTCAATGTTGGCGAGCGTGTACGGGTTGTTGCTGTCGAAGGACTCACGCTGCTTGTTACTCCTGAACTTGAAGTCGGCTCTCCTGACCATTTGCCAACGCTTGCTCCCGCTTCGCTTGAGCGTGGATGGCGACCTCTCGCTCGACGGCTCATGCAGAGTGTGATCGGCGTTCGCTCGTCGCGGGTCTAACGAGACTTCCAGAGAAGGGAGGAGAGACAATGGGTGGGCTCATTGTTGCCGTCATCATCGTTCTCTTTGCGTTGATTGTCCTCAGTTCGGCAGTGCGTGTCGTGCAGGAATATGAGCGGGGGGTCATTTACCGGCTCGGCCGGTTAGCTGGGATCCGCGGACCAGGGCTCATCCTACTTGTGCCGTTCATCGAGCGAATGGTTAAGGTCGATCTTCGCGTTGTCACCATGGATATTCCAACTCAGGAGGTGATTACGCGAGATAATGTCACGATCCGCGTGAATGCCGTTGCCTATTTCCGAGTCGTCGATCCAAGTGCGGCCTATAACAACGTTACCGATTACTTCCGCGCAACCTCGCAAATTGCCCAGACGACATTACGCAGTGTCCTTGGCCAAGTCGAGCTCGATGAGTTGCTGGCGGAACGCGAGAAGATTAACCAGAAGCTTCAAACGATTATCGATGAACAGACTGAGCCCTGGGGTATTAAAGTCAGCATTGTGGAGGTCAAGGATGTGGAGTTGCCCGACACAATGCAGCGGGCAATGGCACGACAAGCTGAAGCCGAACGCGAACGGCGGGCCAAGATCATCCACGCCGAAGGCGAATACGCTGCGGCAAATCAGCTTTCCGAAGCTGCGCGCGTCCTCCTGACAGTGCCTGGGGCGTTGCAATTGCGCTATCTGCAGACGCTGACCGAGATTTCTGCCGAGCGCAACAGTACTATCATCTTCCCTCTGCCGATCGACTTGATTACCCCGTTTCTTGGCGATCGCCGCTTAACGACTGCGCCAATTGCTGGGGGTGAGGAGCCGCAGCCGAGCGACGGCGCGTCATCCAGCAAGGGCTCGTCATCTGGCGATTAACGTATTGTCCAGGCCGAACCATCCGAGGTCGTCAAGTCGGCGTGGAGGAGATTAAAGACCCACTCGAGCAATGCCATCCGGAGAAAGAGGCCATTGTGCGCCTGGCGGAAATAGGCCGCACGTGGATCACGATCCACGCTGGGGGCGATCTCCTCGTTGCGTGGTAAGGGGTGCAGAATAATGCCGCGCGGGTTGAATGCATCGAGGAACGTCTCATCGAGAATAAACCGGCTTCGCGCCTGTTCATATTCGGCCTGGGTTTGGTAACGCTCACGCTGGACGCGAGTCTGATAGACGACATCCAGGGTTGGCGCAAGCGCGAGGAGATCATCACATTCCTGCACGTTCAAGCCGGCAGTAATGAGCTCCGCGATCAATTCTGTGTCCAGCCGAGCGACCGAAGGTGCGCAGAGAAAGACCTCAATATCCTGGCAATGGCGGAGCAGACGCGCAAGCGAATGGACCGTGCGGCCATAGCGTAAGTCGCCGACAAAAGCGATGCGGAGATGGTCGAGGCGCCCGTGTTCGCGCCAGATCGTGTAGAGGTCAAGTAGGGCTTGGGTTGGGTGTTCATTCGCGCCATCACCGGCGTTAATCACGGGAATCGTGGCAACGGATGCCGCACGCGCAGCTGCACCTGCCTGGGGATGCCGGATAACCAGCACGTCGGCATAGCCCGAGATAATCCTGGCCGTATCTTCGATACTCTCGCCCTTCGCTGCGGAGGATGTGGCGGCTGCATATTCGGCTGAGATCACCTGGCCACCAAGCCGAACCATGGCCGCTTCGAAGCTCAACCGCGTTCGCGTGCTTGGTTCGTAAAAGAGCGTTGCCATGACCTTATGTCGCAAACGGCTCGCCAGCGCTTCAGCTGTGCAGTGACGCAGGGCTTCGGCCCGCTCAAAGAGGAGAAAAAGTGTTGCGCGATCAAACTGCTCAACCGACACAACGTGACGGGGCATCTCCATCCGTGCCGATACTCCTTTCACACACGTCACACACGCTCAGCACACGCTGCTCCGCACGAGCAACTCCAGCTTGGATCATGGGGGATGAGCCCGTCTGCAGGAACCCATATCCGATCATAGCGTATTGACACCGTTGGAACAAGAGGGGTCGTTCGTACGCAGTCGATGTAACGTGAGGGTACTGATAGCCGTTTCCCTCTGGCAGAATGGTGAATTTGCCGATATCCTGAAACAAACAGGTGAGGCGGGGTATGACCTGGACATGGCGACTGTTTACGGTTCGTGGTATCGAAGTTCGTGTGCATCCCACCATGCTCCTAGTGGTGTGCTGGGCGGCCTGGCACTGGGGAACGCACGCGTTTGATCCTCTCCTCGGCGTGCTGTTCAGCTTGTTCCTGATTATCGCGATCTTTGTCAGTGTTGCTGGCCATGAACTCGCCCATGCGATCTTTGCACACCGGAGTGGGCTCGCAGTAAATGGCATTACCTTGCTCCCAATCGGTGGCGTGGCGCAAATCGAACCAGCACCGTTGCTCCCAACCCAGGAAGCACGTATTGCCTGGGCTGGTCCCGCGTTGAATCTCTGCGTAACGCTGCTGCTCACCCCGGTGGTTGTGGTGAGTTGCCTTTCGCGCGGCATCAATTCCATCGTCCAGCTCGCGATGGTTATGCGTGAGGCGAGCGTGACCAATTTTGTCTTGGTCGTCTGGGGGGCAAACCTTTGCCTGGCACTCTTTAACCTCGTACCGGCATTCCCGCTTGACGGTGGGCGTGTGCTGCGTGCCTGGCTCACGGTCATCTTTGGGCGTCGCATTGCCGGACAGGTCGCTGTACTCTTCGGGTATGCTGCTGGCGTGGCATTATTGCTTGCTGGCTTGTATTTCCGTGATCCCCTGATTGGGATTATCGCGGTTTTTATGCTTGCAGCGACGCTGATCGAGCAGCGGTTGCTCCGTCTCGAGCTTGCGATGCGCCGTCTGCCAGTTGGCCAGTTCGCCGTGTGGGACATGGGCGGTATTGCTCCCGATGCCTCGTTGGTTCATGCCTTGCACGGCGGGCCACGCGATCTTGCCGTTGTTGATGCTGAGGGACAGGTTGTCGGGATGCTCTGGCGCGAAGATGTGCTCCGGTACGCTGCGCTTGCGTATGAGTTAACTGTCCGCGATGTTATGGATCCTCATCCAGTGACGGTTGATCTGTCACTCCCGGTCTACGATGCCTATTTGCGCATGCTCGAAACGGGGCATCCAGCCGTGCCAGTGACCGAGCGAGGGCGCTATCGCGGCATTTTCACCGCTGATCGGCTCTTGCATGTCTACCGCTTCCTCGGCTCGCAACAACGAAAGCGTGATTATTCGCTTGTCCTCGCTGAACTGCTTGGCCTTGTTGCCCGCTAGAAGCGCACGCGCGTTGCCTGTGCAGGATGAGAGTATCACGAGAAAGGGGAATGCAATGCATCCTTGGGATCCATGGGGAGAATTGCTTGGATACGAGCCGGTCGATGTTGCTCGTGACCCTGCTCCACGTGTACGGCGCCCAGGAGCGGTCAGCGGCGTTGGTGTCCCGGTCGATATCCTCGAAACAGACGATGCATATGTGGTCTACGCTGTTATTCCAGGCGTACGCCCTGAGGAGATCCAACTCCAGGTTATTGACAATACCTTGCAACTCAGTGGCGAAGTGCGCGAGCCGAGCGTGAGTGGAAACTGGCTCTCACGTGAGCGCCGCTTTGGCCATTTCCGTCGTCGTCTGCCTCTGCCAGGCGCAGTACGCGTCGAGGACGCCGAAGCAGAATATAGCAACGGTGTCCTCATCGTCCGCTTGCCGAAAGCAGCTGAGAGCGGTGCTCGGTCTATCCCGATCCGGCGCCCAAGCCGTATGTAGTGCGTCGCACTACTGCGAGGCGTTCGCTGATTGGAGTTCCCAATAGTTCAGTTGTCGATATTTCTGATATCGCTTTGCGAGAAGCGCGTCGTAGCCTTGAGCAGTCCAGGTTGCGCAGAGCTCGTGAAGATGGCGGGCAAGCGCGGCTCCGACGCGTTGAATTGTCTCATGTGGTGCCTCGTGTGCTGGTACCGGCTCTGGAATAACCTCATCGATAATGCCGAGCGCGGCGAGATCTGCTGCGGTGAGACGAAGTGCCGTGGCGGCTTCTGGTGCGCGTGCTGGATCGCGCCAGAGAATTGATGCACACGCTTCTGGCGAAGCAACGGTGTAGACCGCGTTTTCGAGCATGAGGATGCGATCAGCAACGCTGATGGCTAAGGCTCCGCCACTCCCCCCTTCGCCGATGACAACCGTAACAATTGGGACACGGAGGGCTGCCATTGTCTGCAGACACGAGGAAATTGCCCAGGCTTGGCCACGCTCTTCGGAACCAAGTCCTGGATCTGCTGCTGGGGTATCAATAAAGGTGATCAGCGGCAGGGTGAAGCGTTCAGCAAGCCGCATGAGCCGCTCAGACTTCCGATAGCCCTCAGGATGCGGCATGCCGAAGTTGCGGCGGACGTTTTCCTGGGTTGTCTCACCTTTTTGATGGCCAATGACGACAACGGCCCAATCGTTGAAATAGCCGATTCCGCCCACGATTGCTGGATCGTCGGCGTAGAGGCGATCACCGTGGAGTTCGACAAAGTCGTGGAGCAGATCCTGAATGTAGTGCAGGGTATGCGGTCGTTGTGGATGTCGTGCTAAGGTTACCCGTTCCCAGGCTGACAGCGTCTCTGTCATTGCGTGATCCCTTCGACAACCGGGCGTTCCTTTGCCTTCTGACGATTGCCCTGTAGTACCGAAATCACGGTGGCAATGCGTTGCGGCAGTTCCCGTCGCTGGACAACCGCATCGATCATGCCATGCGCGAGCAGGAACTCCGCGGTTTGAAAGCCCTTTGGCAACTTCTGCCGTGTTACCTGCTCAATCACACGTGGGCCAGCGAACCCGATCATCGCCCCGGGCTCAGCGAAAATGACATCAGCACTCGTGGCATAGCTTGCTGTCACTCCGCCGTAGCATGGATCAACCAAGACCGCAATATGCGGGAGTTGCTGGTCAGTAAGGCGGCGGAATGCAGCGATCGTGCGAGCAAGCTGCATGAGTGCGACGGCTCCTTCTTGCATCCGGGCGCCACCGCTTGACGAGACCGTCACCACCGGCAACCGCCGTTCACAGGCGCGCTCGACGAGGCGGACAAGCTTTTCGCCAAAGACGGCTCCCATGGACGCCCCGAAGAACCGGAATTCTGTTACGGCGATCGCGACTGGCACGCCGCAAATCGAACCCTGGCCGGTGACCAGTGCTTCATTCTCGCCAATGCGCTGCGCTGTCTGCCGCGCTTTCTCGCGGTACGATTCGCCAAGGGCGACGAACTGCAGTGGATCGCCAGTAATGAGGTCAGTATCCCACGCCGTAAACGTATTGTGGTCAACGAGCGTCGCAATCCGCTGTTGAGCGGTAAGGCGGGCATGATAGCCACACCGCGGGCAGACGTAGAGTTGTCGCTCAAACTCGCGGACGTAGATCAGCTCACGGCACCGCTCGCATTTGACCCAGAGGTCATCTGGAATCATGGGGCCGGTTGATTCCGGATTGTCGGGTTGCTTTCGCCGTGGTCGCCACACTCGTGACATGGATGCCTCCTCGTGCTGCTCCCGGCGTATGATACATGTACAAGCAGGAGGGCTGCCGCCTACGGTGTTCCCCACCATGCGAATGTGACAGATCGAGCACGCGGCCGGATCGGGCGCAAGGGGGCGGGCATGAACGATGTCGTGGTTATGATCCTGGCAGGAGGACAGGGAGAACGACTCAGTATCCTCTCACGTCAGCGTGCCAAGCCGGCTGTTCCCTTTGCTGGGAAATATCGCATCATTGACTTTGCACTGAGTAACTGTGTCAACTCTGGCTTGTTTGATATTGCCGTCCTCACGCAGTACCGTCCGCATTCGCTTAATGAACATATTGGTCATGGCCGCCCGTGGGATCTCGACCGCGAACGCAATGGCGGCGTTGTCATCTTGCAACCCTATCTTGGCCGCTCGCATTCCGGCTGGTATCGCGGTACCGCTGACGCGGTCTACCACAACCTCTTTTATATCACGCGCCGGCCATATACCGATGTGCTCATTTTGGCCGGTGATCATGTCTATGCCATGGATTATCGACCGATGATCGCCTTTCATCGTCAACACGATGCCGATGTAACGCTGGCCGTGCAACCAGTCCCCTGGGAAGAGGCAAGTCGCTTTGGGATTATGCTCGTCGATGATGAAGACCGGGTTATTCAGTTTGAAGAAAAGCCAGCCAAGCCCAAGAGCAATTTGGCGTCAATGGGAATCTATCTCTTTAAGCGCGATGTGCTCGTTGACCTCTTCTCCCTCCATGGTCCAGACGTTCCCGAATTCATCGACTTTGGGCAGGATGTGATCCCCTTCCTGATTCCTACCGGGAAAGTGTTTGCGTATCGTTTTGAAGGATACTGGCAGGATGTTGGCACGATTCAGTCATACTGGGAAGCTAACATGGCCCTGCTTGAGGATTTGCCGAAGCTGAATCTCTATGACCCGAATTGGCGAATCCACACACGCAGCGAGGAACGCCCTCCAGCCAAAATCATGGACGGATCAGTAGTCTCGCGTAGCCTGATTTCCAATGGCTGCATCATCATTCGTGCCCGTGTAGAGCATTCGGTGCTCTCACCAGGGGTCATTGTGCATGAAGGCGCGGTCGTTCGCGATTCAATCGTCATGACAGATACGGTGATTGGGCCTGGGGCTGTTGTCGATCGCTGCATTCTTGACAAAAGCGTGCAGGTGGGGGCTGGAAGTTATCTCGGGTATGGGGATGACTTTACGCCGAACTGGCTGGAGCCGACAAGACTCTATAGCGGCATCACTCTCGTTGGGCGCAAAGCAGTGATTCCGCCCGGGATTGTCGTTGGACGAAATGTCCTCATTGGCCCAGATGTGAACGAATCGGATTTTCCGAGCCGTGAAATTCCGAGTGGTGAAACGATTAATCCGCTTGCCACAGTTGTCTGGTCGTAGCTTGTCAGCGCATCGAGTGTATGACAGGATAGCATGCTCGGGAGCGGTGAACGGAGTACACTTGACACTTTGAGACCTGGCGAATCGGCTAAGGTCTCAGGATATGCTACAATGGCACTATCACGCGTACGAACGCAGCATGATCGTTG
The DNA here is from genome assembly GCF_000744775.1 of Thermorudis peleae. Classification (NCBI taxonomy): domain Bacteria; kingdom Pseudomonadati; phylum Thermomicrobiota; class Thermomicrobia; genus Thermorudis; species Thermorudis peleae. The sequence goes on along the minus strand of NZ_JQMP01000004.1, from coordinate 296,188 downwards.
CCAGAGGGAAGGGAACCGACACATTGATGGACGGTGCATGTACGCCAATTCATGAAGAAGTTGCACGACGATCGATTTTGCATCTTCTCGAGCTACGTGAGGGATTGACACCCGAAGATCGAGCACGCTTCGATCGACTGTTGCGTGTCGACGAAACGGTGGGAGAGCTTGTCCTGCCGGCCCACATGACCCGCTGGGTGGAGCGCTACTTCGGTTCGACGGAGGCTGTGCTCAGGCAAAAGGTCGTGAAGGTTACGAATCGCTGGACGCTTGATGCCACGCTCTTCAACGAGTTACGGGCACGGCGCCCCCTCGGCGCCCGAATTCCTGCTGAGTTGGCCGATGAGCTTGCGAAGACGGCTCCGGATCCATTCTGCGAGCCTGAGCTCAACACGCCGGAGGATATTTTTGGGCGTGTTCAAGGTCGCTATGCGCTAACAGCAAGCAACATCGCGAAGTATGATGGTCTCCATGGCGTGATTATCTTTCACGAGCATGATCCTCTTGCGTTCCACGAAGCCCTCGTCTTAGATGTGCTTGAGGTTGCGCAAGAATGGCTTCGCCGCGCACACGAGTATGACCAGGAAGCGGTGTATCCGCTTTTCATGTGGAACTGTCTTTGGAAGAGTGGGGCTTCCATCCCGCACGGTCATGCGCAGATTAGCTTGACCCGTGGGATTCACTACGGCAAGGTTGAACGTGAGCGTCAAGCCGCCGAACACTATCGTCAGGCAACGGGTAGCAGCTACTTCGCCGATTGGTTTGCGCTGCACGCGGCACTCGGACTTGGCAGGCAAATCGGGCAGATTCAGGTTATGGCGAGCATTGTTCCCCTGAAAGAAAAAGAGATTGTGCTCTATGCACCTGAGCTGAATCGTGATCTTGGTCACATGATCTATCGCACACTCCGTTGTCTTGTCGACGATTTGAACGTTGTCTCGTTTAATCTGGTGATCTGGCTGCCACCGCTTGCGGCAACCGGCGAAGACTGGAGCGATTTTCCGGTGGTCGTTCGAGTACTTGACCGGGGTGATCCACTGTCGCGTACATCCGACTTTGGCGCAATGGAACTCTATGCTGCGAGCGTTGTAGCGAGCGATCCATTCCGCGTCGCTGATGCCCTGTGGCCGTGCCTCATCGAGACTGGTATGCCGATTTAAACAGCGTTTGTGCCGGGTCATTGTGGCTGCTGATCGATCGGTGTGTGCTCAATATCGCCGCTGCACCTGTGATTTAGCCTCAAGGACGCTCTTCTTGGCAACGGAGCGCAGCACGGAGGCAGCGAGCTTTCATTGCCAACGCTGCGTCGACTTCCTGTCGGTGACGCGGGTGTGACATGCGTTGACCGCCCTAAAAACCATCGGGAGGGCTTCGGTCGTTCTTGACAGATCGCATTCGGCGTCTTAGAATGACGCCGTCATTCCGTCTGGCGTCGCAAGTCGGCGATGACAGAACGGAAACAGCATCTGCGGGAGCAGGCAGTGATGGGAACCACAGAGGAGGAGGCTGTCCCATGAGCCAATCGGCATTTGAGGAGCTCCGTCAGGCTGCGCTTGCTGGCACGATGAACCGACGTGAGGTGCTCAAACGTGCGGCTGCGCTTGGGTTGAGTGCGCCAGCGATTGCTGCGCTACTTGCAGCCTGTGGTGGTGGCGGCGGGAATGCGACGCCAACGCCGACAACGGCTCCAGCGGCGCAGCCTTCGCCAACGCAGGCCACCACGCAACAAGCAACCGCAACCAAGCCCGCTGCGACAGCAACGACCCAGCCAACGGCACAAAAGCGTGGTGCCGGCGGGCAGCTCAAGCTGCTCTGGTGGCAAGCCCCAACGATCCTGAATCCCCATCTGTCGCAGGGAACGAAGGATTTTGATGCATCACACATCGTCCTCGAGCCGCTTGCTGACATTGATGACAATGGCCAGCTGGTACCAGTTCTCGCAGCTGAGATTCCGTCACTCGAAAATGGTGGCGTAGCGAAGGACGGCAAGTCGGTCACGTGGAAGCTGAAGCAAGGCGTCAAGTGGTCGGACGGTCAGCCGTTCACGTCGAAGGACGTGCTCTTCACCTGGCAGCTTGTTTCCAACAAGGACTCCAATGCGACAACGGCTGCCAACTATGAGGTCATCGATTCGATTGAAACCCCAGATGATTACACCGTCAAGATTAACTTCAAGCAGCCGACGCCGGGTTGGATGAACGTTTTTGTTGGCCCCTACGGGATGATCGTCCCTGAGCATATCCTCAAGGACTACGTCGGCTCGAAGCTGCAGAACGCTCCGTTTAACCTCAATCCAGTCGGCACTGGCCCCTATAAGGTGAAGGACTTCAAGCCTGGCGACGTGATTACCTTTGAGATTAACGAGAACTATCGTGATCCCAATAAGCCCTTCTTTGCCACCGTTGAGATGAAAGGTGGTGGGGATGCGGCGAGCGCAGCGCGCGCTGTTCTGCAAACCGGCGAGTATGACTATGCCTGGAACATTCAGGTCGAGCCAAGCATTCTCAATCAGCTTATGCAAGGTGGCAAAGGAGAAATAGTTACAGGTAGTGCAACGAATGTGGAGCGCATCCTCATCAACTTTACTGATCCAAACAAAGAGGTTGATGGCGAGCGCTCGAAGCTTGGCAATCCGCATCCTTTCCAATCTGACCCGAACGTCCGGCAGGCTTATGCGTTGCTCTGCCAGCGTGACGTGATTGCCAAGCAGCTTTATGGGCAGGCTGGCGATGCAACGAGCAATGTTCTCGTGGCGCCGAAGGCGTTTGTCTCGCCCAATACGAAGTGGGAGTTTAATCCCCAGAAGGCCGCAGCGTTGCTTGACCAGGCTGGCTGGACGAAAGGGCCGGACGGCGTCCGCCAGAAGAATGGCGTCCGGATGGAGATCACCTACCAGACGACGGTCAACCAGGTTCGCCAGCGGACGCAAGAGATTATTAAGGCGGCGTTCGAGCAAGTTGGCATTAAAGTGAACCTGAAGACGGTTGATGCGAAGGTCTTCTTCTCCAGCGATCCTGGTAACCCAGATACCGCCGCTCACTTCTACACTGATATTGAGATGTTTACCAACGGTCCTTCCTCCGTCTATCCGCTCGATTATATGGTCAGCTGGTATGGGAAGCCCGATAACATCGCGCAGAAGTCAAATAATTGGTCTGGCAATAATTACGAGCGCTGGCAGAATAGCGACTACGATAAGCTCTACGAGCAGGCGCAGACCGAACTCGACCCAGAGAAGCAGAAGCAACTCTTTATTCAGATGAACGATCTCGTCGTCAACAATGTCGTCAGCATTCCGCTTGTTGCCCGGAAGCTTGTTGGTGTAAAGGCCAAGAATCTCTCCAACTTGAATCTTTCTGGCTGGACGGATGATACCTGGAATATTGCGAACTGGGTTCGCACGCAATAACGGCGTATCCTGAGGGGGGAGACAGGATGACCTTCCTGTCTCTCCCGTTCTGTTCTTCGCGTGTAGTCTGCCGGGACGTGCCTGCAGGCCTTCTTGCGGGGCAATTGCGGTGATGAGGTAGGTGTGCGATGACGCGCTATCTGATCCGGCGAATACTCACAGCAATTCCGACGTTGCTGGCGATCAGTGTGGTGATCTTCACGATCTTGGCTCTTGCTCCAGGTGATCCGCTGTCGGAGTTCGCGGTTAATCCAGCTGTTCCGCCGGAAGTGCGTCAACGAATTCGCCATAGCCTTGGGCTCGATGAGCCTATTCCGGTTCGCTACGTCAAGTGGCTCAAGTCCATGGCAACGGGTGATTTTGGGTACTCGTTCCGTACCCACGGCCCGGTGCGCGACTTGATTGTTCAGCGCTTGCCTACGACGATTTACGTGATCGGGACGGCGTACCTGATCTCGGTGCTGCTGGCTATTCCCATCGGTGTCATTTCGGCCGTGAAACAGTATTCGATCTTTGACAATATCGCGACGACATTTGCGTTTATCGGCTTCTCGCTCCCCACCTTCTTTACCGGCTTGCTGTTAATTCTCATTTTCAGCGTCAAACTTGGATGGCTTCCAATGATTTACCGCACAACCATCGATACTCCGGGCTTAGCTGGACTGTGGGAAAAGATTAAACAGGCCATTATGCCGATCACGGTGCTTGGTCTCTTCCAGACAGCGACACTGATGCGCTACACTCGTGCGGCAATGCTTGAGGCGATCCCGCAGGATTATGTGCGGACAGCCCGCGCCAAGGGGCTCAGTGAGTTTACGGTCATCACGCGCCACGTGATGCGTAATGCCTTAATTCCTGTCGTCACCATCGTTGCGTTAAGCATCCCAGGCGTTTTTACGGGCGCGGTCATTACCGAACAGATCTTCCGTGTCCCGGGCATGGGGTCGCTCTTAATCTCGGCGATCAACGACAGCGATACTCCGGTTGTGATGGCGATTACCATCATCTTTGCGGTACTCGTTGTGCTCTTTAATTTGATCGCCGACATTCTCTACGGCGTCCTTGACCCACGGATCAAATACGACTAGGCGCCCGCCTGCCGGGCAGTTGGGGGGTGCAGGATGGCAGAAGTGACGGGAGGACAAGTGCAAGCAGCAACGCCGGCAGCCGTCGAGCGCCTGGCTGGACTTCGCTCGCAGAAGCCGCGCTCACTCTGGAGTGATGCCTGGCGACAATTCCGACACCATCGTCTTGCCCTCCTTGGTGTTGGTGTTCTTGTTGTTATTGTTCTTGCGACGCTTATTGGACCGCTCGTTTGGCCAATTCCGTGGAATGTGTTTGACATGGCCCAGGCAATGCAACCTCCGTCGCTGCAGCATCCCTTTGGGACAAGTGACCTTGGCTATGACATGCTGGCCCGCGTTCTGTGGGGTGGACGGATCTCGATCGCTGTTGGCATCGTGGCCATGCTTGTCTCGATTTTCCTCGGTACAACGATTGGATCACTCGCAGGCTATTTCGGTGGACTCATCGATTCGCTCTTAATGCGTCTAACCGACCTCTTTATCTCCTTGCCCAGTCTGCCACTGTTGCTGCTCGTAACCTATCTCTTCCGCGATCGCATGAAGGCGATTTTTGGTCTCCAGCTTGGTACCTTTATCCTGATTGTGACGGTGATCGGTGCGCTGAACTGGATGCCGGTTGCCCGTCTGGTGCGTGCTTCCTTCCTTTCGATCAAGCAAAAGGAATTCATTGAAGCCGCTCACTGCATTGGTGTACCGACGCTGAGCATTATTGTGAAGCACATCCTGCCGAATACCCTGAGCCCCGTTATTGTTGCGGCAACGCTTGGTGTTGCGGAAGCGATCATCACGGAATCCGCGCTCTCCTTCCTCGGTCTCGGCTTTCCGCCAGACATTCCAACATGGGGGCGCTTGCTCTACGATGGCCAGAACATGATTGAATTTGCGCCGTGGATGGTAATCTTCCCAGGGCTTGCAATCTTCCTTACTGTCCTCTGCATCAACTACGTCGGTGACGGTCTCCGTGATGCGCTCGATCCGCGGCGGATGAATGTCTAGGGCGAGGCGGTTCGGATGGATGGAGCTGACGATCGTCCAGGGCAAATGACAACGCCAGTGACGGCGTTGGACGCCGATGCCATGCCATCCTTGCGTTGCCGCGCATGCGGCATGCAATATCCAGCACAGCAAGCCCCTGGACGTTGCTCTTGCGGAGGACTCCTCGACCTCGATATCGCGGTTCCATCTGGCCTTGATCGTGATGTCTTCACGCGACGCCTCGCGAGTCATGACCTGCTCGACCGAAGTGGCGTCTGGCGTTATCGCGAATTCCTTGTTCCCTTACCATCTCCTGTCATTGTCACGCGGCCGGAAGGGAATACAAACCTCTACCCTGTGCCACGCATCGCCCAATGGGCTGGGTGCGCTCAGCTTTGGCTGAAGCATGAAGGGGAAAATCCTACCGGCTCGTTTAAAGATCGTGGCATGACCGTTGCGGTCAGTCACGCTCGCTGGATTGGCGCTCGGGCCGTCGCCTGTGCCTCAACAGGGAATACCTCTGCCTCGGTTGCAGCCTATGCAGCTCTTGCTGGCTTACCAGCTGTTGTCTTTTTGCCTGAAGGCAAGATTACGGCTGCGAAGTTGGGCCAGGCAATTGCCTACGGAGCGCGGATTGTCCAAATCCGCGGCGACTTCGACGCGGCGATGCGGCTGGTCCAGGAGGCAAGCGCAGCATTCGGCCTGTATCTCTTGAACTCGGTCAATCCATTCCGGCTGCTCGGGCAACAGACAATTATGTTTGAAATGCTACACCAGCTTGCCTGGGACGCGCCGGACTGGATTGTCCTGCCGGGCGGCAATCTTGGGAATACGGCCGCTTTTGGCCAGGCATTAGTACGTGCGCACGCTGCTGGCCTTATTGCGCGCCTGCCACGCCTGGCGACCGTCCAGGCTGAGGGGGCAGCGCCATTCTATGCTGCCTTCCAGCGGCGCTTTACCGCATTTTCGCCGGTGCAAGCTGAGACCATCGCAACCGCAATCCGTATTGGCAATCCTGTGAACTACGAGCGGGCACGTGATGCGATCGTCGCCACAGACGGTGTTGTGACTGCCGTTAGCGATGCGGAGATTCTCGAAGCAAAAGCGATGATCGACCGCGCCGGCATCGGGTGTGAGCCAGCCTCTGCAGCTGCCGTCGCTGGCCTGCGACGTCTGATCAGCGAGGGTGTCATTGACGCGAAGTCCAACGTCGTCGCCGTGTTGACTGGTCACGTGCTCAAGGATCCTGAGACAATCATGGCGATGCATCAGACCGCCGCTGAGCCTTCCCCTGCGTGGGTGAACCGCCCGATCGTTGTCGAGCCGACTCTTGCTGCACTGCGTGAGGTGCTCGATGCCCTGGCTTAACGTTCGCGTTCCAGCGTCGAGTGCCAATCTTGGCCCGGGTTTCGATTCGCTTGCACTTGCGCTCGGATCCTATTTGACTATCACGGTGCTACCGGCATCGCGTTTCCATGTGGTCTCGCCGCTTCCCGATGGTGGGCGCAATCTGGTTGAAGAAGCGATGCACGTCGTGGCTGAGGCTACCGGCCGTTCATTGCCATCCTGCCGTGTTGAAGTCGCCTCAGCGATCCCGGTTGCACGGGGGTTAGGCAGTTCAGCGGCTGCAATTGTCGGGGGATTAGTTGCCGCGAATGCGTTGCTGGGGGCACCACTGACGCAACGCGAGCTTTTGCACCTTGCCTGGAGCCTCGAGGGGCATGGTGACAATGTCGCGGCTGCCTTGTTCGGCGGTGCTGTCCTCGCCTATGGTACGGCCGACCATCCTCGTGCGTACCAGATCCCGTTGCGTGTCCCACTCATGGCGGTCCTCTTTATTCCGCATGCCCATGGCTATACCAGCGAAGCGCGTGCAGTCCTACCGCACACCGTTTCCCGGACGGTGACGGTCGCCACCGCGGCTCGTTGTGCGCTGCTGACGCTTGCGCTCACGACCGGACAACTTGAGTTGCTGCGAGAAGCGATGACGGATGAGCTTCATCAGCCGTACCGCGCTCGTCTCTATCCCTACTTGCCGGAGGCGATCGCTGTTGCGTGCAATGCCGGGGCGTTTGGTGCGGCGCTGAGCGGTGCTGGACCGGCTGTCATCGCGTTGACGAGCAACGAGCGAGTGCAGCAGGTAGCGTTCGCGTTTCGTGAGTTTGCTGCCCAGCGTGACATCCCTGCTGACATTGCCGTGCTTCCGGTTGTTGAACACGGGGCGCAATGTCACGTCATAGCTGAACGCGACGTTGAGCCTGATACGGTGAATCCCTGAGTGAATTGGGTATACTCAACAGGACGCTGGCACTCGGGCCAGCAGGTGTGAGCCTTTCTGCGCTGTGACGGACGCGGGATCTGGCAACGGCCCGCGCCGCGAGCCAGCGTAAGCCCATGGAAAGGAGGAACCGTTGCCACGCTATGAGCCTGAACCCCGGCCGTATGAGTTGATGGTGCTGTTCCGGCCTGATCTTGCGAGCGATGGTCTCGACGCGGCCGTCGAGCGCATTCAGCAACTGCTGACGTCTCTCGGCGGAACCGTCACGCAGATCAAGCGTGACACGCCGTGGGGGCGCCGGCGCCTAGCTTATCCTATTCAGCATTTTCAAGATGCGATTTATGTGCTCTATACGTTCACCTTCCCACCATCGAAGACTCGCGAGATCGAGCAAGAGTTACGGATCAATGAACAGGTGATTCGGTTCCTGCTCGTTCGTCAAGACAAATAGGTGGAGGTTACACGAGCGTGTCGGGCGTGCCGGGGCAGGGGAAAGGATAGAAGACAATGTCGCGGGGGCTCAATCGTATCCAGATTATCGGCAACCTCGGACGCGACCCGGAAATGCGCTATACCCCGAGTGGCACGCCGGTGACGGAGTTCAGCGTCGCGGTTAATCGGCGCCGCCGTGACGCTGAGGGCCAGTGGACTGATGAAACAGAATGGTTCCGGGTGATCTGCTGGAACCGTCTTGCTGAGATCTCGGACCAGATGCTGCGCAAAGGCGCGCGTGTCTATGTCGAGGGGCGCCTGCAGGTGCGGGCCTACCTTGACCGGATGAACCAGCCGCGAGCAGTGGCCGAGATCATCGCCAACAACGTGATCGTGCTCTCGTCCCGCAGTGACATGGCCGATATCGGCGATGAGACGGTATCAGGCCGCGATTGGGAGAGTGGGAATACTTTCCCAGGGGAGTACGGCGTAGCGCCAGGTGAAGAAGAAGATCTCGGAGACGTTCCCTTTTAGCAGACGTGTCGCGGAGGAGTTGGATAACGATGGTCGATGAACCGGTAACGCAGGAAGAGACGACAGCAACGGCGCAGGGAGCAGCCGAAGAAACGACGGCGCGCCGACCGACTGGGACAGCCCGCTATTACCCGCGCCGCAAGGTCTGCCCGTTCTGCGTCGAAGGGGTGAAGGTGATTGACTATAAGGATTTTGGACGCCTTCGCCGCTATATTTCACCGCATGCCAAGATTGAGCCTCGTCGCTCGACCGGTGTTTGCGCCAAGCACCAGCGACAGCTTGCGGTCGCTATCAAGCGTGCGCGCCATCTTGCCTTGTTGCCGTTCGTTGCCTAGGGTGAACGGCGCCGCAGGTGGACAACTGAGGAGGGGTTAGGAGCAAAGCATGCTTGACCGGATCCGGCGCCGGTTTAGAGGGGATCGTTTTGCCACCGAGCCTCAACGGCGCCGCACCCGTCGAGAGCGTGAACAAGCCCAGCAACGGCTGGTCATTCTGGTCACCGTTATTACGCTTGCCCTGGTCTTTGTCATTCTTGGCGTTGGCTCAGCGTATCAGTACCTCTATCTGCCCCGCCAAGTCCTGGTCGAGGTCAATGGCCAACAAATTACGCGGGGTGACTATTGGAAGATGCGCAAGCTGGTACTGCTCAACGAGATTGCCCAGTACCAGCAACTGGCAAGCCTTGTCTCAGGGCAGCAAAGCGTGCAGTATCAGCAGCTTGCCCAGCAAGCGCAGTCACAGCTCTCGACGGTCGAGCGTGATCCTGTCGATCGCTCAACGCTTGACCAGATGGTTGACGACCTCCTGATTGTCCAGCACATGGGCGACCTTGGGGTGACCATCTCTGATCAGGAAGTCGACCAGTATCTGCTCAGCTTCTTTGCTCCTGCCCCGCTCGCTTCCCCAACCCCCACCCTCGGCGTTGATGCGACAGCGGCCGCGTGGGCCACGGCGACCGCAACGGCAACAGTGCCGACACCGACCCCAACACCGTCTGCAACTGCCACAGCAACGCCGGCGAAAGCGAGCACGACGCCAACAGGGACGCCGGGTAGTACGCCAACACCAGCAGCGTCCGTGACGGCAACCCCTGCCACAACGACGCCGACCACGAGTGCCACACCGAGCGGTACACCGGCACCAACCAGTACACCAGGCACGCCGGTTCCAACAGCGACTCCAACGCCAACACTTTCTCCCGGCCAGGCTCAGGCAACAGCGACAGCCCAGCTTGGCCAGTATCAGCGCTCTGTGCTGAATCAGACCGGCATGTCACTTTCAGACTTCAAGCGCCTCTACGTTCGCCCGATGCTTGCGCGCGAGAAAGTGCAGCGGGTGCTCCAGGAACGTGTTCCCTTGCGTGCCGAGCAGATTCATGCGGCGCATATCCTCGTCTCAACGGAAGACGCCGCCAAAGCGATCATTACGCAACTGCAGCAGGGTGCTGATTTCGCTGATCTCGCCAAGCGGTTGAGCATCGATTCGACAACGGCGGTCAATGGTGGAGATCTCGGCTGGTTCCCGCGTGGCTATATGCCCAAGGCGTTTGACGATGTGGCATTCCAGTTGCAACCCGGACAGTTTGGCGGCCCAGTGAAGACTGAATATGGCTGGCACGTCATTAAGGTGCTGGAGCGCGAGGCTGATCGGCCGCTCAGCGTGAACATGCTCCAAGTCTTGCGAGATCGTCAGCTGCAGCAATGGCTTGATCAGCTCCATCAGCAGGCGAAGATTGTCTGGCACGCTGGCTTACAGCCGGCAGTGACGCCGTCGGTTCCGGCGCCCTTTGAACCACCGCCGGATGCGCCGCCGACGCCAACACCAACGCCGCTCCCAACACCGACGCCAGGCCCCACGCCTACCGGCACGCCACCAGTTCCTGCTGGCACGCCAGCGGCACAGGCGACGCCAACCCCATGACCGCTGGCGTGCGCTGCTCTACCATTAGAGGGAGCTGCGTGCGACGCGGAGTATGGGTAGATGAGGCGTAGGCCGCTATGGAGTCGAATGTAGCCGAAGAACAGCTCCGTCCTCCCCCGGTGCTTCATATGCGGGCGGCTCGATCCCGTGGCGTCCTCATCGCTGGCATGGTCGCCGCTATTCTCTTGGGTATTGGTGTTCTTGGCTTGTTGATCGCGTTTTCACCGGAACACTCCACCCTGATTCGCATCCTCATTGGTCTGGCGGCGATGGCAGCCGTCGGGGCAAGCGGATTCCTCGCCTATTTGCTCATTGGTTATTTTTCGATGCGCTATAGCATTGTTGGCCGAGAGCTCTGGATTCAGTGGGCGCATCAGCGGCACCGCGTGCCGATTGAGCGCATTACCTATGCGGGGCCAGCAGCACCCATCCTTGGGCTTGCGCGAAACCGCCGCCTGCGTTTCTGGCCTGGCTACTACGTGGATCAGCTTGATACTGCCTTAGGCACCGTGCATGTCGTTGCAACGCAGTCGCTGAGCCGTCAACTCCTTGTTTCGACGGATACGGCACATTTTGCTATTTCGCCGATGCATTCTGCTGAGTTCCTCGAGCAACTCACGCTTGCCCAACGCGCCGTCCAGCAAACCTGGTCGCCGCAGGCAGCGAAACGGCAGATAACCGGTTCGCTGCCACGGGTATCCCTCGAGGAGGCTCAGCCGCGCACGATGCGAAGCTCAGTCGCCTTGTTACGCAGGGCTCGGCCAATTTCTCACCTCCCGTCACCGGTGCAGGTCGTTCGCGATGACCCACTTCTGCGTACGTTCCTCATCCTCGCTGTCCTCCTCAATGTTGGCCTGATCCTCTTGTTGCTGATCGAGTACAATCGCCTGCCCCAGACGCTCGTGCTCCATTGGAATGCCAATGGCCTGCCCGACCGCATCGGCGATCGACAAGAGATCTGGATTTTGCCCATTATTACAACGTTGGTGACTGTGGCAAATCTGGTACTGGCCTGGGTGCTCTTTCAGATCGACCGCATGGCAGCTCGCTTTCTCGTCGGATTAACAAGCCTTGTTCATCTCGTCACCTGGGTGGCGTTATTTTCGGTCATTCGCGGATAATCCGCATTGACCGGCTCGCCGGTCAACCTGGCACAGGGGCGATAGGGGAGAGGCGATGGTGGCCAACCTGATTACCCTAGCCCGTGTTGCGTTGCTCTTTGTCGGCATCGCCATGCTCTACAGCTCGAGCTATACCGTCGTCCTCTTCGCGGTCGGGCTGCTGCTCATCGTCTTTGTTGGCGATGCTGTTGACGGGATTGTGGCACGACGCTCTGGGCAAGCGACCGCATTTGGCGCCATCCTCGATATTGCCGGTGATCGCGTCGTCGAAAATGCCCTCTGGATTGTGTTTGCCGACCTCGGGCTCATTGGTGTCTGGGCTCCGCTCTTGGTGGTAACGCGTGGGTTCCTGGTCGATGCACTACGGAGTGTTGCCCTCAACCAAGGCAAGACGCCATTTGGTGAACAGACGATGGCACGGACGACACTCACGCGGTTTTTGACAGCATCGCGGTTTATGCGTGCGCTCTATGGCGTGGCGAAGCTTTTGGCCTTCGCGTTTCTTTCTGGCCTGGTTGCTGCTCGGCATGCTCCATCGGGCAATGATCCGCTCCATGCGCTCTATACGGTTGCTGGCTTTACCACCGTCGGCTGGGTGACGGTCTATGTCACCCTTGCGCTCGTCGTCGTGCGCGGTTTGCCGGTGCTGGTCGATGCGTTGCCTTATATCCAGCACATCAATCGGGCTGATCCGCCGCAGTCCGAGAATCCAGCAGCATCGACGCGTCTCCGCTAGAATTGCAGTATGCCGGTGGAGGGCGGAGATGCAACACGAGAGAACAACAGAACACACCACACGAGCTGAGCGCGAGACGATGGGGCGGCTGGCGCAACTTATCAGCCGCTTCGCGGACATCATGCCGCTTCAGCCGGCGTATACGTTCGCGGACCGTGTCGGGGATCTCGCATACCATCTGTTGCCCCACTACCGGCAAAATGTGCTGCACAATGTCGCAACCGCATTTGATCTTTCGCTGAATAGCCCGGACGTTGAGCGTATTGCTCGGCAAATCTTTCGGACAAGTGCCCGTAACTTTCTCGATCTCCTGCGTGTTCCTTCCCTCTCCGATGCGGAAATTATTCGTTCCATCTGGGTTGATCCAGCGCAGTGGGCAACCGTTGAGTCCTTACAGCAGCAAGGTCGCGGTGCAGTTGTGGTAACTGCGCATCTTGGTGCGTTCGATTACGTTGGGCAATTACTGGCAGCGCGCCGCCTGCCGTTTGTTGCCCTTACAGCTCGAACCGTGCCTCATCTTGTCGATGCTGCGGTCTTGCAATTGCGAAGCAGCCGCGGCCTCCGCCTTGAACGCGTGTCACCAGTTGGCCTACGCCGTGCGATACAGGCCCTTCGCCGCGGTGAGTTTGTTGGTATGGTTGCCGATCATGATTTCAGTGGCCGCGGGGAACTGGTTCCCTTCTTTGGGAAGGCGACCATCTTACCGCTTGGGCCGGTGCGTTTGGCTCGCGCGGTGAATGCGCCAATTCTTGCCGCGTTCGCCCGCCGGCTTGCTCGTGGCTATCAGTTAATCATTGAGCCGCCATTTTACGTTGAACAAACAGCTGACGCACAGCGCGATTTGCGCAGAGCGCTTTTGCGGATTGCAACCATGCTCGAAGCCTCAATTCGCCAGACCCCAGGGCAGTGGGTCACATTTCAACGGGTTTGGCCTGAGCAGCGTCCGCAGTTTATGCCGATGCCTTTCGTCCTCGGCGAGACCGAGCGTTTCGCCCATTACTACTGACACGCTGCGCCTGCCGTTTGGTCTGGGCTTCACCCCAAAGGTCGTACGGCCCAGCTTCCGTAATCTGGACGGGGACGAATTCCCCAATCGGCCACGCGCCTGGAACAAAAACGAGGCCATCTACCTCGGGAGCATGGCGTGCGGCGCGACCGGCCGAGATGGGCTCGGTTGAGCCGTCTTCTGCCTCAAGCTCACCGACTCCCTCAATCAAGACCGGCAGAACTTGGCCGACCAGCGCCCGGTTCTTCCGAAGCGAGATCTGCTGTTGCAGTTCCATAATGGTTGCCCGGCGCGCTTCTGCGATATCCGGTGGGACCTGCTGCTCATGACGAGCGCTCGGCGTCAGGAGTTCGCGGGAGTAGGTGAAGACACCGACGTGATCGAAGGCAATTTCCTCCAAAAATGCACAGAGCCGTTCGAAGTGCTGCTCTGTTTCGCCAGGAAAGCCGACGATGACCGTCGTCCGGAGGGCGACGTTCGGTAAGCGCTCACGCGCATAGGCAAAGATACGCCGGTACTGATCGAGATTGCTCGGCCGCGCCATTGCTCGAAGAATCTCAGGATCAGCATGCTGAATCGGCATGTCGATGTAGGGGACACATGCCGGCACTTCGGCCATGGCGTCGATGACGCGGAAGATGAGTGGGCTCGGATAGAGATAGAGCAGCCGGAGCCAGGGCAACGCGGGAACTTGTTCCCCAATCAGCCGAAGGAGGCCAGCTAATCCATGCTGAATGCCAAGGTCAGCTCCATACCGGATCGTATCTTGCGAAACGAGGACGACCTCTTTCACGCCAGCGTCGACCAGCTCGCGAATCTCCCGCACAATCTCCATCGGGCGTTTGCTGGTCTGGCGTCCTTTGATCAAGGGGATCGTACAGAACGAGCAGGCGTGGTCGCAGCCGTCGGCGATCTTGACGTAGGCGCTGGGACGACGCGTCGGTGTCCGCTGGAAGGTAGTGACGAGGCCTGGACGCTCGTCTGCCGGTCGTGCCGGCGCAATCGGAATGTCCAAAAGTTGCCCAACGAGCTCAGTAATCTGTGGCCAGTTGCGCGTTGAGATCATCGCGTCAACAGCTGAGGGGATCTCTGCGCGATGTGCATCGAGGCTGACCATACAGCCGGCGGCGATCACGCGTTGGCCTGGACGCCGCCGCGCGAGCATCTCGTTAATGGCGGCGACTGATTCTGCTCGGGACGCGGCTAAAAACCCGCAGGTATTGACAATAATAACGTCAGCGTCTTCGGGGGTTGGTGACAACTGCAGCCCGCAGGCGCTCAACGCCTGAGCCATGCCTTCTGAATCGACTTGATTCTTTGCGCACCCGAGCGTGATGATATGAAAGCGCGCGTCCTGTTTGGCCACTCTCTGCTCCTTGCTTCTCTATCCTGCGGCGCTTTGGGCCGCATCGTATCGCGATGGAAGTATGCGCAACGCGAGACAATTGCGGCTAGGTACTAAGGAGGCTTCGGGAAATTGACCGGCGGAGCGTCCGTCTGCTATACTCGATGTTGCGCCTTTGAGTGTGGCGCAGTATGGGGCTGTAGCTCAGTGGGAGAGCACAACGCTGGCAGCGTTGGGGTCGGGGGTTCGAGTCCCCCCAGCTCCACAGGGGTTTATGCCGCACTCAAGGCGCACGCTCATACAAAGCATGATCGGCGTTGAAGAGGAGGAGTAGCGCGCGGGCGTCGTCAGCGAGCCAGGGAGGGGTGGGAGCCTGGTTGACCTGCCGCGCGTGAACTCGCCTCGGAGCTGAGTCTGCGAATCAGGAGCAGGCTCCGGATGCGCCCGTTAGCGCGCTTCGAGTGGGTCAGGAGCGCTCGCTTCTGACCAAGGAGGGTGGTACCACGGCAAGGCCCGTCCCTTCAGGGGGCGGGCCTTCTGGTCAAGTGCCTTACCTGACCGGGACAGGATCGAACGCCAGCGTCAGACGAAGGAGGCTGGACCATGGCAATCACCAAGCAGAATCGCCAGACTGAGCAGTATCATCCGCAAGCGATTGAGCCAAAATGGCAAAAAATTTGGGAAGAAACCGGGATTTATTCCTATACGGCTGAGGATCCCTCCCGTCCAAAGTGGTATCACCTCGTGATGTTCCCCTATCCGTCCGGGAATCTGCATATCGGTCACTGGTATTCCTATGCGCCCGCTGATGCCGCAGCACGGTATCGGCGCATGCGCGGGTACAACGTCCTCTTCCCCTTCGGCTTCGACGCGTTTGGGTTGCCTGCGGAGAATGCTGCGATCAAGCGCGGAATTCACCCGCGGATCTGGACCATGCAAAACATCGAGCGCATGAAGCAGCAACTCCGCACCATGGGCGCAATGTTCGATTGGACCAAAGAAGTTATTACCTGTCAGCCGGAATACTACCGGTGGAACCAGTGGTTCTTCCTGCAGTTTTATAAGCGAGGGCTGGCCTATCGCGCGAAAGCTCCCGTCTGGTGGTGCCCGAACTGTCAAACAGTGCTGGCGAATGAGCAGGTCATTGCTGGCCGCTGCGAGCGCTGTGGGACGGAAGTCTACCGCCGCGACCTAGAGCAGTGGTTCTTGCGGATCACGGCATACGCCGAAGAGTTGCTGCGCTTCGATGGGATTGAGTGGCCCGAACAGGTCGTCACGATGCAGCGCAACTGGATCGGCCGCTCTGAAGGTGCACGCATCGTCTTCCGAACCGAGCATGGCGATCCGATCGAGGTGTTCACGACGCGGCCCGACACGCTCTGGGGCGCTACGTTCATGGTGTTGGCCCCCGAGCACCCGCTGGTTGAGAAACTCACCACTCCTGATCGTCGGGCTGAGGTCGAGGCCTATGTCCAGCAAGCTCGCCGTCGGAGTGACATTGAGCGCACATCGACTGAACGGGAAAAGACTGGTGTCTTTATCGGCGCCTACGCGATCAATCCGGTGAACCAGCAGCGTATCCCGATTTGGATTGCTGATTACGTGCTCATGGGGTATGGGACTGGCGCCATTATGGCTGTGCCGGCCCATGACCAACGCGACTTTGAATTTGCCCGCAAGTTCAACCTGCCAATTGTTGTAGTCATCCAGCCAGTGGATGCAACGCTTGATCCGGCGACGATGACCGAAGCGTATGACGGCGACGGTGTCATGGTCAATTCTGGCCCGTTTGATGGCACGCCAACGGCCCAGGGTGAAGCGATTCGGCGGGTGATCGATTGGCTTGAAGAGCAAGGCATCGGGAAGCGCGAGGTAACCTATCGCCTGCGCGACTGGCTCATTTCGCGCCAGCGCTATTGGGGGACGCCCATCCCGATCATTTACTGTGATGCCTGTGGCATTGTGCCCGTGCCAGAGGAACAGCTACCGGTTCTGCTTCCCGACGATGCCGAGTTTATGCCGACCGGCCAGTCGCCACTGGCCACGCACCCAACGTTTGTGCATACCACCTGCCCGCAGTGTGGGCGGCCAGCCCGCCGTGAAACTGATACAATGGACACCTTTGTCGATTCCTCCTGGTATTGGTATCGCTATCTCAGTCCACATTACGCCGATGGCCCGTTTGAGTCCGAGAAAGTCACCTACTGGACGCCTGTTGATCAATACACTGGTGGTATCGAGCACGCGATTCTGCATCTGCTCTATTCTCGCTTCTGGACGAAGGCGTTAGCCGACTTAGGCCTCGTCAACCACCGCGAGCCGTTTACTCGCCTGTTTAACCACGGTGTGATTCTGGGCGAAGACGGCGAGAAGATGTCGAAGAGTCGGGGAAACGTCATCGATCCCGATGACCTTGTTGCGCAAATGGGTGCCGACACCGTCCGACTGTACTTGATGTTCATCGGCCCCTGGAGCCAGGGCGGGCCGTGGAGTTCTCGGGGCGTTGCCGGCGTGCAACGCTTCCTCAACCGCGTGTGGGCGCTGACGACGGAGACCGCTGACATTGCGCCCGACTTGCCGGATGGGCAGGAAGCCCAGGGGCTGCGGCGCCTGCTGCACCGCACGATCAAGGCGGTTACCGAAGACTTTGAAACCTTCAGCTTTAATACGGCTATTGCTCGCATGATGGAACTGGTGAACGAGTTGTCGCGGTTGCGTGACACGGACGTCGTCCGGCAGCCAGCATGGCGCGAGGCAATTGAGACGCTCTTGCTCTTGCTTGCGCCTGCCGCACCGCACATTACCGAAGAACTCTGGGAACGACTGGGCAAGCCGTACAGCATTCACCAGCAGCCGTGGCCAACCTGGGATCCGGCGCTTGCTGCTGAAGAAATGGTGGAGATCGTTGTCCAGGTCAATGGCCGTGTGCGTGACCGATTGCTCGTGCCAGCGACGATTTCTGAAGCGGAGGTTGTGGAACAGGCAAAGGCGAGCGAGCGCGTTCGCCCGTACCTGGATAATCAGGACATTGAACGGGTCGTCTATGTCCCAGGACGGCTCGTCAACCTGGTCGTCCGCACGCCATAATCCTGTGCGGGCGTGACGATGTGCGAGCTTGGCTGCGCCTAGGCGTATCCGGCGAGATACGCCAGGTAAGCGCCAAGCTCGCGCACCATGTAGGCATATTCAACGCGCGAGCCGCGGCGAATTGGACTGGTTGGTGTTGGCGAGCTGCGAGCGGCAAATCCAAGGTCGTGGAGCATGCGCTTCGTTCGGAAGAGATGAAAGCCATCGCTGACGACGAGGAGGTGGCGCACACCCGCTCGGTGAAGCGGCTCCTTGGCCGCGACCAGGCTTTCCCAGGTATTGCGGCCATTAGGCACCACCAGCAAACTGCTCGGTGGAATCCCGAGATGCTCGAGGTAGATTGCGCCAACCTCAGCTTCCGTTGGCTCACTAGCGCTGGCTGTACCGCCGACGAGGACAATCCGTGGGGCAAAACCTGCTCGGAAGAGCGTTGCTGCATGATCAAGCCGAGCACGAAACGCGCTTGAAGGCCGTCCGCCATATTGTGCGGCACCGAGCACAATGATCGCGTCGGCTGGACCGCGTTCATCGGTTCGCGCATCGACATAAATTGCGAGAATCACGACGGCGAGTCCAACAGCGCTGGCAAGACCTCCGGTGAGCAGCAGCAGGCTCAGAATGCGCGTGAGGGAAAGGGGTTGTACCGTCCGACGCGTTGGGAATGTAACCTCTGTCACAGAACCTCCCACTGTTCTCCCCCGATTCTACTCATGGCACTGTCTCGGCATACTTAACAAGAAGGAGTGTGCGGTATGGAGCGTCAGGGCCGGCAACCCTCTCCCACAGGAATAAGCGGACGCATCACACGCCTCGTCCCGCGTGGCCGCACTGGTGAGCGCATTGCGATCTATCTCAATGACACGTTCGCTGGTGAGATCTCGGCTGAGGTTGCGGCCCAGCAAGGCTTGGCTGTCGGCCAGGAACTTGATGCAGCATCCTTTGCATCGCTTTTGCTGCGAGACGAACAGAAGCAAGCGCTTGACGCTGCGTTGCGGCTGATCGCTGCTCGCCCACGGAGTGCCCACGAGATTCGCCAACGCCTGCAGCGAAAAGGATTCTCAACGGAAGCCATTGATCAAGCCGTGGCGAAATTGCAGGAATGGCGGTATGTGGATGATGCCACATTTGCAACCCTCTGGGTGCAAAGCCGCCAGCAGGCACGTGGACGGCGGCGGCTGCTCCAGGAGTTACGCGAGAAGGGGGTTGCGCCCGAGCTTGCCGAAGCGGTCTTGCCAACTGCCGATGACGAACTTGCAGCAGCGCGGCAGTTTGTCGCCAAGCAGGCTCCCCGACTCACGCAGGTGCCGAAACGCGTCGCCCGACGACGCTTAGCGGGGATGCTCGAGCGGCGGGGGTTCTCCTGGCAGACGATCCGAACAGTGCTGCGCGAAGTTGGCATCGCTGAGACGCTCGATGACGAGCCGGAAACGTAGACTGCTTGCCCGGGTGAACGGACACTGTTATACTCAGATAGGCAGCTGGAAGTGCTCACTTCCAAACGCCCCTTCGATGAGCCGCTTGACGACCGCAGGTAGGTGGTGAATGGCGGAGATCAAGTGGTTTGGCCACGCGTGTGTCCGCATTCGTACTCGTGATCTTACTATCATCATCGATCCCGTCTCGCCAACAACTGGGTATCAAATGAGTCGCCAGCGGGCCGACGTGGTGGCCATTACGCACAATCATCCTGGGCATCGAGCCCTCGACCAGGTTCGTGAGCCCTATCACCTCCTCGAGGGGCCAGGTGAGTACGAAATTCGGGGGGCGTTTATCACCGGGATTCGCACCTTTCACGATGACGAGGGTGGCAAACGTCTCGGCAAGAACACGACGTATCTTTTTGAACTCGACGACCTGGTGATCTGTCACCTCGGTGATATCGGCCACGTCTTAACCGATGCTCAGGCCGAACAACTGAGTGTCGTTGATGTCTTGCTGGTACCCGTCGGCGGACCGCCAACGATCACACCACAGCAGGCGGTTGAAATTATCGGGCAGATTGAGCCTGCAGTCGTTGTGCCGTTGCAGTATCGCACTGAACGTGGTGATCACGATCGCGCGCCGCTTGATGCGTTTTTGCGTGAGGTGG
This sequence comes from Thermorudis peleae, assembly GCF_000744775.1. Classification (NCBI taxonomy): domain Bacteria; kingdom Pseudomonadati; phylum Thermomicrobiota; class Thermomicrobia; genus Thermorudis; species Thermorudis peleae. The sequence continues at coordinate 276,171 of NZ_JQMP01000004.1, read as the reverse complement.
GCGCAGCCGAAGTTGTGCCACGTGAGACGTTGACCATTCGCAAAAGTGACTTGGGCGACACCTTGCAAGTGGTCGTGCTCACACCAGGGGGCTAAGCGCCAACGCTCGGCTGGAGGTGCTGCGGATGCCGAAGTATATCTTCGTGACTGGCGGCGTTGTTTCCTCGGTAGGCAAGGGAATTACGACAGCAGCGATTGGTCGGCTGTTGAAAAGCCGCGGACTGCGTGTCGCACTCATGAAGCTCGATCCCTATTTGAACGTTGACCCAGGGACAATGTCGCCTTATCAGCATGGCGAAGTCTTCGTGACGGAAGATGGTGCGGAAACTGATCTTGATCTTGGTCACTACGAGCGCTTTACCGACGAAAACCTGAGCCGAGCCTCGAACGTGACCACTGGCCAGATCTATTCAGCGGTGATCGCAAAGGAGCGGCGTGGCGAGTACCTTGGTGGCACGGTTCAGGTCATTCCGCATGTCACCAACGAAATCAAAGCACGTATCCGCGCGGCTGCCGAAGCACACCAGCCTGATGTTGTCGTTGTTGAGGTCGGCGGTACGGTCGGCGATATCGAAGGGCAGCCGTTTCTTGAAGCGATCCGGCAGATGCGCCGCGAGGAAGGACGGCGCAACGTCCTCTACGTCCACGTCACGTTGCTCCCCTATATCAAGGCAACTGGGGAGGTCAAGACAAAGCCGACCCAGCACAGCGTCAAGGAATTGCGCGCCATTGGCATTCAACCCGACATCATCATCTGCCGCACCGATTACCCAGTCGATGATGGCGTTCGTGCAAAAGTCGCCCTCTTTGGGGATGTGCCGGAAGAAGCGGTCTTTCTCTTGCCAACTGCCGAGACAATCTATGAAGTGCCGCTCTTACTCGAAGCAGCAGGATTAGGGCAATATCTTTGCGAATCGCTCGGCTGGGGTGATCTGGTTCCTGACCTCACGCAATGGCGTGAGCTTGTAGCGCAGCTCAAGGCCGATGCCCCACGCGTTCGGATTGCGTTAGTGGGGAAGTATGTCGAATTACACGACGCGTATCTCAGCGTCGCCGAAGCGCTGACCCACGCTGGCCTTGCCCACGGCGTTCGCGTTGAGATTGTCTGGATCAATGCCACCACGGTGACGCGGACTGAACTGGAGCAAGCTCTTCGGCATGTTTCAGGCATTGTTGTGCCGGGCGGATTTGGCCCGCGCGGGGTAGAAGGGAAGATGCTTGCGGCGCGGTATGCGCGCGAACATGCTCTTCCCTATCTCGGCCTCTGCTATGGCTTGCATATGGCGGTTATCGAATTTGCGCGCAACGTCCTGGGCTTGACCGGGGCGAATAGCACGGAAATTGATCCGGAAACCCCTCACCCGGTTATTGACTTGATGCCGGATCAGCGAGGTGTTGATCTTGGCGGAACCATGCGCTTAGGAGCCTATCCCTGCTGCCTGGTGCCTGGAACCCGCGCGGCTGAAGCGTACGGCACCGCGCTGATCTCGGAGCGGCACCGCCATCGCTGGGAGGTGAACAACGCGTATCTCGAGCGGTTCCGCAACGCCGGGCTCATCGTCAGTGGCCATTCTCCCGATGGTCGGTATGTTGAAATCATGGAGCTGCGTGATCACCCCTGGTTCGTTGGGGTGCAGTTTCATCCGGAATTCAAGTCTCGTCCGACGCATCCGCACCCGCTCTTCCGCGCATTTATTGGCGCGGCAAAGCAGGTGTTGCGCGAGGGTGACCAGCGGCCGCTGCCGCTGCTTGCAGTTGAGCCGGTGCGCACAGAGTTGCAGCCGATCCGTGGTTTGTGATAGGATGCGCGATCGTGAGTGGATGGCGGCCGCCGCGCCGAAGCCCGCGTGATTGGCAGGCCATCGGGACGGCGACCGGACTCGGATTTTCGGTCGTCATCAGCCTGATCCTCTGTATTGGCGGCGGTGTCCTGCTCGACCAATGGCTCGGCACGGCCCCATGGCTCACACTGGTTGGCGTCGTGCTTGGCCTGGCAACGGCGGGGTACCTGCTCTATGAGCTGGTGAGCCTGGGCCGGCCAACTCGGCCAGGGAAGCGACGCGACGGCGGTCAGGGCTCATGAAGGAGTAGATGACTCCGTGGAGCTGCATATTGAAGTCGCCCCAGAAACGCTCTGGACGCTGCCCTTCCCGGGCGGTGAGTTGCGAATCACCAACTCCTTCCTCACAATGCTCGTTGTCATGGCCGTGCTTGTGCTTGGCGGTGCGCTGATTGCCCGCTCGGCAACACTTATCCCCGGTCGGCTCCAGTCAGTTGTTGAGATGGTGGTCGAATTTCTGCTGGGGGTTGTCGAGGGAAGTGCCGGGAAGCGCCTTGGTCGCCAAGTTTTCCCGCTGATCGGCAGTCTCTTTATCTTCATCATTGTGGCGAATTACACGGGGCTTCTGCCTGGTGTCGGTACGTTTGGTCTGAAGCGGGAGATTGCCGAGGCCGCAGGCCAGCACGGCGGCTCGACTGTTGCCATTGTCCCGCTCTTTCGCTCCCCAAGCGCTGACTTGAACATGACGCTTTCGATGGCGCTCTTGAGCTATCTCACGTTCCAAATCCTTGGCATTCGGAGTCAAGGCGTGCGTGGTCGGCTCAAGCATATGGCTACGCCATTTTTCATCTTCCCCATTGAAGTCATTAGTGAGCTTTCGCGTATCGTCTCGCTTGGCTTCCGTCTTTTCGGCAACATCTTCGCTGGCGAGACGCTCATGACGGTGATGTACGCCATTGCCAATGCCATCAAGATCACAGTTGTCGGGTTACTCGTTCCTGTCATCTTCCTCTACCTTGAAGTGCTCTTTGGATTTATTCAGGCACTCATCTTCTCGATCCTGACGCTGATTTACATTGTGCTGGCGGCTGGTGAAGCCCATGGCCATGGTGAAGCTGGGCATTGATTGCTGTTGTGATCGAGTGGGCGCGTGGTTTGTTTAGCGTGCGCAAGGGAATGGTGAAGGGAGGTTAAACCGGTGCTCTCCAATATTACGAATCCCGCAGTCGTCGTACCGCTTGCAGCGGCATTGGCGATTGGCCTCGGGGCGTTCGGTCCGGGTATTGGTATCGGTATTGCCGTCTATGGCGCGCTGAGCGCGATTGGCCGTAACCCGGAAGCTGCTGGTGCGGTGCAGCTGAACATGATCATCGGTGCGGCACTGGCTGAGGCAGTCGCAATCTACGCCTTCGTGATTGCGCTGATCATCGCATTCGTGCTCTAAACGTGGACGTGGTGGCGTGCCGGGAATTCTCGGCACGCCAATTTTCCATGCAGTACATGGCATTGCCTGCTATCCTCAATACCGGTGTGTACAGGAGGGGGCTGAAGGGAACGATATGGGCGCCCTTGGACTAAGCTGGGAAAACTTCCTCGTTCAACTCATTGCCTTCATCATCTTCGTTGTCCTCTTCTGGCGCTACGCCCTCGGTCCAATCACGCGGATGATCGATCAACGGCAGGCGCGGATTCGGGAGGGGCTCGAGGCTGCTGAGCGCATGAAGCGTGAGCTCGCCGAGGCCCAGGCGCGCAACGAAGAGATTTTGAATGAGGCGCGGCGTGAGGCACAGCGTATTGTCGCAAGTGCTCGCGAGAGCGCTGAGCAACTCATTGCCCGCGCTCGTGAAGAGGCTCAGCAGCAAGCGGCGCAGCTCATTGCGCAAGCCCAGGAAGCGATTGCTGCTGAGCGGCAACGGGCCTGGGATGAGCTGCGGCGCGATGTCGCTGACCTGGCGATTGCTGCGGCTTCGAAGATCATTCGCCAGCAACTGGATCGCGAGCATCAGCTTGCGTTGATCGAAGAGACGCTTGCCGAAGTCGCGAACGGGCGCGTACGGCGATAGGGGACGGGGCGGTCTATGCCAGTTGCAGGAATTGCCCGGCGGTACGCGCAGGCTGCCTTCGCAGTTGCGAAGGAGCATCGTGCTGTCGCTGAATGGCAGCGAGCGCTCGAAGCGTTTCGTGAAGCGCTTGCTGATGCCCAAACCCGCGAGTTTTTCGAGAGTCCTGCGATTCCACTTGATGCCAAAGTGCAGGTTCTCGACCGGCTTTTCCCAGCGCAGGAGCAGCGGTACGTTCGGAATCTCCTCGTACTGTTGCTCGAGCGCGGACGGTTGCACCAGCTTGACGATGTCATCACGGCATTTACCGATCTGGCCTTAGCTGATCAGGGCATTGTCCAGGCGACCATCACCACTGCGGTCGAGCTCGGGCCCAATGAGCAAGCGCAGGTGCAAGAACAGCTGGAAGCCTTGCTTGGTCATCGGCTTCAGATCACGTGGCAGGTCGATCCAGCGATTCTCGGTGGCGTCGTCATTCAGGTTGACGATCAAGTGATTGACGCGAGCATTCGGACACAACTCCAGCAACTCCATCGCCAACTCGTGACAGCTGGCGGGATACGCATCGCTGCTGATGGTCGCTCGGCGAACGCTGCAGAGCAGCCCTAACATCCAAGAGTAAGGAGGGCCTATGTCAGTCCGTGCAACGGAGATCACCGAAATTCTCAAACAGCAAATTGAGCAATACGGCTCCCAAATGGTCGTCTCAAGCGTTGGCCATGTGGTGCAAGTTGGCGACGGTATCGCCACTGTGCATGGCCTGCGCGATGTGATGGCTAGCGAGCTGGTCGAATTCACCCGAACGGGTGTAATCGGTATTGCCTTCAACCTGCAAGAAGACTCGGTTGGTGTCATCATCCTTGGCGACTACACCGGCATTGAAGAAGGCGACGAGGTCCGGACGACCGGTCGGATCGCCTCGGTTCCGGTTGGCCCGGCGTTGGTTGGGCGCGTGGTGAATGCGCTCGGTGAGCCAATTGATGGCAAGGGCCCAATTCAGACCGACAAATACCGGCCTATCGAGCGCATTGCTCCTGGCGTCGTTAAGCGCCAGAACGTCAATACGGCGCTGCAGACCGGAATTAAGGCGATTGACAGCATGATCCCGATCGGTCGTGGGCAGCGCGAGTTGATCATTGGCGACCGTCAGACGGGCAAGACCGCAATCGCGATTGACACCATCATTAATCAAAAGGGCCAGGGCGTGATCTGCATCTACGTTGCCATTGGCCAGAAGCGCGCACAGGTTGCCCAGACAGTCGCAACGCTTGAACGCTACGGTGCCATGGAGCACACGATCGTCGTTGCCGCGACTGCGTCTGATCCCGCCCCGCTTCAGTACATTGCGCCCTACGCTGGCTGTGCGATGGGCGAAGAGATTATGGAGAGCGGCGGGCACGCGCTGATTGTCTATGACGACTTGAGCAAGCATGCCTGGGCCTATCGCCAAGTCTCGCTGCTGATGCGGCGTCCGCCGGGGCGTGAAGCCTACCCGGGCGACATTTTCTACCTGCACTCGCGCTTGCTCGAGCGGGCAGCCCGGCTGCGCGATGACCTCGGCGGTGGAACGCTGACGGCGCTGCCGATCGTTGAGACGCAGGCAAATGACGTCTCGGCGTACATTCCGACTAACGTGATCTCCATTACTGACGGGCAGATCTACCTCGAGCCTGACCTCTTCTACGCCGGTATTCGCCCAGCGATTAACGTTGGCCTCTCGGTCTCGCGCGTCGGTGGTGATGCGCAAATCCGAGCCATGCGGCAGGTTGCTGGTCGTCTGCGCCTCGAGTTAGCGCAGTTCCGCTCGCTGGCAGCCTTCGCGCAGTTCGGTTCTGATCTCGACCCAGCCACCAAGCGCCAGATTGACCGCGGCCTCCGCTTGACGGAAATCCTGAAGCAGCCGCAGTATCAGCCGGTTCCGGTCGAGGAGCAGGTCGTGATCATCTGGGTGGCGACCAATGGCTACCTCGATGACATCCTGGTTGAGCACTGCCAGGAATTTGAGCGGCAATATCTCGAATACATGCGCACGAGTCATCCGGAGATTCTGCGGCGGATCGCGACTGAACGCGAGCTGAAGGACGACTTGATCCAGCAGCTACACACGGTGACGAAAGAGTTCAAGCAGGCAATCTGGACGCCGCCGCAGGCGCGCGTGACCGTGTAAGTGCCCGGGTCAGGGAGGGATTAGCATGGCCCAGGCGATTACGCCACGAGAAATACGCCGCCGCATTCGGAGTATTCGCAATACGGCGCAAATTACGCGCGCCATGGAGATGGTGTCGGCTTCCAAGATGCGGCGGGCCCAGCAAGCTGTGTTGGCTGCCCGCCCCTATGCTGACCGCATCCGGTTGATGCTGGCCGACTTGGCAGCGATTGCTGACCGTGCGGATCTGTTGCGCTCGTTCCCCTTGTTGAGCCGCCGGCCGATCCGGCGTGTCCAGGTCATCATGATCACGTCCGATCGCGGTCTCGCCGGGGCGCTCAACACGAACGTCATTCGCCGCGCGGTCGAATTTATGACGCATGAGCGTCCGGAGCGGCTGGAAGATTTTGAGATCGTGGCTGTTGGGCGCAAAGGGCGCGACTGGCTGGTTCGCTACGGCTGGCCGATGATCGCCGAGTTCACCAAAGTCGGCGATCGGCCATCGATCGAAGGCATTCGGCCGATCGCGGAGATCGCGACCCAGGACTTCATTGAGGGCAAGGTCGATGCCGTCTTCGTCGTCTACACGCACTTCATTAATACACTGCGGCAAGAGCCGCGAGTGATGCAGCTCTTGCCGATTGAGCCGCCAGCCGAGGCGCATGAGATCACGGATTACATCTTTGAGCCGAACCCGCAAGCGGTTCTGGAAGCGCTCTTGCCGCGCTTCATCGAAGTCCAGCTCTACCGCGCGTTGCTTGAAGCGGTTGCGAGTGAACATAGCGCGCGAATGGTTGCGATGCGCAACGCGACCGAGAACGCGCTCGAGCTCGTGCAAGAGTTGACCCTGACGTACAACAAGGCACGCCAAGCGCAGATCACTCGCGAAGTGACTGAAATTGCCGCGGGTGCGAATGCCCTTGGCAGCCTTGGATCCTAAGGGAGTATTGGAGGAGGCGGAACGCCAATGACGACCGCAGTTGCAACAGGCCGCATCGTGCAGATTCAAGGCGTCGTAGTCGACGTCGAATTCCCGCCGGGGCATCTGCCAGAGATTTATAACGCGCTCGTTGTTGAGCGCGAAGGACAAGAACCACTCGTTCTGGAAGTCCAGCAGCACCTTGGGAACGACTGGGTGCGTGCAGTGGCAATGTCGACGACCGACGGGTTACGTCGGGGTATGCCAGTCCGTGACACGGGCGGCCCGATTATGGTGCCCGTTGGCCCGGTGACGCTTGGACGAATCTTCAACGTCGTCGGCGAGCCGATCGACGAACAAGGGCCGATTCCACCAGACGCTGAGCGCTATCCGATCCATCGCCCTGCCCCGTCATTTGAGGAGCAGTCAACGGAGGTCGAGGTCTTTGAGACTGGCCTGAAAGTGATCGACCTCATCGCTCCGTTCACCAAGGGTGGGAAGACGGGGGTCTTCGGCGGCGCTGGCGTTGGCAAGACGGTTATCATCATGGAGCTGATCCGCAACATTGCCGCTGAGCACGGTGGGTACTCGGTCTTCTGTGGCGTCGGTGAGCGGACACGTGAAGGCACGCAGCTCTGGGGCGAGATGCACGAGTCGGGCGTCGTCGACAAGACGGTGCTTGTCTTCGGGCAGATGAACGAGCCACCTGGCGCGCGACTGCGTGTCGGCCTCACTGGCTTGACCATGGCGGAATACTTCCGCGATGAAGGCCGCGATGTGCTGCTCTTCATCGATAACATCTTCCGCTTTGTCCAGGCTGGTTCGGAAGTGTCGGCGCTCCTTGGCCGCATGCCGAGCGCTGTGGGGTATCAGCCGACCCTCGGTACGGACATGGGCCAGCTCCAGGAGCGGATTACTTCAACCAAGCGTGGCTCAATTACATCGGTGCAGGCGATCTACGTGCCTGCAGACGACTACACTGATCCCGCGCCAGCGACGACGTTCGCGCACCTCGATGCGACGATCGCGCTTGAGCGCTCAATTGCTGAGCAGGGCCTCTACCCGGCTGTCGACCCGCTGGCGTCGACGTCGCGCATCCTTGACCCGCGGGTGGTCGGCCAGGAGCACTATGAAGTGGCCCGCGAAGTGCAGCGCGTGCTCCAGCGCTATCGCGACCTGCAGGACATTATCGCCATCCTCGGTGTTGAAGAGTTGAGCGAGGAAGACAAGCTGATCGTCGCGCGAGCACGCAAGATTCAGCGCTTCCTCTCGCAGCCGATGTTCGTCGCTGAAGCCTTTACTGGCCGTCCCGGCCGCTATGTCCCGCGCCATGAGACTGTCCGCGGGTTCAAGGAGATTCTCGAGGGCAAGCACGATTCACTGCCCGAGCAGGCCTTCTACATGGTCGGGACGATCGACGAGGCGGTGGAACGCGCCGAAGAGATGGCTCGTCAAAGCTAGCCGGTAGGAGATGAGCGAGCCATGGCGAAACTACGCGTCGAGGTCATTACTGCCGAGCGCCTCGTCTACGAAGCCGACGACGTCGATATGGTCGTTGCCCCTGGCGCTGAAGGGATGCTCGGGATTCTGCCGCGGCATGCGCCCCTGATCTCCCTGCTCTCGATGGGGGAGATGCGGATCAAGAAAGGCGGCGCAGAGCAGTCGCTGGCGATCTTCGGGGGCTTCCTGGAAGTGGCCAACAACGTTGTGCGCGTTCTCGCCGATACGGCGGAGCGAGCCGAAGAGATCGACGAGGCACGCGCTGAAGAAGCCCGGCAGCGTGCGTTGGCTCGGCTTCGCGAGCGCACGACCGAGATTGACCGTGCGCGGGCAGAAGCGGCATTTCGCCGGGCAGTCGTGCGCTTAGAAGTGGCACGCAAGCGTCGGGGGCGGAGTGCTTCCCTGCGACAGGAGGAGTTCCCGGGCGCCGGTGAATAGCCACCGGCGCTCGCTTCTTTCGATCGATCTGATGAATGGACGCGGCAGCGGAGGCGGAAGTCGTGGCAGTAGTTGCAGCAGCGCGTGATTGCATCGTCGTACGTGGTCGGACGCGGTTGCATGGGCGTGTTGCCATTGGGGGTGCGAAGAACGCAGCGTTGCCGGCAATGGCAGCAGCGTTGCTGACGGAGGAAGAGTGCACGTTAGAAAACGTGCCCATCATCGAAGACGTGCTGGTCATGGTCGAACTCCTCCGCCAGCTCGGTGCAACGGTTGACCTCGACCCTGAGCAGCATCGTGTGCGGATCTGCGCTGCTACGATTCACGCGTTTGAAGCGCCGCCAGAGCTCGTGGCGCGCATGCGGGCTTCATTCTTAGTGACTGGCCCGCTCCTCGCTCGTTTTGGCTGCGCGCGTTCGATTCCACCCGGAGGGTGCCAGCTCGGTTCCCGGCCGGTCGATGTCGATCTCCGCGGTTTTGCCAAGCTCGGCGCGACGATTGAGCTCGTCGATGGCGCCTACGAAATGCGGGCTGGGCGCCTGCGCGGCAGTGAAATCTACATGGACTACCCAAGCAATACCGGCACCTACAACGTCCTGATGGCAGCCACGCTCGCGCAGGGGACGACGACCATCCTCAACGCCGCAGCTGAGCCAGAAATTGTGAACCTTGGCAACATCCTGCGCGATATGGGTGCCCGCATCCATGGCATTGGTACGCCGAAGCTCGTTGTGCAGGGGGTTGACCGGTTGCGCGGCTATCGTGCGTCGATCCTCCCTGATCGTCTCGAAGCCGGCACGATTGCCATTGCCGCCGCGATGACCGATGGCGAGGTGATTATTGATCACGTCGTCGAAGACGATATGGCGCCGTTGACCTACAAACTCCGGGAAACCGGTGCAGAAGTATGGTGGGCTGAATCGTCCATGCTGGTTCGTGGGACGGGACACCTGCGGGCAACGGAAATCCAGGCCCTGCCGTTCCCGGGCTTCCCAACGGACCTGCAAGCCGCCTTCGCCGCGTTGCTGACGCAGGCACATGGGCGGAGTCGAATCGTCGAGCGGATCTTCAACGATCGCTTACGCTATGCCGCCGAGTTGGCCAAGATGGGTGCACGGATTCAGGTGCTTGATAAACAAGAAGCCCTCATCGAAGGCCCGACGCCGCTCCATGGTGCACCGGTGCGAGCCCTCGATATTCGCAGCGGTGCCTGCCTCGTCCTGGCTGGACTCGTCGCTGACGGCGAAACTTGGATTCACGATGCCTATCACTTGCGTCGCGGCTACGAAGATCTGGTTGGCAAGCTTGCCTCACTCGGCGCCGACATCGGCTACGCCAACGACCTTGCCGCCTCATCCTGACGCTAGCAATCCTCGCTCGGCTGGGACATACTTGCTTTGTGAAGACCTGCACGACCTGGGTGCAGGCGCTGAGCGAAAGGTCATCGGTGAAGATGGCCACAACGCATCCACTGCGAAGTCGCTTGCCCGCGCTCGTTGTCGCGCTTGTCGTCGTTGGGCTCCTTGGTGTTGTCACCTACGCGATTGCATCTCCTCGGGCCTCATCAGAATTGGGCGTAGGGGGCAAAATCAACACCGGTGGCAAACTCTATCGCTTTCAAGGGCGGACTGCCGGTGACTTCCAGTTGACGGGATTTGATGGTCAACCCGTCTCCCTCGCTTCGTACCGTGGGAAAGTGGTGGTCCTGAACTTCTGGGGGTCCTGGTGCCCACCATGCCAGGACGAGGCTTCCGTCCTGCAAGCATTCGCACAGCGGCACGCCAACAGCAACGTTGTCCTGCTGGGCATCGACCTGTGGGAACAGTCGGAGGCGGATGCCCGCGACTTCATCGCCAAGTTTGGCCTTGCCTATCCCAACGCGCTTGACAGCACGGGCCACGTGGCGATTGAATATGGCGTTTCCGGAGTTCCCGAGACGTTTGTGATTGCGCCAGATGGCCGGTTGCTGGGCAAGTACACCGGGCCGATTAAGTCAGTTGAGCAGCTTGAGTCGATCATCCGTGACCTCGGCGCACCACTCTCGTAGGTGTGCCAGGGTTTGTGGCGAGGGTAGCGTGCGAAAAGGGCAAGTGCGGCAGAACGGTGGATCTCGCTACAGTTCTTCGCATCGGGCTTCGCCTGCTGCATACGGCAGCGGCAGTAGTTTGGCTTGGCGGGGGTGTCTACTACGTGCTCGCATTGCGGCCCCTGCGCTCTCAGGGAGTCGATGCTGCGCCAGCCGTGATCGCAGCGGCTCAGCGACGGTTCGCACGTTGGGCCAGCGCGTCGACGTTGTTGCTGCTCGCCACGGGCGTGCCGCTGATGTTCGACCGGTTGGCCGATGGACGTGGGACAGCAACTTACGTACTCTTGCTTGCCCTCAAGGTGGGGGCAGCAGTCGCAGCGTTTTGGTTGGCGTGGCCGTTGGCGCGACGGCGCACCAACCGATTCGGCGATGCGCGACCATGGCTGATCGTTGCGCTCGGCTCGCTCGCCTATCTCCTTGGTGTCGTGCTTGCCACACTGTACCCCGTTCTCCAGCGCTAGGGACGGAAGGAGGAGTTGCATGACGGGGACAGCGATCGCACAGCCCGTCGAGCGGTCGCGACGGCGCTGGCTCGATGTCCGATGGTTGATTGCTGCGCTCATCATCGCGGGCGCGGTGGGGTACCTCATGTACACCAGCCTGCAGAGCACTGCTGCGTCATACTTCGTGACGGTCAGTGAGCTGCAGCAGCGCGCCGCAGAGGTCCAAGGGAAGCGCGTCCGGGTTGGCGGACAGGTCGTCGCTGGTTCAATCCACACTGGTGGCCCAGGCGAGCCGATTCGTTTTGCCATTACGGATGGCCAGCAGACATTGCCCGTCGTCTACAGCGGCGTCTTGCCTGACATCTTTACCGATGGCCGTCAAGTGATCGTCGAAGGTGTCTTCCGGCAAGGGCAACCACTGGAGGCTGATACGCTGTTGACGCAGTGTCCGTCAAAGTTCCAGGCCCAAGCCACGCCAGGGCAAGGGCAATGACGGGTGCAGCGCGATGAGAGAAATGGAGTAGGCCGTGGCGCAGATCGGCGCAGGATCGCTCCTCCTTGGACTTGTGCTTGCAGCCTATGGCCTGGTAGCGAGTATCGTCGGAGCACGATGGCGGCTTGCGGAACTCGTTGAAAGCGCTATTCGTGCTGTCTGGGGGGTGACTGCCTTCATCGTCATCGCGGTCGCTGCACTGGTCACCGCCTTCCTTCGCCATGACTTCCGCCTTGCCTATGTTGCCGGGCGGTCAAGCCGTGATATGCCGACGCAGTATGTCCTAGCCGCGCTCTGGGGTGGCCAGGAGGGTAGCCTGCTCTACTGGACGATGATCGTGGGCCTGCTTGGCTCGCTCGCGCTCGTGCTCCATCGACGCCGTGACCGTGCGCTCATTCCCTATGTTGCGGCAACACTCTTGTCCGTCATGGGCTACTTGCTCGTTATTCTCAACTTCGTGACGAGCCCATTCACCCTCTTGCCAACGACGCCGCCGGATGGCGCTGGCCTCAACCCATTGCTCCGCGACCCAGGGATGATGTTCCATCCCCCCTTCTTGCTTGCTGGGTACGCGAGCTTTACGGTGCCGTTTGCCTTCGGTGCCGCTGCCTTGATCACGGGGCGGCTGGGCGCAGAGTGGCTGCGGGCAATTCGTCGCTGGACATTGATTGCGTGGGGAATCCTCGGAACCGGCCTCTTGCTCGGTGCCTGGTGGGCCTATCACGTTCTCGGATGGGGCGGCTACTGGGGATGGGATCCAGTTGAGAACCTGGCACTGTTGCCGTGGCTGACCTCGACCGCGTTCTTGCATTCGGTGATCGTGCAAGAGCGTCGTGGCATGCTCAAGGTCTGGAATCTGGCGCTGCTCCTTGCCTCGTTCTTGCTCTCCGTCTTCGGCACATTTGTCGTGCGTAGTGGTCTCCTCTCGTCCGTCCATGCATTTGCCGTCTCGCCCATCGCGCCATGGTTCTTAGGGTATGTCGCTGCCGTGACCATTATCGGCATCGGCCTGCTGATCTATCGCCTTCCCTCCTTGCAGAGTGAGCGGGTCATTGAATCGGTCACATCGCGCGAAGCTGGCTTTCTCCTCAACAATTTGCTGCTTACGGCCATGGCATTTGCGACGTTCTGGGGGACGGTGTTCCCCCTCTTTAGCGAAATCTTCTCAAGCACCAAGCTGACGGTTGGGCCGCCGTTCTACAACCAGGTGAATGGGCCACTGCTGCTTGTCCTCGTTGCGTTGATGGGGATTGGCCCGTTGCTTGCCTGGCGGCGCACCGCCTGGCGGCCACTCTGGCGGCAAGTGCGTTGGCCGTTGCTTGGGGCTGGTCTTGTGCTGGTTCCGCTCTTGGCCCTCTTGAGCAAGCCAGTTGCCGCAGTTGCCTATGCCGTCGTTGCATTCACCGCGATTGTCACGCTTTTGGAGTACATCCATGCCCTGCTGGCGCGGCGGCGGAATGCACATGAGTCCGTGCTGACCGCTTTCGTGCACTTGTTGCGTCGGAATAACCGGCGCTACGGTGGCTACATCGTGCATCTGGCGATGCTCTGCATTGCCGTCGGGGTGATCGCCTCCAATCTCTTCCAGCAGGAGCGACAGTTTGTCCTGAAGCCTGGCGAGCAGGGGCAGATCGGCCCGTATACCATCGTCTACAACGGGCTGCAAGACAAACGGGTCGCCGATGCTGAAGTGATTGCGGCGCAGGTGTCGATTCTGCGCAATGGTCGCCAACAAGATAGCGTCACGACCTATCGCTTCTTCTACCGCAACTATGAAGACCAGCCAACTGCCCGCATGGGGATTACCACACTTGGGATGACAGACGTCTACGTCGTGCTCGACCGTTGGGAAAATGATGGCACGGCAAGTCTGCGAGTCTATCTCAATCCGTTGGTCAGCTGGATCTGGCTGGGTGGTGTCGTCTACATTCTTGGAACCTTAACCTTGTTCTGGCCGCAAGTTGCAGCGGTGCGGCTGCCGGCTCGCCGCGCTGCGCCCGAGCCTGTGCCAAGCCAGGCGACGTCATCCTAGCGACAAGGAGGTGCCGCGATGCGGCAATGCCATCATCGACTCATGCTTCTGCTGGCCATGGTCGTCCTCAGCCTGCTTGCTGGAGCGTATCCTGTGTTTGCCGCCGAGGGGCTTTCGCCTGAGGCGCTGAAGATTGCCAATGAGCTCAATTGCCCCGTCTGTGAAGGACAAAGCGTGCGTGATTCGAATTCGCAGCTTGCTGGCGAGATGCGCCAGCTCATCCAGCAGATGCTCGATGCCGGCCAAACGCCTGACCAGATCAAGGCCTACTTTGTCCAGCGCTATGGCGTTGGCATTCTGCGTGATCCGCCGAAGGAAGGCTTTGTCTGGACGCTGTGGTGGGGTCCGGTCGTGGGGCTCGTGATCGGGATCGCTGTGCTCACCCTCTATTTCCAGAGTCGGAAGCGCCCGAGCGCAGTGCAGCCGGCTGACGAGACGGATCTCACCGATGTTGAAGCGGTAGCACAGCGCTGGTTAACCAGCGAGTAAGGCGGCGGCCACGTGTGGTGGAGCTATGTCCTGATCGGTGTCCTTGCCCTTGTCATCTTTGGCTTTGTCCTTGCCCCGCTCCTTCGTGCCTGGGAGCGTGCTGCACCGGATGAGGCGACAGCCCGGCTTGCTGACCTCCTGGCGCAGCGTGATGCGCTTGTGCAAGCATTGCGGGATCTTGAGCTTGACCGCGAGACGGGCAAGATAACCGAGCAAGAATATCGCGAGACGCGCCAGAGTTACTTGCGCGATGCGGCTCAGATCGTGCGCCAGCTCGAGCAGTATGAGCAGGTCGTGAGCGCCGAGATTGACCGGCAGATCGAGCAGTTGCGCCGGCTTGCGCAAAGTGCCAGCGTGTCTGCCGGCCGGCAGTCGCGCGCCTAGTCACTGATGGCAACGGAGCGAGCGATGGCTGCTGTTTCGCCGCTGATTCGTGCGACTGGCCTCAGCAAGCGGTACGGCGTGCGCCGCGTCCTGCGCGATGTCTCCTTGACGCTTGGGCCAGGCGAGGCAGTGGTGATCGTTGGGCCAAATGGCGCGGGGAAGTCGACGTTGCTCCGCATCCTTGCCACGCTGGTTCGTCCAAGTGCGGGCACCGTCTGGTATTTCGACACGCCCGGTTTGCCGCTTGCCCAGATTCGCCGTCGTCTCGGCTTTGTTGGCCATCAGACACTGCTCTACGAGGATTTGACCGTTGCCGAGAACCTCAGGCTCTACGCTGGGCTCTATGCGCTCGACAACGTCGCTGCTCGCATTGCCCGTGTCGTCGAGCTCCTCGGTATCGCCCACCTGGTGCACGAGCGGGTGCGCACCCTGTCACGCGGGCAGCAACAGCGCGCGGGTTTAGCCCGGGCACTGCTCCATGATCCCACCATCCTGCTTTTTGACGAACCAGATACAGGGCTTGACCAACAGGGGCGCCAGTTGCTGCATGCGCTGATTGCTGAGCATTGCCAGCGCGGCGGGGCAGTGCTGCTCACGACTCACGCGGTGGATTTTGCGACCACCGTGGCAACGCGGCAATTCCAGTTGTGTGATGGCCAACTCTGGCCTCTTCCGGAAGGCCAGGCAGCATCGCCGATCCCTGCGCCGGTTGGAGGCGACCATGTCCGTCCCTAGTGCCGTGCGCCAACTCGCGGCAGTCGTGCGCAAAGACGTGGTGCTTGAGTGGCGGGGCCGCGAGCTTGTGAGTGGCATGGTGCTCTTCGCCGTTCTTGCGTTGCTCACGTTCAATTTTGCGTTTGACCTCACCGGGGTCAATCGTGCTGTCGCGGGTGCAGGTGCGCTCTGGGTTGCACTCATCTTCGCGAGTCTGCTTGGGCTTGGGCGTAGCGCATCGGTCGAGCGAATGCACGGTGCGTGGGAAGGCGTGCTGCTGAGTCCCATCGACCGCGGGACGCTGTTCCTCGCCAAGCTTGTTAGCAGTCTTCTCTTCCTTGGCCTGGTCGACGCCGTGGTGTTGGTGCTCTTTGCTGGCTTGTTCGGCGTGCCAGTGTTGCGCCTTCCTGTGATCGGGATCGTTGCGTTGGGGACGATCGGCCTGGCACTCCTCGGGACGCTCCTGTCGCCAATGGCGGCAACGACGCGGGCTCGTGAGGTGCTCTTGCCCGTGATGCTCTTTCCGCTCGCTGTTCCGGTCGTCATTGCTGCGGTTCGGGCAACCGTGCTGGTGCTCACCGAGCAGCCCCGCGATGCCTGGGCCTGGATACAGCT
Source organism: Thermorudis peleae (assembly GCF_000744775.1). Taxonomy (NCBI): domain Bacteria; kingdom Pseudomonadati; phylum Thermomicrobiota; class Thermomicrobia; genus Thermorudis; species Thermorudis peleae. The sequence goes on along the minus strand of NZ_JQMP01000004.1, from coordinate 260,073 downwards.
GCTGGCCGGGTTTGATCTGCTCTTTCTGGGTGTTGGATACCTGATCTTTGGCGCAGCCGCGGAGGACTAGCCTGCTCGTGACGTGGTGAGGCACGATTGTGTGCCGGAAAAGGAAGGTGGTGTGGTGATGCAGCTTCCGCTCGCACGCTCCCGACGAGGGACCTGGTGGGTTACCCCGCTGCTTGGATGGCTTGGTGTTGGGCTTGTTGCCCTCTCGCTTATCCTGATCTTCCTCTATGCGCCGACCGATAGTGTCCAGGGGCAGCCGCAGCGGATCTTCTACCTCCATTTGCCTGCGGCATGGCTGGCGTACTTCTCGTTCTTTTTAATCTTTGTCTCGAGCATTGCCTATCTCTTGACGCACCGGACCGGTTGGGACCGGCTGGCGCGTGCCTCGGCTGAGCTTGGCTTTGTCTTTACGACGCTGGTTCTGCTCACCGGGTCAATTTGGGGCCGGCCTATTTGGGGCACCTGGTGGACATGGGATGCGCGGCTGACGACAACGTTGATCCTCTGGTTTATCTACCTCGCCTATTTCGCCTTGCGCTCCTACGTCAGTGATCCCGAGCGCAAGGCACGGTATGCGGCAGTCCTCGGGATTATCGGCTTTGTTGATGTCCCGATCATTCACATGTCCGTGCTCTGGTGGCGGACGCTTCATCCGCAGCCGGTTGTCGTTCGCTCGGGCGGACCAGCAATGCCGCCCGCGATGCTGCTCACCATGCTGGTCACCCTGCTTGCCTTCTTCGTGCTCTACCTGTTCTTGTTGGTTGAGAAGTATGAACTTGAGCGCATGAAGGATACCCTGGTTGATCTCCGCGACCAGGAGTTGTGAGAGGGGATTGCGACATGTCCCATGGCCTGGTGTATCTCTTTGCCGCGTTCTTCATCACGTGGATTATCCTTGGTGCCTACATCCTGGCACTGCACCGGCAAATCCAAGCGCTTCGGGCAGAAGTTGAGATGCTCCGCGCGCAGCGTCGCCAACTCAGCGATGCACCAACGGCTGGTGAGCTTTCGAAGCAGCTGACTGAACTGCCGTAATCCGCCCTAAACCGGTTGGGTGATGCGGTGCCGGGCTGCCTGTATTGCGCGCCAGACCCGCTCTGGCGTAAGTGGCATGTCAAGATGCTGCACGCCAAGCGGCCGTAAGGCGTCAAGCACGGCATTGACCAGCGCTGGCGGAGCGGCTGTCGTGCCAGCTTCGCCGATGCCTTTGGCTCCGAGCGGATTCACTGGGCTTGGTGTCTCAACGTGGGCAGTGTCGATGACGGGCACATGAGCAGCGCGCGGGACGCCGTAGTCGAGGAAGGTTTGGGTCAGTGGCTGCCCTGATTCGCTGTAAATGATCGCCTCGTAGAGCGCTTGACCAAGCCCTTGAGCGACGGCGCCGTGGAGTTGCCCTTCGGCCAGCAACGGGTTGATGACACGCCCGCAGTCGTCGACGGCGAGGTAGCGCAGGAGCTGGACTTCGCCTGTCTCAGGCTCGACACGGACGAGCGCGAGATGGACGCCGAAGGGAACAGTGCGACCAGCCGGGATGAAGAACTGCGTTGCTTCAAGGCCGGCTTCAGCCTCGCCGGGTGGCCCATCGAAGCGGTAGGCTGCGCGCGCCACAGCTTGCCAGCTGACGACCCGGTCGGGGGTACCGCGCACCGCGAAGCCGCCTTCGACAAGTTCGATATCCTCCGGACTGGCCTCAAGCAGCGTGGCGGCAATCCGCTGTGCTTTCTGGCGCACCGTTTGTGCGGCAAGATAGGCGGCTGAACCGCCGACCGCTGTGCTGCGACTGCCGAACGTGCCGATTCCCTGGGGGATTGCTGCGGTATCACCGGTGCGGACGCGGATACGCTCGAGCGGAAGGTGCAGCACGTCGCCGACCACTTGTGCAAGCATCGTCCAATGCCCTTGCCCGCTCGGCGCAAGACCACTTAAGACCGTGACACTCCCATCGGGGTGAACGCGCACTGTTGCGGTTTCCCAACCGGGTCCGGCAAATTCGCAGTAGCACGCAATGCCGATGCCGAGGAGTTCGCCGCGCTGGCGCGCTTCTCGCTGCAGCGCACGCGCGTGCTCATAGCCAAAGCGCTCAAGCGCCTCCTGAAACACGCGGGGGTAGTCACCACTGTCATATTCCGCGCCGGTCGGGCTGCGGTAGGGAAAATCCGAGGGCCGCAGCAGATTGCGCTGGCGCACCAGCGCTGGATCAAGGTCGAGCGCGGCTGCGGCAGCATCCATCAGCCGTTCGAGGAGATAGGCAGCTTCTGGGCGACCTGCGCCGCGGTAGGCTCCCAGCGGCGTCTTGTTAGTGAGCACGCCGAGCGCGCGAACGTGGTGCGCTGGTACCCGATATGGACCGGCTGAAAGCAATGCCGTTCGCACGACGGTCGTTGACGCGTTGTATGCGCCGAGGTCAGCGAGTAGTTCAATGTCGAGTCCGAGCAGGGTTCCATCGCGGCGAAAGGCCGCACGCACGCGCTGGTGCTGGTCACGCGCGTGATTGGTGGCGAGCAGACTTTCACTCCGCGTCTCCACCCACTTGATTGGACGGCGGAGCTTCCAGGCCAGCGCCGCAACCAGGACGTATTCAGGGTAGACGCCTCCTTTGGAGCCAAATGCGCCGCCAATATCTGGCAAGATCACTCGTACCTGGTATTCTGGGATGCCAAGTGTTGCAGCAATCGCGCCACGAAGCGTATGTGGCACTTGGGACGATGCCCAAACGGTCAGCTCCTGGGTCAGCGGATCAACTGTTGCTGCAGCACCGCGGGGCTCCATGAACGCGGCGTAGATGCGCTGGTTCCGGAGTGTCAGCGAGACGACCTGATCGGCCTGGGCAAAGGCAGCGTCAATGTCCCCGTGGGTACGCTCCCACATGAATGCAACGTTATCTGGCCAGTCCTCGAACAGTCGCGGCGCATCGGGCTGGCATGCTTGTTCGGGATCAGTCAGCGCCGGCAAGGGCTCGTAGTCGACAGAAACACGTTCAGCAGCATCAACAGCCGCTGCGGTCGTCTCGGCAAGAATGGCAGCGACCGCGTCACCAACGAACCGCACGCGATCGACGGCCAGGGGATAACGTCGAAAACGGCGGTCGGGCGGGAGATCGCCGGGCTCTGGGAGGGGCTGGAGCCAGCTCGCAAGCGTCTGACCGGTCTCGATGTGCACGACGCCGGGAACGCGCAGCGCGTCTGCTTGCTGGATCGCGCGGATCCGGGCATGCGGATAGGGGCTGCGCACAAGGACGAGGTGGAGCATGCCCGGGAGCGTGATGTCGTCGAGGAACGTTGCTGTGCCACGTAGAAACCGCTCATCTTCGAGCCGCCGAATGCGCTGTCCGACGTACACCACTGCCTTCCTCCCTATCCCGCGTGATCACTGTTCGTCTCGTGCGGATGATGAGCAGGTGTGGACGCTGCTCGCCTCAGCGCACGCCAATCGGCGATAATTGCGTGGTCGTGACTGAAGGCAAGGTCGGGAAGGGCGTCAGGAGAAAACAGGCCAACCGCATCGTTCTCGTCGTGGTCGGCGTGCAGCGTCCCGCCGATCGGCTCGGCAAGGTACACGGCCAACACGACCGGATTGCCGGATTCCGAATAGAGCCCGAGGAGGCGCGTCAACCGGACGTCGAGCCCAACCTCCTCGCGTGCTTCGCGGATTGCGGCGTCTTCGACCCGTTCCCCGCGCTCAACGAACCCTGAGGGGAAAGACCAGCGGCCGAGGCCAGGCTCGATTGCTCGGCGCTGGAGGACGAGCTGGCCGTCCACGTCGATGAGCACGGCGACGGCCAGCTTCGGATCGGCGAAGAACGTTTGCTGGCAGGCGGGGCAGTGCGGTCGCGGACGGCCCGAAACAACGCGTTCGATGACGGCACCGCCACAGTACGGACAAAACCGCACCGGGCGATTCGGATCCAGATTGATCACCTTGCCTCTCCACGGTGTGCAAACGCTTGGCGAAGGTGCTCGTAGTCCTCCCAGGTGTCAAGGTCAGCTGGCCGGTGGTAGTGCGCAAGGTCGACCAGGTGTACTCTATCGCGATGCCGTTCGATGACTGGCCGAGCGCCGGTATCGCCTTCGAGTTGCTGCAGCTCGGGGAAGAGCGCGCGGGCGATGAGCACTGGATTCCCTCGGCCTTCGGCATAGCGTGGCTGGACAATGGGAGCGCGGGTCTCGCGAAAGGCCGCGACCAGCGCCTGGATCACTGCCGGCTCAACGAGTGGCTGGTCGCCGAGGAGAAACACGACGGCCTCGACATCCTCGGGAAGGTGATCGAGCGCCGTCCGAACCGACGTGCTCTGCCCCGCCGCATAATCGGGGTTGAGGAGCACCGTGCAGCCGGCGACGTCGATGTGCTGCTGAATCGTGTCTGCCGCATGGCCGAGGACAACGAGAAGTGGGTCGAGGCCGGCGGCCTTCGCGGCGTCGATCACGTATTGCAGTGCTGGCTTGCCGCCAAGCTGAAGCAGTTGCTTCGGCTGGCCAAGGCGCCGTGACAAACCAGCTGCGAGCACAACCCCGCCAATCTGGCCCATCGCTGCCACGACCGTTTACTAGGCCGTTGCCTTCGCCGGCTGGAGTCCCTGGGCCCGTGGATCGCGTCCGCTCCGCACGGCGATGATCTCGGCCAGGATGCTGATGGCGATCTCGGCCGGGGTCTTGGCACCAATGTCCAGCCCAATTGGCCCATGGATGCGCGCAAGCTCGTCGTCCGTAAACCCGGCGCGGCGCAGTCGCTCCTTGCGCGCTTCGCTGGTCTTCCGGCTGCCGACGGCACCGATGTAGCCAGCACGCGAGCGCAGGGCAACGGCGAGCGCTGGGTCTTCGAACTTCTCGTCATGCGAAAGGATGACGATGTCGGTTTGTGGGCCAAGTGGCAGCTTTTGCAGCGCTTCATCGGGCCAGGCAACGATCAGCTCGTCGGCGTGGGGGAAGCGCTCACGGGTGGCGAAGAATTCGCGCGCGTCGATCACAATTGTGTAGTAGCCCAGCTCCTTGGCCATGGCGACCAGCGGGATGGCGATGTGCACGGCCCCAACCACGATCAAGCGGCGTGGTGGCAGGAAGCTCTCGAGGTAGACATCGACCGTTTCGCCGCTGGCCCTGGTGTAACTGCGCGTCGTTGCCTCGCCGCGCGGCAACACGTCCTGCGCGTCGCGGATTACCTGGGCGTCGAGGTCGGGGTCGCCGAGGGAGCCGACGGTTCGGCCGTCCTCGTAGACCAGCATCTTGGCTCCCAGCGGCTCCCCCTGGACGAGCGTTGCCTGGACGACCGGTATTTCCTGCTCAATGGCCTCACGGAGTGCTGAAAGAATTGCTGACATGGTTTCACTCGCTCTGCTGCGAAGACTTCACGACCAGCGGCTCGACGAAGACGTCGATCGCGCCACCGCAGCTGAGCCCAACGTTCCAGGCCATCTCGTCGCTAATGCCGAAGTGGACGAGCTGCGGTCGGCCGCTGGCCAGCACTTCCTGCGCCACTTCGAACACGGCGCCTTCGACGCAGCCGCCACTGACTGAGCCAGCCATCCGGCCGCTCTTGGTGACAGCCATCTTCGCCCCAACCGGCCGTGGCGTTGAGCCATATGCCCGGACGACCGTCGCCAGGGCGATCTCTTCACCCTCGTTGATCCACTGTTCGACTTCGGGAAGCACGTCTCGCATGATTACCCCTCCGATCACTCTCTTTAGGCAGCCTGTGACGTCTCGGGCAGCACAGGATGTTGTCGCCGGTCAGGACGTGACTGATCGATCCGGCTCAGGTGTGCTGCGAGCGCCTGCAGGCTTGCCAGGTTATGGACAGGCAAGAAGTCGTCGATGTAGGGCAGGGCTGCTTGCATGCCCCGCGTGAGCGGCTCATAGCGTGGTGAGCCAAGCAACGGGTTGAGCCAGATGAGCCGGTAGCTGCTGCGTTGGAGCCGCGCCATCTCGCGCGCAAGCAATGCGGGATCACCGCGATCCCAGCCGTCGCTGATGATGATCACGATCGCGCCGTTACGCAGCACGCGGCGCGCCCACTCCATGTTGAAGGTCTGTAACGATTGCCCGATGCGGGTACCGCCTGACCAGTCTTGCACTTCACGCGCAACCCGCGCCATCGCCTCGTCGATCGAGCGATTGCGCAGGAGCCGGGTGATGCGCGTCAGGCGGGTGCCAAAGACGAAGGCCTCGACGCGTGCAGCCCGGTTCTCCAGAGCGTAGAGGAACTGCAAGAGGATGCGCGAGTAGCGGTCCATTGACCCGCTGACATCGCAGATCACGACGAGTTGTCGCGGCTTGAGCTTGGTCTGGCGGCGGGCGATGGTGAGTGGTACGCCGCCGGTCTGCAAGCTGCGGCGCATGGTTCGCCGGGGATCGACGAAGCGGCCTTTGGGTGACGGTGCTTTCCGCCGCGAGTGCCGCTTGCTAATCTCCCAATCCATCTGTTGCATGAGCCGGCGGATCGCTAGCAACTCGTCCTCGGTGAGATCAGCAAAGTCCTTTTCGCGCAAGACTTCGACCGGGCTGTAGCTGAAGATGTCGCTTGACTCTTCGCTTGGCTCCTCGTCGGACTGCTCGGGCGCTTCGCTCACTTCGAGGAGCGTCTTCGCCTGTGCGCCGAGGAGTGGCAGTTGTTGCCCGCCTTCTCCTTCTTGCTCCTCCGGTTGCTCTTCGGGCGGAATCGGGACGAGTTGGTCAGGCTGGGCGTTCTCGGGCAAGCCGTCGACGTACTCCGGCTTGGCCCGCCAGAAGGCATCGAAGAGCCGATCAAAGACCGGGTTTTCGTCCTTGTTCGTCACCAGGCACGCGCGGGCAGCTTCCTTGAACTCGAGCCGGTTGCCGATGTCAATGTGCTCGATTGCCCGGACGAAGTCCATGGCTTGTCCGGTTGTCGTCTTCACTCCAGCCCGGCGGAGCAGCCGAGCGAAGGTGATGGCGCGTCGCGCGAAGTTCTGTGTCGCTGTCATGGTTCCCTGTGATCAACTCTCTGCTACAGCAGTTGCAACCAGATCATCCAGCTTCTTCTTGCGGATGTACTGCACGTCTTCCTGATGCTTGAGAATGGCCCCGAGGGTAGCCGAGGCAACCTCAACGGTCAGTTCCTGCTGGTTCAGAGCCAGGAGTGCTGCAGCCCAGTCGAGCGTTTCGGCCACGCCCGGGAGCTTGTAGAGATCTTCGCGGCGCAGCGCTTGGATGAAGCGCGCCACCTGACGCGCGAGCCGCTCCGAGATGCCCGGGAGCCGGACGGTGAGGATCTGGAACTCCTTCTCGAGCGACGGGTAGTCGATCCAGTGATAGAGGCAGCGGCGCTTGAGCGCGTCGTGCAGCTCACGCGTCCGGTTTGACGTAATGATCACGTAGGGTGGCTGCGTTGCGCGGATGGTGCCGATTTCCGGAATGGTGATCTGGAAGTCCGAGAGCAACTCGAGCAAGAAGGCTTCGAATTCCTCATCGGCGCGGTCGATCTCGTCGATCAGCAACACGGGTGGCCGGCCCTGGTGGCGAATCGCCTTGAGCAGGGGGCGCTCGATGAGGAAGGTTTCGCTAAAGATTTCCTGCATGGCCACATCGCGGCCGACCTGCTGGTCTTCCAGCAAGCGGATCGCGAGCATTTGCCGTGGATAGTTCCATTCGTAGACGGCGTGGCTGATATCGAGCCCCTCGTAGCACTGCAAGCGGATCAGGTCGGTGCCGAGCGCGCTTGCGAGTACCTTGGCGACTTCCGTCTTGCCAACGCCGGCTTCGCCTTCGAGCAAGAGCGGCTTGGGCAGTTTCAGGGCGAGGTAAATGGCCGTTGCTAAGCTCGTTTCACACACGTAGCGCTGCTCGGCAAGCGCCCGCTGCACCGCTTCGACGGATGTCAAGTCGTGTACGGTCTGCGTTTCCACCATATCCTCGCAATCTCCGATCATCGTTTTACTCTGATATACATGATATCAAACCCTGCACGGCTTCAAGGTGCCGTGCAGGGTGGTTGCGCGGTGTTTGGGTACGCGGCGTTAGGCGCTGCGTGCCCGTTCAACAGCGCGGCTCACCGCTCGTTCGGTGAGGACGCGGGTCAGGTGGGCGCGATACTCCTCGGACGCGAAGATGTCGCTGTTGAACGTCATGCCCTCGCTTGCCTGCGACGCCGCCTGCTTGATGACGTCAGCGGTCGGCTCCTGGCCGATCAGGGCGTTCTCAACTGCTTGCCGGCGCACGGCATACGGCCCCGCGCCGGTCACCGCGACACGCGCTGCGCTCACCTTGCCGTCTGCTCCCAGCGTGACGACTGCGGCGACGCCGACCACGGCGTACCCTGACGCCGGGTTGGCGAACTTCTGGTACGACATGCCGGTGCGGGGTGCTGGCTTGGGGAAGGAGATCGCCGTGAGCACCTCCGTCGGCTCGAGCGCCGTGGTGAAGAGGTCGACGAAGAACTGATCGGCGGGGATGGTGCGCTCGCCGTTAGGCCCGACGGCCTTCAGTTCGGCGTTGAGGGCGAGCACGACCGCTGGGAGGTCGGCTGCAGGGTCAGCGTGGGCGAGCGAGCCACCGATCGTGCCCATGTTGCGGACCTGCAGGTCGCCGACAACGTTCAGCGCTTCGGGGAGAATCGGCAGCGTGCGCTGGACGAGCTCGTTGCGCATGATGTCGTCGTAGATTGTCGTCGCGCCGATGACGATCCGATCGCCTTCCTCCCGAATACCGGAGAGTTCAGGAATGCGCCGGATGTCGATCAAGGCGGAGGGCGTTGAAAGGCGGAGCTTCATGGCCGGAATGAGGCTATGCCCTCCGGCGAGGAGCTTCGCGTCGGGGTTTTCGACCAGCAAGTTCACGGCCTCACTGACCGATGAGGCTCGGAAATAGGTGAACGGGGCTGGATACATTCCCTGCGCTCCTTCCGCTGAATCACTTGATCATGCCGAGGGCGAGACGCGGGTCGGTCCGCGTCTCGCCCGGTACCGTGCGTGCTAGTGCCCGCGTGCCTCCCGCACCGCTTGCCAGATCCGCTGCGGCGTGAGCGGGATGTCGATGTGCTTGATGCCGAATGGGGCAAGCGCGTCGATGATCGCGTTGGCAACGGCTGGCGTTGCTGCAATCGTCCCAGTCTCCCCTGCGCCCTTAGCGCCGAGCGGATTGACCGGCGTCGGGGTCACCGTGCGATCAACCGTGAACGATGGCAGCATGCTGGCCTTCGGCAGGGCGTAGTCCGACATGGTCGCGCTCAAGAGCTGGCCGTTCTCGTCGTAGGCGGCGAATTCGTAGACCGCCTGAGCAAGGCCCTGGGCGATGCCGCCGTGCACCTGGCCGTCGACGATCATGGGGTTGACGACGTTCCCGACGTCATCGACCGCCACGTACTTGCGGAACGTCACGCTGCCGGTGTCGGGATCGACTTCGACGACGCAGATATGGCAGCCGAACGGGAAGGTGTTGTTGCTTGGGTCGTGGAAGTACGTCTCTTCCAAGCCGGGCGTGACACCTTCGGGCATCTTCCAGGCCAGATAGGCGTTGAGGGCGACTTCTTGGAACGTCATGCCGCGGTCGGGTGCGCCTTTGACGAAGAAGCGGCCGTTTTCGAAAGCGAGGTCTTCCGGCGCAACTTCGAGCAAGTGGGCCGCGATCTTCGTAGCCTTTTCCTTGATCTTGCGGGTCGCCATCACGATCGCGGTCCCGCCGACTGCCAGGGAGCGGCTGCCGTAGGTGCCCATGCCAAATGGCACCATGCCGGTGTCGCCGTGGATGATTTCGACGTCCTCGAAGGGCACGCCGAGTTCGTCAGCAACGATCTGGGCGAAGGTTGTTTCCTCGCCCTGGCCGTGGGGGTTCGACCCGGTGAGCACCGTCACCTTGCCGGTTGGATGCACCCGCACGGTTGCGCTTTCCCACAGCCCGCCCTGGAAGCCCATCGCGCCGGCTGCTTGTGAGGGCGCAAGGCCGCAGACTTCGACATAGGTGGAGAAGCCGATGCCAAGGTAGCGCCCCTGCTTGCGCAGCTCTTCCTGCTCGCGACGCAGTGCCTGGTAGTCGACGAGTTCGAGAGCGCGGTTGAGCGCCGCCTCATAATCGCCACTGTCGTAGACGAGGCCCGTGGGTGTCGTGTAGGGGAACTTCTCCTTGGGGATGAAGTTCTTGCGCCGAACCTCTGCAGGATCCATGTTGAGCTCGCGAGCGAGGAGGTCAATCATGCGCTCAAGCAAGTAGGTGGCTTCCGGCCGGCCTGCGCCGCGGTAGGCATCGGTCGGCGTCGTGTTCGTCAGGACGCCATAGACGTCAACGTGGATGACGGGGATCGTGTAGGGCCCGGCGAGAATCAGCCCGAAGAGCCAGGTCGGCACGCCAGGCGCGGCGGTCGAGAGGTAAGCGCCCATGTTCGCATAGGCCTTGACGCGCAGGCCGGTGATCGTGCCGTCGCGCTTGGCCGCCAGTTCGACATACTGGATGTGGTCGCGGCCGTGAATCGTTGCCACGTAGTTCTCGCGACGGGTTTCGACCCACTTGATCGGCCGACCAAGGTCGCGCGAGATCGCGCTGGCGATCAGCTCGCCGGCGTACATCGGGATCTTGCTGCCGAAGCCGCCACCGACGTCCGTGGCGATCACCCGGATCTTCGTCTCGGGCAAGCCCGTCACCGCGGAGAAGAGCAGCCGGTGGATGTGCGGGTTCTGGCTCGTGCACCAGACGGTCAGCTCGCCCGTTGATGGGTTGTAGGACGCGACCGCACCGCGCGGCTCCATAGCCGTTGGGATCAGCCGGTGGTTGATCAGGCGTTGGGTGAGCCGCACCTCGGCCTGGTTCCAGGCGGCGTCGAAGTCGCCAGCGTGGAGCTTCCAATGGAACGCAATGTTGTTGGGCACGTCATCGTACAGCTGCGGTGCGCCGGGCTGGGCGGCTTTCTCCTGGTCGACGACGGCCGGCAGCACCTCGTACTCGACCTCGATCGCGTCGGCGGCGTCCTCGGCGATATAGCGGTTTTCCGCGACCACGACCGCGACGGCATCGCCGACATAGCGGACTTTGTCGACGGCCACAGCGCGGTAGGTCGGGACCTTCAGGTCGCTGTCGGGCACGAGCCAAGCGCAGGGGACGGGGCCCAGCTTGTCGACCAGGTCTTGTCCGGTGTAGACCGCGACGACGCCGGGCATCGCCTTGGCCTTGCTGGTGTCAATCCGGACAATGCGGGCGTGGGCGTGCGGGCTGCGCTTGATCGCCATCGCCAGCATGCCAGGCAGCCGAATATGGTCGGTGAAGTTGCCGTGGCCGGTGATCAGCCGCGGATCTTCCCGCCGCTTGACTGATGCGCCAAAGAGCTTGGTCACTGCCATTGCTGCTCCCCCTTTCTGGGGCTTGACGCTCCGACTGGCTCCGTTGTGCTGCGTGCGCTGCCCAGCTCCCCACCGTATGCGTTAGGCCCGGGCTGAGGCGCGCATCTTCTCGGCGGCGTACTGGATCGCCTTGACGATGTTCTGATAGCCGGTGCAGCGGCAGATATTCCCTTCAATGCCGTGCCGGATCTCTTCCTCGGTCGGATTTGGGTTGCGCTGCAGCAGGTCGACGGCGGTCATGATCATGCCAGGGGTGCAGTAGCCGCACTGCAGGCCGTGCATCTCCCAGAAGCCTTCCTGCACCGGGTGGAGCTGGCCATCCTTCGCCAGGCCTTCGATGGTTGTGATCTCAGCACCATCGGCCTCCACCGCAAAGATGGTGCAGGACTTGACCGCTTTGCCGTTCATCAGCACCGTGCATGCGCCGCACTGGCTGGTATCGCAGCCAACGTGGGTGCCCGTGAGGTTGAGCACGTCGCGCAAGTAGTGGACGAGCAGCATCCGTGGCTCAACGTCGTGCGTGTACTGCTGGCCATTGACGGTGATGGTCACTTGCATACCTCCGCTCCTTTCGCTGACCACTCCTACGCCGGTTTCACCGCGTTACCCCTGGCTCGTGATCTGCTGTTCGATGCACGAGAGGAACTGCTCGATCAGTCGCTTGGCGACGCTGCCCATCATCCGCTGGGCGACGCCAGCGACCGGGCCACCAACTTCAACGTCGCCGTCGTACTCGATCTGGGTCTGGTTCTCGCCAGCCGGGACCAGGCGAAGCGTGCCCAGGCCTTTGACGAAGCCCGGTCGCCCACTGCCTTCAATCTCCATCTGGTAGTCGCTGGGGGGATGCACGTTGAGGAGGCGCACCTTCCCTTCGTAGGTGCCGCGGACTGGCCCGATGCCAACGGTCATGCTCATGGTGTATTCATCCGGGCCAACCTGGTTGAGTTTCTCAACACCCGGCAGGCATTTGGCGATAGCATCCGGGTTGGTTAAGTGGTCCCAGGTTGCCTGCTGTGGGGCACGAATCGTATAGGAACCCTGGATTTTCACCGAACGCTCCCTCCCTGCTTCCCTTGCTCCGTCAGGTTCATGACACAACTGGAGCTATGGTCGGACAACGGGTCGTCCATTCCTGCCCCTTCCCCGACCGGATGCTCCAGGCTTGCCTCATCGTTGGCCAATCCTCTCGGCCGCTCAGTTGCCGACGTGGTGACACGATGCAAGCGGTGCCGTTGCGTCTGCCTTGTATGATAAGCGGTTTTTCCGCTGTGGTCAAGAATCTGTTGCGGCGTTCACAATGCTTACCAGCCGAACGGAATGTTGCGCCGGGGATTGAGCATCGGGAAGAGCGGCTGGGCGAGCAGGTGCTGGACTCGTACGAAGAGCTGGTCGAGTTCGGCGCGCTGGATGTAGGGGCGCAGCAAGGCGCGGACGAGTCCGGCGTGGCGTGCTAAGCGGCGGAGGTCAGCGAGCAGAGCGGGGGGAATCAGCTCGCCGCAGAAGTCCCACAGCACGGTACGCAACTTGGGGTCGACGTGGAAGGTCAGGCCGTGGTCGATGCCCCAGACCCGTCGGTCATAGCGACCAACAAAGTAATGGCTGGCTTTACGGTCAGCGTTGTTGGTGATCAGGTCGAACAGCGCGATGCGGCGCAACTGGTCGGCGTAGAGCCGCTGGCTGGCGCGGTTGCGGAGCAGCGTATCATCGGGCTCGATGTAGAGCTGGACAGTGCCGATGCCGTGTGGCCCGCTGCGGATGACGGTCGGGGGAATGAATGACCAGCCGAGGACGCGGCTCAGCAGGTAGGCGGCGTACTCCCGCTGGTAGAGCGTACCAGCGGGGAAGTCCCAGAGTGGCGCTTCACCGCGCTTCGGCTTGTAGATGCCAAGCAGCGGCGGCCGGTCAGGGAGCTCGAGCACAACGGCGAAGGTATAGTTTGACCCCCACGGCACGAGCTGGCAGTCGGTGATCTGCCCGTCCGCCAGCCACTGCCGGACCTGGCGAACCGTGACCGGGCCCTCGGGGAGCACAACACAGCGTTGGCGCCCAGCTACCTCTCGGGGTGGGGAGACCGGTGGCATTGGTTGGTTGGCTTCAGGCTCGTGCTCGCTCATCGCTGCCATCGTTGTCCGCCTCCGTGCGTTCCAAACGATACCATAGGCATACCAGCGCTGGCTGAGTAGACCGAATGCAGGTAAACGAGTAGGATTAACGCAGTGTCTATCGTCGCCCGTGCGCAACGCCCGGCGATCGGGGATCAGGGCAGGGTGGAGAGCCCGACCGAAAGACGTTCGTTGAGAGGATGGAGTACCGACGCGTGAAGCTCACCACTGAACGCTTGCCGAACAGTACGGTTCGCCTTGATATTGCAGCTGACCCAGACGAATTTGCCCATGCCTATGAGCGGGCGTTCCGCCGCATTAGCCAGCGCGTTGCAATCCCGGGCTTCCGGCCGGGTCGCGCGCCGCGCCAGTTAGTGGAGCGGCGGATCGGCCGCGAGTACATCGTTGCCGAGGCACAGCGGGAGTTGATGGATCGCCTCTACCGGCAGGCAATTGAGCAGGAATCGCTCATGCCGGTGGCCGAGCCATCGGTCGAGATCTATCAAGAGGAGCCGCTGGCTTTCCGTGTTGAAGTCCAGGTCTACCCGACCGTTGAGCTGGGCGACTACCACGCGATCCGCGTCGAGCCGCGAACAGTCGAGGTGACGGATGCTGACGTCGATGCCGTGCTCGAGAACCTGCGGCTCCAGCAGGCGGTCTGGAAAGAGCCGGCAGAGCCGCGGACGCCGCGCGAGGGCGACCAGGTGATCGTTGACCTGCAGGCGTTCGAGGGCGACGAGCCGTTCCAGAGCCCGCTTGAGGGCGCGGCCTTCGTCCTCGGCGAAAGCAACCTCTTCCCGCAGATCGAAGAGGCACTCAAGAGCCTGCGTCCTGGTGAAACGGCTGAGTTCGACATCAGCTTCGCTGAGGACGACGAGCGGGTCAGTCCGGAGTTGCGGGGCAAGACGCTCCACTATCGCGTCACCCTCCGTGAGATCAAGGAACGGGAATTGCCGGAGCTCGATGATAGCTTCGCGGCATCTGTCGGCGACTTTGACTCGCTGGTGGCGCTGCGGGCGCGCATCCGCGACGACCTGCTGCGCCAGCGGGCGCTGGCGGCGCGCGAGGCCGTGGTGGCGGAAGCCATTGACAAGCTCAGCGAGCAGGCGACGATCGAGCTGCCGCCCGCGCTGATCGACCGCGAAGTCGAGCACGAGCTCGAGCACCTGCGTCAACGGCTCCGCGAGCAGAACTCGAGCCTTGAGGAATACCTGCGGCTGCGCGAGCAGACGCTCGATGACCTGCGGGCTGAACTGCGGCCGCAGGCGGAGCGTCGGTTGCGCCAGTTCCTTGCCCTCGATGCCTTTGCCAAGGCTGAGGGGCTGGCCGTGACCGAGGATGACCTCGCTGCGGAGATCGAGCGGCTGAGTGCCGGCAGCGAGAACCCTGAGCAGGCTCGCGCGATCTACCAGTCGCCCTACTTCCGCGACTTCCTACTCGATGAGCTGCAGAGCCGCAAAGTGACCGAGCAGCTGCTCGCGATTGTGACCGAGGGGCGCGGCCCGGTCGTTGGCGAAGCCGCGCGCTTCCTCGAGCCGGCTGAGGCTGCTGCCGAACCAGCGGCTGAGGAGGCTGCCGACAGCGAGGCGGCAGCGATAGCTGAGGACGCCGCTGAGAGCGCAGCGACTGCCGAGGATGCTGCTGCGGACATGGCGGCGACAGACCAGCAGCCGCTCGATGAGCAGGCTGAGCCGGTGCCAGTGGCAGCAAGTGAGCCAGCGGCTGAGCCGGAGGCGGCGTCGGATGCGCCGGCGCACGACCAATCCCACGAAGAAGGAGTATGAGGCCCATGATGTGGTATCCCAAGCCTGAAGCAGTTATCCCGATGGTGATCGAGACGACGACGCGTGGCGAGCGCGCCTATGACATCTATTCCCGGCTCTTGCGCGACCGCATTATCTTCCTCGGTACGCCGATCGATGATCAGGTCGCTAACGCGATCGTCGCCCAGCTCCTCTTTCTCGCTCATGAGAATCCCGAGCAGGATATCAAGCTCTATATCAACAGCCCTGGTGGGCTCGTCTATGCTGGCCTGGCGATCTACGACACGATGCAGATGATTGAGCCCGATGTGGCAACCTACTGTGTCGGCCTTGCGGCGAGCATGGCTGCCGTGTTGCTGGCGGCTGGCGCGAAGGGCAAGCGCTTTGCCCTGCCCCACTCGCGCGTGCTCATCCACCAGGGAACGTCGGGCTTCCGCGGCTCCGTGCCGGATATCGAGATTCAAGCCCGCGAGACGATTACGCTCACGACGAAGCTGACCGAGTTGCTGGCGGTCCATACCGGCCAGTCGTTTGAGCGTGTGAAGCGCGACACTGAGCGCGACTACTTCATGTCGGCGCAGGAAGCACGAGACTACGGGATTGTTGACCACGTGCTCGAGCCCGCGAAGCTTGCTGGACTGCGCAGCTAACGCTGGGAGCGGCACAGATGGAGATGGGATAAGCAATGACGACGCGCGGGGGGCGAATTTTCTATCGCTGTTCGTTTTGTGGCAAGAGCCAGGAAGAAGTACGCCGGCTGATCGCTGGGCCGAATGGCGTTTACATCTGCGACGAATGCGTCCAACTCTGCCGCGAGATTATTGAGGAAGAAGCGCCGCGGCATCGGGCAGCCCCCACGATCAGCCGGATTCCGACGCCCAAGCAGATTTACGAGCAGCTGAGCCAGTACGTCATCGGGCAAGACCGCGCCAAGAAGGTGCTCTCGGTTGCCGTCTACAACCACTACAAGCGGATCCTGGTTGGTGATGACAGTGACGTTGAGCTGCAGAAGAGCAACATCCTGCTGATCGGGCCGACTGGCAGCGGCAAGACGCTGCTGGCGCAGACGCTGGCCAAGTTGCTCGACGTGCCCTTCTCCATTTCTGACGCGACCGCGCTCACCGAAGCTGGCTACGTCGGCGAAGATGTCGAGAACATCCTGCTCCGGCTGATCCAGGCGGCCGGCGGGGATGTGCAGCGGGCGCAGACGGGCATCATCTATATCGACGAGATCGATAAGATTGCCCGCAAGGGCGATAATCCCTCGATCACCCGCGACGTCTCAGGCGAGGGCGTGCAGCAAGCCCTGCTCAAAATCCTAGAGGGGACCATCGCCAACGTGCCGCCCCACAGCGGGCGCAAGCACCCGCACCAGGAGTACATCCAGATCGACACCCGCAACATCCTTTTCATCTGCGGGGGCGCGTTTGAAGGGCTGGACGAGATCGTCCGGCGGCGGATCGGCAAGGACTCGACGATCGGCTTCGGCAAGTCGGCCAAGGATCGGCTGCAGGAGGAGAACGTCCTGCATCAGGTGATTCCCGACGACCTGCTCAAATTCGGCCTGATCCCAGAGTTCATCGGCCGCTTGCCGATCGTGGCCGCGCTCGATCCGCTGACCCACGATGACTTGATCCGCATCCTGGTCGAGCCGAAGAACGCCTTGGTGAAGCAGTATCAGAAGATCTTCGCGCTCGACAACGTCGAGCTGATCTTCACGCCCGACGCTCTCGATGCAGCAGCGACGCTTGCCGAGCAGCGCAAGACGGGCGCGCGCGGGCTGCGCACGACGCTCGAAGAAGTGCTGCTCGACGTCATGTACGAGTTGCCGTCGCTGCAGGGCGTGCGCAAGTGCGTGATCGACGCCGACGTGATGTACCGGCGGCGGCCGCCGCTGCTGCTCACCGAAGAGGACGAGCCGCTGACCCTCTACGAAGAAACAGCCTGACGGGGAACACGGGCGGCGCGGGGGTGGTGACAGTGCCACCCCCGCGTTGTTGTGTGCGCCGTATGCCCATGGGGCGCAGCACCGCGCAACCGCGCCCGGCCCGCTGCCCCCTGCGTTTGCCTTGCCCCGTGCGCTGATGAGGGCGGGCGCCTATTCAGCGTGCTTCTGCCGCCCTCGCGCGTGCCCGCGTACGAAGTCGAGCACGTCGCGGAGGTGCTCCTGATAGTGCTCGTAGGTGTCGCCCGCGACAAGCTCACGCGTCAGCACCGGCGTCCGCTCCAGCAGGTCGACGAGGCGCTGATGGGTTTCCTCAAACTCCCGCTGGACTTCGTCGAGCGGCTCGTCGTGATGCCGGGCAACGATCTCGGCGTTGATGCGGTCGACGTCGGCCTCGTCAATCGGCTCAGGCTCCTCGCCGCGTTCCAGCGCCTGGATCCGTTCCATGAGGATGCGTTCCCAGCCGGTGATGTGGATCATCATGTCCTTGAACGACCAGGTGCCGACGGTGCCGGGATCGGTCAGTTCCTTGGCGCTCAGCCCACGCAAGGCGTTGCGCAACTCGACCCAGGCCATCTGCACATCGCGCAAGATTGCCGCGCGCTCCTGCTGACTGATTGCCATGCTGTTCACCCCCTCCCTCTGTACCCACATACGCAAGACAGGATACCAGCTGGGGGAGGCGCGCGACGGCGAGGACTGGACAAGCCCGCGGCCGTGCTGCAGGCTATGCTGGGCAAGGCGGCTGCGTGAGCCGGAAGTGGGGAGACATGACTAGGCACGAGCTGGCACAGTGGATCGCGGCGGTGGAAGCCGAGATGCGGGCGGTGATCGATGGCGTGGCCGCGGCTGGCGGCATCGGGCAGACACCGAGCTTCCCGCTCTACGACGCGTTAGCCTACCACCTGGGCTGGCTCGACGAGGCTGGCCAGCCGCTCGACCGTCCGGCTGGCAAGCGGCTGCGCCCGCAGCTCTGCCTGCTCTGTTGTGCCGCAGCCGGTGGCGAGCCGAGCCAGGCCGTGCCGGTTGCGGCGGCGATTGAGTTGCTGCACAACTTCACGCTGATCCACGACGATATTCAGGACCGCAGCCTGCTTCGTCGCCACCGTCCGACGATCTGGGCGCGCTGGGGGGCATCCCAGGCGATCAATGCGGGTGATGCGCTCTTTGCCATCAGCGAGCTGGCGTTGTTGCGGGCCGCTGCGCGACCGAGCGTTGCGCCCGCGCTCGTGCTCGAACTCCTCCACGCGTTCAACGACACGACGTTGCGCATCGTCGAGGGGCAGGTGCTGGATCTCGACTTTGAAGCGCGGGACGAGGTTAGCGTCGACGAGTACTGGCAGATGATCCGGGGCAAGACCGCGACGCTGCTGGCCTACGCTGCCTGGGCTGGCGCTGTGGTGGCTGGGGCTGATCGCGAGCGGGCGGAGGCGTTCTGGGCGTTTGGCGAGCGACTCGGGCTGGGATTCCAGGTGCAAGACGACTATCTGGGCATCTGGGGGCAGACCGAGCAGACCGGCAAGGTGTCGGCCGACGACCTCCGCCAGCGCAAGAAGACGCTGCCGGTCGTGCTGCTGCTGGCGCGCGCGGCCGAACGTGACCGCCAGGTGCTCCAGGCGCTCTGGTGCCGTCAGCCGCCGCTGGACGATGAGGCGATCGCGGTGATGCTGGACCTCCTGGCGCGCTACGAGATCGAGCAGGCGATGCGGGGAATGGTCCGCCAGCTCCACGACGAGGCGCAGGCGGCGTTAGAGCGCGCGGCCGAGCCGGGAGCGGCCCGTGATGCGCTGACAGCGCTGCTGAGTCAGCTGGCTGAGCGCTCAGCCTAGCGCCGCAGCGCGTCAGTGGACGGTCAGGCGCGGCAGGCCCGTGAGCCCGTACTCGCGCTCAAGGAGGCGAAGCGTCGCCTCGACGAGACCGAAGGCGCCGGTGAGCATCATGTCGCCGAAGGGGGCGGCTTCGTAGTAGCCCAGGCCGCGGGCGAGGTGGCGGTTTGGCCCGGTGATGGCGACGAAGGGGAAGGAGCCGGCGGTGCGGTAGGCGGGGTGGAAGGCTGCGCCATGCCCGCCGCCGGCGATGACGTCCTCGTGGGTCAGCTGGCCATGCTGCAGCCGCTCGACGAGCCCGTTGAGCAGGTTGGCCGTGATGCCGCCGGTGTGGTGCTCGAAGAGGCCATAGACGGTGCCACGGCGCATGGCGATGGCGAAGGTGTGCATGTTGCCGATGTTGACGAGCACGGCGCCGTCCTCGGCGGCAGCAGCGGCCACGAGCGGGTCGCAGAGGCAGCCAAGCACGGCGGCCGCGCCGGTGTCCATGATCACGGCGCCGGGGATGAGCTGGGCGACGGCGTGCATGCGCAGCATGCCGGGCGGCGGCGTGCGAAACGCCATCTGGTAGGGATCGCCGCCGGCAGCGAGCAGGCGCTGGAGGAAGGCGTAGCGGGTGTCGTGGGTGTCGCGGCCCGGCGCATAGCCGTGATCCTGGACGGCGATCGCGACGATGGATGGGACGGTGACCTCGAAGGCGGCCAGCGCATGGCGCAAGGCTGGCAGGTCGACGTCGCCGAGCCAGACCGCATCGGCGTCGGGCGGTGGCGCCTCGACGAGCTGGATGCCCATGGCGCGCACGCGCTCCAGGTCGTTGTGGAGCGTGCGGGCGGCCGCGGCGGTGGCGTAGACCGGCAGGCCGGCGGCGCGGTGCGCCAGGATCGCCTCGCTGCTTGCTCCACCGCCCATCACGGTGCCGTAGAGGAAGAGCGGGCGCCCGCGGGCCGTGACAGCGCGGATGCGGGCAGCGACAACCTGCGTCTGCGCCGGCAAGACGAGCTTGGGGCAGTTCTCGGGCGTCTGCTGGGCGTCGTAGAGCCAGATGTCCTGAGTGCCCGCGCCCGCATCAAGCGCGAGGATGCGCACCGACGGCATGGGTGACCTCCAGCGGCACAGCGGCGGCGACGTCGACGACAACGTAGCGGGCGGGCTGGTCGCACGGGGCCTCGCTCCGGACAGGGGCCGGGACGAGGACGCAGCAGACGAGTTCCGGCGGGGCGAGGAAGCGCACAGGGAGCCAGGTTGTGCCAATGCCGTTGGTGACGTAGGCCAGCGTGCCGTCGATCCAGTGGAGCCCGCGTTCCCAGGTCGGCAGCGGGCGGTGGCGCACGCGGTCGAGCCACCAGGAGAGGTCGAGCGGGCTGAGGCGGCGCGTGGGGGAAAGCCGGACTTGCCCGCCGTGGGTATGGCCGACGAGGGCGAGGTGGGCGAACCCCGGCGGCAGCTCCGCGAGCGCTTGTGGCGCGTGAGCGAGGAGCACGCGCAGCGGCGGCTGTTCCTCGCGCAGCCAGGCCGGGTCGAGCCAGGCATGGCCGCTGTAGGGGTCGTCCAGGCCGGTGATCGTCACGGGGATATCGCGAATCGTGACCGTCTGCTGCTCGTTCTGCAGGACGGTCACGTCACGCTCTTCGAGGAAGTAGGCGATGCGCCGTGCCTGCGCTGCCCCGCGGATGTGGTCGTGGTTGCCGAGAACGGCGAAGACACGGGGGTGGCGGGCAAGCTCGTCGAAGACGTCGGTGGGGATGATCCGCCCGCCGTCGAAGTAGTCGCCGCCGAGCAGGATAAGGTCGGGATCCCAGTCGAGTGCTGCGGCGATGGCGGCCCGGGTGAGGGTGGCATTGAGGGGATGCCTTCCAACGTGGAAGTCGCTGAGGAAGGCGAGTCGCATGCCCATGAGGGCGTCGGGCAAGCCGGGGATGCCGAGTTCCAGCAAGTGCTGGCGCAGGCGACGCGGCTCGACCTGCCAGCTGTACCACCCGGCTGCGAGGAGGCTGGCAAGGCCGACTGCCGCGATGGCGACAGATCGCCAGCGTCGTGATTGGGTGTGTCGTGGTTGAGCCACCGCGCTCATCCTTTCTGCTCTCTGCCGGCGCGGCCCCTGCGTATACTTGCGCCGGAGTGGGCGCATGGCGGCGCCCCTGCAGTGCTGGAGTGTAGCAAGCCGATGAGTCAAGAGCGAGCAGCACGCCTGGGTGAGCATGCCCCAATTACCCAGGCCATGGAAGATTATCTGAAGACGATTTTCCAGCTGGAAGAGGAGCTGGGCGGGCGCGTGACCACCCAGGCGATCGCCGACCGGCTGGGCGTGCAGTGTCCGTCGGTGACGAACATGCTCAAGCGGCTGGCCGCGATGGCGCTGGTCGAGCACCAGCCCTACCGGGGCGTCGCGCTGACGCCGCGGGGCCGGCTGGTGGCGCTGGAGGTGATCCGCCACCACCGCCTGCTTGAGCTCTACTTGACCCGCGCCCTTGGCTATAGCTGGGATGCGGTGCACGACGAGGCCGACCGTCTGGAGCACAGCATCTCGGAGGAGCTCGAAGCCCGGATCGACGCCGCGCTCGGTTACCCGGAGACGGATCCCCACGGCCACCCCATCCCACGGCCAAGCGGCGAGCTGCCGTCCTGCCCGGCCGCGGCGCTGGCTGACCTCGCGGGGGGAACCTCGGCGATCGTTGCCCGCGTCTCCGACCGTGAGCCGGAACACCTGCGGCGCCTGGCACAACTCGGCATCGCCCCCGGCACGCCGATCCAGGTGCTGCGTGCCGCATCCGGGCGGCAGAAGACGATGACGGTGGCGCTCGGCGATGCCGTCCACGAGCTGCCGCTGGCGCTCGCCCGCGACGTCTACGTGCGGCCAGTCGAGTCCTGAGCGGTGGTGCTATACTGGCTCCGGTGCGAACGTACGCAGGAAAAGGAGACGGGCCCGCAATGCGCTATGACCGCTGGCTTGAGCCGGAGCCGCTGCCTGACGAGACCTACCGCCTCACGCCGTTCCCGCTCCTCAGCATCGTCCTTTACCGCCGCGGGGTGCGGACGCCGCAGGATGCCGCCCGGTTCCTCGATCCCCGCCTGGAGCACCTGAGTGACCCGCTCGCCTTGCCGGACGCCGCCCGGGCCATTGCCATGCTCCGCCGGGCGATCGCCCAGCGCTGGCCCGTGCTCGTCTTTGGCGACTACGACGTCGATGGCCTCACCGCGACGGCGATGCTCACGCTGGCGTTGCGGCGCGCGGGGGTGCCGGTTCAGGTGCGCATCCCGAACCGGCTGACCGACGGCTACGGGCTGCGTCCCGACGACCTTGAGCCGATCCGCCGCAGCGGTGCGCGCCTGCTCATCGCCGTCGACTGCGGCAGTAGCAGCGCGGATGAGCTGGCGGCGCTCGTCGAGGCCGGCATCGCCTGCGTGGTCATCGATCACCACGTGGTGCCGGCGCCGTGGCCGCTCTCGGCTGTCCCGCTCGTCTCGCCGAAGCGGCCCGAGGCGCCCTGCCCGGGCTGCGAGCTGACCGCGGCCGGGCTGGTTGCCCAGCTCTTGCGTACTATCGTCGAGCCGGAGCTGCTGCCGACGCTGCTTGTGCTGGCCGCGTTCGGCACGATTGCGGACGTTGCCCCGCTCACCGGCGACAACCGCGTGCTTGCCCGGCTGGGCCTGGACGCGTTTGCCGAGGCCGCGCCGCTTGGCCTGCGCCGGCTGGCGACATTGGCCGATCTTGACCCCGCCAGGATCACGAGCCGGCAGGTCGGCTTCGTCCTCGCGCCACGGCTGAACGCGGCCGGGCGCCTCACCGACCCGCAGCTTGCCCTCGACCTCCTGCTGACCGACGACGAGGCGGAGGCTACGCAGCTCGCCCTGCGGCTCTGCGAGCTGAACGCGGAGCGCCAGCGGGCCGTTGCGCGCATGATCGAGGAAGCCGAGGCGCGACTCCAGGCGCTGCCTGCATTGCCGGAGGTGCTGGTGCTGGCGGACGAGCGCTGGCATGTGGGGCTCGTGGGCTTGCTGGCCAGCCGGCTGGTCGAACGCTACGAGCGCCCGGCGATTGTGCTGGCGCAGCAGAACGGCGTCAGCCGCGGCTCAGCGCGCAGCGTGCCCGGGTTCGACGTCACCCACGCGCTGGCCGCCTGCCGCGACCTGCTGCACACCTTCGGCGGGCACAGCGTGGCGGCCGGCTTGACCCTGCCGTCGCACCAGGTCGATGCCCTCCAGGCGCGGCTGGTCGCGCTGGCGCGGCAGCTGCAGCCGCAGCGGCGCCCGCGGCCGGTTCGCGAGCTGGTGCTCGACGCAGAGCTGTTCCCATCAGAGCTTGAGCTGCGGACGCTCGACCTCCTTGAGCGGCTCGAACCGTGTGGGCAGGGCAACCCCGCGCCGCGCTTCCTGCTGCGCAACGTCCGCCCGGTCGAGATCCGGCCCAGCCAGGATGGCCGGCATGTGCGCTTCAACGTGCTGGTTGATGGGCAGCCAGCGGCGTTCCCCTGCATCTGGTTCCAGGGGGGCAGTGAGCAGGACGTGCTTGCTGCGCCGCGGGTCGACCTGGCGCTGACGCTGCGGCGTGACGAATGGGCTGGGCTGGTTGCCCTGACGCTTGAGGTGCTCGACGTCCGGCCGGCGTCCTAGGCAGGGCGCAGCGCATGGCGTAGCGCCGCGACCCGCTGAGGGTCGACCGGGGCCGTGACCTGGCCCCCAACCTTGGCCCATGTGCCGACGATGCAGCCATCGACGCGGTCGCGGACTGCGGCAGCAAGGTCGGGCGTGACCCCGCTGCCCAGGTAGAGCCGGGCGGACGGGAGCGTGGCGCGCAGGCGGGTGAGGTCGGCCAACGCTGGCGGGCTGCCGGTCTCGGGTCCGGTGAGGATCAGCGCGTCAGCCCCGCCGCGGTCGAGCGTCTCGCGGGCGGCCTGCTCGAGCGACACCGGCGCGAGTGGCTGCGCATGCTTGACCAGCACGTCCGCCCAGATCTCGACGGGCGCCGCGAGCAGCCGCCGCTGGCGCATGAGTGTCGCCGCCGGGCCGGTGATCAGCCCCTGGTCAGTGACCATTACGCCGGTGAGCACGTTGACGCGGATGAAGGCGGCCTCGACCGCGACCGCGATGCCGAGCGCCGCCTCAGCGGCGTTGCGGAGCACGTTGATGCCGAGCGGCAGCTTCACCTGCTCGCGCACGGCCAACGCGACACGCGTCATGGCGGCGACGACCGCGGGCGGAACCATGTCGGCGAAGAATGGCCGGTCGCCAAAGTTCTCGAGGATGATGGCGTCGGCGCCACCAGCGGCGTAGGCACGGGCATCGGCGACGGCGCGGGCCAGCACCCCCGCCAGCGGCTCGCGGGCGAAGGGCGCGCCCGGCAGCGGCAGCAGGTGGACGACGCCGATCAGTGCAGGGCGTGGCAGTTCCATCAGACCCTCCCGGACGAGCGTGTGCCAGCTGAGGAATACTCTACCTGAGCAGAACGGAGGCGGGGCAGGAGCAGCGGTGGGGTGGGCGAACCGAGAAAGGGGGCAACGATGCACCAGCCACGTGATCCATTCCCCGGCCCATCTGCCAACGGCCACGCCAGCCCGACCGGCCAGCCGGTTGGGATGCGCCAGCGGCTCGAGCAACTCGCCAGGTGGCTGCGGGCGGCCGGCTTCTGGGCGTACCTGACGCCCGGCGCGTCCAACGAGTGGCTCGTCGCCTGCGACACGGCCGAAGGGCACCTCGACGTGCGGCTGAGCGATGAGGGCGTCGTCGTCGAGGCCTGGGACACGTCGCCAGGGCTGTTCTGGGACGTCGAGGACGAGCGCCGGCGGGCCGTCCTCGAACGCATGGCCCGGATGACCCTGCCGCGGCTGGCGCATGCCCTGCTCGGGCCAGACGCCGATGCCTGGTGGGACGAAGCCGACCACGGCGTTGGGCTGCGCCTGCGGCTTGTCCTACCGGAACCACTGGCCGAACACGCCCTGGCAAGCGCGGCCCGCGATCTCTTGAACGAACTCGGCCGCGACCTGGCCTGGCTTGAGCAGCGCTTGCTAGAGTAGCATCCTGACAGCGCTGGCCTCGGCCCGCACGCGTGGCGCACACCGGAACAGAAAGCGAGGTGGACAATGGCAGGCCTCGGGATCAGTGACCTGACGGTGGAGCAGTGGCGGCGGCTGCTCGCAGTTGCGCGCGGGCACGCCCCGGCCGACCTGCTGCTCCGCAATGCCCGCGTGGTCAACGTCGCGAGCGGCGAGATCGAACAGGCGAACGTCGCCATCGCCTTCGGCCGCATCGTCGGCGTCGGCGACTACGACGAAGGCGAACGCGAGATCGACCTGGCAGGCGACTACCTCGCGCCGTCGTTCATCGACGGCCATGTCCATGTCGAGAGCTCGCTGCTCTGGATCGACCAGTTTGCGCGCGCGGTCGTGCCCCACGGCACCGGCGCCGTCGTCACCGACCCGCACGAGATCGCTAACGTCGCAGGCGCAGCCGGCGTGCGGGCGCTGATGGAGGCGGCGCAGGGGCTGCCGCTGGGCGTCTTCTTCACCGTGCCCTCCTGCGTGCCCGCCAGCCCGATGGAAAGCCCCGGCGCGGAACTCCCGCCGCAGGAGATCGCCACGCTGCTCGCGGAGCCGGCCGCCGTTGCCCTCGGCGAGATGATGAACTTCCCCGGCGTGCTCGGCGGCGACCCCGACGTCTACGCCAAGTTGCGCTTGCCCGCACGCCGCCGCGACGGCCACGCCCCAGGCCTGAGCGGACGCGACCTCAACGCCTACATCGCCTCCGGCATGGCCTCTGACCACGAGTCCACCCGGCTCGAGGAGGCGCGCGAGAAGCTCCGCCGCGGGCTGCGCGTCATGATCCGGGAGGGCTCGACCGAGCACAACCTGCTCGAACTGCTGCCCCTCGTCACCGACGCCACCTACCCCCAGTGCTGCTTTGCCAGCGACGACCGCGACTGCGCGACGCTGCTGCACGACGGCCACCTCGACGCCGTGCTGCGCAAGGCAATCAGCGCGGGGCTCGAGCCTGTGCGGGCGATTCGCCTGGCCACGCTCAACACCGCCGAGCACTGGGGGCTGGACGGCTTTGGCATGGTCGCGCCGGGATACTGGGCCAACCTCGTCGCCTTCGACCGCCTCGACGAGATCCGCCCGCGGCTCGTGCTCTACCGCGGCCAGGTCGTCGCCGAAGATGGCCGGCCGACGTTCCAGACACACGCGCCGATCCCCGACGCATTACGGAACACCGTCCACATCGCCCCCCTCTCGCCCGACCAGCTGCGCCTGCCAGCCGCGGCCGAGATGGTGGCGGTGGGGGCAATCCCCGGGCAGATCGTGACCCGGAAAGTGCCGGTGCAGCCGACCGTGCGTGACGGCGCTGTCGTGGCCGACCCGTCCCGCGACCTGCTCAAGCTGGTCGTCGTCGAGCGGCATCACGCGACGGGGCGCGTCGGCGTGGGACTCGTGACCGGCTTTGGACTGCAACGTGGCGCGCTGGCCTCCTCGATTGCGCACGACGCCCACAACATCGTAGCCGTGGGCGTCGACG
Organism: Thermorudis peleae; assembly: GCF_000744775.1. Taxonomy (NCBI): domain Bacteria; kingdom Pseudomonadati; phylum Thermomicrobiota; class Thermomicrobia; genus Thermorudis; species Thermorudis peleae. The sequence goes on along the minus strand of NZ_JQMP01000004.1, from coordinate 233,644 downwards.
ACCGGGACATCGTGGCGGCCGTCGAGGCGGTCGCGGCGATGCAGGGCGGGCTGGCGGCTGTGGCCGATGGGCAGGTGCTGGCCCAGCTCGCGCTGCCGGTGGCCGGGATCCTCTCGCCGGAGCCGCTTGAGGTGGTGGCGGCGCAGTACGAAGCCGTGGAGCAGGCGGCGCGCGCGCTTGGCTGCACGGCCCCAGCGCCATTTGGCCTCCTCTCCTTCATGGCGCTGTCGGTCATCCCCGAAGCGCGCGTGACCGACCGCGGACTCGTGCTCCTCGCCTAGCGCCGGCCCTGCGTGGGCACACGGCCGCTGCCTGCCCCAGCCGGGTGCCAGTCGCACGCCAGCTGCGCGTGTGTGCCGCACGCATTCCCCTTCTGACGCTCCCGTGCTGTTTCTGACGCACTTTCTGACGCTCGTGCGCCAGGGGAGCGTCAGAAGCATTTTCCGCATGCAGACAAGCATTTTCACCCTGCCACCTACAGTTTCTGACGCTTCTGACGCTCCTTTGCAGCACTTTTCTGGTCTTCATCTTCCCGCACGTACTTGGCCTGGGCCCGAGCACAACAACTGCAGGCGTGACGTGCCGCCGGTGCACAATGACGGGACGTCCGTCTGACGCGCTCGTGGTGGTTCTGACGCTCGTCTGACGCTCGTGCGCCAAGGGAGCGTCAGAAGCGTTTTCCGCATGCCGACGCGGATGTTTCCGTGGTTTCTGACGCTTCTGACGCTTCTGACGCTCCTTTGCAGGACTTTTCTGGTGTTCATCATGCCAGGCGTCTCGCGGGCCTGCCACCACGTCCAGCGGCTGCGCCGTCCAGCCCGCCTGCCCGCGACACGCACCGGCTGCGCCGGCTGTGCCGCCCGCCTGCTGGTGCACCGCCCCGCACCCGACCCGGTCTGACACCCCCGCGGATCGCTGCCACGTCTGCCACACGGCTGGCCGGGCAGCTGCCCGACCGACGCGCCTGACACGCCCCCTGTTTTTGACGCCCTGCTGACGCACTTCTGACGCGTTTCTGACGCCCCTGACGGTGAGGAGCGTCAGAAGCATTTTCGGCTTCCTGATGCGGAACATGACACGCCACCCCCGAGTTTCTGACGCTTCTGACGCTCCTTTGCAGGACTTTTCTGGTGATGCCGTTCGCTCAGGACAGCTCCCCGTGCATTTCGGATCGTGCCATACGCTCGGCTCAGGTGTCAGCCATGCATGTTCGGGCAGTGTGCGGGGCGAGGGGAGTCTGCCCGCTTTGCCCGCGTTCGCCGTGAGCAAGGCCGTGTCGCCTGCGCCGGGCTGGGTGTCGCGGCGTGGTGTACCGGCGCGTGGGTGCCTGCAGCCCGGCAGCAGGGCGCGTCAGCCTGTGCTGTTGACGGGGCCAGGGCAGAGACGACGCGGCTGCTGCATGCTGGGCCACGTGTGGGCAAAGCGGCTGCTATGGGCTGGGGCAGGGGGTGAGCGAAGCAGCGGCTGCATACCGGGCAGGGGGGAAGTGAAGCGGCTGCTATGGGCTGGGGCGGGCGTGACGCGTCGTCTCCGCTGCCACCGGCTGCGCCCCCGGCAAGCGGGGAGGGGCGGCACGGCGTGGGGCGCTGGCGCTGGCTGCGCGGCGTGCTGGAGCGTGGTGAGCGCGGCCTCGCTGCTTCCCGGCGCGTGCGCGTGCTGGCTGCGTGGCCTGTCGGGGAGCGGCGGGCGCTGCGTGTGGGCGGCGGATTCTGGTATACTCACCACGGATCGCGCAGTGGGGCGCCGTAGCCAAGTGGCAAGGCAGGAGTCTGCAAAACTCCGATCGGCGGTTCGAATCCGCCCGGCGCCTCCGCTTCTTTGTCTCAGGCCCGGCAGCAACCGCTACGATCTGGGATCAGCCCTCAGCTGAGCGTGCTGTATCCCGGCGCCGCACCACCGGTGGCCGAGACGCTGCTCCTCTGGTACTGTCCGGCAGCCGGAGCTCATAGACGCTCGCCCGCGCCGTCAATCCCTGGCCGACGGCCGATCCGCTCCCTCCGAAAGCGTTCACGCTCCCCGCCGGTATCCGCGACTCCCGGTACCGGGCGTCCACGCTGGGTGTCGTCTGCACGCGCACGCTGGCAGCCGAATGCGACGGGGAACAGCACCAGGCCCAGACTCGTGACACGATCCCCCCACACCGCTGGGCCGGGAGGCGGGCATGATGCCGTCTCGGTTCGTCCGTGTTGGGCCAGGCCGGTTCGCTTGCCCCAGGCCTGGAGGCGAGCATGACGCCGTCCAGGCGCTTGCCGGTTGCTCATCAGTCTGGCTTGCGCGCGGACGACCGTGCGTGCGAAATTTCCCAGCTGATCACGCGCCCGGTCGGGCTGCCTGTGCTTCGCTCGGGGCAGCGCCGTCAGGACGCGAAGGCGTGTGTGCTGAGGTTGAACGTCAGCCGCGTGCCGTTCTCGCGCTCAAGCGTCACGATATCCCCGGCAACCCCCACGACCGTGACCCACTGCTTGTCGCCGTTGGGCACCCGGAAAACCCCGTCAATCCGGAAATCGGTGCCGGTGTCATCGGCAGCACTCGTGAGGACGACGGCGGCGTAATCACACGGTCCGCTCGGCGGGTTGGACGGCGTGGTCACCGTCGTGCTCACGCAGCCCGCGTAGACCCCAATGTACCGATCATGCCAGCGGCCCGCATAGGCGTTCTGATCGACGAAGAAGCCGTTGACGGTGTCGGGGAGCGGAGCGCCGTTGGTTGGCCCAGTGATCCCTTCGATGCGACATCCGCCCTCAGGGCCCGCCACCTTCCCGGCTGCCTGCTCCGGCGTGCAGGTTGGTCGGGCCCACGGGGTAGGCGCCGTGTGGGGGAACGGGATCTTCGGGGGACGTCCGTCGGGAGTCGGCGTCGGAGCGGTTACTGTCGGCAGAGCGGCCGCGCCCTGCGGGGCCGTCATGGTCGGCGTTGGGGCTAGCGCGGTGGGGGAGGCAGCCGCTCCGAGCGGCGCCGCTGACCTGCTCGCCGGCCTGGGCCACGCCAGCACCACGCCAAGGGTGAGCGCGGCCAGCAACACCAGCCCGACGAGCCCTCCAATGATCGACTTCATCAGTGCCCCCTATCTGAGCAGCTTCCATGAGCCAGTCTACGGACAATTGGTCGACTGGCTGGCGAATTTAATACAGAGCGAATACGAGATCGACGGGAAATACGCATTCAAGTCCTGCCAGGCTTGGTCGCTGGTAAGCCCTTGTGTAGTATTCAGCGGACCTTCCAAATACATTGGCCGGGTTGCCTGCTCGATCCAATACCACTGACTCGCATTGACCTCATAGTAGACCTCCGGTGTACCCTCGGCAAGCGTCCACCCCCAAGCGAAGTTGTAGTAATCTCCTTTGTTGAAGTTCGAGTTATTCGCTGCATAACATACCCAGTTGGTTTGATCACAGCCGTCAGCACTGCCATAGTCGACATAAAGCGGTCCCCCAGTGCTGCTGTAGCCGCTGTACCAGTCGTACACTTGATTGGAGTAAACGTCGAATCTACTCCACGTTTCGATATCGGCACCGCCCCAGACCATGACCTTTGTGGTGACCGCCGTGGCATAGTTGCTCACGCTCTTGACTGTGTTGGCAAATGCCGTGCCGTTCGTCGCGTTGAAGTAAAGCGAGTTGTTCGTGCCGACTACGAGGATCAAGGAGCCGTTTCCGGGATTGCACCTGGTATAGCCGTTGATGAAGCTCTCGGCAAGGTTGACAATGGTGCTTTGGGGATACCATACGCCATTAAAGAGCTTGTGTTGTGTCCCGTCTGGATTGAGCCCGCCGAAGTCAAGGATTACCATACTGTGGGCGCTATAGGTCCTGTCGTGATTGGCCTGGTTACACCCGAGGCTGTCAAGGAGCGAAGGGTTATTCCCGTCAACGTAGAAGCTCCAACTTGTCGGCGGCTTAGCGCTGGCGCGGGCTGGTCCAGGAGTGAGGGCAAGGGGCAGGGTGAGTAGACTCATGAGGGCGAGCGCTCTCCAAAGTCGCCTGTCGCTTCGGAGTTGCCATCCACGCATTTGCCCTCCTTGCCCTTAAGCTGAAGACGATGGTGCCTAACAGAATATCACCTGAGCAGCTACGCTGCCAACAGCGCCAACCTTCCTGCAGGCTCTGCCCCCGTTGTCCGCTGCTCTGCTCCTGGCATGGCCAGGCCATGGTGGCGTAGCTGCGCCGGTTCGTCTCTGCGCTGCTGCACGCCATGTTCGAGTCTGTTCGTCGCCAGGGCTGGCTCGGCCGGAGCCCGCTCGATGTCCTGGATCCCCATACCGGATGACGCTGCTCAGCGGTTCGAATCCGCCCGGCGCCTCCGCTTCTTTGTCCCAGGCTGTCGCTGGACTGCCGGCATCCCCCTCAGTGCTCCCAGAGGGCGCGGTCATGGACGCGGCACCAGCGCCAGCGGCCATCCTGGCAGGCACAGCGGAAGCGCACCCATTCCGGCTTCTCCGGTACGAACGCAACGACGTAGCGCACGCCGCAGACCACACACCGCCGCGGCCGCCGGTGCTCCAGCGTGTCGTGCGCGGCGGCAGGACCATCCGGTCGCGGCGCTCCGGCAGCCGTGGCGGGCGCGGGCGTGCCAGGCTGCGGCACTGGCGTATCAGGCGGTGGTGCGGCAGCGGCTGGTGGGTGGGCCGGTGTGGCCGCGTGACCGGCAGCCGGCTGGGCGGGAGCGCCGGGCAGCGTGCGATTATGGGCAGGCGCAGCATCACGTGCGGGTGCGACGTCGTGTGTACTGAACGGGCGCTGCTGGCCGTACGATACTGCCGTATCAGATGTATTGAGTAACGCTGAATAATCGGATGCTACTACCGCATCACCTGATCGAGACGGCAGCTGGCGGGCCGTGTGGGCGAAGGTGCCGGTGCTGCTGTCGTGCGTGCGCGGAGCCGGGGTGCCTCTACCGGGGGCAGGCGGCGTGGACGGCGTGTCGACCTGCTGGTGCTGAAGACCAGAAAAGTCCTGCAAACGAGCGTCAGAAGCGTCAGAAGCGTCAGAAGCCACGGGAAGATCCGCGTCGGCATGCGGAAAGTGCTTCTGACGATCCCCTGGGGCATGAGCGTCAGAAATGGCTGGGGGAGCGTCAGACGTGTCAGAAGGACGCAGGGGCTGGGGCGTGGCTGTGGCGCTGGTCGGGTGCGCACCGGGCTGCCCGTGTGTGCTCGAGGGGGCTGTATGGAGGGCGAACGCGGGGTCGAGGCGGCGGTTATCCTGCTCGCATGTGCGCGAGGGGGCTGACGTCAGCGTGGATGCGGGGTCGCGAGGGCGGCCGTCCTGCTCGTGTGTACGTGAGGAGGCTGAAGCCGCCGGGATGGTGCTGACTCCTGCGGGGTGATGCACACCAGAAACGTCGTGCAAAGGAGCGTCAGGAGCGTCAGAAACTCCGAGGGGGAGCTGGATTTCCTTGTCCTGATGGGCAAAGTGCTTCTGACGCTCGGTGAGGGTGGGTGCGTCAGAAATGACGGTGGGTGCGTCAGACGCGTCAGAAGGCCAGGGCGTCTGCCAGGCTGGCCGTGTATGCGCCTCCGCTGGCGAATGGCTGTGCGATTGGGCGGGCTGGCGGGCGCTGGCGGTGCCGGGTGTGCCGGTCGTGTCTGGCGAAGTGGCGCGCACCCATTCGAGGGTGATGGTGCGTGTGCCTCGTTTGTCGCGAGCGCGTGTCCAGGTGACGGCGAGGCCGCTGGCGCGCAGGGCTGGGGACTGCCGGCGCAGCTCGCTCGAGAGGCCGGCCGCGGTCTTGGGCCAGGCGCGCAGTCGGGCACGGGTGCGTTGTGTCTCCTCGTCGGCGTCGGCGTTGAGCGCGTCGAGCAGGCACTGCGCCGTGCCCGACCAGGACACGCGGCGCTCCATGAACGCAAGCACGGCTTGCGACACCGGCGAGAACTCGAGTGCGGTACCGGCGGCGCCCGCACGGTTGTCCTGGTACCGTTCGAGGAAGCCGCTCTCTGGGCCGAGTGCGGCGGTGGCCCAGATGGCGAAGTCGGCCATGCGCGGCAGCCAGCTGAGCGTGACCTGCTCGCGGGTGCGCACGGCCCGGCTGACGGCGTCGCAGAGTGCGCCGAGGATCAGCGGCCGCGCCGCCTCAAACGCTGACCAGAACGCGGCCTCGGGCTCACGCTCCGCATCGCTGATGACCGGGCACGTTACCTGAACTGAACGGTCGAGCAGATCGGGCGCAGTGACGACGTCGACGACGGCGGTGATGAGAATTGGCCGTTGGGCGACCAGGATGGTCTCTTCGTTGTCGGAGTAGAGCTCGCGGGCGGCGAAGCCAGCGCCGGTTGCGAGGCGGCAGAGGGCGTCAGAGAGCCATTGCGCGAAGCGGCTGGCGTTATCCAGACAGATGATCCAGCTATTGTGTGCCGTGATGGCCAGGTCGCGGGTGTCGCGTGGCTCGGCGCGCACATCGGCCTGGTTGGGGTCGACCAGCCGGCGCAGGACGCGGGCGGTCGTGGTCTTGCCGGAGCCCTGCTCGCCGCCCAGGGCCAGGACGGGGTAGGGCCCGCGTGGGGCGAAGGCCATGACCAGCCAGCCGAGGACGAGCGGCCAGTCTGTCGCGGCGACGTTGAGGAAGGGGCGCAGGAGTTCGAGCGAGCCGCCGGGCACGGGTTCGGGCAACGGCTCCATGCCGCGCGCCCGGCGAAACTTCACCGGCGGCGCCGGCACCACGCGCCAGCCATCCGCGGTGATCTCGACGGCTCGCCAGTGGGCATCGGCCAGGTCGAGGTAGACGGCGCCGTCGTGTTCGGCGATGCGCACAAAGACAGGGTGTTCGGCACCGGTGAACTTGGCGTCGGCTTCGAGGATCGTGGTGGCGTCCTGGAGGGACTGCGCGCTCGCGGCCCGGCCGGTCTGGAGGTAGAACTGGCGGGCGAGCCACTCGCGGAAGTGGCGGGAGCGGATCGGCCAGTGCTCGTGGTGGTCGTTGACGGGGATGGTGGCCCAGGCGGTGCCGTCTGGCGCATGCCAGAGTTCGGCTGTGCGGCCGATGCGCACGAGGTGTGTCGCGTGGGACGCACGGGCGTGCTCGTCGGCAGGTCCGGCGTCGGCGGCGTCGGCGGTGATGGTTGGTGGGATTGGCGGAACAGGCGGCTCGTTCGGCTCAACTGTAGGATCCGGCAGCGGCCAGGGCGCGGCGGTGGCGAGCAGCTGTTCCACGTCGGCGCGGGTGTGTCCTGCGGCCAGGTAGTCGGCGGCATCCCCGCCGGGTGGGGCGTCGGGCCAGCGGATCTGCCGGATGGCGGAGCAGCCGAGGGCGTGGAGCCGGGCGGCGATGCGGGCCATGTGGTCGTGGCCGACGGGGTCGTGGTCGGGCCAGAGGTAGACGGTGCGGTCGCGGAGGGGGGCGAGGGCGGCGTCGCTGGGGGTGGCGCTGGCGCCGGTGACGGTGCCGACGGCGGGCAGGCCGTGCTGGCGGAGGGCGTCGGTGGCCTTTTCGCCCTCGCAGAGGATGGCGAAGGGGCTGGGGCCGAGCTGGTCGATGCCGTAGAGGGGGAGGGCGGTGGTGGGGCGACCGGCGAGGCCGGGGGCGCCGTCGGGGGTTTCCCACCAGAGGCGCTTGCCGGTGGGGGTGTCGCGGCGGCAGTGGACGGCGACGAGCTGGCCGGTGGCATCACGCACCAGGTAGCGGGTGACCACGCCGGCCTCCTGCTCGGCTGGGGCACTGCCCCCCACCGGCGGCGCCACCGGCGCGGTCGGCGCAGCACCGCTGGCAGCACCGCTGCCCCCCGCCGGGGCCGCCGGCGCAGCACCGCTGGCAGCACCGCTGCTTGCCAGGGCAGCCACACCGCTGGCAGCTGACGCAGCCGGGGCATTGCCCCCTGGGTTGCGGCCCGATCTGGAGGGCGTGGCGGGGGTGGCGGGCCAGAGGCCGCGGGCGCGCAGGGCGGCGAGGACGGCGGCCTGGGGGCAGCCGGCGTGGCAGTGGACCAGCAGGTGGTCGCCTTGGAGGGTGAGGCTGAGGCTGGGGTGCTGGTCGTCGTGGGCGGGGCAGTGGGTGCGGCCGGAGCCGCGCTGGGCGGTGCGGTGGCAGGGGCAGCGGGGGTTGGGGCAGGTCAGGGCGGCGAGGAGGGCGGAGGCTGCCAGGGGAGCGGTGGTGGAGTATACTGAAGGGTATCCGGGGGGCATTCCCGGGATCCTTTCGTGGTGGGGGCCGAGCTGGGGCGCGCTCGGCCCCTTCTGCTGCACGGCGACTCCGGCTGGGGCGCGGGGTGGGGTGGGGCCGGAGGGGACGGGAAGCGGGCTGCGGGGTGGTCGTGGGAAGGGAGAGGTTGTTCCCCGGGTGTCCCCACCGTCTTCCCGTTCCTGTTCGGAGTGTAGCAGGTGTTCGAGGGGAATGCAAGCTAATGTTTTGACATAACATGCTGAATGGAACGAGAGGGGGTGGTGCGGTGGAGCCGAGGAGTGGGGGCGGGCGTGGGGCGTGGGGGCGCGTGCTGGGCGCGACAGCCGGGCGTGGGCGCGTGCGCCCGGGGCTGGGGCGGTCGCTGCGAACCGGCGGGGCTGGCCGCGGCGGCGGGCGGTTATGACGGTACTACACGCATGGTGACGGGGCGGGGTGCGGGCGTGGGTTGCGCCGTTCGGCTCACGGCTCGTCGAGGGGCTGGCGGCCCTGGAAGCCCGCGTCCAGCTCGTGCCAATACTGCACCGTCGGCTCGTCGACTTTCCAGCACAGGTAGACGGTGCGCCCCTCGCGCAGACTCGGGAAGTCGACGAGTCCGAGGTCGAGGTCTTTGATCTCGACGCCGAGTTCGTGGATCGCCCGGATTTTTTGCCGGATTGATTGGATCAGCTGGTACAGTTCGATATCCCGATGCACCAGCTCCGGGAGATGGCCGTTGCCGTGCGCTTTCCATTGCAGCTGCAACGCCTCCTGCGCTGCCGCATCCAGTTGCCGCTTCTCCGTCTGCAGCGCAATCAGCAGTCCACGGAGCCGGGGCACTAAGGCTCGTGCCTCCTCCACGGTGAAGTAGCGGCGTGGCTCGCGCGTCTCGTCTGCCGTCATCACGCACTCCTCACCAGCGCATCTTGCCTGGAGTGTGGCACGCCCCGCCGCTGTTCGTCAACGCCGTTCGGCATCCTCGCCGGGGGCTGCGCCCGGCCACGCGGCTCCCGGCTTGCCTGAGTCCGTACGCGGGGTTCGGCGCCGCGCCGGTGCCGTGCTGCGGTGTGGCCTGCCCCGTGTTCTGCCACGGCGTGGTCCGGGTGTGCGCTGGCGGCCGCTCTACCCGCCACGCCCCGGCTCAAGTACACTGAGCCCAGCCCTCCGGCGGGCCGTTTGGCGGCTGGAGGGCGCTGCATGCCGTGGGGCGAGGAGACGCGGGAGCGGGTATGGCACAGAAAACGGCGTTGATTACCGGCATCACCGGGCAGGACGGTTCGTACCTCGCAGAGTTCTTGCTGGCACAGGGCTACCGCGTCGTCGGGATGCAGCGGCGCACCAGCACGGAGACGGTCGGGCGCATCGCTCACCTCCTCGACAAGATTGAGCTGGTACAGGGCGACCTGCTCGATCAGTTGTCGCTTATCGACATTCTGCAGCGCTATCAGCCGGATGAGGTCTACAACCTTGCGGCACAGTCGTTCGTGCCGACGTCGTGGCAGCAGCCAGTGCTGACCGGCGAGTTCACGGCCCTCGGCGTCACGCGCATGCTCGAAGCCATCCGGCTGGTCAAGCCTGATGCCAAGTTCTACCAGGCGAGTTCGTCAGAAATGTTTGGCAAAGTGCGCGAGGTGCCGCAGCGGGAGACCACGCCCTTCTACCCCCGTTCCCCCTATGGCGTCAGCAAAGTCTACGGCCACTACATCACGGTGAACTACCGGGAGAGCTACGGCCTGTTCGCGGTCTCGGGCATCCTCTTCAACCACGAATCGCCCCGGCGCGGGCTCGAGTTCGTCACCCGCAAGGTGACGCACGGCGTCGCCAAAATCAAGCTGGGCCTGGCCAACGAGCTGCGCCTGGGCAACCTCGATGCCCAGCGCGACTGGGGCTACGCGCCCGACTACGTCCGCGCCATGTGGCTGATGCTCCAGCAAGACCAGCCTGACGACTTCGTCATCGCCACCGGGCGCACCCACTCAGTGCGGCGGCTGTGCGAAATTGCTTTTGGCTGCGTTGGCCTGGACTGGCGCGACTACGTCGTCGTCGACCCAGCGCTGTTCCGTCCGGCCGAAGTCGACCTTCTCGTCGGCGATGCCAGCAAGGCGCGGGCGATGCTCGGCTGGGAGCCGACTGTCAGTTTCGAGGAGATGATCGAGCTGATGGTGGATGCCGATATCCGCCTCCTGCGCGGCGATAGCCCCCCACCCGGCATGATTGGCGCCCGGCTCTAGCATCCTCGGCCGCCAGTGCGCGTCGTCCCTGCCGATTCGTTGCAGGGCTTGACACCGTCACCACGGCAGTGCTAGCCTCACCCAGCACGATGGGTTGCTCTCGGAGATGGAGGAGGGGAATGAAGGCGCGCACCTGGGTGATACTCCTCACGCTCTTCGCCGTTCTGGTTTCTGCGTGTGGCGGTGGCGCGGCCACCCCAACGCCAACCAGTGGCCAGCGGCCTGCCGCGACTGCCACGTCAGCGGCGAGTGGGGCAGCGGCTGCCTCGCCGACGGCCGCCAGTGCGGGCACCACGCCGACGGCCAAGGGCGGCACCGCCCGGCTCGCGATGATCATGCCCGGGACGATTGAAGACGCCGACTACAACTTCGTCGGCTATCAAGCGCTGCAAGACCTCCACCGCACGCTCGGCATCGATGTCGCGTACCAGGAGCGGGTTGCGCCGGCCGATGCTGAACGCGTTGCCCGCGGCTTCATCAACGACGGCTACACGATCATCGCCTTCCACGGCGGCCAGTTTGTGACGACGGTGCAGAGCCTGGCGCCCCAGTTCCCGAACGTCACGTTCATCATGGAATCGGCCGGGCCAGCCCAGAACCTGCCGCCCAACGTCTGGAACATCGGCCGCCGCTTCTTCGAGGGGTTTTACGCGCTCGGGGCGCTCGGGGCACTGGCCACCAAGTCGAACAAGATCGGCATCGTGCTCGGCGTCCAGCTACCGGACTTCATCGCCGCGATCAACGCCATCAAGCAAGCGGTACAGGAGAACAACCCGAAGGCGACGGTGGTCTACACGTTCGTCGGCGACCAGAACGACCCGGTGAAAGCGCGCCAGGCGGCAGAAGCTCAGGTCAACGACGGCGTCGATTTCATCATCATGGTCGTCAACCTCGGCGCGCAGGGCGTCATCGAGGCGGTCAAGGGCAAGCCGGTGCTCATCACCACGTACTACACCGACAAATACAACCAGGCGCCGCAGAACATGGCGGCGTCGCTGCTGACCGACTTCTCGACGCCCTATGCGAACGTGGTCAAGAACATCCTGGCTGGCAAGCGCAGCGGCTACGAGGAGATGCGTCCGGGCAACGGCATGTCGCTCTCGCCGATCCACAACGTCTCGCCGGACGTGGCCGCGAAAGTGCAGGACATCTTCCAGAAGGTGGCCAGCAAGCAGATTCAGGTGCCGGAAGTGCTACAGTTGCCCAAGTAGCGGGCCGGCCTCACGCGACAGGAGCGCGCAGTGAGCACGCCGATCGTCGAAGTGCGTGACATCTGGAAGCGGTTCGGCGCCGTCACGGCACTCGCTGGCGCGAGCCTCGCCATCTACCCCGGCGAGATCCTCGTCATCCTCGGGGAAAACGGGGCCGGCAAGACCTCGCTCGTCTCCGTCATCGCTGGCCTGTACCATCCCGACCGCGGCGACATCCTGGTCGATGGGCGCCCCGTCCGCTTCGGCTCACCCCGCGACGCCCTGCGCTACGGCATCGCGCTGGTGCACCAGCACCCCGAGCTGATGCACAACATGACCGTGCGCGACAACATCGTCCTCGCGCGGCCGCGCCGTCGCCGCTGGGTGCCGCTCCTTGCCCCCGCTGACGACGTCGAGCGCCTTGCCGATGACCTGGGCATCCACGTTGCGCTCACGACGCGCGTCGCTGACCTCCCCGTGGCGTTGCAGCAGCGGGTCGAGATCGGCGCGGTGCTCTACCGGCACGCACGGCTCATCATCCTGGACGAGCCGACGACGTTCTTGACGCCCCAAGAGACCGACACGCTCTTCCGCATGCTCGAGGGGCTTGCCCAGCGCGGCATCACCATCGTCCTGATCACGCACAAGCTCAGCGAAGCGCTGCGCCTGGCTCACCGGCTCGCGGTGATGCGCAACGGGCAGGTGATCAGCGTTGTGCCACGGGCTGAGGCGCGCGATGACGTCCTCATCCAGCAGTTGATGGGCGGGGCCGCGCCTGAGGCTGTCCCGGCCGCTCCGACCGCCAGCCTGCCCGACGGCTCGCGTGCCGAGCCCGTGACCGTGCTCCGGGTTGACGAGGTCACGACCCGGCAGGAGGGGGCGCCGTTGCCCTCTCCCGCCTCCAGTTCACGGTCGCGGCCGGGGAGATCGTCGGTGTTGCAGGAGTCGCTGGCAACGGCCAGACCGAGCTGATCGAGGCCGTGGTCGGGGTGCGGCCGATCGAGCGCGGGCGCGTGGTGGTGCACGGCCGCGACGTCACCCGGGCCTCGCCGGCGGAACGGCTGCGTGCTGGGCTCGTGCTTGTCCCGCAAGACCGGCTGCGGGACGGCATTGTGCCAGCGCTTCGGCTGTGGGAGAACCTCGTGTTGGGCTTGCACCGCGATGTCTTCTCGCCGTGGCGACTTCGCCCGCAGGTTGGCCGGCAGCTTGCGCGAGACGCGATCCGCGAATTTGCGATCCGCGCGCCGCATCCGGATGTGCCGGTGAGCTATCTTTCCGGCGGCAACATTCAGAAAGTCGTGCTCGCCCGCAGCGCGCTGGCCGTGCGACGGCGCCCGCGCCCGGTGCTCATCGCGGCCAACCCGGCGCGCGGCCTCGACGTGCGTGCGACCGCTCAGGTGCATGCCTATCTCCGCAGCGTTGCCCAGCAGGGCGGGGGCGTGCTGCTGCTCTCCGAAGACCTCGATGAGCTGATGGCCCTCTGCACGCGCATCCTCGTGCTCTATCGCGGCAGCATCGCGGGCGTCTTCACTGGCCCGCCTTATGATCGCTATCAGCTTGGCGCGGCCATGCTCGGCCAGCATGCGGCGAGCGTGGGCCAGGCCGGAACGGAGGCGTAAGGTGACGGTGCCCGAGCCCTCAGCCCAGGTGACTGGCGCTTCTCCCGAACAGCCGACCGAGCCCCCGAGCGCGGCGGTGGCCACGCCGACCGGCCGTGGCCTGGCGGCATCGTCGTGGGTGTGGGTGCTCGCCGCCTACCTCGGCGCTCTGCTGGTCGTGCTCGTCGGCCTCGCCGTTGTCACCGTGCTTGCCGGCGCGAGCCCGGAGCGCGCGCTGACGACCGCGCTCCGTGACTCGTTGCTGACCACCGCGGGGCTCGCCCAGACGCTCAACCGCATGACGCCGTTGCTGCTCGCAGCACTGGCCTTTTCCCTGGCCTATCACGTCGGCCTGTTCAACATTGGCATGGATGGGCAACTCTACGCCGGGGCGATCCTCACGACCGGCCTCGGGTTTCTCCTCGGCACTGCCCTGCCCGCCATCCTGCTCGTCCCGCTCCTGCTGCTCGCTGGCGGCCTCGGCGGAGCGCTCTTCAGCGCGCCGGCGGTGCTCCTCCGCATCCGCTGGGGGGTCAACGAAATCTTCACCACGGTCATGCTCAACTTCGTCGCGCTCTACCTTGTTGAATATCTCTGCACCGGGCCGTGGAACGATCCCATAGCCGGTGAGGCGATCACGCGGCCATTGCCGTTCCGCGCGGCCCTGCCCTTGCTGTTGCCAAGCGGTGGCGGGCACAGCGGTATCGTGCTTGCCGTGCTGCTCGCGGTCGCGCTCGCGTGGTTCCTCTCTCGCACCGTCTTCGGCCTGGAGGTGCGGAGTGTCGGCGGGAATCCGCGGGCGGCGCGCTTTGCCGGCATCGCACTCGCGCGGATCCAGATCACGGCCTTCTGCGTCGGTGGCGCGTTGGCCGGGCTTGCTGGTGCGATCGAAGTGCTGGGCGTGTACCACCGCTTGCTGGTGGGCCTCTCACCGAACTACGGCATCATCGCGATCCTGGTCGCGGTGCTGGGGCGCAACCACCCGCTCTGGCTCATCCCGGCGACGTTCCTCTTCGCGGTGCTGGTTGCGGCCTCTGATTCGCTGCAGCGCACCGCTGGGTTGCCCGCCAGCGCCGTGCTGATGATTCAAGGCCTTGCCGTACTCGTGGTGCTGGTCATGGAAGCCGTGCGCGCGCGGCGGGCACGCTTCGTCGTCTGAGGGGAGTGGTGATGGACTGGTCGCTCTTCGTCGATCCAAGCCTGTTCCGGCTCACCCTCGTGGTCGCTGCGCCGGTGTTGCTCGCGAGCCTCGGCGAGGTGCTCATTGAGCGCTCGGGTGTCTTAAACGTCGCCATCGAAGGCATGATGCTGCTCGGGGCGTCTGCGGGCTTCCTCGCTGCCTACCGTGCGCAGAGCAACGGCGTTGGCGTGCTCGTGGCGATGGCCACGACCGCACTGGTGGGGCTCGTGCTGGCGGTGTGCTGCGTCAGCTTGCGGGCGTCGCAGCTGACCGTTGGGCTTGCGCTCTTCGTCTTCTCGGTCGGCTTGTCCTCGTTGCTCTATCGGCTGGTCATCGGCGTGCGGACACTCACGCCCAAGGTCACGACGTATGGCGCGTGGGCGACCCACGGCCCCGGGCTCGTGAGCTGGCTTGGCCGGTTGCCCATCCCGGTCTACGTCGCGCTTGCGCTCGTCGTGCTCGTCCACGTGGTGCTCTTCCACACGCCCTTCGGCTTGCGGCTGCGTGCGTGTGGCGAGAACCCGCTGGCGGCTGAAAGCCACGGCATCCCCGTCTTCGCGTTCCGCTACGGCAGCGTGCTGGTCGGCAGCGCCCTGATCGGCGCGGGTGGCGCGTTGCTGCCCTTGCTGCTCACAGGAACGTACACCGACCTCATGGTCGGCGGCCGCGGCTGGATCGCCCTGATGCTCGTGATCTTCGGCCGCTGGACGCCGTTTGGGGTTCTGCTCGGTGCCGTCCTCTTCGGCTACGTCGAGGCCCTGCAGTACAGCCTCACCCTGCGGTTACCCCACGTGCCGCCCCAGTTCTTGCTGATGATCCCCTACCTCTTCGTTATCATTGTCGCGCTGCGGGCCTACCGCGGCGCCCAGGCACCGGCCGCGCTGATGAAGCCCTACGACCGGGAGCAGCGCAGCTAGCAGCCTGCCGCTGCCGCAGACGGCCTTAGCGGGAGACGAGTTCGGCGAGGCGGAGGGTGGCGGCGAGGAGGACGTTGGCGCCGGCGGCGATGTCCTCGGGCGTGCTGGCTTCCTGCTCGCAGTGGCTCAGCCCACCCTGACTGCGGACAAAGATCATGCCGCTCGGGCAGCAGTCCTGCATGTACTTGGCGTCGTGCCCCGCGCCCGACCATAGCCGCTGAAACGGCATGCCAAGCTCCCGCACCGCCGCTTCGATTGTCTCTTTCACCGCCGGGTCAAACGGCGTCGGCTCGCTCGTCCAGAACCGCTCGATGCTGATGCGCACGCCCTCGGCTGCCGCAACCTGCTCGGCTCGCGCGTGCAACTGCTCCACCAGCCGGTCAAGCAGCGCGGCCTCCGGGTGCCGGAAGTCGACGCTAAAGCTGACGCGCCCGGGGATGACATTGGTGACGTTCGGCTCGACGACGAAGCGCCCCACCGTCGCCCGGGCGTCCGGCCCGGCCTGCCGCGCCAGCTCCCGTGCGGCAAGCACGAGGTGCGCGGCGGCCTGCAGGGCATCGCGCCGGCGAGCCAGTGGCATCGTCCCCGCGTGTGCGCTCTGCCCCTCGACGATGACCTGGCACCAGGTGATGCCGATAATCCCTTCGACGACGCCGACGGGCACGCCAGCCTCCTCGAGCACCGGCCCTTGTTCAATATGCAGCTCGAGATAGGCATGGGCTGGCCCGGGACGCTGCGCCGGATCACCGCAGTAGCCGATCCGCACGAGTTCATCGCCAAACGTGCGCCCTTCGCGGTCAGCGCGGCCGTAGACGAACGCCTTGGTGAACCGTCCGGTGGCCGCGCCACTGCCGAGCATCGCTGGCTCGAACCGTGCGCCTTCCTCGTTCGTCCAGTTGACGATCTCGATGGGACGACGCGTGACGGCGCCCGCGTCGTTGAGCGTGCGCACGACTTCGAGCGCGGCCAGCACGCCCAGCGCGCCGTCGAAGCGGCCGCCCTGGCGAACCGTGTCGAGGTGCGAGCCGAGGCGCACGGGCGCGGCTGCCGGATCGCTGCCCGGGCGGCGCGCCAGCATATTCCCGAAGTCGTCGACCTGCACCGTGAGGCCGGCTTCTGCCAGCCAGCGGGCAAGCAGGTCACGGGCGGCCTTGTCCTCATCACTGAGCGCAAGCCGCGTCACGCCGCCGCCCGCTGTCCGCCCGATCTGAGCCATCGTCTCGAGACTCGCCTGCAACCGCGCGCTGTTGATCCGCACGCCTCGCCTCCCCTCGTTCTCCCGGCATGATACGGGATGGCCGCGGGTCACGCGAGCGTGGTTGCCAGCGGCGCGTTACGAGACGACAGGAATAGCCAGCCCCGGCGCACCCGGCGCTGAGCCGACGGCGTCAGGGTAGTAGCGGTGGAGGAGCTCCAGGCCGAGCGCAGCCCGCCGCACCCGCTCGCGGGAGAGCTGCACGGCAACGTCCTCCAGGTGCCGTCCTGACGGGTAGATATTCGGGGCATTGCGCAGGCCGAATTTGATGTAGACTGGCGCGGCAACCCGGACAATCTCGGCAATGTCGTAGAGCCGGACAAAGCCGCCGATGTCGTCTGGCGCTTCGACATAGATGTCGAGCGGGATATCGACCGCTGCCCGGATCGCGGCGAGCTGCGCCAGGGTGAGGTCCGTCGGGACGTTGTAGGTGTTGGCGCCGAGTTGCTCCATCAGCTTGATCGCAGCCGGGTTGGCCGATCCCATCATCACGCTGATCTTGAACTGGAAATCCGGCGGCAGCTCGCCAGCCCGACGCATCTCGGCGGCCACCCACAGCGCCCCTTCGTCAGCCAGGAGCACGCTGCGGATGCCGAGCTCGGCCGCGTGGCGGACGTCTTCCAGGCAGTGGACGAGTTGCTCCTGCCCCCGCAACCGGTGTGCGATCACCCCGCCGTTCGCGGAGCGGGCCATGGCGCTGATATCCCAGGCCGCGTTCGGCCGGGCAAAGAGGCTCACCTCCATGCGCTGCTCGGCCGCAAGCCGCGCCATCTCGCGAATCTCGTCATCGGTCAGCAGGAAGACGCCGCTGCCCTGCGATACCCGATGGATGGTGATGCCATACCGCTGGGCTTCTTCAATGATCGCGGCCAGCGCCCGTGGGCCTTCGGTGCTGGGGATCTCGACGCGGTACTGCGCGCCGTCTGGAAACCGCTTGGGGCTCGTCGGCAGCTGATGGAGGTCGCCGGCTGGCAAGCCGAGCCGCTCAAGAAATGCCCGTGTCCGCTCCATAACCCTTCCCTGTTCCTCTCTCCACATGCGCATGCTCCCGCCCGATCTGGCAGGACGGCGGGAGCGTGCTGTCAGGCGCTGCGTTCAGGCACCGCGACGACGCTTCTGCCAGATGTCGAGCATCACCGCGAGGATGATCACCGCGCCGGTCACGGCTTGTTGCGCGTACGTGCTGACACCGAGCAGTACCATGCCGTTTTCGAGGACGCCCATGATCGCCGCGCCGAGGACGGCACCCAGGACGGTCCCCTCGCCGCCCATCAAGCTGGTGCCACCGATGATCGACGCGGCGATGACCGGCAGCTCAAAGCCGAGTCCGGCCGACGGCTGCGCCGAAACCAGCCGGGCGACCAGGATCAGCCCGGCGAGCGCGGCCAGTGCCCCGCTGATCACGTAGACGCTCAGCTCAACGAGTCGCACCGGGATGCCAGCCAGCCGCGCCGCCTCGCGGTTACCGCCAACAGCGTAGACGTAGCGCCCGAACATCGTCGCCCCAAGGACAAACGCGCCTACGATCGTCAGCAGCACCATGATGATGACCGGCACCGGCACAATCCACACGTAGCCCTGCCCTAGCCAGATGAACGCATGCGCGTCCTCGGGCACGGTGACCGGATAGCCCTTGGTGATGACGTAGACCAGCCCGCGCCCAATGCTCAGCGTGCCGAGCGTTGCGATGAAAGGCGGCAGGCCGATCCGCGTGATCATGAGCCCGTTGGCGAGGCCGAACACGACGCCGACGGCCAGTCCAGCCAGGGCCGCGATTGGCAACGGCATGCCGCGCTGGAGGAGCATGCCGGCTGACAGCCCGGCGAGGGCGAGCACGGAACCGACTGACAGGTCAATGCCGCCGGTTAAGATCACAAACGTCTGGCCGATCGCCACGATCGCCGTTAACGAGAACGCCCGGGCAACGCCGAAGAGGTTCCCGGTCGTCAGGAAGACCGGCGAGGTCAGCGACAGGAAGGCGCAGAGTACCAGCAGGGCGATCAGGATGTTGAGCTCACGAAAGCGCGATGCCCACTGCGTCACCCGCTGCAGCGGTGCCTGCAGGGTAAGCGCGTGAGCCGGCTGGTTCGTCGCCACGTCTGGCGATGAGCGTTCGCTTGCCTTCATCGCCGTTGCTCCTCTCCCGTGCGGACTGGCCGAAAGCAGAATGGCTGGTGGTGTGGGGGCACAATGACGGTGAACGGCAGGTCATACTGGCGGGCGTACGAGACGAGGTGGCCAGGGTCAGCCTGGTTCGAGGCGAAGAGATCGTAGTGCAACGGCACAAGCGCCTGCACGCCGATGGCCGCTGCCAGCTGTGCTGCCTCGCGCACCGTCAAGTTCCCCACGATGTCCTGCTGCTCACGGAAATAGTCGCGGCCATTGATCGGCAGCAGGGCAAGGTCTGGCGAGAGCGCCCGCAGCGCCTCAACCATGCCGTCGTAAGGGATCGTGTCCCCGGCGTGGTAGATGCGGACGCCCTCAAGCTCGATGACGTAGCCCAGGAACCGTGGAACACCGTCCGGCCCCGCGCCAAAGCCGTACGCGTCGGCTGCGTGGATGCCGTGCTTGGCGGCAACCGGCCAGATGCGGACGCCGTTCACCGTCAGCGACATACCGGGTCGCGCCCCGTGCACCCGCCCGGCCGGCACGCCAGCAGCGCGGAGTTGCGCAACGATCGGCTCAGGGCAGACAAACTGTGCCTGTGGCGATGCCGTCGCGATCCCGTGGCAACTCGGCGGGTCAAAGTGATCGAGGTGCTCGTGGGTAATCAGCACGAGGTCGACGCAGTCGAACGCGTCCGGGGGCGCTGGCGGCGGCACCAGGCGCTGAGGATGCGCCGAAAAGAACGGGTTAACCAGCACGACTGTCTGCTGCCCCTTGAGCGCGACGCTCTCTTGCCCGAACCACCACAGAAGCACGCTCGACGGCGCAGGCTGGAGCTGGCGGAGGTGCTCGACAACGGTCATGATGCGCCTCCTGGGCTACTCGACCGTCGCCTGGCGCCGGTGCCAGTTCTCGGCGAAGAGGTTGAAGAAGATGCGCCGCCGTGGGTGAGCTTGGATCACGTCGAGGTCGAGTTCGACGCCCAGTCCCGGCCCCTGCGGCAACGGGAAGTAGCCGTCGACGACTTCGGGGTTGCCCGGCGCAGCCGCCTTCACGTGCGCTTCGGCGAAGTCGTTGAAGTGCTCTTGAATCTTGAAGTTGGTCGTCGAGGCGGCGAAGTGCAAGTTGGCTGCGGTGCCGACCGGCCCGCACACGTTGTGCGGTGCAACGAGGATGTAGTAGGCGTCGGCCCACGCGGCAATCTTCTTCGTCTCGAGCAGCCCGCCGATATGGGTGATGTCTGGCTGGATAATATCGGCCGCCTGCCGCTCGAAGATCTCCCGGAAGTCGAAGCGGGTATGGATGCGCTCGCCGGTGGCCACCGGAATCGTCACACGCTCGGCCACTTTCTTGAGCGCGGCCAGGTTCTCGGGCGGCACCGGCTCTTCGATCCACGACGGCGCGTAGGGCTCGAGCAGGTGCGCCATCTCGATCGCTGTCGCCGGGTTAAAGCGGCCATGCATCTCGATGAGGATTTCGACCTCCGGGCCAACGGCATCGCGCACCGCCTCGACGATTGCTACCACGCGACGCTTTTCCTCACGCTCAAGTTCGTAGAACCCATGGCCGAACGGGTCGAGCTTGAGCGCCCGGTAACCGCGTTCCAGCACTTTGCGCGCTGCCTCGGCGAAGGCCTCGGGCGTCCGCTCCACGGTGTACCAGCCGTTAGCGTACGCCTTGATCTTGTCCCGCACTGCGCCGCCGAGCAGCTTGTAGACCGGCTGGTTCAGCGCCTTGCCCATGATGTCCCAGCAGGCAATCTCGATCGCGGCAATGCCGGACATGATCACGTAGTCGGGCCGGGCGTAGTCGTTGCGCAGCATCCGGTGTACCAGATCCTCGACATTGAACGGGTCGGTGCCGAGCACATGGTTCGGGACTGCTTCCGCAAAATAGCCGAGCAGGGCGTCGGTGTGGTTCAGCATCCGCACCTCGCCGACACCGGTAATCCCCTCATCGGTGATGACATGCACGAACGTCAGGTTGCGCCAGGCCGTCCCCATCACGTATGTCTTGACATCGACGATCTTCACGCCACTCGTCTCCTTCCGTACTCCCTAGGCACGCACCCCATCGTGCTCCACCAACACCTTGATCACGCCCGGCTGCCGTGTCCGCAGCGTGTCGAGCGCTGTCGCGTAGTCGGCGAGCGGAAACCGGTGGCTGATCAGTGGACGCAAGCGCAGCAGCCCAGCGCTGAAGAGCGCGACTGCCTGCTCCCACGCCACCGTGCTCGCGCCAAACGTGCCGACCACCGTCAGGTGCTTGAAGACGAAGAGATCGCTCGGGATCGTCAACTGCGCGCCGGCCCCTGCTGCTCCGGTTAACGCGACGGTGCCGCCGCGCCGAGCGAACGCGAACGCCTGTTCGACGGCGTCAGCCCGTCCCGCGCCTTCAAAGACGAAGTCCGCTCCACGCTCGCCTGTACGCTGCTGGAACGCCATGACCGGGTCGCCGTCGCGGGCATTGATCGTCTCTGTCGCCCCCAGCTCGCGCCCCGTTGCTAGTCGTTCCGGATGCCGGCCAACGAGCACAATCGCCCGCGGACTGTAGAGCCGTGCCACCTGCACTGCCAACAAGCCGATCGTCCCGTCGCCGATGACAACAACAAGGTCGCCTGGCTCAGGGTGCGCGCGCAAGAAGCTATGGACCACGACGGCGCTCGGCTCAAGCAACGGCGCCTCGTCAAGCGCGGCCTCAGGCGGCAAGCGATGGAGTTGGCGCGCCGGGACGACCACGTATTCGGCTGCGCCGCCCGGTCGGGTAAAGCCAAGTTCATCGTAGCCGCGTTCACACAAGTCTGTCAGCCCGCGGCGGCAATTGCGGCAGGTGCCACACGCCACGAAGCCTTCGACGGCAACATGATCCCCCACCGCAACATGCTGGACGCCGGGTCCCAGCGCCACGACCGTCCCTGCCCACTCATGACCCGGCACCAGCGGGTAGCGACAGTATTCCGGCGGATGACGCCCTTCGAAGAGTTCAACGTCAGTGCCGCAGATACCGACAGCCGCTGAGCGGACGAGCACCTCGCCCGGCCCAGGCTGTGGTATTGGCCGTTCCTCAATCGCGATCCGGCCCGGTTCAACAATCACTGCTGCGCGCATGCATGATCCTTCCGCTCACGACATCACGCTCGCGTGTCCCGTCGCCGCAGCGAGCACGCGTTCCTCGGTTGCTTGCGAGCGGGGGAATTCGGCGACAATGCGTCCTTCGCGCATCACCAGAATCCGGTGGCTCATCGCCAGCACTTCCGGGAGTTCTGAGGAGATCAGCAGGATGGCGACTCCCTGCCGGGCAAGATCGGCGATAAGCTTGTGCACTTCGGCCTTGGCGCCGACATCAATACCCCGCGTCGGCTCGTCGAGGATCAGGATGCGCGACTGCGCGGCAAGCCAACGCGCTAACACGACTTTCTGCTGATTGCCACCGCTCAAGTTCATGACCCGCTGGTCGACCGACGGGGTGCGGATGCGCAGCTCCTCGACGTACCGCTGCGCCAGCACGCGCTCGCGCCGTTGTTGGAAAATGCCGAGTCGGCTGAGCATGGGAATGAGCGGCAGCGTGGTGTTCTGCCGGACAGCAAGGATGAGCACGAGCGCTTGCAGCTTCCGGTCTTCTGGCACGAAACCGATGCCGAGCCGTACCGCATCACGCGGGGTGCGAATTCGCACCGGCTGTCCATCGACAAGCATTTCGCCGGTGTCGTAGGGGTCAACGCCAAAGAGGCAGCGCGCGAGTTCCGTACGGCCAGCGCCGACTAACCCTGCCAGCCCGACAATCTCACCGGCGCGGATGCTGAGGGTGATGTCCTGTAACACGCCACGGCGGCTCAGCCCGCGCACCTCAAGGCGGACACGCGGCTCGGGATCGGGCAGGTCAGCGTAGAAGGCCTGGAGGTCGCGCCCAACCATCAGCCGGATGAGTTGCTCACGCGTCGCATCGCGCGCTGGCAGCGTCGCGACGACCTGCCCGTCGCGCATGACGGTGATCCGGTCAGCAAGCGCGAAAATTTCGTCGAGGCGATGGGAAATATAGAGGATTGCCACGCCGCGGGCGCGCACGTCGCGCAGCAAGGCGAAGAGGCGCTCGGTTTCTTGCAGCGACAGCGCGCTCGTCGGCTCGTCGAGGATGAGCACCCGCGCGTTCCGTGAGAGCGCCCGTGCAATCTCCACCAGCTGCTTCTGGCCAACGCTCAGGCGGGCAACCGGCACCTGCGGGTCAAGCGACAACCCGACTTGCTCGAGGAGTGCGCTGGCTTTTTGCCATACCGTTGGCCAATCGACCAGCCAGGTGGCGCTCTCGCGTCCAGGAAGTTGTCCCAGCAAGAGATTTTCAGCGACCGTGAGCTTATCGATGAGGCTCAACTCCTGATAGATGATGGCGATGCCGTGGGCGAGCGCATCGCGTGGGTCGGCGAAGCGTACTGGCTGCCCGTCGATGCAGATCACGCCGTCGTCTGGCTGGAGGGCACCAGAGAGAATCTTCATTAAGGTCGACTTGCCAGCGCCATTTTCGCCGACGATCGCGAGGACTTCGCCTGGGTAGACGGTCAGGGAGACGCCGGTGAGTGCGTGGACACCTGGGAAACGCTTGTGAATGTCGCGCGCTTCGAGAATTGGGACGCGCTCGGCTGCCGCCTCGCCCTGCTGTTCCATGTGCTCCCTCATCACGTTGCCTGCCGGGGGGCAGCCACGCAGTGAGACCTGGCTGCCCCCCCACACTCGTTCACTTGGTGTAGGACGTGAGGTTGTCCTTCGTCACGACGGTGACTCCCGTGTCGATGTTCTGGAACGGGGGCTTCGCTTTCCCAGTGAGAATATCATATGCCCACTGGACCGTCAGCACACCCATCTGCACCGGTCGCTGCACCATCGTGGCCTGGATAATTCCCTCCTGAATGGCCCGCTTGGTCTCATCCAGGTCGTCGAAGGCAACGATCTTGAGCTTGCCGATGCGATCCTTGAAGTCTGGCCCCTTGAGGACTTGCGCAAGCGCCGGACCGCCAGTCGCGCTGACACAGGCAATCCCGTCGAGGTCAGGATGTGCGCGGAGCATCGCCTCGCTGACGCTCAGCGCCTTCTGCGCGTCGTCGTCCGTCGCCTGGATATCGACGACCTGGATCGACGAGCCAACGGCCTGCTTCAGGCCGTCGATCCGTTGGTTGAGGTTCAGGGCGCTCAGACCGCCGGTCAGGATGCCGATCTTGCCCTTGCCCCCAAGCAACTGCGCCAGCGCTTGGCCTTGGGCTTTGCCGGCATTGGTATTGTCGGTGCCGATGTACATCACCCGTTGGCTGTTCGGCGAATCAGAGTCGAAGGTCATCATCAAGATGCCTTGCTTCATGCCCTCGGCGATCACAGGCTCGACGGACTTCGGGTCATTCGGCGAGATTGAGATGGCGTTGACTTTCTTCGTGATGAGATCTTCGATCATCTTTACTTGCGTTGCCGGATCGGCCGTTTGCGGGGCAACCCACTGGAGGGTCACGCCGAGTTCTTGCGCTTTCTGGCTCGCGCCTTTGCGCACGTCCTCAAAGAACGGGTGAACGAGTTTCGGGACGATCGCGATCGTGATCTTGGTTCCCGCCGCGACCGTCGGCACCGCCATCTGGGTTCCGGTTGATGCCGCGGTTGGGCTTGCTGCCGCTGTTGGTGATGCGGCGGCCTTCGTCGCCGCTGGCGTCGGCGATGCCGCCGGTTGCGCAGCTGGGGCCGTGGTCGGGGTTGGTGTCGCCTGTTGCCCGCAGGCGGCGAGGAGCAGCGATGCTGCGCCTGCCGCAGCAGCACCAAGCACCTGTCGTCGTGTCCAGCGCATTCCGTAATTCGGCATAGTCTCCTCCGTCACTGTTGTGCCCTCTTCCCAACACACCGTAGCCGAAGAACGTCGCTGCCTATCCTCGTGGCTTGTCACCTCCTCCCCCTGCGTGCTCCTGCGCTGCTGCCTGATGCCATGGCGGCGGCTCGATCGCACCGTCGAAGCGCGCTGTCCCGCGGTAGCCGAGCCGCTCTGAGAGCGCGCGAGCGCCCTGGCGGATCAACTGGGCGAGTTCAAGAATCCGGACGGGATCATCGCGAATAATCGGGAACGAAATACTCATCGCCGCGACCATGTGCCCCTCGTGGTCGTAGACCGGCGCGGCCACACAGCGCGCGTCAAGGTTGGACTCGCAGTTGTCGTAGGCAAGGCCGCGGCGGCGCGTTGCCGCCAGCTCGGCTTTCAACGCCGCGAGACTGGTGATGCTGTTCGGGGTCATGCCCACCAGGCCACCAGCCTGCCGATAGCGCTCCTCCAGTTCGTGGTCCGCAAGGCCGGACAGGAGCATCTTCCCCACGGCAGTGCAGTGGGCGGGCAACCGCTTGCCGATGGCGGAGACCAGCCGGACGGGATTCGTGCTGTCAACCTTGGCAATGTAGAAGACCTCAACGCCGTCAAGAACAGCGACATGCACCGTTTCCCCACACCGGGCGGCGACCTGCTGCGCAACCAGCTGTCCCTCGCGGGCGAGGTCGAGTCCAGCGGCGTAGGCATTGCCGAGTTCAAAGAGGCGCACTCCCAGCGTGAAGCGATGGGGCTGATGGGCATCAGGCTGGAGGTAGCGGCGCGCCACGAGCGTGCCGACAAGCTCATGGGCTGTGCTGCGCGGCAAGTTCAACGCAGCGGCAATCTCGGGGACAGACAACGCCGGCGGCGGCGACTGCCGCAAGAAGAGCTCGAGGATATCGAGCGCGCGGACGACTGCCGGAACCTGACGTGGCATCTCTGAGTCCGATCTCCTCGACGCTGTCCACCATCTGCGCCAACAGCAATGTCGCTGGTGTGTGTGTCCGATATTTCGGATACTGTCTGATATTACAGCCTTGCTTTTACTCTATCGGCTCACCCCACGGTTGTCAAGTACCTGAACCGCCCGACGCGTGCGTGTTGCAGCTGGAGTGGCGCCGCGCAACTCATACGTGTTCGGCATCAGCGGTGCCTGGCACGCTGGCACGGCCGGCGAGCCTCCGCCTGCTCGTGTCACTCCCCGCTGCGTACACCTGCCTGGGCGCAGCGTGGTCGCGGGTGCGGCATGCCGAACGCACCGGTTGACCCGAGGACCTGGAGACTAACCCCACCGGGGCGATCACGGCACTCCGCTGTGCCAAGCGGTTCCTTGCTTGGCATCGGCGCCGATGTCTCAGCGCGAGGTATGGTTTGCCCTAACGGGTAGCGGTGCCGTCAGCAGTCGATGTCGAAGGGGATGTGACAACGCGGCTGCGTGCTGGCGGGGTGCCGGCGGGCCTTCCGGCGCGGCACATGCCAGGATGGCGCGGAGCGGCGGTGACAGGCCAGCCACCACCTGCTGCAGCTTCCAGCACCGCCTGTTCGTTTGCGATATCGCCAAACGATCCAAGCCGCGCTACTCGCGGACACGTAACCCGGGAGCCACGGTATCGAGCCAGTCGCTGAGTTGCTCTCGCAAGGCATCGCGGACAAAGCGAAAGGTGGCCAGTTGCTGCTCTTCGCTCCCGACCACAGCGCTCGGATCAGGAAATGGCCAGTGGGCCCGTTCGACTGCACCCGGGAAGACCGGGCAGGCCTCTGCCGCATCGTCGCAGAGCGTGATCACCCAGTCAAATGTTTGCCCCTGGTACCGGTCAAGCGACTTCGCTTGCGCCTGGTTCCAATCGATGCCGAGTTCGCCTAACACGCGGATTGCCATGGGATGCGGCCGCGTTGGTCGGGTACCAGCCGAATGTGCTTCAACCTGGCCATCGGTCAGCCAGCCGCAAAGTGCCTCGGCCATTTGCGAACGCGCTGCATTCTGGGTACACAGGAACAGTACGCGCATCAACACGCTTCACTCCTTCGCTCTCAGTTCACCGTAAGTCTCGCAACGTGACAAACCCAGTCAAGCACGGTGTCGGCATGGCAAGATGAACGCGCAATGAACAGCGGAAGGGCAGGCAATGGCGCAGATAGCTGGACTCCTGGTTGACATTGACGGCGTGCTGCACATTGACGGCGAGCCGATCCCTGGCGCACCCGAGGCGTTTCACGCGCTCGTGCAGGCCGGCATCCCGCTGGTGCTGTTGAGTAATACTACCCTGCGCTCGCGCCGCGAACTCGGCACTCTGCTGCGTGGCCTGGGCTTCCCAGTCAACGATGAGCAGATCGTTACCGCCGCCCGCGTTGCTGCTGAGTTTGTCCGCACTCGCTATCCAGGCCAGCCGTGCTACGTGCTCGTCGAAGGGAGCGGCATCGAGGAATTTGCCGATCTTCCGCAGACGGACGGCCCGGAGGCGCGTGTGGTCGTGATTGGCGGTGCGGGCGAGTGCTTCACCTATGCTCGCCTCAACCATGCGTTCCGCCTCTTGCTCAACGGCGCAGCGTTTGTGGCGATGCATAAAGGGTTGTCGTGGCAGCGCCGCGATGGGCTCAGCTTAGATGCCGGTGCCTTTATCCTCGGGCTTGAGGCCGCAACTGGCGTGACTGCGCACGTCGTCGGCAAGCCGTCACTGGATTTCTTCCGCATCGGCCTTGCCCAGCTTGGGCTGCCGGCCTCCAAAGCCGTCGCGATGGTCGGCGATCGGCTGCAGGATGACATCCTGCCGGCCCAGGCTCTCGGGCTGACGGGGATCCTCGTGCAGACCGGTGCGTACCGTCCACACACTGTTTCCTCGGAACAGCCTGATGTCGTCCTGCCCTCGTTCGCGGCGCTGCCGGCGTGGTTACGAACCGGCACAGCCTAGCCCACGGGACGATGGAGGGCAGCGAGCAGCCGGGCCGCGGCCGCCTCGCCGCTCTCGATCGCGCCGTGAACCGTCGCCGGGCGAATGACGTTGGTTGCCTCCCCGGCGAAGAACAGTACGTCACCGACTGGCTGGCTGAAGCGACTGCGGAGCCCAGCGGTGCCCGGCGGCTCAAAGGAATAGCCGCCAAAACACCAGGGGTCGTTGATCCAGTCGATGACCCAGGCCGCCTCGACCAGCGGCACCAGCCGGCGGCCGAGCGGTCGCTCGAGTGCCGCAAGGGCAAGGTCGACCGCGCCGTCTCCAGCTGCAGCAAGCCGCGCGGCGTCTTGCCCGCCGGTCAAGAAGCTCAGCACGGTGTCGAGCGAGCCAAAGCCGAGGCCTGGCCGTTCCCAGATGCCCCGCGGCTCAGCCGTAAAGACGCAGCCAATCTCGTCAGCCAGCACCTGCTCGCGGAGCCGCACAACGACCTTGAGCGCGCGGCCAGGATGAAGCCGGTCGATGGCTTCCTGCAGCGCTGCGGGCAACGGCGGGTCGAATCGCACGCTGCCACGTTGCAGCACGCCGAGCGGCAGCGCGACAACCGCGGCCTGGGCATGAAATATCCCGCGTGCTGTTTCGACGACGACACCAGCCGGTTCCCAGTGGACCGCCTGGACAGGGGTATCGTAGCGAATGTCAAGGCCAGCGGCCATGCAGTGCGCGAGTTGGCCGTAGCCTTCACGGACACGGAAGTTGCGCCAGCCGTCGCCCTCGTAGGTCGCCTCAAGTTCCCCGGCAACCCCTACCTCGTCGAGATCACCCGACCAGCTGATCGCGCAGAGCGTGGCCCATAAGCGCCAGCGCTCCTGATCCTCCCCCAGGCCGTGGTTTCGCGCCCACTCACGGAGCGCTTCGGCGAACGTCGTGTCGGTGCCGTGGCGTGCCAGCCATGCTTCAGCGGCATCCCCCAGAACGCCAAACAGGCTTTCGCCAGTTGGCGTCGACAACGCGTGTGCGTGGATCAGCCGGGCGCCATCCGCCCAGTATCGCCGGTACTGGCTTGGATCGGTCAGCGCGTGAAGCCCGCAAGTGGTGAGCCACTGCCACGTGACAACATGATCCCCATGGATAAACTCGGCACCAAGTTCAACCGGGTAGGGGGCGATCTCTGGCCCGGAGGACCACATCCGGCCGCCCGGTCGCTCCCGCGCTTCAAGCACGATGACCGGAACACCTTCGGCCTGAAGACGGCGCGCTGCGGCGAGGCCAGCTGCCCCCGCGCCAAGAACCAGCACCGTCGTTTGCTCGGTTACGGTATGACACATACGCCGTACTCTTTCCCTTACCCTCACGATGTTGCAGCAAAACGCTCGACAAATGCCGCAATGCGCTCAAGCGCTGCCTGCAAGTTTTCCAACGAATTGGCGTAGGACAGGCGGAGGTAGCCATCGCCGGCCTGCCCGAACGCGGTGCCGGGGAGCACAGCAACCCCAGCCTCGTCAAGCAGGGCACGGGCAAACGCAGCCGTATCCTGCGTGATGCCTTGAATATTGGGGAAGACATAGAATGCACCAGCCGGCAGAGCACAGCGAATTCCTGGAATCTGGTTAAGTCCCGCGACAACGGCATCGCGCCGCCGGCGGAACTCGGCGACCATCTGCGCTACCGGCTCCTGCGGCCCCTGCAAGGCCGCGAGGCCAGCACGCTGTGTGAAGCCGGGCACGCACGAATGGCAGTTGATGGCCAAACGGGTGATCGGCTCGGCGAGCGGTTTCGGGAAGACCCCGTAGCCGAGTCGCCAGCCGGTCATCGCGTAGGTCTTGGAAAAGCCATCGAGAATGATCGTGCGCTCGGCCATTCCGGGGAGGCTCGCGATGCTGTGGAAGTGCCCATCATACAGGATGCGCGAGTAAATCTCGTCGGAGAGCACGTAGAACGCGAAGCGCTGCGCAAGATCGGCGAGCACGCCGAGGAGGTCGGGGCCGAGAACTGCCCCAGTCGGGTTATGCGGCGAATTGAGGATGACCAAACGCGTCCGTGGCGTGATTAGCTGGCGCAGTTCGTCGGGATCAAAGGCGAATCCCTGGGCTTCGCGCAGCGGCAACGGCACGGGCGTTGCCCCAGCAAAGCGGATCACCGACTCATAGATCGGAAAGCCAGGGTCGGGATAGAGCACTTCAACGCCAGGCTCAGCGAGCGCCAGGATCGTGAAGAACAGGATCGGCTTGCCGCCAGGGGTGACGACGACCTGATCGGCGTCAACGGCAATGCCGCGGGTGCGACTGACCTCGGCCGCGATGGCTGCCCGCAGTTCGGGGAGCCCCGGGGCCGGAGTGTAGTGCGTGTCGCCCTGGTGAAGGGCCGTGACGGCTGCCTCAATGATGTGCGCGGGCGTCGTAAAGTCGGGCTCGCCAATCTCCAGGTGGATGACGTCTCGCCCCTGTGCTTCGAGCGCCTTCGCCCGCGCCAGGACTTCAAACGCGCTTTCCGTGCCCAGCTGTGCCATGCGCGCAGCCAGCATGGCGTCCGATGGCTTCTCGCGTGTTTCCATCACCGTTACCCCTTCCCGCGCCGTGCAGGTTGGCGCGTTCTTCGGTTTACCGCAACTGAAGCATAGCGGCACGCAGCGCGGCAAGCGTTGCCCTTGCCGATCCCACGCTGAGCCATCATAATGCTACGGGGCGTCACGCTGTGCGCCTTCGACGTGCGGCCGAGCACACGTGAAGGGCGAGCAATGCGACGAGATGTGGTGTTAGCCATCGTAATCCCGTTGATCGCCGTTGTCCTCACCGTTGCGTTGATTGTCGGTATCGGTGAATCGTTGCTCTTCCTCAATGAGACCGTCGGCCCAAATGGGTCAATTCTCTTGGCCGTAACCCTCATGGCGCTGATCACGATTGTGGCCATTCTGCTCTCGCGTGGGGGCGGCGAGTCGGCGCAGCGCCACTAGTCCCACGCGCAGATCGGGTCTATGACTCCTGCGCAGCGCGTGTGGGCTGCTCACGCAGCGTTTCGGTTGAGGGATGCGCTGCGTGGGCAGCTTGACATATTCGGCACCTGCCCGTAATGACGAGATGGTCGAGCTGGGCCTGGAAGCCGTACTGCTCAGCCAGCGCATCACGGAGCGGCTTGAGGAGCGCATCATCGAGTTCGATGATCCGGCCACACTGGAGGCAGTGAAGGTGGTGGTGGCCGCGTGCGTGCACGAACTCGAAGACTCGCTTGTTCTCCCAGTTCGTTGCCGTCACTAAACCGAGCCGGACGCCAAATTCGAGGGTGCGATAGACGGTCGAGCGGTGAATTGTCGGGTCTTGCGGGTGCACCACAGCGTAGACCTCGTCGGCCGTGCGATGCCCACCGAGGCGCGCCAGGGCTTCGAGGATCAGGAGCCGCTGACGCGTCACCCGTTGCCCCGCCCCACGTAATGCTGCAATGACCAGCTGCGTCAATTGATTTCCCTCGTTGTCAGCCATTGTCCTGCCCCATGGTCAATTCTGCGTGCCCCGCCGTTTAGCCGCAACTGCCGCGCAAGCGCGCTGAACAGCGTGTCCATGTTGCAAGCAGTTGCTCCTGCAATGTGTTGCAAGAACGTGGGTACTTCCGCTAGACTCCAGGTAGACGCAGTGGAAGGAGTGACCAGTGATGCAGGGAGTGACGCGGGGACTCGACCGCGGCGAGCGGTGGCGGCTTGCTGGGTTCTACAGCATCATTGCACTCATGCACCTTCTGGGATGGGGCATGCTCCTCAGTGTCGCAGCAGCGCATCCCTCGATTCTTGGGCTTGGCGGACTGGCCTACAGCTTTGGCCTGCGCCATGCCTTTGATGCCGATCACATCGCGGCGATCGACAACACAACGCGCAAGCTGCTGCAGCAGCGGCAGCGGCCCGTTGGCGTTGGCTTCTTCTTCTCGCTTGGCCATTCGACCGTCGTGTTTCTGATTGCGCTCGCCCTCGGCTTTGCCGTGCGGTCGATTGTCCAGGGCGTCGTCTCGGAAAACGGCGAATTGCGCAGCCTCGGCGGGCTCATCGGGACGACGGTCTCGGGTGGTTTCCTCGTCCTGATTGGCCTGCTCAACCTGATCATTCTGTTAGACATTGTCCAGGTTTACCGCCGCATGCGGCGCGGCGAGCATGATCACGCCTCCCTCGAGGCGCAGCTCACAACCGGCGGTGTCCTGACGCGTCTCTTCAGCCGGTTGTTCGCCTTGATTAGTCGCAGCTGGCAGATGTACCCGATCGGGTTTCTCTTTGGCCTGGGGTTTGATACCGCATCAGAAGTGGCGTTGCTTGCCATTTCGGCTGGGGCGGCCAGCCAAGGTCTCCCGTTTGCCGCCGTCGTCTCGCTGCCGATCATCTTCGCCGCTGGCATGACCCTGATGGATACCACCGATGGCGTGTTCATGGCCAAGGCCTATTCCTGGGCGTTCTCCAACCCGGTGCGCAAGCTGTTCTACAACTTGACGATGACCGGCATTTCGGTCTTCGTTGCTCTGTTCATCGGTGTCATTGAGTTGCTCCAGATCCTGATCCGCTTGCTTGGCCTCGAAGGGGGTGTGTGGGACACGATCAGCAACCTTGACCTTGGCGCCTTTGGCTTCATCATCGTCGGGGCATTTGTGGTCGCGTGGGCGATCGCCTTTGCCTTCTACAAGCTGCGCCACGTTGAAGAGCGCTGGGGTGCACTCCTGGAGCAGCCGCGGAGCTAGGCAGCGGCCGAAACAACCAGGCCCGCTGGAAATACCCAGCGGGCCTGGTGACTGCATTCGGATGAGCTGTCAGCTTAGGCAGCGCTTGCCAGCAGCTTCAAGTCAGAGTTGCGGAGCTTGGCCAGCGCTTCCTTCTCGATCTGACGCACGCGTTCGCGGCTGATCTTGAAGTGCTCGGCGATTTCCGCCAGCGTCCGCGGCTGCTCGCCATTGAGCCCGAAGCGCAGGATCAGCACACCGCGCTCGCGCTCGGTGAGCTGTTCAAGGCTGCGGCGGATCTGCTCGCGGATCGCGTTCGTCAGCGCTTCGTCGACGACTTCCTCGCTCCGCGGGTCAGGTAGCAAGTCGCCGATTGTGCTCTCGCCATCTTCGCCAATCGGGCGATCGAGCGACGAAGTCCGCGGGATCGAGCTGCGCGCCTGCTCAATGCGGCTCACGTCAATGCCCAGCATCTCCGCCAGCTCCTCGTTGGTCGCTGGCCGGCCCTTCTGCTGCTCGATCTGCGCTTCCGCACGCCGGATCTTGGCGATCAGGTCGTGCATGTGCACGGGCACGCGGATCGTGCGGCTCAGGTTCGCCACCGCCCGGCCGATCGCCTGGCGAATCCAGAACGTCGCATACGTGCTGAAGCGGTAGCCGAGCTCTGGATCGTAGCGCTCAACCGCGGTCATCAGCCCGATGTTGCCCTCCTGGATCAGATCGATCAGGGGCAACTCGCTCGAGCGATACCGCTTGGCGATTGAGACGACGAGGCGCAGGTTGTGGCGGATCAGCTTCTCCCGCGCCTCCTGGCCCTTGCGCACTAGCTCGCGAAGCTCCGGCGTATCCTCGCCCGCTTCGATGCGCTTGCGCGCTTCGAGCCCCGCGCGCACCGCACGCGAGTACTCGATCTCCTCAGCATGCGTCAGGAGGCGATGCCCGCCGACCTCGCGGAAGTAGCGATAGACCGCATCATTCGCTGCCTGATCGATCAGGTCAGCTGATTCCTCGATTTCATCGAGTTCCTCGAGGTCGGTCTCTTCTACGAGCTGATCGAGCTCCAGCAGTTCCTGAATCTCGCGCTCTGTCATCGGCTCTCGTCACCTCCACCGTGTCCGAACGCACTGTTCGGACACGTAACGTCTTCCTTTGTAAACCTTCTTATACTACCACGCCTGCGGCGTGTTGTCAAGGCGCTTGTGCACGGTTTCACAAATCCAACGCGACACCGCGCACCATCCTCTACTCTCTATAACGGAAAAAGTCCGCCATTCGTTTCATTGTTGCCGCGACGTCGTTGCACTGCTCCTGCCTCGACCGCGTATACTCAGGGTGGCACGTAGGAGTAGCGATGGCCGTCAGTCAGCCGTACCGGCGGTTCCTCCAAACAGGCTTGTTGCGGCAGCTCACCGCGGCGCGCGTTGCCCCATCCCCCCAGGCGTTGGCGCAGTGCGACGATGTGACCCTGGTCGCGGCGGTTCGCCAAGGGGACGTGCAGGCGCTGGAAGTGCTCTACAACCGCTATGCCCGACCGACGTTCGCGTTTGCCTTGCGGATCGTCGGCGACCCGCTTGAAGCGGAGGAGCTGCTGCAGGAAGCATTCCTGCGCGTCTGGCAGCAAGCCGACCGCTTTGAGCATGTGCGGGGGAGTTTCCCAACCTGGCTGCTCAGCATCACGCACAATCTCGCTATTGATGCCCTGCGACGCAAGCGCCGACGTCCGCAACGTGCCGATCTCGTTGATGTGACGGAGATCCTGGGCGGCGAGGCTGATGAGACGGTCGATCTAGAGGAAGCAGCGTCGGTCGCGGAGTTGCGCCAGCGGATTCAAGCAGCGTTGTGTGCGCTGCCAGAGCCGCAGCGCCAGGCGATCGAGCTGGCCTACTTTGCTGGACTCTCCCAGCGGGAAATTGCCGAGGCCCTTGGCGAACCGCTCGGGACGATCAAAACACGGCTGCGGCTTGGACTGCAGAAGCTGCAGGAGGCGCTGCGTGGTGTGGTGCCTGAGGAGGAGTGAGGATGCCACCCGGCGAGCATGTCAGCGACCTCGTCGCCGGGTATGTGCTTGGCGCTCTCGAGCCCGACGAGCTCGAACGTGTCGAGCGACACCTGGCGGTCTGTCCTGATTGTCGCCGCGCGGTCGAGGAGGCCCGCGGTGTCGTTTCCTTGTTGCCGTACGCGGTCGACCCCGTCCCCGTGCCGAAGCGGGCACGCCAAACGCTCTTTGCCCAGCTAACCGAGCGTCGGGGAGTTCTCGCGAGTGTCACCGCGCTCTTCGCTGGGCCGGTGCGCTGGGCTGCGGCGTCCGCGGCTGCCTTGCTGGCCCTTGTCCTGGTCTGGGCTAGTGCGCGCCAGACGGCCCCTGTGGCAACGCCAACGACGATCCCGACACCGTCGCAACGCGCCGTGATCGAACTCGTCAGCCACGGGACAGGGTTTGTCACCCAGCTAACTGGTACCGGTGCATCACCCGGCATTCGCGGCGGCGTAATCCTCGATCCGTCGAGCAACGCGGCGCTGATCATGATGCAGAACGTGCCCCGGCCACCAACGGGTCAGGTCTACGTCGTTTGGCTGGTGCGGAACGGGCAGTATCGTAACGCCGGGATCCTGCCCGTCGATAGCCTCGGCAACGCTGAGCTCTACTTGACACCGCAGGAGACACTCTCGACGTTTGACGGTATCGCCATTACTCTCGAGTCGGCGTCGCTGGCGGCCAGTCCGAGCGGACAACAAATCGCGTTTGCCACCATTACGCACGCCGGGCGATAGCGCACCATCATCCTCTCGGCGCTGTCGTGTGCTCCGGAGAGTGGGCGCGGTGAGCGTCCGCATGTTGTGGCGAACACTGCCTGCCAGCGCCGACGTGACAGCGCGGCCTGGCGGGCACACGCGAGCGCGTTGACGGCAATGGCCCGCTCGCGTATGCCATGCGGAGCATGCGTGCTCATGTGCGCGTGTGATGTTTAGACGACGATCTGCCCGTCTTTCAGAAAGAGCTGGCCGTCGATCCAAACCTCGCCACCCTGGCGGAGGTCGCAGATCATATCCCAGTGGATGGCGCTGCGATTCTGCGAGCCGGTCTCGGGGTAGCCGGCCCCGAGCGCAAGGTGCACGGTGCCGCCGATTTTCTCATCAAACAAGATCTGCTTGGTAAAGCGGTCGATGGCGCGGTTGAGCCCAAACGCGAACTCACCGACAACCCGCGCTCCCTCGTCGGTCTCGAGCATCCGGTGCAGATAGTGCTCGTTTTTGGCAGCCGTGGCGCGGACAACACGTCCGCCTTCGAACCAGAGCCGAATGTCTTCGACCTCGCGACCCCCAACGAGCGCGGGAAAGCTGAAGCGAATGGTGCCTTCGACCGTGTGCTCAACGGGGCTAGTGAAAATTTCGCCGTCGGGGAAGTTCTTATGCCCATCTGCACTGATGAACGTGCGGCCGGCAATCGAGAGGCGAAGGTCGGTGTCCTGCCCCCGAATGTGCACTTCCCGCTTGTCACGAAGCCAGTCGATCAGCCGTTGCTGTTCCTGGCTCTGGGCCTGCCAGGCAGCGACTGGGTCAGGGGTATCGAGGAAGGCAGCGTGGGCAAGGAACGCGGTGTATTCCTCAAGCGACATCTCAGCGTCTTGGGCGTAGGCCTCGGTTGGGAACAGGGTGATGCACCAGTTGAGTGTTCCCTCCGCCGCGCGGCGCAGGTAGGTCTCCTGCAGCGCCATGCGCGCCTGCTGGGCCCGCTGCATCCGCTGGGGATCAACACTCGTCAACGCACGGGTGTTGGTGGTGGCCAAAATGGTGAGGAGCGCGTCAGCCTGTTCGACCGGGATCTGTTCGTCGAACGCGACATACTGCAGCTGCTCGTCGCTCGCGTAGCGGTAGAACTGCTCGGTGAGCTCAGGCAAGCGAATTTGCACCACGGGATGCGCGCCGCGGGCGAGGATCTGGCGATGCACGGCCAGGAGCAGTGGTTTGGCGCTGGGCGTGGTTGTGACAACGACGAGTTGGCCCGGCTGGACTTCCAGCGCGTACTCGACAAGGACGCGCGCAAACTGCTCGAACAACGGATCGGCCATTGCTCCCTCCTTTTCCACCAGGCATGCTACCGCAGCACGAGACGGCTAGCCAGCGTGTGCCGGGGCACAGGACAGATAGGCTAGCCCGCAAGGCGGCAATGGCTGAGGCAATGAGTACAAGTGGCTCTATCAGGAGAATGGCAAAACTGACTATGCTAAGACTGGAGTAGTATGTCGTTCCTGGGTAGGCAAACGGCGATGGCAAACCGGCAAGCGGCATCACAATCACGACGGTGGCCGGGGCAGTCGCTGGTTGAGCTAGCGATGGCGCTCCCGTTCCTGCTGCTTCTGCTTGCCGCCGCTGCTGACGTTGTCGGGGCCTTCGTGGTTTACATCCAGCTTGGCAACGCGGCGCGGGAAGGGGCGCACTATGGCTCGCTCAGTGCGGGGAATGCTACCAATACCGCGGGGATTCAGCAAGCAGTACTGAATGAGTTGCAAGGCAACAGGTTGCTCGGTGTGACACCGACGGTCACGAGTAGCACGGGGACGGAGACGGTCAACGGCACGACCTTCACCTACGTGCAGGTGACGGTCCAAGGAACCTATCAGCCGTTGATCAAGTGGCCCAAGTTGCCGTTTTTGCCTTCGGCTGGCCCGACTGGTTACCCCATGCAACGTGTTGTCAAGATGCGGGTTATACCGTCATGATGCAGGTACAGCGGGCGATCACTGCCGTGGCAACAACTGTGCGTCAGTGGCGGCGAGCGCTGCCAGGGCAAAACCTGGTGGAGTTTGCGGCGGCGAGTCTCATCCTCATCTCGATGATCCTTGGCACCATTGAGTTCGGTTGGGCCTTTTTTGTCAAAAACCAGATCGTGAATGCTGCGCGGGAGGGGGCGCGCTGGGCCGCTGTTCATGGGAATGGCTGCTATACCAACGCCTGGAACCAGACCTGTAGTCAGCCGGTGACGGCAAGCAGCATCCAGGCTCAGGTGCAGAGCTATGTGCAGTCGAAGGTTGTGATTCCAAATCCCAATTCGGTGCAAGTCACGGTGAGTGCGCCTGACGGTGACCCATTGGATCCGGGCAAACATGTCCAGGTGCAGGTACAGTATTCGTTCACGCCATTGGTCGGTTTTGCCATTCGTGTGCCGAGCATTCCGATGCAAGCGACCAGCACCATGATCGTCCACTACTGAGCGCGAAGGGGGAGGGTATGACGCACACTACGCGACGGCGGCGGCTTCCTGGGCAAGTGCTCGTGCTGATGGCTGCAGCGCTCGTAGCGTTGGCTGGGTTTAGTGCCCTGGCGCTCGACGTTGGTATGCTGCTGGCGACCAAGCGGTCCTTGCAGAATGCTGCGGATGCTGCGGCGCTCGCTGGGGCCATCGACCTCCTGAAAAATCAAAGCGATACGATCATTCAAGGCGATGTGACCAGTTATGCGCAAACGAATGTGCCAAGCGCGATCCGGTCCAGCCTGCAGATTCCCGAAATTACTGTCGATCGAACAAACAAACAGGTCAAGGTCACAGTCACGGCGCCACCGCCGCGGTTCTTCCTGGGTGTTGTCTACTCAGGGCCGTGGTCGGCAACCGCTCGCGCCGCTGCTCAGCTCACGCCGATCACGAAGCCGTATGCTCTCCTGGCCCTCAAGCAAAATGACCCGCAAGCGATTAACCTCATTGGTAACGTTGGTATCCGGATCGTCAATGGCAGTGCCATGTCCAACGGCGGCATGCGCTGCACAGGGAATGGCAGCCTCCAAGCAGACGGTACCGTCGATGCTGTAGGTAACCTGGCGACGACTGGAAATTGTGGCTTTAACGGGCAGGCTGGTACAAACACTGGCATGCCAATCGTGCCAGATCCGCTTGCCAACATGCCCGCGCCACCAAAGCCGACAGTGCCCAGTGCTCCCAACCCTCCCAGCGGGAAGTGCAGTAGCAGCGCTGGCAGTACAACCTGCCCGTCCGGCTCCTATTCGACGATTTCGCAAAGCGGCAACGGCTCACTCGTATTCCCCGGTACGGTCTACCAAATTCAGAGTGTCCAATACAACGGTAACGGGAGCGTAACCTTTGGTTCATCAGGTGGGGGGAATTTCTTCTACTTCACAGGCGGTGGCCTGAACATCTCGGGGAACTGCAACGTGACGTTTTATCCTGGTACCTATGTCTTCAACAACAGCAATTTCACGATTACTGGGAACTGTTCGATCACATTCATGCCAGGCCAATACCAATTCTTCATCATTAATGGCACACTCGCCCTTACCGGTAACATGAATACCACGCAGATCAATCCGGCACAGATGTCCTTTTACATCGGTGGAAGCAACGCTTCTTTCGGCATCACGGGTAACACCGACTCAACGCTTCCGCCTGGGCTCTACTATATCGATGGTCCGACCGTCCAGTTAGTCGGTAACCAGACGATTCGTGGACAAAATGTCCTCTTCTACCTCGATAACGGCTCAACCATCAGTGTTGTTGGGAATACAAGCTACCAGTTCACCGGGTCGACCACACCGCTCTACCCTGGCATGCAGCCCGGGCTGGTCATCTTCCAGGCCCGCGGGAATAGCAGCACATTGCGAATGGTCGGAAATTCCTCGTCCCAGGTTAACGGGATCGTCTATCTGCCAAGTGCACAGCTCCAGCTGACTGGTAACGCCAGTGGTACGTGGGCAACTGGGCAATTGATCGTCAACTCACTCTCAACGAACGGCAACGTCAACGCGGTTGTCAAGTACCAGGAGTATGTCAAGATTGCTATCCCAACGGTGAGCCTCGTGCCGTACGCTGCTGGGACGCCCTAGCCCTGCTCACGTCGTGTGGAAGCGAACGCTGAAGCCCGCCGTAGCACTGTTCACCGCGGCGGGCTTCGACGTATTCGGATGTCTTAGTGCGGCTTCACGCCGGCGATGAACTCGTCGATCGGGATGGCCGGCAAGCTCATGATCCGGATCGTCCCGCGCGAGCCGAGCGCAACCGAGATGCGCGCAACTGTCGTGTTGTCTGGCGCTTCGACGACGTTCACAAAATCATACGGCCCCAGGACAGCCCACTGATGGAGCACCCGCGCGCCCATCCGCTCGACTTCCTGGTTCACTTCCTTGATCCGCTCAGGGTAGTCGGCGATCGTCTCCATGCCCTCATCCGTCAGGGTGGTGAGCAGAATATAGAGTGGCATTGCTGACCTCCTTTCCGAAGGCTAGCGCGTTCCCGCACGATCCGGCAGCCAGCACAGCAGAGCCTGGCCAGGGCCAAAGGGCAACTCCGTGAGCGCAAACCGCGGCTCAGCACGGATCCAGTCAAGAAATGGCGCAAGCTCCTGCGCGTGCGAGCGAACGTTGTCGGCCATGATGACCGCGTGGGGGCGCAGGCGCGGCAGCAACGCGCGCAGGCTCGGCAGGTACGCTTCCTTGTCGCCCAGGTCGATCAGCGCCAGGTCGACTGGACTGTCCAGCGTCTCGACCGCGGCTACTGCATCGTCGCAGCGTAACGTGACCACGTCGAGGAGCCCAGCGCGTGCAAGGTAATCCCGCGCCACCTGTTGCCGGACGGCATCACGGTCGACGCTGATGAGCTGTCCGCCATTCTGCGCCATGGCGTCAGCCAGCCAGAGGGTCGCGTAGCCGTTGCCGGTGCCAAGCTCCAGTGCATGCTGGGCGCCCGTTGTCAGCGCGAGCCAATGGAGGAGGCGAGCGGCGTCCGGATGCAACGGTGGCGCGCCATCGTGGTGGGCGTGTTGCCGAAGCGCATCGAGCAATTCCTGCCGAGCGACACTACTCACCCTTGGTGTCCTTTCCTCCGCTCTCAGTGCTTGACCAGCCGGATCGCTTGCATTGATGATACTCCAGAGCGCTGTCGCTATCGGCGAGAGCACGGGGTTGCTGAGGAGGCGCAGAGTATGCGGATCGTGCGTTACCTGTGGGAAGGCGGGCCGCGCTGGGGACTCGTTGAGGGTGACGTTGTCCTGGCCACGAGCGGTGACCCGTTCCAGGGGCTTCGGCCGGGTGAAGCGGTCGGGCCAATTGATCAGCTGACCCTGCTCCCTCCAGTCGTGCCGAGCAAAATCATCGCGATCGGCCTAAACTATCTCGACCATATCACCGAAGATGCCCCGCAGTTCCAAGTGCCCGACAATCCGATCATCTTCCTCAAGCCGCCCAGTTCGCTCGTTGGCCATGGCGCGCCGATTGTGCTGCCGCAGGGCACCGAGCAAGTCGATAGCGAGGCTGAGCTTGCGGTCGTCATCGGACGGCGGGCGCGCTACGTCCGGCCCGAGCAGGCTTTGGACGTGGTGCTCGGCTATACCTGCTCGAACGATGTCTCGGCGCGTGACTACCAGTTTCGCGACGGCCAATGGGCTCGCGCCAAAGGATTCGACACGTTCACGCCGCTCGGCCCCATGATTGTGACTGATCTCGATCCACGCGATCTCGCGATTACGAGCCGGGTAAACGGAACCGTCCATCAGCAGTCGACGACTGCGAAGTTGCTGTTCAGCGTCCCTGAGTTGATTGCCTTCATTAGCCGCGTGATGACCCTCGAACCCGGCGACATCATCATGACCGGTACGCCAGCCCATCCACCGCGGATGCAGCCCGGCGACGTCGTCGAGATCGAGATTGCCGGCATCGGCGTCTTGCGGAACGTGGCCGTCGCTGAGACATTGCCGGATGGCGGCACGTTCACCTGGCGGTTGTCGCGGGAGTAAGCGCGCGTTCTCGGCGATTTCCCTGCGCATTCAGCCGACGGCGTGCGGGCGCTGGCTGCTGTGGTGTTGTCAGCGTCCGCGCGTCGGTCTATACTGCTGTCTTGACAGGTGTCTTGTCAGTGTGGTGGTGAAACGCCAGGCAGGGAAGGATCGGTAGCAATGGTGACCGTGAGCGATCGGCTCGACAGCCTCCCGGCCACCCGTGAACACTGGCGCCTCGTGGTGCTCAGCGGGCTGGGCTGGATGTTCGATGCAATGGACGTCGGGCTTGTCGGCTTCGTGCTGGTCGGAATTGGGCGCGACTGGCATCTGAAGGCGACGGACTTAGGACTCATCTTGAGCGCTGGGTTTTTTGGGTTGTTCGTCGGGGCGTTGGGTGCAGGACGGCTGGCTGACCGCTATGGCCGTCGGGCGCTCTTCCTTGCCACGCTCTTGATCTATAGCCTTGGCACTGGCCTGAGCGCGCTCGCGTGGAACCTGCCTTCGCTGCTGCTCTTCCGTTTTATCGCGGGGTTAGGCCTTGGTGGAGAGCTGCCGGTCGCCTCAGCGTTAGTCAGCGAGTTTGCCCCAGCCACAGCCCGGGGGCGTATGCTCGTCATTCTTGAGAGCTTCTGGGCCTACGGCTGGATCCTGGCAGCGATTGTTGGCCTTGGCATCGTGCCGACATTGCCAGTGTGGGGGTGGCGCGTGGCGTTCGCCGTTGGCGCGCTCCCAGCCCTTGCGGTGCTCTACCTGCGGCGGCGTTTGCCGGAGTCCCCGCGCTACCTTGCGGTTACGGGCCACGTTGACGAGGCGATCTCGATCGTGCGGCAGTTGGAGCAAGCGGCGGGCGTTGCGCCGGTCGCCCTGGAGCCAACTCCGGCAGCCCAGGCTGCACGCGCATCAACGTGGGAGCGGCTTGCGCGGCTGTGGAGCCGGCCATTGGTGCGACGCACGCTAATGCTGTGGCTACTCTGGTTTGGCATCGTCTTCTCCTACTATGGCGTCTTCACCTGGTTGCCGCAGCTCCTCGTTGCCCGCGGACTGACTGTTGCGCGAAGCTTTACCTACGTCTTCATCACGACACTCGCGCAGATTCCTGGCTACTTCTCCGCGGCCTATCTCGTTGATCGCTGGGGCCGGAAGCCCACGCTGGTGCTCTACCTGCTCGGCTCGGCAGTCGCAGCCTATCTGCTCGGGAACGCTGGGACAGCGCCGATCCTCGTGCTCTGGGGTTGTCTTCTGTCGTTCTTCAACCTGGGGGCCTGGGGCGTCGTCTACACCTACACCCCAGAGCTCTACCCCACGCCACTCCGTGCCTCGGGCGCGGGAGCAGCGGCGGCATTCGGGCGCATTGCCGGCATTATCGCGCCGTACCTCACTCCGTGGTTGCTCAGCAGCGCTGGCCTGAGCCAGCCGGCAGTCTTTGCCCTGTTCATGGCCGTCTTTGTGCTGACGGCGCTTGACGTGTTGCTGCTTGGCGAAGAGACCCGTGGCGAGCCGCTTGAGCGCATTGCGCCCACCGAATTGGCAGCTACCCCGCTCCGATAAGCTGCTCGACTGAGTGGATGCGCTCGCGCTCGAGATAGGCCAGGATATCGGCGAGGATGCGTGCTGGCACAGCCGGGCCGCCGTAGATGAACCCGGTGTAGAGTTGAACCAGGCTGGCGCCAGCACGCAGCCGTTCAAGCACGTCGGCACCCGAGGCGATGCCGCCGACACCGATAATCGGCAAGCGCCCGTTCGTCCGCTGGTAGACGCGACGGGTGAGCGCAAGCGCTCGGTCTCGCAGCGGCGCGCCGCTGATGCCTCCCCGGCCGCCTGCAGGCCAAGATGGCACGAGCGTTCGGTCAAGGCTCGTGTTGGCGATGATCACGCCATCTGCTCCACCGTCCATGATGCCGGCCAGGGCATCCTCGAGGTCGGCGTCGGAAAGATCGGGAGCGAGCTTGACAAGGATCGGCCGTGGGCGGAGGCGATGGAGCGCAGCCAGGCGCTGATTTTCCGCCTGGAGCACGCGCACGAGTTCGGCAAGCGCCGTCCGCTGCTGAAGCGCGCGCAGCCCGGGCGTATTCGGCGAGCTGACGTTGACAGCGACGTAGTCAGCGACGTCCCACAGCGCGGCCAGAACGGCACAGTAGTCGTCGAGGGCCCGTTCGTTCGGTGTCTGGCTATTCCGTCCAAGATTGATCCCGAGTGGACCAGGAAAGA
Organism: Thermorudis peleae; assembly: GCF_000744775.1. NCBI lineage: Bacteria > Pseudomonadati > Thermomicrobiota > Thermomicrobia > Thermorudis > Thermorudis peleae. The sequence continues at coordinate 190,748 of NZ_JQMP01000004.1, read as the reverse complement.
AGCGCCCGACGAGGCGAGCGCGGACAGCCGCTGCACCCGCGCTTGGAAAGCCCAGCGCGTTGACCAGTGCCCCGGCTTCGGGGATGCGCCAGAGTCGAGGGCGCGGATTCCCCGGCTGTGGCCGTGGCGTAACGGTGCCGACTTCGACGAAGCCAAAACCGAGGGCGAACCACGCGCCGACCGCGACCGCATCTTTATCGAGGCCAGCGGCAAGGCCGAGGGGGTTGGGGAACGTTAATCCGAAGCGGTGCACCTGCAGGCGATCGTCAACCGGCGGGTGGAACGCGGCGCGCAGGGCCGTGAGGCCGCCCGGAATGCGTTCGCTCAGATGCAGGACGGTGAGGGTAAGCCGGTGGGCTTGTTCGGGATCCAGCCGGCTGAGCAGTGGCCAGATGCCGCGACGGTACAGGGAGAACGTGCGCTCAGTCATGCAGCACCGCCACCCACCATCGTGGCGCATGGACCTCGCGGAATGCGCCGTTGCGATACTCAAAGGTGCGCTCCTGCCGATCAGCGATCCGCCCTGCCATGATTTCCTGGCGGACCAGTTCCTGGGCGGTGGCCAGCAGCGTTGGATCGTCGGGCAGGGTTGGGGCAAAGGGAACAAGGAATGCGAAGGCGGCAACCGCATCCTGCCGGAGCGCCAGGAACGTGGCGAGTTTGCCGAGCAGGATCGGTGTGAACTCGAATCCGGGACGTCGCAGCGCAAGAACCCAACCCGCGCACAGCTCACGTGGCTCCGCAATCGCCTGGAATGATGGTGGGATTGCCATGGCACTTGACATTGTGCCTCGTCCTTCCCGATCAGCCCCGCCGTTGATTCCTGCGGTGTAGGCTTGGCGCAAGCGCAGGCATGCTGCCCGCCGGGCATGTTGCTGAGAGTGTAGGGTACGATGGAACTCACCTACGAGCCAGATGCGAACGCCCTTCGGTTGCAGTTGCTCCCTGGTGAGGCACACCAGACCATTCCGGCGCACGGCCAGCTGGACATTGGTGAAGCTGGCCGACTGCTCGGGATTGAAATTGTCTGGCCAAGTGGCAGTCAGCGCATCACCCTCTCGCCGCGCTTGGCCAGCTGGGTGAGCCAGGACGAGACTGGCTGCTACCTGTCGTTTGCGCCGGAATCCGTGGCCCGCGCTGATCAGTCTGCTCGGTCGTTTCCGATTCAACTCATGCTTGAGCTCGACGCACACGGCCAACTTCTTGCCGTCGTCGTGCCGCGGCGTGGGCCAGGCTATGAGATCAGCTATCCCAGTGGCAATACCTGATGGCTGCCCTGGCGGCCGGTCGGGCCGGGAACCGGGATCGCTTAGTCATCGGCGAGCAGCGGCGTGGGAAAGGTGCGCACGCCGACCTCGTCAAGGTGGCGGAGCAAGTCGGCTGGGTCCTGATACACCCGGTAGGCTCCAGCCAACTCGAGTTCGCCCTGCCCATAGCCGCCAGCAAGCAGCCCGACGCTCAGCGCACGAGCCCGACGCGCAGCGAGCATGTCCCAGACGCTGTCGCCGACGACGATCGCATCCTGGGCATCGACGCCAAGCCGTTCAGCAGCCGTCAGGAAGAGATCAGGGTCGGGCTTGGCATGGCGAACATCGTCGCGTGTCACCAGGGTAATCGCGTCAGGTGAGAGCCCAAGCACGGCGATTGTGCGAACGGCGATCTCCCGCCGCCCGCTTGTCGCGATTGCCCAGGGCACGTGTGCTTCGGTCAGGAAGTCAAGTAGCTCACGTGCCCCAGGCAGTGGGCGCACTTGCGACAACAACGACTGGTACGTTTCCGCATGGACGCGCTGCAAGGCCGCGACATCGTCTGCTGAGAGAAGGCGGCCGGTTTCGCGCATCAGCGCGCTCAAGAAGAGGCCGCCGCTCATCCCGATGCGCCGGTGAATGCGCCAGATTGCAAGATCGATGCCAGCGTGTTCGAGCGCAGCACGCCACGCCAGCACGTGCTGGTAGACCGAGTCAACGAGCGTGCCGTCAAGGTCGAACAGGAAGGCGAGTCGAGGCGTCTCCATCGGCAGCGTTATCCTTTCAAGCAAATGATGGGTCGCAAGCGGGCTACCCGTGCCACGATGCCAGCATTGCACATCACGTCGACGACGTGGTCAACGTCCTTGTACGCTCCTGGCGCTTCTTCGCTGATGGAGGCCTTGCCGTGCGCACGAACAAGAATGCCTTGTTCGCGCAGGCGGCGGATGATCTCGTCAGCGGGATAGGCTTTCTTCGCGGCACGGCGTGACTTCGATCGGCCAGCGCCGTGGAGCGCGGTACCGAAGGTTTCCTGCATGCCCAACGGCGTGCCAACGAGGATATAGCTTGCGGTTCCCATCGTGCCGCCGACGAGCACTGGTTGGCCAACGTGGCGGTAGCGTGCGGGAATCTCTGGACGGCCTGGCCCAAAGGCCCGCGTCGAGCCCTTGCGGTGGACAAGCAGCCGCTTCTGGACGCCATCGACCTCGTGTATCTCCCACTTCACCGTATTGTGTGCGACCTCGTAGAGCGTCTGAATGGCCGTGTCGGGGACGCGCAACGCCTCCCAGAATGCCTGGCGCACGAGGTGCGTCAGCACTTGCCGGTTGGCGAACGCGCAGTTTGCACCAGCCATCACGGCATGGAAGTACTGTTGCCCTTCCGGACTGTCGATGGGGGCGCAGACGAGCTCACGGTCGGGCACCTCGATGCCGTATTTCCGCGTGGCTCGCTCGAGGAACGGCAAGTAGTCGGTGCCGATCTGGTGGCCGAGTGCCCGGCTGCCCGTATGGAGCATGATGACGATTTGCCCAAGCTCAAGACCAAACGCTTCGGCTGCCTGGGCGTTGTAGATCTGGTCAACGACCTGGACTTCGACATAATGGTTGCCGGAACCAAGGGTGCCGACCTGGGCGAGCTGGCGTTGCTTGGCCGTGTTGCTGACAACGGTCGGATCTGCATCAGCCAGCCGGCCAGTCTCTTCGATATACTCAAGGTCCTCCTCGCGCCCATAGCCAAGCCGCACCGCATAGTGCGCGCCTTCACGCAGCACGCGGTCGATCTCTTTGACGCTCAGCTTGAGCTCGCCGGTGCTGCCCAAACCCGCCGGAATGACCTTGTACATCGTGTCGGCGAGTTGTTCTTCTTTGCCTGCAAGATCCTTGCGGGTGAGGATCGTGCGCAGGCAGCGTACGCCGCAGTTGATGTCAAAGCCGACGCCAGCCACGCTGATGACGCCGTTCTCTTTGGGGTCAAAGGCGGCGACACCGCCGATCGGGAAGCCATAGCCGGGGTGGACGTCGGCCATGGCCATCGCGGCCTTCTGAATGCCGGGCAGCATGGCAACGTGCTCAAGTTGCTGGAGCGCGTTCCAATCCTGGCTGCTTTGCGACGTGAGGTCGCGGATTGCCCGCTCGTCAGCGAAGATGCGAGCCGGCACCCGCATCTTGCCATGCTTTGGGATTTCAAAGAGATAGTCGGTCACTTTGCGCAGCGTGATCTGCTCCGCCTTCTGACTCATCGCGTTGCCTCCTTGGTATGAGTGGTTTATAAGTCGAGCACGCAGCGAAAGCGCCAGCCTTCGGGGGTCTGCTCGGCAAGGAAGCCGCCGTAGGTCGCGGCTTTGACCTCGATTTCGACGGCATGCTTTGACAAGTCAATCGGTTCACCGATGAGCGTGCCCTCGGCAACCCACCCTTCTGGCGTTTGCTCGACGCGGGTCAGCGACACATCACGGAAGAACATGCGGTGCAGGTCGATGGCCGCGAGCACCGCGTTTAACAGGGCGACGAAGAGGCCGCCGGGGTCATCGGCTTCCGCCCGGATCGGCACCTGTTCTCGCGGCTCAACCGTCTCGAGGTCAACGAGCAAGCCGAGCAGACCACGCACCGCATCTTCGAGCGCTTCAACCAGCGTGGCACCTGTCGCTTCGAGTCCAATGTCTGCTTGATGATCAAGATAGGTATACGGCACGCCTGCGCCCTCCCATTCGTTGTGGGCAGGAACGCTTCTTGCTCCCCGTTCCCAACGCCAACCAGATACCTCATTGTACCCCACCAAACGCGGTAGACTCCAGACGGAGGAGGCGATGCACCACTGGTCAACGCGAGTGCGAACGCTCGTCATCACGGCAAAGCCGAGGACGCCGGAGCCCGCGAGGACGGAGGGAACAGCCAGACCGCTGCCCGATTTCGTCTTTGCGCTCGCGTTATGGACGGTGTTGGCAACGGGCTGGATTGCGACGAAGGTCTTTGAGCGGGTACCGCATCTCGAAGACGAAGTGGCCTTGCTCTTCCAGGCGCGCACCTACGCTGCCGGTCACCTGCTCGCACCAGCGCCGGCACTGCCCGCGTTTTTCTGGATCCCGTTCGTTGTTGTGCATCAGGGACATTGGTTTGGCAAATACCCGCCTGGCTATTCGCTCGTGCTGGCACTCGGCGTGCTGCTGCATGCGCCGTGGCTGGTGAATCCGCTGGCTGCTGGACTGGCCGTCGTGCTCACCGCCAAGCTCGGCCAGCAACTCTTCGATATGACCACCGGAGTGCTTGCGGCCGTGCTTCTTGCGCTCTCGCCGTTCGTGTTACTGCAGGCGGGGACGTTTCTCATGCACGTTGTCTGCCTCGACTTCGTGCTCCTTTTGTTGCTGGCCTTTGAACACTTTACCCGGACGGGCTCACCCTGGAGTGCCGCCGGTGCCGGAGTTGCCTTCACCGGGCTCTGGCTCAGTCGCCCGCTCACCGCCGTGGCTGTTGTCGTGCCGTGTGCCTTGTGGGCGCTCTGGCTGGCACGACGGCGGACGTGGCGTGTGGGCGTGCTTGTCATGGGGCTCATCAGCGTCCTGGCGCTTGTCTTGCTACTCGGGTATAACGCCCTGACGACCGGGCATCCCCTCGTCTTTGGCTATCAGCTCTGGTGGCCGTTTGATCGGATCGGCTTTGGGCCAGGTATTGGCGTGCGCGGCGAGCATACGCTGGGCCAAGGCTGGCAAAACACGAAAGAAAACCTGCATGCACTGGCCCACTGGTTGTTTGGCTGGCCTGGTGCGCTCAGCGTGCTACCGCCACTCTTGGGGGTCGCTCAGGCTGTCGTCCAGTTCGCTGCTGGTCGGCGCGACCGCGCATGCGCCTGGGATGTCGTGCTGGCTAGCCTCACGGCCTGTCTCATCGTTGCCTACATGGCGTACTGGGTCAGCGGCCAGATGTATGGCCCGCGGTACTACTTCGAAAGCCTTGGCGCGCTGGCGCTCCTGAGTGCGCGCGGGCTGCTGTGGCTCAATGCGCTTGGCATGCACCTGCTGGAACGGATCGGCTTGGGGAGACGAGGCCGAGCATACGCTGCGCTTGGAATCCTTGTCCTGGCTGGGCTTATCAGCTGGAATCTCCTCGTGTTTACCCCCCAGCAGTTCCGCACGTATCGCAATTGGTACGGAGTAACCAGCGCAGGCATTCAGGCAGTACGCGCGGCCGGGATCCATCACGCGGTTGTCTTCGTCGTCGCCCCCAAATGGACAGATTACGCCCCGTTCTTCGTTGAAAACTCGCCATGGTTGGACGGCGACGTTGTCTATGCCCTTGACCATGGGGCGGCCGACGCACAACTCCTGGCGTACTATCCCGACCGCGCGGCCTACCGCTGGCAAAGTGGCCAGTTGTTCCTTATTCGGACTGCTGATACGCCTTCGCTAGTTCCCGCAAGTCGACTGATGGGTCAGCCAGCTGTGCCGGATCGATCTGTGCCTTCGCGCGAATCAGTCGCTGGATGGCACGCAGCTCCCGCGGGCGGCGAATCACCACAGCAGACTGAATCACACCGTCCTTCAGGTAGAACGCCGTAAATGCAGGCTGTTGCAGGTCGCCGCGGATCACGACCTGATCCCACGGCAACGGATACCCGGTGTATTCGAACGTCAGGTCGTAGTGGTCCGACCAGAAGTACGGTACTGGATCATAGGGCTGCCGATCGCCAGCGATCACCTTCGCAGCGGCAGCGCCATGGTGGACGGCATGGTCGAAGTGTTCGAGGCGGAAGCGGTGCTGCACTGCCGGCGACCACCAGTTGGCGACGTCTCCGACGGCATAGATGCCGGGAAGGTTCGTTTGGCAATACTCATCCACGAGGATGCCGTTGTCGCGTTTCAGGGCCGTGTTGGCGAAGAGCTCGTCCGCTGGACGAACGCCAACGCCGACCACGACAAGGTCACAGGCTACGCGCGAACCATCGTCAAGAACGGCTTCTTCAGCCTGGCCGTGGCCGCGAAGCTCGGCCACCTTGCGGCCGAGCCGCCATTCGACGCCATGCTGCCGATGAATATTGACGACAGCGTTGCCAACCTCTTCGCTAAATGCGCGGCTGAGGGGAACCGGGGCAGGATCGACGACAACGACCGACTTCTCGAGAATGCGGGCGCTGGCAGCAATTTCGCAGCCGATGAACCCAGCGCCAATGACGAGCACACGCTCTGCCCGCTCGAGCCGTTCACGCAGCACTCGGGCATCGGCTAAGGAGCGAAGATAGAGCACGTTGGGCAGATCGAAGCCCGGGCCGCTCAGACGAATCGGCTCTGCCCCCGTCGCAATGAGCAGCTGATCGAAGCTGAGCTGTTCACCAGAGGCGAACGTCAAACGCTTCTGGTCGAGGTCAACGGCGGTAACGGGATCGCCGAAATGGAGGTCAATGCCGAGGTTGCGGTAGTGCTCAGCTGGCTTGAAGAGCACATCAGGATCGGCTTTTTTCCCTTGCAAGTAGGCCTTGGAGAGATACGTGCGGTCATAGGGGAGGTCTGCTTCTGCCGAAACCAGCGTGACTGCACCCTCAAAGCCGGCTCCGCGGATCGTGTCGGCTGCGCTGTACCCTGCCACCCCACCGCCGAGGATGACGAGGTGCGGCCGTTGCGTCGTCATGCCTGTACTCCTCTCATTGACTCGCCACTACGAGAAATGATACTTGGGATCGCGCGAGACGTAGATTGTGCCGTCAAGAATTTGGACGTCATAGACCGGAAGCGGGTGTGTCGCCGGCAGCGAGCGCACTGCGCCAGTTTCGAGATCGAAGCCCGATCCATGTAACGGGCAATAGATCGTGGTATCCTCGAGATCCCCATCAGCTAAATCCGCTTCCTCATGGGTACAGATCGCATAGACGCAATAGATGCGCCCATTGACCTTGACGAGGAGCCTCGGCTCCTCATCGACCTCAATTCGAACAAGCGCTCCTTCGGGAACAGCGTCGGCAGCGAGTGTCGGGATGTATCCTTCCGGCGCGGTCATCTGGTTTTTCCTTCCTGTGTCACTGCTGGTCACCGTGACTGTGCAACGCTCTCCGCGCGCAACTATAGCGTACCGGTTTTGCGCTCATTGCTTGACCAGTCGGCGTTGAACCGTCACACTACTGCAGAGAGGACGGGAGCAAACGCGAAGGGAACAGCACGCGATGACCCCACAGTGGGATCAGGACTGGTGGGAGCAGTGGCTGCGCGAGAATGCTGAGCGGCTCTATGGCCCGGCGCGCCGTGAAGCGATCGCCGATGAGCTTGCGCGAATGGCCAAAGCCCTGGCCCGCTTGAGCGCCGAGCAACGTGATCTCGCGGCCCTGCCCTTGGATACGACTGGAGTTGACGGATGAGCCACCCTGAACGAGGAACGATCGCAGAGACGGTTGCCATGATCCGCCGCGGCGAGTTGACCGCCAGTGCGCTCGTCGAGCAATCGCTTGCGCGCATTGCTGCCCTCGAACCACAGATTCAGGCCTGGGCCCTGGTTGATGCCGACGGAGCACGGCAGGCTGCGGTGGCAACCGATCACCTTGCGCAGCGTGGCGCTGTCTTGCCACTCCATGGCATCCCTGTCGGTGTCAAAGACATTATCGACGTTGCTGGTTTGCCGACGCAGGCGGGCTTTGCGCCGCGCGCTCACCACGTCGCTCAGCACGATGCGGCGATCGTTGCGCGGCTGCGTGCGTTGGGTGCGATCCTGCTCGGCAAGACGCACACGACCCAGTTTGCCTTTGCTGATCCAGCACCGACGCGCAATCCGTGGCACCTTGAACACACGCCAGGTGGCTCGAGCTCTGGTTCGGCGGCAGCCGTGGCCGCGCGGATGATTCCACTGGCCATTGGCACCCAGACGGCGGGCTCGGTACTCCGCCCGGCTGCATACTGCGGCGTCGTTGGCTTTAAGCCGACCTACAACTGGTTCCCCCTCGCTGGCACCTTGCCGCTGGCCTGGTCGCTCGATCACCTCGGGCTCTTTGCGCGCAGTGTGCGTGATATCACCCTTGCCTACGCGGCGATCTGCGAGCAGCGCGTCGATGCCACTGGGCGAGAAGTCGCGCCTTCCCTGGTCGTGTTAACGGACTTTCTCGATCGCACTGAGCCTGCTGCCCGCCAGCACTTCCTCGCAACAGTTGACCAGCTTCGCGCGGCCGGGGCTCACGTTCGCGAACAGCGCTTGCCCATTGACCTTGACCTGATCCTCGATGTCCATCACGTCATCATGCTCACCGAGATGGCTGCAGCGCATTGGCAGCAACTCAACGCTTTTCCCGACGCGTATGGTCCGCGCCTTCGCGCAGCCGTCGAGACTGGCCAACTCGTTCCTGCCTCGCTCGCGTTGCACGCTCGCCGGTTACGCGGTGAAATCACTCGCCAACTCAACGACCTTGCCCAGACCGCTGATGCCTTGGTATTGCCAACTGTTTCTGGCCCAGCGCCCGGGTTGGAAACGACAGGCGACCGCTCGTTCCAGGCTGTCTGGAGCCTGACGGGTATGCCCAGCATCTCGTTACCAAGCGGTCTCTCGCCTGATGGCTTGCCGCTTGGCTTGCAACTGGTCGGCCAGCGTGCCTGCGACCGGCGACTCTTGCACGTTGCCGCATGGTGTGAGCAGGTGCTGCCGGAGCTACCAACGCCGCCAATCGTTGCTGCCTCGCTGGCTGTCGATGGCTAGACGGTCAAGCTGGATACTGTAAGGAAGAGAGTCATGGCCGTTCTTACGCGCGCCGAGATTTTGCGCCGCATCGAAGCGGGCGACATTGTCATCGACCCGTTTGATCCCGCGTCTGTTGGGCCAGCGTCGATTGACTTGCACCTCGGACGGGAATTTCGTGTCTTCAAGCTGGCGCGGGAAATCTTCCATGTGACTGACGAGGCAGACCATCGGGCGGTGACAGATCTGGTTGTGGTCGATGACTATCTCCTGCTTCTTCCCGGCCAGGCTGTCCTCGGGGTGACGGAAGAACGAATTACGCTGCCTGGCGACATCTGCGGGTGGATTCAGGGTCGCAGTCGCTTTGCCCGCTTTGGCCTCATGGTTCATGTCACCGCAAACTTTATGCAGCCGGGAATCATCCAGACGCGTCAAGTGCTCGAGATGAACAATGCCGGGCCGATCCCATTAGCGATTCACCCCGGTACCGCGATCTGCCAGATTATCCTTGAGCAGTGCATCGGCTCAGCTGAGTATAACGGCCGGTTCCAGCGGCAACTGCATCCGTAGCAGCGGTTAGCGGACGACGGCTCGGGCTGTGCCACGCAGCGCAGCCTCAAGTTCGTGCCGGGTGATCAGCGCCAGATCGCCATTCATCGTAATTTTCAACGCGGCGAGGGCTACGCCGTAGCGCAAAGCTTGTGCCAGATCCACCCGCTCAAGGAGACCGTGCAGCACGCCAGCGGTGAAGGCGTCACCAGCGCCGATTCGGTCGATAACCGTCGCCGGGAGCGCTGGCACGTGGTACCGTTGGCCGTTCGCTTCAGCCAGCACGCCGCCGTCGCCAAGCGTTAGCAAGGTGATTGGGGCATGAAACCGTTGGACGAGGCCAACGAGCACCTCTTCCGGGGCGCCATGCAACCCCCAGAGGGTTTCGGCATCGGCACGGCCACAGATCAGCACCGTCGCACTCGCGCAGAAAGGGGCAAGGGTTTCGGCCGCTTCCTCTGGTGACCAGAGCAGACTGCGGTAATTGACATCGAAACAGAGGGGAATCTCTGCCTGCTGCGCGGCTTCAACGAGTGCGTGAGCAATTGCTCGGCAATTCGGGCTCAACGCGGGGGTGATGCCGGTGAGGTGCAGCCAGCGCGCGTATCGAACGATGGTAGGGTCGATGCAGGTGGGGTCGATCGTGGCAACTGCTGACCCCGCCCGGTCATAGAGAACCTGCGTCGGCCGTGGGGCAATGCCGACATCAAGGTAATAGACGCCCACGCGTCCACCCTCGACCCAGTGAACGAGCGAGACATCGACGCCGTGCCAGCGCAGCTCTGCTGCGATCCGTCGACCAAGCGGGTTGTCAGGCAAGGCCGAACACCAGGCGACCGGATGGCGAAGGCGGGCTAGGGCAACGGCAACATTTGACTCTGTGCCGCCAATGCGGACATCGAGTCGTGTTGCCGTCTCGAGTCGTTCACCAAGGGGTGGGGAAAGGCGGATCATCGTCTCGCCAAAGCTGACGACGTCCCAGCGCGGCGTCGCCTCCACAGCACTTCCTCCTCGCTACTTCAGCAATTCATCGAGCCCGTGCACGCTGATATCGGGCGTGAGCCCCAACATGTCGAGCTGGGTGGGCTCGAGCCCAGATCGGTTAACCCAGCAGGTCACAAAGCCGAAGTGCGCTGCGCCCGCAAGGTCGAAGCCATTGGCGCTGCAAAACAGAATGCGGTTCGGCGTCGTGAGGAGTGCGCTCGGGGCAAGGGCGTAGACCTCACGCGCGGGCTTGTAGCGTTGCACGCTATCAGCGCTGATGAGGTTTTGGAAGTAGTGGATAAGATGGTTCGCTTCAAGGACGTCCTTGATCATTTGGAGCGTTCCATTTGAAAGGATCGCAAGGCTATGGTTGCGTGCGAGCCCGAGGAGCGCTTCAGGCACCTCGGCAAAGACTGGCAGACGAAGCCATGCCTGCAGGAGCACGTCACGATCGGCAGCCGAAAGGCCAAGCGAAAAGGTGGCAGAGGCAATCTCGAGCGTTTCAGCCGTGACCTGCCAGAAATCGCGATAATTGTTCACGAGGGTGCGGAGAAACGTATGCTCCAATTGCTTGGTGCGCCAGTAGGAAAAGAATTCCGGGGGATAGGACGGGAAGAGTCGCGGCAAGGCGCTCAGGTCAACCAGTGTTCCATAGAGATCAAAGACAATCGCTTCAAACTGGCTCAGAAAGTTCCGCATCGCATCCCCCTCACTGTCGTCTTGTTCATGCTAATCGCAATCTTGCTCGCTATGCAACCTTTTGGCGCGTAAGCCGTTATCTTCCTTCAGAGGGGTATAGCGTGGCACCCCACCTGATGTCGTCGGGAGCTGTGTGTGTGGAAACAAGCGATCGTTCTGCTCGTTGTCGTTCTGGTGGCCGTCTCGTTTCTTCCAGTCCATCAGGCCGAAAGTGCGCCATTTGCGACGCCAACGTTTGAGTCGCGCTGGCTGGAGAGCCGTGGCGATCTCCTTGATCCCTGGGGAGACACACCGCTCGCATGGCGCATTGAACCCTATGCCGATGCTTCAGGTGGACAACGCCTTGTGCAGTATTTCGATCGCGGCCGCATGGAGCTCGATACCCGGAGCTCACAAGATCACCCGAGCGTGACCGAGGGCCTGCTGGCCTGGGAGTTGGTGACCGGACGCGTTGCGCTCGGCGATGAACTCTTCACGCCACTTCCTCCGCCAGTCATCCCCCTCGATGGGGGCGATCCCGATCCCCGTGTCCCAACCTACGCCAGTTTTGCGCAAGTGGTGCAGCAGCCGGCGAGCGATTGCAGCACACTGCATCCGCTCCTCACCACGTGGATTGACGCGCACGGTACGCTGCATGATGGGCCGCCGCCAGCGCTTGTCCATTGCGCGCAGTTTATTGCTGATACCCAGCATAATCTCCCAGATGTTACCCTGGCATTTTTTGCGCAGTCACCGTTTGGGCAACGCACCTGGGTTGATGTGCTTGGCCTGCCACTGAGTGAGCCGTACTGGGGCTATTACCGGCAGAATGCCATTGCGTATCCAGCGTTGTTTCAGATCTTTCAGCGTCGTGTGCTTGTCTATATTCCGGAATTGCCGGAGGGGAAGCAATTCGTTCTGCCGAGCATCGGGCGGCACTACTATCGCTGGCGCTATAGTCAAGAAGCGACACAGCCGTGGCCGAATCCAAAGCCGGGAGCGCCTGCCTCTGACCTCACGGTTTCCGCCGATGCCACTGTTGGTGTCTTCGCCCAGGGGCTCGACCGGCCAATTGGCGTCGCCATTGCTCCCGACGGGCTTCCACTCATTCTGACGGCTGACGGCACCATTCTCAAGGCCGTTGGGGAAAACAGCGATGGGACGGCGGCTGGGTTTACGACATTCACGCGCGGTCTACGGAACCCCAGGGGGCTCGCTGTGAGCCAGGGGTGGGTGTACGTGACCGATGATAACGGCGTTAGCCGGTTTCGTGATCTCAATGGCGATGGGATTGCTGACCAAAGTCAACAGTTGAGTACCACGGTGGTGCCCGTCCCGGGCACGGATGGCGCCCCGGTCGTTGATAGTACAGACCGCATCTTTTTCCTTGGTATAGCCCGGAGTGCAACGGGGGCAGCCGGACAGCCACAGCTCTTCCAGGTCGGGCTGACCGGCGCAATGCCGGTCTCTCCCCCGTTGACGCTCACGGGACCGGTCTTTACATGGGGCAACCTCGTGTTCGCCTTTGACCAGGCGCACGATGCCCAGCATCCGCGCATCGTGCAAATCGGGAGTGAGGGTGCTACCACCGCGACGAGTGCCGCATTTGCCCTTCCGTCGGGCAATGTCACGACGGCTGCCCTGCTCTACACTGCGCGGTTTTGGCCAGCAGCACCCCCGGGCACGCTTTTTACTGTTGCGCAAGGACAAGTTGCCGGTGTGCTCTATCAGTTGCTGCCCGGTACTGGATCGACGCCGCCGCGCACCACGACGCTCATCAGCGGCCTTGCCCAGCCGAGTGCGTTGGCGGTTGGGCTCGATGGCACGCTCTACATCGTGGAAAGCGCTGCCGGCCGCGTGCTCAAGGTGATTCCGGCGCCCTCAAACCGACAAGCTATTCAGGTTGGGCGACTCTTCGCCCCTGGCCCAATTCCTGGGCTCGGCGGTACGCTGCCCACACCCCGCGGGCGATAACGGTCCGTAGGCCGCCTTTCTCGAGCTCATACAGCGCGGCGGCTGATGTCCCGCCAGGCGTTGTGACCATATTGCGCAGTTCGGCCGGATGCTTGCGCGACTCCTTGGCGTAGAGCACTGCTCCAAGCATCGTTTGGTACACCAGTTGCTCAGCAATCGCGCGCGGAAAGCCAAGGTGCACACCAGCGTCAATGAGTGCTTCCATCACGAGGAAGACGTACGCTGGCCCGGTGCCGCTTAAGGCTGTCGCCATATCAATCGCATCCTCGTCCTCGACGCGAATTGCCTGCCCCATCGCCTCGAGCACGGCCTGCACCATGGCGCAACCAGCTTCGTCAACTGCGGGCGCAGGGTGCCAGACCGTCATGCCATAGCCGATCTGCGCGGGCGTATTGGGCATGGAACGGACGACGAGGGGATGTCCAAGGCCGCTCGTTAGCCGCGCAATGGTTGCTCCCGGAATGATCGACAGAACAACCTGGTGCGGAGCAAGTTGCCCATGAAGTTCACGCATGACGGTCTCGAGCGTCTGGGGCTTGATCGATAGCACAACGAGGTCAGCGTCGCGCGCCGCCTCGCGGTTATCTGGAACAATGCGGATGCCCAGGCGCGTGCTCAGCTCCTGCCGTCGCCGGGCGTTGGGTTCGCCGCCGGTCAGCTGGTGGCTATCGACAAGTTCGGCGCGGAGCAAAGCAGAGGCAATCGCTTCGGCCATCACGCCACAGCCAATGAAGGCAAGCCGCTTTCCTTGCAGGATCGCTTGATGCTCACGTTGCACGGTTCTGTCCTCCGTACCCAACTGCGCTTCTCTACCGACTCGGCGTTGTGACGATCGACGTGTCAGTGACAGCTGCTCTTGGTTGTTCCGTGGGGTGCTACGGTACTGCGGCGGCCTCGGGCGCGGGGGCGGTGCAGCGCTTACGCGCGCTGGCGCACCGGAGGCCGCCGCGTAGGGTCAGGGGCAAGGCAGGCATAACGGTGCCAGAGCGCACGCGGCGCCCGGCCGTGATCCAGCTGTGAGCAAGCATGAACAAGGCGGATTCTCATGCCGTCTCGAACCGGACCTGCTCTCCGCTACGGTTCAACGCGCTTACCCTGTGCGTACGCTTGCGCTCGGGCGATCTGCGCGCTTCTCTGCTTGGCAATGTTGCCATACCATTGCCAGTTATTCATCCTCGTCTTCTGTGAAATCTTCGTCTTCGCTAAAGTCCTCAAATTCTTCTTCATATGTGAGTTCATCTTCCACGAAGGCCTCGATGAACTCAACCAGTCGATCGAGGGCCGTTTCAATGAGTTCCTGGCCGAGTTCTGCTGATGCCGCTCGGGCATCACCGAGGGCGCCGTTGGCAGTAATTTCCTCAAACAAGTAGGGCACATGGACAGGCCCTGACCACTGTGCGTGCGGATATTCCTGCCCAAGGAGTTCGCCCGGCGAAAGTGCATCGTGCCGCACGGCCCAGGGAGCGAGATAGAGCAGCTGGCTCGTCTCGATTTCGCACGCGTGGCCGGTTACCTCAGCGCGCTTACGCCGACGGGCGACGTCGCTGGCGAGTTCGGTAATCGAGACCCAGGCGGCAATGACGTCCAGCTCCCGGCGGATCCGTGCGCTTACCAGCTCAAGTGCTGGGCGATTGCCCCCGTGGCCATTAAGAAACAAGAAGCGCTCAAAGCCATGTTGCGTCAGGCTTTGTACGACCTCGAACAGGACTTGCATAAACGTCTCAGCACTCAGGGTAATCGTGCCGGGGAAGCCCATATGGTGCGGTGAAATGCCATAGGGCATGACTGGTGCAACCAGGACTTCCGGATAGAGGCGTTCAGCAAGCCGTAACGCAAACTCATAGGCACGGATGCTGTCAGTGCCAAACGTACTGTTTGGCCCGTGCTGCTCGGTTGAACCAACGGGGATGACCACCAGCGTAATCTCGTTACTGGCTGCTTCGAGTTCCGGCCAGGTCATTTCCCACAGAACGTAACGGTTTGGTCGCTCTTCCATCACATTTCCCTCTCGGCTTCTGCGCCGTTATCTCAACGCGCCATAGTACCATGAGTGGCGGAAAAGCGCGGGAGGGCCGAGTGGAGCAACGAGCGCTGCAGCGGACGGAGGAACTGCGAACAGCGCGATACCTGCCGATCGGCGCCTATGGTGTCATCGGCGACTGCCGCAGTGTCGCGCTGGTCTCGCTCCTTGGCTCGATCGACTGGTGGTGTCTGCCGCGCTTTGATGGCGATCCGGTGTTGGCTCGCCTGCTTGACGCTGATGTCGGTGGCTCCTGTGTCATCACACCGAGCGTCTCAGCAACCGTTTCCCGCTGTTATCGCCCTGGTACGGCAATTCTCGACACAACATTCCAGACCGACGATGGTTGCGTGGTGGTAAGCGATTTCATGCCAGCGTTGACTGAGGCGGAGAAGCGCCAGCTCCCCGTCCCGCCGCGTGCGATTATCCGCCGGGTACGGTGCACACAGGGGCGCGTTCCGCTGCAGGTGAGCGTGCGGTTGCGCCCGAACTTTGGGCGGAGCACGCCGGAGGTGCGCCAGGTTATTCCGACGCTGGCTACGATTGGCTGGGCTGATCAACTGTGCATGGCGTACTGCTCTCATCCCTTGCGGGTGCGAGGTGGCGTCTTGACCGGCGAGGTAACGCTGCAAGCGGGCGAGCAACTCGACCTTGTGCTCGCGTACTCGATGGAAGCGCCAGCCGAACTACCCGTTCCGCAGCTTCTCGATCGATTCGAGCACGCAACGGAGCGATTCTGGCGTGCGTGGGCAAATCGCTGTGCGTACACCGGCCCGTATCACGAAGCAGTGGTGCGGAGCGCGATTACCCTCAAACTCCTCACCTATGCTCCCAGTGGGGCCATTGTGGCAGCGCCAACGACGTCACTGCCAGAATGGCCCGGTGGGGTGCGGAATTGGGATTATCGCTATTGCTGGCTGCGTGACGCAGCATTCACGGTGCGCGTCCTGCTTGAGCTTGGCTACCATCGCGAGGCCGAAGCGTTCGTCGATTGGCTGCTCTACGCAACCCACCTGACGCATCCGGAGCTGCAGGTTGTCTACACGCTCTATGGCGAAGCGCATATTCCTGAACGGGAGCTGCTTGACCTCGAGGGGTATGGTGGGGCACGGCCTGTCCGTGTGGGCAATGCTGCCAGCGACCAGCTGCAGCTTGACGTCTATGGCGAGGTGATGCTGGCGCTGTGGCAATATCGCCGGGTCTCTGGGCGGCCGTTTGATCGCGATGCCCAGCGGTTCATTCGTGGGCTGGTGCAAACCGTGCTACGACGCTGGGCCGAGCCTGACGATGGTATCTGGGAGCCGCGCAGTGGCCGGGCACACCATACCCACTCGAAAGCGATGTGCTATGCCGCGCTTCGCTGCGCGCGTGAGCTGGCGGCGTTCGATGGGTTCACGCTGCCCCTGACAGCCATGGAGCAGGCCGAGCGGGCTATGCTGGATTGGATTGAGCAGCACGGCTTCGATCCCAAGCGCGGTGCGTTCGTTAGCACGCCTGGTGGGGGGATGGATGCGGCATTGCTGTGGCTTGCGCTGCTCGACCATTTCCTGCCTCCAACTGACCCGCGGATTGTTGGAACAGTGGACGCGGTCATCCGTGAACTTGGCCAGGATGAGCTTGTCTACCGCTATCGGCGTGATGATGGCTTGCCAGGGCGCGAAGGCGCGTTTGTCATCTGTTCCTTCTGGTTAGTTGAGGCCCTTGCACGGCTCGGCCGCTGTGACCAGGCGACCACGTATTTCGAGCGGCTGCTGAAGCGCGCCAATGACCTTGGCCTCCTGGCTGAGGAGTTGCATCCGGAAACTGGTGAGCAGCTGGGTAACTTCCCGCAGGCGTTCAGCCATCTGGGGCTTATCAGTGCTGCGCTAACGCTCCAGGAACGCTGCTGTTAGTGTAGACCGAGGCCAATGCCAAGAATCACCCCGTACAGCGCATGGGTTGCCAGGGTGGCAAGCGCAGTCCGGCGACCGTAGTTTAAGCCGAGAAAGCCAGGGGCTTGCAAGTGGCGCGTTGGCTCTGGCCCGGTTGTCTCACTTGCCATCCGTGGGTGAATCCCCGGCAGGATTGGCAATACAAGCATGACGACGACAACGCCGTGCAGCAGCCCGCCGAGCAAGCCCCATTCCCAGGACGCGTGGCCGAGGAGCCGGAAGTACGCGGCATAGAGGAAGGCAATGAGCCAACCGTTCAGCACATGAATCAGCACGCCATACACTTTGGCGCGCTCACGGTCTGGCGTGAAGAGCAGCCCAAGGATAAGCGGAATGTCCATCCGGGTCAGGCCGATAGCCTGACTCATCCGGAGTGTCAACGTCAAGATGATGGTTGCGAGAAATCCCCAGAGGACAACCGAGCCAAATGCAAACCAAAGTCCTATCATGCTCCTTCCCCCCGTCTTGCTCGCGCCGCATAATCATGAAAGCAAAAGCAGACAGTGGAGGTGAGGAAGTACACATGCCGCTGGTGATGCGACGAGAACATGATACGTTCTTCCCCGACGGACGCTGCGACGCCTGCGGACGTCTGCTCTCGAGGAGCGATGAAGTCAGTTTCGCGCTGTGGCCGCTCGACGCCGTGAGTGTCGGGCCCATTTTACTGGCCTGTAGTCCATCGTGCGCCGATGTCCTGACTGCGCAAGCACAACCCCGTGAGCTTGGCGCCGTATCTTTCGACGCCTATCTTGTAGCCCTCGGCGAACAACTCCACATCGATCCCGAAGCAATCCAACGCCGTGAACGCCTGGCATATGCTATCGACCGTGCGCGTGACGAAGCCCAGGAATGACGCTGCTTCCCCAGTCATACATGTTGCGACGGCAAGATGTTCAGGGAGCAGCGCACGGTGCAGCTTTCGATCGGCCAGAAGCTGATGGTCTCACTTCACTGAATGGCGTGAGGAGAGGGGACGGCCGAGTTCATGAGCCGGCTGCTGGGGCGTAGGGATGCTCGACGAGGTGAGTGATCCCGCGTGGAGAAGGGCGCGGGCATATGCGATGCCGCCGAAGAGCGTGATGCCGAGCATCACCAGCGCGTTAAGCCAGGCCGGTGAGCGCGCGGCATAGTGTTTGCGGTAGAAAAGCGCCATCGCCTGGTAAAAGGCGCGGACAGACTGTGGCGTGCGTCGTCCCCCTGACCCGCCCTTGAGGTGCAGTGCCTGCACGGCTGGATAGTAGAAGACGCGCCAACCTGCCTGCTTCACGCGGTAAGCCCAGTCGAGATCTTCGCCATACATGAAGAACGCTTCATCCAACAGGCCGAC
Organism: Thermorudis peleae; assembly: GCF_000744775.1. NCBI lineage: Bacteria > Pseudomonadati > Thermomicrobiota > Thermomicrobia > Thermorudis > Thermorudis peleae. The sequence goes on along the minus strand of NZ_JQMP01000004.1, from coordinate 172,395 downwards.
GTCAGCGATTGCAGCGAGACGGATAGCCATGCATGCGCCGCTGACTGCATCGACCTCGAGCGTCTGGTTCGGGTCGGTGTAGGTCAGGTTGTATTGACCGAATCGCGGATGGTGTGGGAACCAGCGTGCTAGCCCGAGGAATTTCCACAGCGCGTTCGCTGGTGTCGGAAATGCACGACGGCAGGCTAAGTCAAGCGCGCCGGTAGGCAAGATGAGCTTCGGGCCGACAATACCGGCATCGGGATGCTTGTCGAGGAACAGCGCTAAGCGCTGAAGGGTCTCTGGCTCGACGAAACAGTCGTTGTTCAACAGGAGCACAAGATCGTGTTGGTGAGACCCTTCGGCCAAAATCTCCCGCAGCACCACGTTATTTGCCCGGGCAAAGCCGAGGTTGGTGTCCAATGGGCGAATGCGCAGTCGGGGATCGCTACTATAGGTTCGGGCGACGGTCATGCTGTCATCAGTCGAGGCATTGTCAACGACATAGACAATCAAGCGCCGGTCCAGCTGGCTTGCCAGCACGCAGCGCAGACAACGGTCGAGCAACTGCGCAGCGTTGTAGCTGACGATAATCACCCAGAGCGTTCGCGTGTCGTTAGAAGCCGTAGCGCCAGCGTGCGTAGTGCCAACCGACATTGCCCATTTCCACTTGCCAGCCTGGTGGGTTCGATGGGGTGTACGTCAAACAGCGTCGTTCAAAACACTGAATGAGCACGTCCTTTACCTGCCCACCAACTTTCACCTGTGCCCAGTATGCCTCAGTAATCGGGTATCCAGTCGCGAAGAAGAGCGGATCGAAGAGCTTTCCAGTGACAAACGCTTGGCCGTTCCAGATCGGCCCTTCGCTTTGGAGATATGCCCAGAAAACGTCGGCGATCGTGTGCTGCGTTTGGGGCACAAGGTAGGCCGCATGAACCCCGCCGGGACCGTCTTGCGTCACGGTGCCGTCTCGGTGAAGCCGCTGCCGGATCTCTGCACCGACCGGCGTGGGTGGAGTGGCCAGGACACGGGCGAGCGTCGCGTAGGTTGGACCTGTCTGGTCATCAGGATCGCCAGCAACCGGGATCTGCGCCGGAGCGCGCGGAATGAACTGGTTGTCGCCGACCTGCAACTGGCCGGTGATCAGCTCACGGACAAGCAAACCGTTCGTCACATACCAGCGGTTCGATCGATCCGCCCTCGGTTGATTAACCTCCATCCGCGCTTTGTCCCAGTACTCGACTGCGCGATGACCGCCAGTGGCGTCCGCATAGGGTTCTTCGAAAACCGCGAAGGGTTGTGGACCCCACATCCAGGTTCGCTGGGCCGCTCCTGCAGCGACCGGGCGATCTTCGCGGTCCCAGACCGCCTGCCATGCCTGGAACGTTAGTGGTGTGAGGGCTGGAGGCTGCCATGCCAGCCAGCCGATGCCGTTCAACGCGTGCGTCTGCCGTGTCGTGAGATCAAGGAGTGTCACAATCGGTGGTTTGCCAGTCGGGTTATCCAGGAGTGCCAGCGTCTGCCCATCTGGCGCAACAGCGAGCAGCATGCGGTAGTCGTTTTGCAGCAGCGTCGTCTGGGCTCCCGAAGCCAGATCAATGCGCGTTACCGTGGTGGGATAACTTTGGGTGACATACGCAACCTGAGCCGTTGGGTCGATCCAGAGATAGGCGTGGGGCAAGTGCTGGCCAGGGTAGCCGATCGGCAGATTGGGATACTCCCGTACCCGCCCAGAGGCCAGGGAGAGCGCGATGAGCGTTCGCCCAGATGACGTCGCGTCGAGGAAGAACACGGTTGTGCCATCAGCCGACATAATGAGATCGCTGTGGCAGACATCAGGGGTGCGGGCGAGGAGTTGCTGAGCTTTACCGCTTGTAAGGTCGTAGCGCCAGAGCGTGGCATCTTGTCCAGAAACGTAGAGGATGGCGCTTCCAGTCCCTTGCCAGGCAAAGTCGCCAAAGCTTGTTCCGATTGGCCGAGCCTGCCCGGTTGCAGTGTCAATCCAACCGAGCACCTGGCTTGGACACTCAGGAGCGAGCTGAGTTCCGCCAGCCGGCTGTGTAAAGCCGATGGCGTGTCCGTCCGGGGCCCAGCGAATTGCCGATGCGCCGACGGCATAGGTGGCAAGTGGCGCTCCGGTGTGGTCAACAACGCGGATTGTTCCGTGATCAAGATACGCGAGCCGGCTGCCATCAGCGGTCCAGCTTGGCTGAGCGCCCGGTCCAAGCAGATGGACTGAGCCTGTCCCGAGGTCAGCAATCGCAACAATAGCCTGGCCGTTTTGGTCTGCGGTCAAGGCGACGGCATCGCCGCTCGGTGCCCAGACAACGTCGCGAACGGCAAGGTCGTGTGTCACTTGGCGCGTTGGACCGTGCTGGTCATCGCCAAACCATAACGATTGGTCGCGTGCCAGGAAAGCGAGAGGTCGTGGAGTGGTCGATGGCGAAGCTTGTGGTGATGCGGCAGCGACTAGACCGACGCCGACAAACGCTGTCAGGATCAGGAGCCAGGCCAGCGTCCGCAGCGTTCGCTGAACGGAGCCAAGTCGCACTGAGGGTCCTTCCCGCAATCCCTCCCCTGCCCTCGGCCTCTCTGCCCTGAAGAATGATAGCATGCGACGCGTGGCACAGGCTCTGCGTCTTGCGCACACTGACGCGCGTTGTTAGGCTTGGGAAGGTTATGGTTCGGAGGGTGTGGGAGGACAGCGTGATTCGACACCACCTGCCAGGACGAGTCAGGCCAAGCGGCATAGTACGCACGTTGTCGGAGCTTGGCCGGTACTGACAGAAAGGAGCATGTTCCGATGGGCGAGAAGCCGACAGTGAAGAAAGTCGTCCTGGCGTATTCTGGCGGGCTCGATACGTCGACCATCTTGAAGTGGATCAAGGAGACGTACCAGTGCGAGGTCATCACCTTCACAGCCGATATTGGCCAAGGTGATGATCTTTCGCAGATCGAGCAGAAGGCCCTGGCGACGGGCGCTTCAAAGGCCTATGTCCTTGACCTGAAAGAAGAGTTCTTAACACAATACGCATTTCCGACCTTGCGCGCTGGTGCGGTTTACGAGCGCAAGTATCTGTTAGGCACGAGCTTTGCGCGACCGCTCATCGCAAAGTACCAGGTCGAGATCGCCAAGAAAGAGGGCGCTGATGCTGTCGCGCACGGCTGTACCGGCAAAGGGAACGATCAGGTTCGCTTTGAGCTGACATACAAGGCGCTGGCCCCCGAACTCAAAGTCATAGCTCCGTGGCGTGAGTGGGACTTGAGCGGGCGTGAAGCGTTGCTCGAGTATGCCGCCTCGCGTGGTATCCCCGTAAGCCAATCGCGCGAAAACATCTACAGCCGCGACCAAAACCTGTGGCATCTTAGCCACGAAGGTGGACCGCTTGAGGATCCCTGGACTGCTCCGCGCGAGGACATGTTCCAGCTGACGAAGAGCCCGGAAGCTGCGCCCGATACGCCGGTTGAGATCACGCTTGGCTTTGAGCAGGGCTATCCCGTCAGCCTGAATGGCGAGCGACTTGATCCGGTGACGCTCCTCGAGAAGCTCAACCAGCTGGGCGGTGAGCACGGTATTGGACGCATCGACCTGGTTGAAAACCGCCTCGTCGGCATGAAAAGCCGTGGCGTCTATGAGCAGCCTGGGGCAACGATTTTGGCGATTGCTCATAACGAGCTGGAATCAATCACGCTCGATCGCGAGACCCTGCACTACAAAGACCTCGTGGCCCAGAAGTACGCTGAGCTTGTCTACTATGGCCTCTGGTTCACTCCGCTCCGTGAGGCGCTCGATGCCTTCGTTGACGTGACCCAGCGGACAGTTACTGGCGAAGTCCGACTGAAGCTGTACAAAGGAAACTGCATCGTCCTCGGTCGCCGCTCGCCCTATAGCCTCTATCAGGAGTCGCTGGCCACGTTTGGCGCTGATGCAGTCTATAACCAAAAGGATGCCGAAGGGTTCATTAACCTCTTCGGCTTGCCACTCACGGTTGCTGCATTCGCCAAACAGCGTCGCCAATCCTCCTAGCGTTCACGGTCACAGTCGTGCCGATACTCTGCCCGGGTGGAGGATTCTCCCTCGGGCAGAGTTATGAGGGTGACAAGCGCTGCACGGATACGTGCGCCGATGGCTGCCATATCCTCTGGGCTGGCATAGCGCGTCCGCGGCCAAAAGAAACCGCGGAGGCCATCGCCGCGGCGACGCGGAACGACGTGAACGTGGAGATGCGGAACGCTCTGGCTCACGCGGTTGTTGATGGCGATGAAGCTGCCATCAGCGTTGAGCGCCTGTGGCACTGCTTGTGCCAGGCGCTGGACAACGCCGAAGAGAGGGGGGATCAGCGCTGGTGGCAAGTCAGGCAACGTCGCGTAGTGTTCACGGGGAATGACAAGGGTATGGCCGAGGAAGAGCGGACGGTGATCGAGGAAGGCCACGACGTGATCGTCGGCGTACACAATCTCAGCTGGTGCTGCACCCGTGGCGATGGCACAAAACGGGCACGATCGCGACATAGCAGGCTCCTTTCCTCGCTGGCGAACAATACACGGTCTGGCTGTTCCGCTCTATCCTTAGCGCAGTCAGCGGCCTAAGCGTGCCGTGTTGCAGCGAAAGGATGGAGGAGTGCAGACGCGAGTCCCAAGTCTTGATCGCCCGCTCTGCCGCCATGACCTCGCCGATGACCCGTTTCAGCAGTTTGCTGCATGGTTTGCTGACGCTGAACAAGCCGGCATCCGCTATCCCAACGCGATGGCGCTCGCGACGGCCACGCCCGATGGAGTGCCCTCGGTACGCATGGTCTTGCTGCGCGGCGTTGATGAGCGTGGGTTTGTGTTCTACACCAACTATGAAAGCCAAAAAGGCAAAGAGCTTGCGCTTAATCCGCGAGCTGCGTTGCTCTTCTACTGGGATGCCCTCGAGCGGCAAGTGCGCGTGAGCGGCTTGGTTGAGCGTGTCAGCTCGGCTGAATCAGATGCCTACTTTGCGTCTCGTCCCTATGGCTCTCAGCTCAGTGCATGGGCGTCGCAGCAAAGCCAGCCGATTGACAGCCGGGCCGCGCTTGAGGAGCGCCACGCAGCACTTGCCCAAGCGTTTCCCGAAGGTGCTGTTCCCCGTCCCCCGTTCTGGGGCGGCTTTCGGGTTGTCCCCGAGACATTTGAGTTCTGGCAGGGGCGGCGCGATCGGCTGCACGATCGTTTTCGCTATCGCCGCCAGGCCGATGGGCAATGGCAGATTGAGCGGCTGCAGCCGTAAGGCAGGCATGCGCAGCCGATCCTCGACTGAGGAGGAGCGAGGCGAATGCATGAGCCGGCATCTCCGGGTAGGAGGGAGACAACCCGTGCGCGAACACGCCGCGATGTCGTTTTCGGAATCGCGAACGGCGCACTCCTCGTCCTCGGCGACACGCTGATCCATCCGACACTGGTGCTTGCTCCGCTCATCAGCGAACTCGGCGGTTCGAATGTCCTTGCCGGTCTCATGCCAGCTATCAACACGGGCTTCTGGCTCCTTCCACAGGCTGTAGCGGCGGCAGTCATTCAGCGTCGCCGGCGGCTCCGTGCGTGGGCCGGTTGGCCGGGACTCCTCCGTGCCTGGGCAATCCTGCCCCTCGGCCTGGTGGCCCTCGTGGGGGCACAGCAGCACGTGCTGCTCTGGCTGATCCCGCTTGCCTACGCCATCTACAATCTTGCGGCTGGCTTCGCGTTTGTCCCGCTCGTCGAACAGCTTACCCGCGCGATTCCTGCCGATGTCCGTGCCCGTTTTTTTAGCCAGCGCAACGTGTGGGGCAGTGCTCTTGCGTTCCTAGCTGGCCTCCTCGTAGCGCGTGCCGTGAGCAACGCGCAGGGCGCAACACGCGCTGCGTACGGCACGATTTTTCTTGCAAGCTTTGCTGCGCTTGCGTTAGCGAGCTACGCCGGTGCACGGGTGAGCGATCCGCCGCTGCGGCGTCGCCCGTCTATGCAAACGGCTGAGCCAGTCCAAAGCTGGGTCGCGGATTTGCCAATCGTCCTGCGACAGTCGGCATTCCGCCGGTTTCTGAGCTACCGTACGCTGGTAACCCTCGCGAGTCTCGCTGATCCCTTTTTTCTTATCTATGCGCAGCTCGTTCTCGGGGCGCCTGCTCAGTTTCTTGGGCTTGCCCTGATGATCATGGCGGCGTGCCGGTTTGCCAGTAGCCCAGTCTGGGGGTGGATCGTTGAGCGATGGGGAAATCGGCTAGCGCTCCAGCTCATTGCGCTCCTCCGTGCGCTCATGCCCCTTCTGGCACTCGCGCTCCCGCCGTTACTGAGCTGGACGGTCATCGCTGATCGATTGCCGGTGAGCGATCCGCCTGTGATCCTATTGTTCTATAGCTTGATCTTCGCGCTCTACGGAGCTGTCCTCAGTGGCCAGGGGCTGACGAACCTCACCTATCCGCTGGAGATTGCGGAACCAACGACACGCCCAGCCTTTATCGGCCTTTCGAACACTGCTATTGCTCTTGTCTCGCTCACTCCTCCACTCGGTGGTGTGCTGCTTGATCACTTTGGCTTTCTTGTCCTGTTTCTTGTTACCCTTGCCCTTGCGCTGGCCGCAGTATTGACCAGTGGCATGCTCCCCGAGGTTCGGCGGACGCCGCAGGTTCGTGCATCGTCTCGCTTGCGTCGCGTGTCGCTTCGGTAGCGTACGAATCGCGGACAAGTTTGATAGAGTTATCTTGCGGTATTGCGGCTGCTGGACGTAAGGACATCCGAGAGACACATGGACGCCTTTGAACGGATCCGCACATCGCCTGGGCTCATGGTCATTCTTGGGATCGCGATCCTGGTCGGGGGCTATGTCCTGCTCCAGGTCAGCTCGATCCTCACGCCATTTATCCTCGCGGCAATTTTTGCATACGTGCTCCACCCCCTTGTTGACTGGCTCGAGCGCAAGACAGTCTTACCACGCGTCTTGATCATCCTGCTGCTCTACGTTGTTTTCCTCGGCCTCCTTGTGCTGGCTGGCTTTCTGCTGGTTCCGGCGTTTGCTTCTCAGGTTCAAGCCTTCTTCAAGTTCTTGCCGAATGTGATCGAACAAGCCCAACAACGACTGACCAATCTGCCGTTCCTCCGTTTCGGGGAGATTGCTATTAGTACGGAAATGATCTCGCAACGGCTTGTTGCCGTCACACAAGCCCTGGCGGAGCGCTTCGGTACACAAGCGGTACCGATTGTGCTTGCGACCTTCGAAGTCGTCATCAAGTTTTTCGTCTTCGCTGTCTCAAGCTTCTACTTCCTCCTGCATGGGCGGCAATTGATCGCACACCTGCGTCGTCTTGCCCCGCGGCGGTACCAGCGCACGATCCACCGCATTCTCTCGCAGGTGAATGCCACGTTTGGCGCGTATATCCGCACGCAGTTGTTGCTGCTCCTGATCATGACAACGGCCAGCTTCATCGCCCTGACAGTGCTCCAGGTGCGCTATGCGCTCGCGTTAGCGTTTGCAACTGGTGTGCTTGAACTGGTGCCGTTTGTTGGCCCCTGGATTGCGGGCGCAACGGCAGTGATCGTGGCCTTGGCGCAAGGAACGGCACCGTTCGGCTGGTCCTCGCTTGAGCTGGCGCTGGTGATCGCTGCGATCTACTTTGCCCTGCGCATCCTGGAAGACCAGTTCGTGATTCCGCAACTGGTTGGCCACTTTATCCGCCTTCATCCCGTGCTGGTTATCTTTGCTGTGCTGGCTGGGGCGAGTTTGGCTGGTTTCCTTGGCCTGCTCCTGGCCGTGCCGACGCTGGCTGCGTTGAAAATCATTGTGCTCGCGATCGTTGAAGAGTTACGGCATCCACCGCCCCGTGAAATTGTGCTGGTGCGGCATCGCGATGATGTGCCGTTACTCCGCGAATATCTGCAGCAGCGGCCGCGGCGGACGCTCGTGCTGTTGGTCCAGCCCAATGCGCTGACGTGGGATGATCTCCCGGCATTGAGCCTGCTGGTTGAGCAAAGTATAGAGACAACCAGTCAGCTCCAGGTCGTGACGCCGGATCCGCTGATTGCCAGCATTGCCACAGCTGCCGGTATCCCGTCCGCAAGCCGGCTTCCCGTTCCCCTTCGTCCCGATCGCGTTATCATGGACCTTCGACAGGAAATGCAATCGCTGTCCGTGCCCGTTGTGGGTCAACATTGGTAGGGGAGGCAGGGCGAACATGACGACAACGGTTGCGCAACAGTACAAGAACTACATTGGCGGCGAGTGGGTCGAGCCAAGCGGCAATGAGGTGCGACCCGATGAAAATCCGGCCGATACCCGTGAAATTCTTGGTCTTTTCCCGCGGTCCACAGCCGAGGACGTGAATCGCGCGGTTGAAGCGGCAGCGGAGGCGTTCAAAACCTGGCGCCGGACCTCAGGGCCACAGCGTTCCGCGATTCTCCACAAGGCTGCCAATATCCTTGAGCAGCGTGCTCAAGAAATTGGCGAAGCGCTCACCCGCGAAGAAGGCAAGACCATCGGCGAGGGGGTCGGTGAAGTTCTGCGCGGTGTCGCGATTCTCCGCTTCTTTGCCGGCGAGCCCGTTCGGCCCATCGGCGAAGTCTTCTCGGCGACGAACCCAGAGACGTTCCTGTGGGCAGAACGGGTGCCGCTCGGCGTTGTCGGCGTCATTACGCCATGGAACTTCCCGGTCGCGATTCCGTTGTGGAAGCTCGCTCCGTGCATTGCGTACGGCAACACGGCGGTCTTCAAACCGGCTGAGCTGACGCCCCTCACCGCGCATCTGATTACCGAGGTCTTTATCGAGGCTGGGCTACCGGCTGGCGTGCTCAACCTTGTCCACGGCTCCGGGTCGGTGGTTGGCGAGGCAATTGCACGCCATCCCAAGGTCAATGCGATTACCTTCACCGGGTCAGGCACAGTCGGGCGGCACGTCTATCAGGTCGCCAGTGAGCGTGGGGCGAAAGTGCAGCTTGAGCTCGGTGGCAAGAACCCTGTGATTATCGCCGACGATGCGGATCTCGATCTGGCAGTCGAAATCGTCACATCCGGCGCGTTCCGCTCAACTGGCCAGAAGTGCACGGCGACGTCTCGCGTCATTGTTCTTGAGCCGGTGCTGAAGGACTTCACTGCGAAGCTGGTGGAGCGGGCACAGTCGCTTCGTGTTGGCCCAGGCATTCGTCCGGATACCTACATGGGGCCGCTCGTCTCGGAAGACCAGCGTGAGAAGGTGTTGCAGTATATCGAAATCGGAAAGCAAGAGGGAGCCAAGCTGCTCACCGGCGGCACAGCGCTGAGTGAAGGCGAGTATGCCTACGGCTACTACGTTGCCCCAACAGTCTTTGCCGACGTCGAGCCGCAGATGCGCATTGCTCAGGAGGAGATCTTTGGGCCGGTTGTCGGGATTCTTCGGGCTCGAACGCTGGATGAAGCGATCGCCATTGCCAATAGCGTGCGGTATGGCCTCTCCGCCTCAATTGTGACGCGCGATATCCGCAAGGCGTTCTACTTTGCTCGCGAGATTGAAGCTGGTGTTGTTCACGTCAATTCGGAGACGGCAGGTGCTGAGCCACATGTACCCTTTGGCGGCATGAAAGAGTCCAGCTCATTCTCGCGCGAGCAGGGCCGCGCTGCGATGGAATTTTTCACGCAGGTGAAGACCGTGTATCTCGATATGCCACCAGCCCAGTAGACGCAGGAGCGCGCTTCATCGTGCGTGACGGAGCGTGACGCTGATGGCGCACGGCGCCAGAACAAATCGGTATGCCGCCCTCTCCCTGCGCACCGGGGAGGAAGAGGCCTGATCACGGCGCATGATGCCCGATCTGCCCAGCGTGCGCAGGGTAATACACGGGCAATGAGGCAGGTTGACCAGTACGCTATCGTTGCGGACTCGTGTGTGAGGCGGGGCAGAGGCCGAAGGCAAACGTGATACCAGCCTCTGCCCCGCCTTGTCTCTCAGACAACACGCGGCTGTCGCCGGACACACCTGTGCCGTCAGGATAGGATCTGGGCTGCTTCGTGTGCCCACGCCTCGGTCAACGCTCGCACCCGGGCGACGATCTGCTCTTCGGGTACCCGAACGAGCAGCCCGTCACGAACAACCAGCTCGCCGTTGACATAGACAGAGGCGATTGCTCGATGGTTAAGCGCATACACCAGGTTGCGGACAAGATCATGCGGCGGTTGGAGGGACAGGTCGCGCAGGCGAAGCAGCACGATGTCCGCGCGGTACCCTGGAGCAAGTTTGCCAACCGGCAGGCCGGTCACATGCTCACCGTTGGCTGTGCCCATCATGAAAACATCGGTGGCGGTGAGCGCTGCGCCATTGCCAGCCAGCCCTTTCTGCAATGTGGCGGCAAGGCGCATCTCGTCAAAGAGACAAAGCCGATTGTTTGCTGAGCCGCTGTCACAGCCAAGGGTAACGGTAACCCCGGCCTGCAGGTATTTCGGCACCGGTGCGATGCCGTCCCCAAGGAACAGGTTGGATCCGGGACAATGAATTAAGCCTCCTCCGGCGCGACCAAGAGCGGCGATCTCCTCGTCCTCGAGCCAGACACCGTGAACAATCCGGATCCGTTCATCAAGCGCGCCGAGTTGAGCGATCCAGGCCAGCGGGCCACAGCCATAGCGGCGGCGTGTCTCCGCTCCTTCGTACGGCGCTTCGGCGACATGGATGTGCCAGGGCGTTTGCCATTCAGCCGCGAGCCGCGCCCCAGCTTGAATCATCTCACCGGACGCGCCATGTGGACTGTGCGGCGCGGGAATGACCGTAACGAGCGGATCGCCTTGCAGGGCAGCCGCTAACGCGCGACCGTTCGTCACGGCTTGCTCGACCGTCTCGCGGAACGCTGCCGGCGCGACGTGCCAGTCCATCATCGTGCGCCCGAGCACAAGACGAATACCGAGGTCGCGCGCAGCTTGGGCGACGGCAAGATCGTGGGCGTTGCCGCCGTGGTGCAGGTAGAAGAAATCACAGACCGTCGTGATGCCGCCCCGCAGCATCTCCGCGAAGGCAAAGAGCGCGGCGGTGTAGACGCCCTCTTCATCAAGACGCGGCATAAAGTGATACAGAACGTGGCGCCACGCGTTGAATGGCTGATCGTCTCCTAAGCCACGTAAGAGCGACTGAAAGGAGTGGCTGTGCGCATTGATCGTCCCTGGCACTGCAAGCATGCCAGGGGCTGCCGTCGTCGTTGCGCCAGGATGTGCTGCCTGGAGTGCTGCTACCGGGCCAAGCGCGACAATCGTCCCGTGATCAATCGCGATGCCCCAGCCTGCTCGTGCCTCGAGGCCATCGAGCAGCAGTTCAGGGGCAAGAATCCACGTCATCGGCAAAGCCGTCCTTCCTGTACCACAACCTGCCCGTTGAGAACAACGGTGTCGACGAGTGGCGCGCCAAAGTAATAGGGAAGGTAGCGGTAGCTTGGCGCGTCGAGGATGACGAGATTGCCATATTTGCCCGGCTCAAGGCTGCCGTGAGATTCCCCAAGACCGATCGCGTAGGCAGCGTTGATGGTGGCAGCCACAATCGCTTCTGCTGGCGTAAGTCCTTGCTCGAGACAGGCGAGGCCAATCGCCAGGGACATTGACCAGATTGGGCTCGAGCCTGGATTGAAATCGGTCCCGAGCGCGACAGGCACACCGAGTTCGACCATGCGCCGAGCTGGCGCGTGCCGCTGTTCTCGTAAGAAAAAGGCTGCGCCGGGGAGCAATACGGCGATCACGCCAGCATCGCGCATGGCAACCAGATCCGTGTCCTCAGCATATTCAAGGTGGTCGGCGCTGATAGCACCGAGCGTCGCCGCAAGCTGAGCGCCGCCGAGGTGATGCTTTTGTTCGGCGTGCAGCTTGGGACGCAGCCCGTAACGCAGCCCGACTTCAAGCACCCGGCGTGCTTGTTCGACCGAGAAGACGCCGGCTTCACAGAACACGTCGCAGAATCGGGCAATCCCGAGTGTAGCCGCAGCTGGAATGGTCTCCGTGCAGACCACGTCCACGTAGGCATCAGGGTCGCCATGGAATTCTGGCGGAACAGCGTGGGCGGCAAGCAGCGTGCCAACAATCGCCTGCGGACGCTGCTGCGCGAGTTGAGCAATGACACGAAGCTGCTTTAGTTCAGTTTCCGTATTCAGGCCATAGCCTGTCTTGATTTCGAGCGCGGTTGTGCCGGCAAGGAGCATACGGTCAAGCACGTGATCGGCTCGTGTGAAGAGGTCATCAAACGAGGCAGCGCGAGTCGCACGCACGGTCTGGAGAATGCCGCCACCGGCAGCAAGAATCGCCAAATAGTCAGCTCCGGCGAGCCGCTGCTCAAATTCGGCAACACGGTCTCCTGCAAACACCGCATGGGTATGTGGATCAACAAAGCCGGGTAGCACGGTCCGCCCATGGGCATCGAGGACGAGCGCATCAGGGGCAAGCGTGACCTCGTCGCGCACGTGCGCTGTTGGCCCAACCGCTATGATGCGGCCGTCAGCGCCAATCGCGACGGCGCCGTCTTCGACAATCGCAAGCTGCGACTGGGCCGCACCGGCACGCGGACCGGGTGGGCCGGCGAGCGTAACGAGCTCAGCGGCGTGGACAACCAGGAGGTGGGCAACGCGCTGGCCCACGATCTACGCCTCCGTTTCTGGCTCAGGCGGGACCGTTGGAGGCGAGGGAAGACGGATGCCCATTGCCCGAGCTGTGCGAAGCGCGCGAGCATAGCCTGCGTCGGCGTGGCGAACCACGCCCATCCCAGGATCAGTACGCAGGACGCGTGCCAGCTTCCGCGCAGCGCGCTCACTCCCATCAGCAACAACGACCATCCCAGCGTGAATCGAGTAGCCGATGCCGACACCGCCCCCGTGATGGACACTGACCCAGCTCGCGCCTGCAGCAGTATTGAGCAGTGCATTGAGGATCGGCCAGTCGGCAATCGCGTCCGAGCCATCGCGCATGGCTTCAGTCTCACGGTATGGTGATGCCACCGATCCGGCGTCGAGGTGGTCGCGGCCAATCACGATTGGCCCTTTGAGCACCCCGCGGCGCACAAGGTCGTTGAAGAGCAGGCCGGCCTTGTCACGCTCGCCATAGCCGAGCCAGCAGATGCGGGCTGGCAGACCCTGGAAAGCGACACGCTCTTGGGCCATTTCCAACCAGCGTCGCAGGCTCGTGTTTTCGGGGAAGAGTTCAGCAATCGCTTCGTCCGTGCGGTAAATATCCTCTGGATCCCCTGACAGCGCTACCCAACGGAACGGGCCCTTGCCCTCACAGAAGAGCGGCCGGATATAGGCTGGGACGAAGCCTGGGTAGCTAAAGGCTTCCTCATGGGGCACGCCCCCAAGCTCACCCTGCGCCCGGAGATTATTCCCATAGTCGAAGACAATGGCGCCACGCCGCTGCCATTCGACCATCGCGCGTAGGTGCTTTGCCATGCTCTGTCGTGCGCGCTGGCGGTAGTCCTCAGGATCAGCTTTGGCGAGGGCCCGGGCTTCTTCCGGTGAGAGGCCCTCGGCAACGTAGTCACACGGTTCGTGTGCGGGCGTCTGGTCGGTGACGACGTCGACCCGAAGGTTGCGCGCCAGGAGTGCGTGGTGCACCTCGGCTGCGTTGCCGATCAGCGCGATGCTGAGTGGGCGGCCAGCGCGACGCGCGTCTTCAGCCCAGCGGATTGCCTCATCGAGGTTTGCTGTTACGCGATCGACATACCGGAGTGCGTGCCGCCGCTCAGCGCGGGCAGGATCAACTTCGATACAGAGCGCGACGCCTTCGTTCATTGTCACGGCCAGAGGCTGCGCGCCGCCCATCCCGCCAAGTCCAGCGGTGACAACGAGCCGGCCACGCAGTGTTCCGCCAAAGTGCTGACGCGCGACCGCAGCGAACGTTTCATATGTTCCCTGCAGAATGCCTTGTGTCCCGATGTAGATCCATGAGCCGGCCGTCATTTGGCCATACATAGTCAGCCCGAGCGCGGCGAGCCGGTCGAATTCAGCGGCCGTCGCCCAGTGTGGTACGAGGAGGGCGTTTGCGATGAGGACGCGTGGTGCGTCAGGATGTGTCTGGAAGACCGCAACGGGCTTGCCGCTTTGGACGACGAGCGTCTCGTCATCGCCGAGTTGCTGCAGTTCGCGCACGATGGCGTCAAACGCTTCCCATGATCGCGCGGCCTTGCCGCTTCCGCCGTACACGATTAACTCATCAGGCCGCTCCGCGACGTCTGGATCAAGGTTGTTCATGAGCATGCGCAGCGCCGCTTCCTGTTCCCAGCCGCGGCAGTGCAGCTCGCTGCCGCGTGGCGCTCGCACAACCCGTGGCCCTGGTGGCAACTTACTCATCAAAATCCCTCCGTTCCTTGCGGTACTTCCGTGCTCTGATCAAACCACGAGTGGAGACAGCGGCGGACGCGAATGAGTTGGTCAGCTGGAGAATCGGAGACCTCTTGGGTAATGCCCTCGTCCAGAAGCGCGTTTTGCAGGGACTGAATGCTCTTGCCAATCCGCACTGGACGCCGCAGAAGGAGTGCATGATGGGAAACAAGTAGTTCGATGCTGATGATCCTCCAAGCAATCTCAAGTTGCTCAACGAGACGACGAGCTGCGAGTAGAGCAAAGGAACCACGATCCTCAATCCCTGCAGCAATGGCGCCACTTACCGGCTCAAGCGCGACGGGGGCAGCGAGCGTGCGGGCTTCGGTAACCAATGCATGCGCAGCGATTTCAAGGATGGCATATCCAGAATCGGGAAGCGTTGTGACGGTGGTAAGGCCTGTAGGCAAGCCAGACCAGGGCGAATTCAACAATTTCGTGCTACGCTCGGCTGAGGCTTGCAGTAACGGCACAAGCGCGCAGCGGAGGTAATCAAGCGCAGTACTGATATCAGCTGATTCAAAATTGCCGCACGACACCAGCCGACGCTCTTCTGGAATAACCATTGGGTTGCCATGATAGGTATTCAGCCAGCGGATCACGTAGTCGGTTGCCGTAGCCAGAGATTCCCACGCCGTACTGAAGAGTTGTGCTCCACAGCGGAACGAAAGCGGATCCTGCAGCATTCGTGCGGTGCCACTATTCCAGAGCTGGCTTCCTTCGAGATGTGCGGTGAGTCGACGCATGGTCGAGGCGAGCATAGCCGAGTGTCGAGCCTGCGCAATAGCGGGATGATATGCACCGAGGTTTGCTCCAAACGCCTCTAAGCTTGTTGCAAGAACAAGTTCGCCCGCACGAAGTAGTTTTTGTGTTTCCCAAATTGCCAGACTGGCGAGACCAATTGTCGGACTAGTGTGGTTAAGGAGGATAAGACCTTCACCTGGGTAGAGAGGGACTGTGGTAAAAAGAGGGCTGACGAGGTCAGCATTGGCAGCAAGATCAGATGCGCCGATAGAGCCACTCAGTCGAAATCGTAGAGGAATTTGGGTGTTAAGTGCCTCGACAATGACCATGAGCGTTTGTGGACGAATTGGGGCGAAACCCGTACTGAGCTGATTGAGAAGACACAGTAATGCAGCTCTCCCGGCTTCAACTGAACTCCATTCACCGGAGGCAACACTGTGAGACCAAAGTAATCGCTGGTTAAACTGCTGCTGTACTTCACCCGCCACTGTCTGATCACGAAGTGCCCCAACGCCCGTAGTGATCCCGTAGAGAGGCGTCCCATCCTGAGCACATGCTTGGGTAATCTCCCAGGCTTGCTGGACGCGATTGATCACTGAGGGAGCCAACGAAACTGGTTCGTGTTGAACAGCAACGCGGACAACGTCCTGAATTGTAAGCGATTGTTCACCTAACCTAAGCATACAGCTTACCTCTCATTCGCATGGGGAAAAATAAGCGTTATGCTGTTTTCTGATTCCGCTACTCGCGTGATGCGTGGGAGATGCTCGAGTGGAGCGTGGCAAAAAATTTGGTGATTACGTTGTGGTTCTTGACAAGGCGGAAACTGTTGGTCGCAAATGCCAGGAATAGCAAGAGGGCACTGCTGAACATACGGACAGCCCTCAGGTGAAGGTGTAAGCGTCAATGCTTGATGTTCGCTGGCACGAATTGCCACGTTCTGCCGTAGACCACTTGTCAAGAGTGCCGCGGTATAGGGGTGTAGCGGAGCGTCAAAGAGGTAGTCTGCCGGGATGCATTCCATGACTGATCCGGCGAACAAGACGATGATCCGGTCGGCTATGTAATGCACGAGTGCAAGATCGTGCGAGATGAAGAGGTACGCCATGGATGTCTGTTGTTGCAGATCAACAAGGAGGTTCAGAATCGCAGCTTGAGTTGAAACGTCAAGCGATGAAGTGGGTTCATCAAGGACGAGCAATTGTGGATGGCCGGCTAATCCGTGAGCGATCGCCGCTCGTTGTTTGAGTCCACCAGAAATTGCCGCTGGACGTGCTTGCAAGAGATGGAGGGGAAACTGCACCTGTTGGGCCAGACTACGAACAGCTGCATGAGCAGCCGCGCCGCGTTGGCTTCCTAGTTTGACGATCGCGCGGTGAAGGATGTCGCCAATACGACGTCGAGGGTTAAGAACGAGTTCTGGATTTTGAAAGATAAGTTGCACGCGCTGACGCTGCGAAGCACTCCGTTGGCGAACACGGTCGGCAAGCGGTTGTCCATCAAATACAAGACGGCTGCCAGCGTCAGGGGACTGCAAGCCGACAATAATACGAGCAAGAGTTGACTTTCCGCTGCCGGACTCGCCGATAAGACCAATAGTTTC
The DNA here is from genome assembly GCF_000744775.1 of Thermorudis peleae. Lineage (NCBI taxonomy): Bacteria > Pseudomonadati > Thermomicrobiota > Thermomicrobia > Thermorudis > Thermorudis peleae. The sequence goes on along the minus strand of NZ_JQMP01000004.1, from coordinate 155,774 downwards.
TCCTGCGGCCAGAGAGAAGGACACGTGATTAACCGCAAGTGTCTTGTGTCCTTGTCTCTCGTAAGTTTTCCTCACACGTTCAAGTGTGAGCAGAGGTGCAGTCTTGTGAGAAGGGCTTGGTAATGAAGGCTGTTGCGTGCTGGCAGTACGCGAGTTGACCGGTGGGGGGGGAAGATGCGGGGCGAAGTGGCAGACGCTATAGTGCTCTCGGGAAACAAAATGTGCTGCCGGGGACTGGTCAGCACACAGTGGTGCTGCCGCATAGCAGCGGCTGGCAAAGGCACATCCCTGAAGAACTTGCCAGGCAGCGATTGGATCTCCTGGTAAACTCAACAGTTGCTGTTGAGTCTTTCGCATGCCAAAACGAGGGAGACATCGGAGCAAGCTCACCGTATATGGGTGGCTTGGGTGATTCACAATCTCCTGCACGGGGCCTTCTTCGACCAGACGGCCAGCATAAAGAACGCCGACTCGATTGCAGGTTCGCGCCACAGCATGGAGGTCGTGCGAGATGAAAAGGATGGCCGTTCGGTATTGCGTCTGTAGCTCACTAATCAACTCGAGAACGTCGGCCGCAACAGTTGCATCGAGTCCTGTCGTTGGCTCATCAAGGATGAGTAGTGATGGTTGTCGTGCAAGGGCAATGGCAATTGCAACACGCTGTTGCATTCCTCCGGACAATTGATGGGGATAGCTCGTAAGCACTCGCTTCGGATCACGAAGGCGAAGCTGTTCTAAAAGGCTGATCATCGAGGCATAAACGTCAGGGCCGGTCAACCCTGCTGCGCGAAATGACTCAGCGAGCTGGGTTTGAATGCGCAGGGCGGGGTTGAGGCTTGCCCCTGGGTTTTGGAACACAACCGCAAGAGTATGACGCCAGAGGCGTTGCCATTCACGTCGAGAGTATCGCGTGACATCATGATCAAGAACGTAGATGTGACCGCCGCGTATGCGACTGTTTTTAGGCAAGAAGCCAGCGACAGCCGCAGCAAGTGTTGTTTTGCCGCTCCCAGACTCTCCAACAAGTCCATAGGTTTCACCAGGAGCGATTGACAGTGAGATGTTTGTGAGCGCCAGTCGCCACTCACCATCGACGCGATAGTCGACAGTGAGTTGATCAAGATGAAGAACAGGCGATGAGCGGACAGTTGTCATAAATTCAACCCTTCGGCTAGGAAAGTGAACCCAATGATGAGACTCGAGATTGCGAATGCTGGAAACACAACAGGCCACCAGATACCCGCAGACAGAAAGCTGTAGTGCTCGAATATGATCACTCCCCACTCAGACGAAGGCGGTTGAAGGCCAAGTCCAAGGAACGATAGGGTTGCGCTGGTAAAAATGGCATATCCCGTTCGTGTGGTGAATTCGATAATCACAAGGTGAAAGACGTTTGGGAGGATTTCTCTGACGCAGATGTACCATGGACTTTCTCCCCGAAGAAGCGCGAGCTGTACATAGTCTTTCTCTCGCTCGCTGAGGACAGCTGATCGAATAGTGCGCATAACGAGCGGTGTGAAAATTGCTGCAATAACCAAAATCACTGCGATACGTGAAGGACCTACGGCAGTCAAAATCAGTAGCCCAAGGAGAATTAGGGGAATCGCCAGAAGCGCGTCGGCGATACGGTTAAGCGCTTCATCGACGAGACCTCCCCAGTATCCACCAATCAGAGCAAGAAGGGTGCCAGCTAGCGTGCCGAGAAATGAGGCGATGGGGGCAATAAGAAAAACCTCGCGTGCTCCACCGAGGATTCGGCTAAGTACGTCACGTCCCAGTCGGTCTGTACCAAGCCAATGGCTCGCTGATGGCGGATTGAGTCGGTGAAGAGGGTCAACCGCATAGGGATCATACGGTGCAAGGAGCGGGAAAGCCATGGCACAGCATGCCCAGAATGCCACCAGCAAGAAGCCACAGAGAAAAACCGGGTGCTGTCGAAGCCAATGCCATGCCTGACGGTAATGAGAAGAGGAGACCAGGAGTACCACCACGAAAATTACCCCCTTTCACGCAGTCGAGGATTCAGAAGCCAGTAGAGGAGATCGGCGAACGTGTTGGCAAGCACGTAGGTCAGACCGACCAGGAGAACCCCCGATTGCAGGACAGGGAAGTCTTTTTGTCGCCCGGCGGTTAAAAGGAGTTGACCCAAACCTGGGTAGTTAAAGACAGCCTCAATCGCGACCAAGCCACCAAGAAGGTACCCCAGCTGATTGGCAGTAACAGCAATGACGGGTGGAAGCGCGTTCGGCAGGAGATGCCAGAACAAGAGGCGCCAGCGAGAAAGGCCTTTCAACTCTGCGGCGCGAATATAGTTCGTATGCAGTATCTCGACGGCACTGCTTCGCATAACCCGACAGAGATATCCAACAAGGACTAAGGTGACTGGCGTAATTGGCAGGATCAGGTAGTAGATTTGAGTAGGTAGGCTACTGTGAGGTGGGGCAACGGCTGTGACCGGAAAGAGCGGGATCGCAATGGCAAACAGCAAGATAACAGCAATGCTTGTCACGAATTCAGGCAGTACCGTCGTGACCAGTCCGCTTAGACGGATAAGAAAATCAAGAGCCTTGCCCTCGGAAAATGCAGCGACGAGCCCGAGAAAAATGCTCAGGGGAAGGATAACAAGCAGAGCACTACCGGCTAATTTTGCTGAATTGGCTAGGGCTGGAAGCAGCAGTTGCGCGACAGGCCGGCGCATCGCGAGCGATGTTCCAAGATCACCGTGAGCTAACCGGCTGAGCCAATGAATGTATTGCTCAGGAAGAGGGCGATCAGTGCCAAGCTGATGGTTTAATGCTGCAACTGCTCGTTCATCAGCAAACGGGCCAAGAATGCGCCGTGCTACATCTCCGGGCAGTACATTCGTCATGGCAAAGACAACGATCGTAATGAGCCAAAGTGTCAGCACACTACTGCCCAGGCGACGGAGAAGGGGTATGCCGTACTGTCGAATCCAGCGCATCGCGTATCCTCAACTAGCTAAAGCGCGCATGAGCCAGACGCAGATGGCCAACTGCTCCCGGTTCGATTCCACTTAATCCGCGCCGTGCAGCGATCAAGTAGCGTTCAAAGAACGTAATAAGGAGCGGGGTTTCTTCAAGAAGGAGTTCTTCAATATTTTTCGCGATTTGTCGTTGCCGCTGCAGATCGGTTGCCGCCGCATAGTCGTCAACAAGTCGGTCGTAGGTGGTATTTTTGAAATGTGCAGCATTCCAGACACCGTCACTCCGAAGGGCTGCCCGGAGAACGACGTCCGGCGCACCGCGGTGTCCATAATCAGTGATACCAAGTGTCGAATCAAGCCAAGGTGATTCCCCAAAGACCGCTTTGCCATAGTAGGTACCAGCATCGGTTAATTCAATATCGATACGAATACGAACTTGCTGGGCTGCCTGCTGAATAACTGCGGCAAGGTCTGGAATAGCCAGTCCACGCCAGCTCACGAGCTTGATCGAGAAGCCGTCACCATACCCAGCTGCCTGGAGCAAGCTCCGGGCTTTGGCGAGATCTTGCTGCCGCTGCGCGACAGTCTTGTCAGTTGACGGGTACACAGGGGCAAACGGATGATCGTTCCCGATATCAGCTTTGCCAAGCAAAATTCCGTTGATGATTGCAGGTCGATCGAGTAGCAAAGCTATTGCTTGTCGTACGCGGCGGTCATCAAAGGGCTTGGTGTCGGTACGCATATGCACCTGGAGATGGGTGGTGGATGAGAATTCAATCATTTGGGTCGTTGAATCCTTGAAAAGCGGTTGCCCATTGGATGCAGTGACATGGGTTACGACGTCGACTTCGCGACCTTGGAAGGCAAGAATGCGCGCGCTCTCGTCTTCGTAGAATCGTAACTCCACCATATCAGGAATTGCTGGTTTACCCCAGTACGTTGGATTGCGGACGAAGACAGCCTTGCTACGTGGCTGATATTCCTTAAGCTTGAGCGCTCCGGTACCAATAAATGTGCTCTCATAATTTCCATCATACTCTTCGGGCAGGATAATGGTGTTGTAGTTATCTGAGCTAACCAGGTATGGGAAATTACTAAACGGTCGTTGCAGTTCGAAGACAACAGTGTATTCATCTTTTGCTTTGATTCCATCCGGGGTGATAACTCCTTGAAACGCTGACAAGGCGTTTGATCCACTATTGGGATCGGTGAGCCGCTTGAAGGTGGCGACAACATCTTGGGCTCGAAGAGGCTTGCCGTTGTGGAATGTTACCCCTTGACGCAGGGTAAATGTCCAGACACTCGCGTTATCGTTAGGTTGCCACGACGTAGCAAGCTCTGGCCGAAGGTTAAGTTGCTCATCGGCCCAACAGAGATATTCTCCTGTCTGGCTAAGTAAGCAAAGACCACCTTCATCCGCAATCGTAATAGGGTCAATCTTTCCAGCGGGCATGAACACTGCCGCTCGCACGACAGGGACGCTGCCAGGTGTACCAGCACCTGCTGGCGTGGCGTTCAGCGTTGGTTGTGGTGCAGGTGACCCCGTTTGTGGCACCGCTGCTGTTGGGCTCGCCGCGTTCTGCCCACCGCCACAAGCGCTTGCAAGGAAGTTGGCAAAGGAGAGATTAATTCCCAATACCGATAGGCGGCGAACAAATTCTCGTCTTGTCAGTCTGCCTGCCTGGTATTCGTCGATGAGATGATTTGCAATGGGATGAAGTTTCTGACGGAGTTCAGCGTCGCGGGACATATCTTCCTCCTCGAGTGCTGCATGCCGGTTAGTGTTCGCCAGGATGCCTTGATGGCTCGTCCCTGGACTGCGATGAGTATGCGATGTGAATATCTACAATGCAAGAATCTATTCTCATATAGTGAGAAACAGAATGTGCTGGCCGGTATGCATCCGCATACAGCCTGCTACCGGCCAGCGCCGAGTCAGGACATGAGTGGTTCAATCTTTACTTTGGGGTCACCTGCTTCTTTAAAGAGCCGATAACGCTCGAGGACAAACCATGTATAGGTCTCTGGCGCAAGTTGCGCAGCGCGGGCGTGCTTCGGCAACCGAGCTGACCGCTGCGCATCAGCCTGGGAACGCCAGACGCAGAATGAGAGGCAGTATCGTTCATCATCCAGTTCTCCGGCGAAGTAGCAGAGTAACCCGCCGGTGGCCATCGCCTCTTCATAGGCTTCGTCGTCGAACTCGGTGAGTAGGACTTCGTTTGCTGTTGTTTTGCGCTGGGAACGGAAGACGACAAGGTACCATTCTCCTGTTTCAATATCTGCGAGGGCTTCGTCCCAGTTGAATGCTGTGGTAATTGGTGCTGTCTGGTAGGAAGGCGTCAGTGGACGAAGTCGGAGAAAAGCACGGCGTTCTGCTTCTTCTGCATGCTGAGGAAGAGATATTGGTCGCAGCATTCTCCCCTCCTTATCATCAAGCGATCAGCTGAAAATCTGGCGGAAGATGGTTCGCTCTGCTTTCTGTTCACCTCCTTCCTGAATCGCTGCAGTGCTGTAAAGCAAAGTCTGGGCAGGCTACGTAATGTTAGTGCTACGCCAGCGGGCCGATGGCGCGTTCGGCCGCGGCGAGAACCGCGCCTTCGCGTACCAGTTCCTCGACCGTCGCTAAGATTGGCGCAAGGAAGAGGTCTGGCCCGGGCGGTGGCACATGGTCGAGAACGAGTTGGGCGACCGCACCGGTCCCCGCTGCCGGCTCGAGTGGGCGACGGAAGACCTGCCCGTAGGTTGCCGCAAGGACTTCGACGGCAAGAATGCGTGTGCAGCAGTCGAGTGCCTCGTGCAGTTTGAGCGCGGCATTCCACCCCATCGACACGTGATCTTCTTGCATCGCGGAGGTTGGCAGCGATTCCACGCTCGCTGGCTGGGCCAGACGCCGGCATTCAGCAGCGAGCGCCGCAGCTGTGTAGTGGGCGATCATCAGGCCGGAGTTCACCCCCGGTTCCGGCGTGAGGAACGCTGGGAGCCCCTGTGAGCGTGTTGGATCAAGCAGGCGGTCAATGCGTCGTTCGGCAATGGCGCCAATCTCAGCGACCGCGATGCTGAGGAAGTCGGCGGCAAAGGCGAGCGGTTCGCCGTGAAAGTTGCCCGTTGATTCAACGCGCCCATCGTCGAGTATAACCGGATTGTCGACGGCCGCGCCGAGTTCGCGTCCCAGCACATCCTCGGCAAACGTGAGCGTGTCACGGGCCGCTCCGGCAACCTGGGCGTGGCAGCGCAGTGAGTAGGCATCCTGGACGAGATGAGGCGAATCGCGGTGCGAACGCACAATGTCCGAGTTGGCAAGGAGACGGCGAATATTGGCCGCGCTTGCCAGTGCTCCCGGATGCGGGCGCAGCGCCTGGATCTCTGGCGCGAAGGGGCGATCAGTGCCGAAAAGCGCTTCGACGCTCATCGCACACGCCACATCAGCCGTCTTGAAGAGACGCCGTGCGGCGGCACAGGCGAGGGCGAGCAAGGCTGCCATGCCATCGGTGCCGTTGACGAGGGCGAGTCCTTCTTTGGCCTCGAGGGCCAGCGGTTCAATACCATGCGCAATCAGTGCCGGTGCGGTTGGTTGTGGCGTATTATCCGGCCCAAGGATCCACCCTTCGCCAGTCAAGCACAGCGCAATGTGCGCAAGGGGAGCAAGGTCACCGCTTGCGCCCAGAGAGCCATAACGTGGCACATACGGGATAATGTCATGGCGCAGGAGCGCAAGCAGTTGCTCGATAACGACTGGACGCACGCCAGAGTATCCCTGCGCGAGGCTGTTGGCCCGTGCAAGCATCATCGCCCGTACGAATGGGCGTGGCAGCGGTGCGCCCATCCCCGCAGCGTGTGATCGCACCAGCGCGTGCTGGAGCGCGCGACGGGCCGGGGCCGGAATACGCGTTTGCGCAAGTGCGCCGAATCCTGTGGTCACACCATAGACCGGCCGGGCTTCATCGCTCAGCTGATCAACGAGGGCGCGCTTGGCTTGGAGCCGCTCAGACGTTTCTGGCGCCAGGCGGACGTCGATTGCATCAGGCCGTTCAGCGATTGTGACGAGATCGTCGAGGCGTAGCGGCTGACGGCCGAGCCACACGGTGTGCACAGCGTTCATTCCTCCTTCTGTTCCCGGCAGAACCGCCCCGCTCAAGCTGGTTCTTGAACGCGCAGCTGGGCGGCTTTCAGACTCTCCTCATGGATGAGACTGAGGATCTGGTTGCGGTAGCGTGCGAATGCATCGCTGGTCATCGTCTCAAACGTGCGGGGGCGTGGCAGATCGATCGGAATACGCGCGCGAATGCGTCCTGGCCGAGCGGTCATGACGTAGACAACATCGCCAAGGAAGACGGCCTCCTCGATGTCGTGCGTGACGAAGAGAACCGTCTTGTGATACTGCTCCCAAATCTGGGTTAACAACTCCTGCATCACGGTGCGTGTCTGCGCATCGAGCGCACCGAATGGCTCGTCCATCAGCAGCACCTCTGGATCGTTGGCCAGCGCCCGGGCAATGGCAACGCGCTGTTGCATGCCGCCGGAAAGCGCCTTGGGATACGCGTCGGCAAAGCCATCCAAGCCCATCAGGGTGAGCAAGCGACTTGAGATGCGCTGCCGCTCTTCACGCGGCACCCCGCGCAATTCAAGCCCAAACTCGATATTGCGGCGGACGCTGAGCCAGGGGTAGAGCGTGTACGACTGAAAAACCATCCCACGATCAGCCCCCGGGCCAAGCACTGGACGGCCGCCAACCAAGACGCGCCCGCTGCTTGGTCGTGCAAGCCCGGCAATGACTTTGAGCAGCGTCGATTTCCCACATCCTGAGGGGCCAACAATGCAGGCAAACTCGCCATCAGCCACGGTCATGGAAATAGCCTGGAGCGCGACGACGGGCGGTGTGCCGCGCCGTGCCTGATACACCATTTCGACCTGGTCGATGCGGATATCGCTCACAGGTTCACCCTCTCAACGTAGGGGAAGAGCCACGAATACAGCAGCTTGAAGAGCGCGTCGCTGATCAGCCCAAGCACGCCAATGGTGACAATGCCCGCGATGATCCGCGGCGTTTCAATGTAGCGCTGTGATTGCAAAATCACGTGACCGATGCCTGTTTCTGCGGCGACGAGTTCGGCAACAATCAAGTAGGTCCATGCCCAGCCAAGGATCGTGCGCAGGCTTTCGACAATTCCCGGCAGGCTCGCTGGAATCAGCACTTTCCAGAACACCTGCCAGCGTGACGCCCCAAGGGTGTAGGCAATGTCGAGAAAATCGCGCGGCACGTTCGCGGCCACGTCCATAATCAGCAGGACGAGTGGGAAAAATGATCCAAAGACGATGACCGCGATCTTCTCGGCATCGCCAATACCGATCCACAAGATGAAGAGCGGGATGAACGCAGAGGCTGGCAAGTAGCGAATGACGCCAATCAGTCGCTCAAACAGCGCCTCAAACAGCTTGAAACTGCCCATCAGGACGCCGAGTGGCACGCCAACAACGGCCGCGATTGCAAACCCGGCGAGGATGCGGTAGGTACTCGCCCAAACATCCCGCAGAAAGCCATAGTGGATGAACAAGTCCCAGAGTGCTCGGAGTGCCTCGGTCGGCGTCGGCAAGAAGAGCGGGGCGACGATATGGCTGTAACTCAGCGCTGACCAAACTGCCAGTACGCCCAGGAAGCCGAGCATTGATGCAATGGCGTAGACGCCGCTGGGAATGCTCCGCTTGGGCGTTAGGTAGCGTGCCACCCACGATTCGCGTGGCAACGGCTGCTCGGCTGTCCCCGCAGGTATGGTGGAACCTGCGGGGACAGCTGTTTCGTCCAGCTTTGCGGCGGTACGGTCGCGTGACAAGGGTACGCCCTTTCTCCGGTATCCTACGACACCTGCTGCAAGAAGGATGGATCAATCAACTGGTTGACGTCTGGCTTCTTGTCAATCACCTTAATCTGCATCCAGAAGTCTGCGATCTGCTCCGACACCTTGTAGATCGGTCCGGGGTTTTGTGGCGTACCAAAGTACTGCTTCGAGTCAGCGATCGAGAACAGCTTGATTGTCTGCAGATCAGCCTTGACGTCTTCTGGCTTCTGCTTGAACTCCGTGGCCATCACCTGGATTGCGTCATCTGGGTTCTTCTGCCAGTAATCATAAGCCTGGGCCAAGCCCTTGAGGAATGCGACGACAACATCCGGATGCTGCTGGGCAAAATCTCGGCGGAAGCCGAACGTGTCGACGATCAAGCCGGGGTAGTCCTTGGTCGTGACCAGGGTGTGGCCAAAGTCGGTCTTTTGAGCGCGGCTGAGCCAGGGCTCCCACGTGACTGCAGCGTCGACTTTGCCGGCCACGAACGCTGCGCCAGCGTCGCCCGCCGTCATGTCCTGAATCTTGACGTCGTTGAGTGACATGCCGTTCTGGGCGAGCACGTTGGCCAGGAACCAGTGGCTGGTCGAGCCGATGTTCACGGCAACGGTCTTGCCCTTCAGATCCTTGATGCTCTGAATCTCTTTCTTGGCCACGATGCCATCGCCGCCCAGCGATTCATCGAGCCCGACAACTTGGACAACCGGAATGCCTTGGGCGCCAACCCGGGTGAAGGCATCGAGGCTAGAGGCCATGCCATCAAGCGAGCCGGCCGCTAACGCGTTGAACCGTTCGCCAGGACTTTCAATCAGTTGGATCTGCACGTCGATGCCGTTCTGCTTAAAGAAGCCCTTATCCTTCGCCAGCCAGATCAGTCCATAGCCCGTCCAGGTTGAGAACGAAATACGCACGGGCTTGTCATACGATGGCTTGCCTGCTGCCATCGTCGTTGGGGTCGTGGCCGCTTTCGTTGGACTTGCCGCTGCAGCCGTCGGGCTTGCGCTCGTGCTCGCAGCCGTGGTTGGTGACGTCGCCGCACGTGGCGCTGCTGTGGGGGTTGGTGTCGCTGCAGCACCGCCACAGGCACTTGCAAGGATGCTGAGGATGAGCAGGAGCACACTCAGCACCGAAATGCGCATGACTGAGGTCGATCGCGTCATGATGGATCCTCCTCACTGCCTGAAAAGTCCAGAAACGCCCACATTACTACTGCCGTATCGTACCATGCTGCTTTCTCAAGCATCTAGATTCGGCGTGCATAATCTGATCCTGCTTGATGCACAAGCGTTTCCCCTTGCACCAACGTGGTGAGCTGGTCAGCTGCCGCGACTGCGCGTTGGATCAGGGCGGCGCGGCGCTCAGGGGTCAGCCGGGCGACCGGGGCAATGACGCTGAGCGCGCCAAGCAGTTCATCGCTCGGGCCAAAGACGGGCACGCCGACGGCCCAGACTCCAGTGTCAACCTCACCTTCGCTTTCGGCGTACCCTCTGGCTGCAATACGGGCAATGTCGTCCCAGAGCGCAGCTTGAGCCTCTTCGCTCAAGCCGGCCTGGCTCATCGCCCGTTCAACCCTCGTCCGTGGGAGATAGGGGAGCAAGGCTTTTGCCGACGCACCGCGTAAGAGCGGGAGGACGGCTCCGCGGGTGAAGGAGTAGCGCAGGGCCTGCGTGCTTTCGACCGTTTCGACGCAGACAGCGCGCTCGCCAACGGGTACCACGAATGCCACAGTCTCCTGCGTTTCACGCGCAAGACGCTGCATGACCGGGCGGCAGACGGCCGCGACGCTGAAGGTTTCCTCAAAGCTCCGTGCCAGTTGGACAACCCGCGGCCCAACGGCATAGTGTCCGTTGCCAACGCTCCAGACCAATCCCTGCGCCCGCAGCACGCTGAGATAGCGGTAGATCGTGCTTAACGGTAGACGCATGCGCTCAGCCAGCTCCCGGGCCGAGAGGGGATGCTTGCTCTCGGCAATCGTCAGCAACAACTCGATAATGCGTGCGCCTGAAGCTGCTGCTACCCGCTGTGCCATTGCCCCCGTCCTTGCGTCGTTTCGAGGAGAGCATAGCAGAGAACTCTCAAAGAGCAAGAGGGTTCTCTCACATTGTGAGATCACCCAGGGGCGACAAGCGATCGGGGTGCTGCCTGGCAACTTCGCTGGAAGCTTCGCCATCACTGCCGAGGCGATGGCGCCAACGGGACTAGATCAGTTCGCCGTATTCGGCCCACTCGTAGGGATCGATGCGGCTCTGCCAGGCCTCCGTGCCGTAGTCTGGCACGTGCTGGCGTGCTTTCTCGACGTCCCAGCGCTTGACGCGGACGTACGTCGTGATGAAGGGCTCGCCAAGGAGCGCGCAGAGCCGCTCGTCGGCCTCGAGGGCGTCGAGTGCTTCCTCCAGCGAACGCGGCAAGGTTGGCAAGCCCGCAACGCGCCGTGGATCGTCGCAGACTGGCGGTGGTGGCTGCAACGCGCGCTCGATGCCATCCCAGCCAGCAGCGAGCGACGCGGCGAGGGCGATGTACGGGTTTGCGGCGGCACCACCGAAGCGGTTCTCAATGCGTGTTGCAGCGCCGTGGGCGTCGGCCGGGATGCGCACGGCGGCAGCGCGGTTGTCGGGCCCCCAGCAGAGATGCGTCGGCGCAAAGAAGCCTGGCTGGTATCGCTTGTAATCATTCGGTGTGGGAGAAAGCAGTGCGACGAGTGCTGGCGCGTGAACAAGCAATCCGCCTAAGAAGTGCCAGGCAAGCGGAGAAAGGCCGTAGGGATCAGTGGGATCGGCGAAAAGGTTGGCGCCGGTGGTTGGGTCGATCAGGCTGTGGTGAAGATGACAGCCTGATGCTGGTTGGTTGATAAAGGGCTTGGTCATGAACGGCGCGTCATAGCCGTAGCGGCGCGAAATTTCTTTGAGTGCAGTGCGGAAACTAAATGCCTGGTCGGCCGCTGTCAGACCGTCGGCTGGCGTAAACGTAATCTCAAACTGGCCAGGGGCATTTTCCACGCTGAGCGTCGAAAACCCGATCCCGAAGGCGGCCAGAGCGCGCAGTACCTCGTCACGCCATTCCGGCAACATGTTGTTGCGGATGGTCGAGCAGATTTGGCGGTCGGGGAATGCCGGAGACCGGCTGACGCGGTCGATGAGATAGAACTCATACTCAAACGCGCTACGCGGCAACCAGCCGGCCGACTGAAACCGTTCGACAAGGCGGCGGCAGACAACACGCGGATCCTCAGGCGCGGGCTGGGCATCACGGTAGAGATCGCCAATGACCCGCGCTTCGCCAGGCGCGTAGGGAAGAACGGCGAGCGTGTCGAGATCGGGGCGGAGTTGATAATCGGGCGGCGGGAGCTGGTCCTCGGGCGGAATATCCCACCCCGAGGCATCTTGAAGCAACATGCCCCCATAGAAATTGATGCCACCTTTGTTGACATAATCGGCAAAGCGTTCCAGCGCGACGGTCTTTGACCGAGCGATGCCGTGTGTATCAGCCATTTCGATGCGAACAAGCCGGACACCAGCGGCTGCAAGCAGCCGGACGATCGTACGAGAGTCCATCTTTCCCCCATTCCTGCCGGCAGTATAACCGGCAGGTGGGGGCTGGCGGCAAGCCTCCCGCTACTGCTCTGGTTCCGGGGCGCGAGCGAGTCGCCGCCGGATCGCCGCAATGATCGCTGAGCCGTTCTCGCGCCAGAGATGGATCGCCGACGGGGCAATGGAGACGACGATAATGAGCAAGACAATCGGCAGCAGGTAGCGGTCGATGTTGGGGATCGCCTGGCCAAGAAAATAGCCAGCGAGTGGCACACCGCATCCCCAAAGGATACCGCCGACGACATTGAATGCGAGGAAACGACGATACGGCATCCGGCCGATGCCAGCGATGATCGGCGTACCAGTGCGCACAATGGGGATGAAACGAGCGAGTAGGATGGCCTTCCCACCGTGCCGCAGGAAGAACGCTTCCGCCTGCTCGAGATACTGTCGCTTAAAGAAACGTGACTGTTCACGCTCGAACAGGCGGCGGCCAACGCGCGCGCCAAAGCTATAGCCCGTGGAGTCGCCGAGAATGGCCGCGAGGGCAGCCAGGACAATCAGCCACCAGATATTGAGGAAGCCTTGAGAAGCAAGGAAGCCAGCGGTAAACAGCAGGCTATCACCAGGGAGGAAGAAGCCGATGAGGATGCCACTTTCCGCAAACACGATGGCCGCAACGCCGAGTAGTCCCACGGCTTCGATCAGCTTCACAAGATCGAAATGGGGCATGGTCTCCCTTCCACTTCCTGAGCCGGACTTCGGCCCTTGACAGCTCCTGTCATGGCGATTAGCCTCGACAGCGCCGCCAGCCGAAGTATACCCGGCAGGCGGTAAACGTTCTGTTACGAATACTGAGACGTGGAAGGAGAATCCAGTGGAAGTCGAACGACGGCTTGCTGAACTCGGCATTACGCTCCCCAAGGTGCCAGAGCCTGCTGGCAACTATGTCCACGCTGTCCAAACGGGGAATCTGGTTTTCCTCTCGGGCAAAGGGCCGCTCAATCCTGATGGGACAGTGCCGATCGGTAAAGTTGGGCGCGATGTGACGACTGCCGAAGCGTACCAGCATGCCCGCTCGGTTGGGCTGACGCTGCTTGCAGTGCTCAAGGAGCATCTCGGTGACCTTGACCGCGTCCGGCGAGTTGTCAAGGTCTTTGGGATGGTGAATGCTGCGCCGGATTTCGGTGAGCATCCGGCGGTGATCAACGGCTGCTCTGATCTGTTTGTCGAAGTCTTCGGCGACCGAGGCCGTCATGCCCGCTCGGCTGTCGGCATGGGCTCACTGCCACACGGCATTACCGTCGAGATCGAGGCGATCGTCGAAGTTGAGTAAACCGAGCGCGACTGGCTATTCGCCGTGCGAGTGTTCCGCTGACTGCTCGTCCAGGCTGGCTTGCTCTTCGACCTCTTCCAGCGTCGTTGGCTCGTCTGGTTGTTCGGGATGCAACGCCTGACGGACGAAGAGCAGCTCGCGACGGCGCAGATCCCAGAGCCGTTCCAGTTCAAGGCTCAGTTCGGTAACGCGGCGCAGGGCAGCGTCCCGTTCGGGCGAAAATGGCATATCCGCGATCGCGCGCAAGAGCTGACGTCGCTCTTCTGCCAGTTCTTCGATGCGACTCAGGACTGGAGAGGGAAGACGCACCCGCTCCAGTTCGAGCAAGAGGAGTTCATCATCGTCGAGCATAGCCGCCGCACACCCCTTCAAGGGGGCCGAGGAGTGCCTCAAGCCCCAGTGCGCGCCACTGGGGCAACGGAATCCGCCCGGCGTCGTCCCAGCCGCGCACTGCATAGTATGCCGCGACAAGACGGTCAAGTTCAGTGCCATCAACGAGCGAGTCGGGGCTCTGCAGGAGGCGTGGCGGCAGCGTGTCCTCGTGGCGCGTCCATCCCTCGCGAAGGTTAAAGGCTTTCTTCAGAGTGTTAATCCGTGTACCAGCTTGCCGAAGGCCATCAGCATCAAGGGGTAAGCCAGTAACGAGCGTCCAGAGGTGGGCAGCCTCTGCAAAGAGGTCGTCGAAGCAGTGGCGCAAGAACTTGCAGAGTGTCAACGAGTCGATAACGGCTGCGGTATCTTCCGCCCGGACAGCGGCTTCCGCACGCGCGCGTGCTGCGGCATCGGGCGGAAGCTGATCGGAGAAATCGACTTCATAGGCTGAAGAGCGGTTGTGACACGCCCCCCGGGTTGCGACTGCCAGCCCTAACGCCATCGTCTTGAGCTTACGCGGGTCGTAGCCGGGCAGCTCGAGCCCCTTGACATGCATGGCCCATGCCTCGCTGCCCTGACCAAGCACGTGCGCAGCGCGGCGCGAGCCTTCAGCCAGCAGCGCACCAAGTGGCCCCTGCCGTTGGCCGATCAGGTTGAGGGCGCGCAAGAGGCTTGGGCCATCGCCGAAACGAGGCCAGTCTGCGGGATCACCAGGGAGGGCAATCCCGCGTTCAACACACTCCATTGCCCACGCAATCGTGCCGCCGGCGCTGATGGCGTCCATCGCGTAGCGATCGCAGAGGGCTGCGGCTTGCACCACGATATCAGGGTCGGCGATGCCACAAAGCGGGCCGAGGGCGTAAAGCGTTTCATACTCGAGCCGCGCCTTTGCCCCATTGCCTTTCGCAAGGAAATGATGCTCACAGCCAATCGTGCAGGCAGCGCAGGCATGGGTATCGACGCGGCGCGTGGTAACGAGATGTTCACCGCTCAGTTCCTCGGCCCCCTCAAACTGTCCAGCCTGGAAGTTGCGTGTTGGGAGCACGCCGAGCCGGTTGAACAGCGCAACGTTGGCAACCGTGCCGAGCACGCGGTACTTCGCTGTCTCCGGCCCCTGACTCCGTGCCGCGAGGGCCCGCGCAGCCGCAGCGACCGCCGCCGGATCAGCCACTGACGGCAGCGGGCGCGTGCCACGCACGGCAACAGCCTTCAACCGTTTCTGTCCCATCACGGCACCGAGGCCCGTGCGACCAGCCAGGCGCCCATCGTTGCTGATCGACGCAAAGCGGACGCCGCGCTCACCGGCAAGCCCGATGGCCGCGACGCGAAAGCCCCGTCCGAGGCGCGCCCGCAGTGCGTCAGCGGTTGCCGTGGGGTCAAGCCCGAGCATGTCGTCAGCAGGCTCAAGGCGTACCTGGTCGTCTTCGACGATCAAGACGGACCAGTCTCGCGCTTGCCCGCGAATGACCAGGGCATCGAAGCCAGTATGCTTCAGCGCAAGTGCAAGGTAGCTTGAGGAAATTGAATCGCCAATGCGCTCGGTTTGCGGTGACTTGGCGGCCAACGCAAGCTTGCTCGATGTCGTGAGCCCAGTGCCGAGGAAAGGACTTGTCGCAAAGATCAGGGGGTTTTCTGGCCCAAGCGGATCGGCCCCGGGCGGGCAGAACCGGTACAGCAGGTAGCTGGCAAGACCGTTCCCGCCCAAGACGCTGGCAAAGACCAGCTCAGGTAATGCAACTGCGGTCGCAGTGCCATCGGAGAGGTCGACCACGAGGCACTGGCCGTGTACGGCCTTCATCTCACATGCCTCCCGCTTGTGCGGCGACTAAAAGGACACGTGCGCCACGGGCGAGCTGGTAGTTCGGATCGCGCGTGAAGCGCCCATCGACGACGAAGATGTAGCCCGGCAGGAGCCAGCCGGTAGCGCGATCGACCACGCTGCCTGCAAGCGCGGGGAGGCGTGTCGCGAGTTGCTGGGCAAGCTCGTGCAACGTCGCGGCCGAGAGCTCGACCTGCCGGGTTTGAGCCAAGAGCTGTGGCACGCCGAACAATTCTACCGTGACTGTTGGTTGTTGGGCTGATGTTGGTCGCATGCAGAGTACACTCCATCATTGCGCCCTGGTAGGCAATTGCCTAGTATGCCTCAGCATGCCAGCGATGGGCAGGGGGAAGGCATGGACGCACAACGAGCAGGCGCAGCGGAGGCAGCAAAGGCCGGCCGACTCGCAACCTGGACGAAGAAGGTCGCTCGGGTCATTGACCTACCGGCGCTGGTCGCGGTCGCAATTTGGGGCGCAGCCTTTCCCGTGATCAAAGTAGGCTATGAAGGCTTCCCGCCGCTTGCCTACGCTGCCCTGCGGCCAGTGCTGTCGGTCCTCGCGCTCCTGCTGGTGCTTGGTTGGCAACATCAGCCGGTCCTTGTCGAACGCCGCGATTGGCCGCGGTTGCTCCTTGCGGGCTATGCTGGCATGGCTGTGTTTCAAGCGAGCTTCCTGTACGGCCTGGCCCGGACAAGCGCTGGGCATAGTGCGCTGCTCCTCTGCGCAAGTCCGCTGCTTGGCGCACCCTTGCTGGCCGTAGCTGGGGTCGTGCCCCTGACACGCCGGGCTGCCCTTGGCCTGCTCTGCGGCTTTCTCGGCGTCGGCCTCGTCGTGCTCGATCGCTCGTCAGGGGCAGGCGTGACGCTGCTTGGCGACGCGCTCACGTTGCTGGCCGCACTTGGCTGGGTCGGCGTAACGGTGCTGCCGCAGCCGTTAGTCGCCCGCTATGGCGCCGTGCGGATCACCATGTGGATGCTCGCGGCGAGTGCGACGGTGTTACTGCCACCAGCCTGGCGCGAACTGATCCAGATTGTGCGGCATCCGCCTGGGTTGCTGCCCTGGCTCTCGCTGCTCTACAGTTCCGTGATTGCAATGGCCCTAGCGAATGCGCTCTGGCAGCAAGCGGCGCATCGCTTAGGGACGGTGGCAACCCTCGCCTACTTCTACCTCCAGCCGGTCGGGGCTATTCTCCTGGCGTGGCCACTGCTCGGCGAGCGGCCCAGTTGGCTGCAACTCCTTGGCGGCGGCATCGTCTGCCTCGGTGTTGCGCTGGCTCAGTCGCCGCGGCCGTCCGCTGACGCGTCGACATAATCGCTGCGTGGGCAATGCAGCGGTTAAGTTAGCTTCCTGCTGGCTTGATCAGCAGGACCCGGTCGTCGCCTTGTTGTGGACGACCCCGGCCATCGCGGTTATTGGTGAGCACAGAGAGGGTGCCGTCTGGCCCTTCAACGACCGTGCGGAGCCGGCCGAACTGGCCCTGGTAGAGCACTTCGGTTCCAGTGACGCGTCGCCCATCTGCAGAGAGCGTGACGCGCCAGAGCCCTTCACCGCGCAGGCCGGCAAAAAGCAGGCTGCCTTGCCATTGCGGAATGCGGTCATGGCTGACAAACGTCATGCCAGACGGTGCCCACGTCTGGTTGCCACTGTCGAGCAGTGGTGGAACGGCATCGACACCGCCGCTAATCCGCACGTCGCTCGCGTAGGCCGGCCAGCCGTAGTTCTTCCCGGGTTCAATCAGGTTCAGCTCGTCGTGGGCATACAGACCAAATTCGCCAGACGGGCCGTGCTCCGTCTCGTAGAGCTGGCCAGTGCCAGGACGCCAGGCAAGCCCTTGCGGGTTGCGATGGCCATACGACCAGATTGGCGAGTTGGGAAACGGGTTGTCGGACGGGATTGAACCATCGGGATTGATGCGCAAGATCTTGCCCGACGGGGAACGCAAATCCTGTGCAGCGTTGGGGTTCCGTGCGTCGCCAACTGTAATATAGAGCTTCCCATCGGGTCCGAAGGCGATGCGCCCGCCATTGTGCAGGACAGCGCCAGGGATACCGTCGAGCAGCACGGTCGGATCAGTCAGTTGATTATCGTGCTCGGTGAAGCGGACGACACGGTTGACCAGTGTGCCATTGGCTGTGTGCGTCGTGTAGTAGAGGTAGAGGTAATGATTGTGGGTGAAGTCGGGGTCGAGCGCAAGCCCGAGCAGGCCGCCCTCGCCAGTTGCGGCGACGTCGCTGAGCGTCGCGACCGGCTCGGGACGCAGCTGGTTTTGGATCACCACGCGTAGCCGTCCAGGCCGCTCGGTGATGAAGATGCGGCCATCAGGAGCGAAGGCGATATCCCACGGCACTTCGAGGTTAGACAGGAAAGTTGTGACGGTGACCGGCACAGGACCGCGTGGTGCCGGGGTCGCGGTCGGTGGTGCGGGAGTTGGCGACACGCCTGCGCTTGGCGAACTCGCGATGGTCATCGTTGGTGATGCAGCACGGGCTGATGACGGCGGCGGTGTCGAGGTCGAGGGGGCCGCTGCTGTCGCCGAGCTCGCATGAGCTGGCGCCGGGCTCGCCGGAGCTGGCGTTGGGCTTGGCGCGGCGCTGCGGCCGCACGCGAGTAGCCCCACTCCAAGCGCTGCCGTCAGAAGGGAGCGGCGGGTGAGCCGGTGGCTTTCACGTTGACGAACCATACACTCCATCCTCTCAGCAACGGTATTGTGCTGTTGAGTGTAGGCCAGCTGGCAAGGACGCAAAACCGGCTCACCCTATCGCCATCGTGGTGTCAGTTGTCTTGCGCGTGCGCTTCGAGCCAGCGCAAGGCCGCGGTGGCCATGACGCGGACGCCGACCACAAGCGCGTCTTCGTCCAGGTCAAAGCGTGGATGGTGCACGGGATAGCGGATGCCGCGTTCAGGGTTGGCCACGCCTAAACTGAACATGCACGCAGGCACACGCTCAGCAATGTAGGCGAAGTCTTCGGCGGCCATAATCGGCGCGCGCTCGTAGACGTGCTCAGGACCAAGCAGTTCGCGGCCGACCTCCTGGACCAGCGCTGCGAGGGCTGGGTCGTTGTAGAGTGGCGGATAGCCGCGCAGGTAGATGACATTGGCCTCGGCGCGCATCGCCTGCGCGAGTCCGCGTGCGAGCTCACCGATGCGCCGCTCAAGATGATCCCGCACCGCTGCGTCGTACGTGCGGACGGTGCCTTCGAGCGTGGCCTCGTTGGGAATCACGTTATCGGTCGTGCCGGCGGTCAGCCGCCCGACGGTCACGACTGCAGGCTTGAGGGGATCGATCTCCCGGCTGACGAGCGTCTGCAGGGCGACGACGAGTTGAGCGGCAATGACGATCGGATCGACCGCTGCCTGCGGCCGTGCGGCATGTCCGCCGAATCCACGCACGGTAATCGTGAACGTATCCGCAGCGGCGGTGGATGGGCCACCGGAAACCGCAATCTCGCCAGCGCGATGGCTTGGGTCGACGTGCAGTGCCAGGGCGGCGTCGACCGGTGGATCATCGAGCACGCCGTCGTGGATCATCGCGAGCGCGCCAGCCGGGCCTTCCTCGGCAGGCTGGAACATGAGCTTGACTCGCCCTGGCAGGTGCGCTTTCAGGCTGTTGAGCACTTCGGCAACGCCCAGCAAGATCGTGGTATGGGCGTCATGCCCACAGGCGTGCATCACCCCTGGCCGCTGCGAGCGATAAGGCACGTCGTTCTGCTCCTCGATCGGCAGCGCGTCCATGTCAGCGCGCAGCAGGAGCGTTTTCCCCGGGCGACCGCCTTCGATCAGCGCCACGACACCGTTGCCGCCGGTCGTCGGCTTCGGCGTGATGCCTGCGGCAGCCAGCAGTTCGGGTGGGAGATGGAGTGGGCGACCATCGCCACCGACGCCAGTGCGATGCGGAATCCCGAGTTCCCGCAGGTGTCCGGCGACAAACCGGGCGGTGTTGGTCTCTTCCAGTGACAGCTCGGGGTGCATGTGCAGATAGCGACGGGTTTCACGCAACCACGCGTCGAGTTCGGGTGTGATCGCGACCTGAGGTGTTGACATCGGCTCTTGCTCTCCTTTCAGACTCCCCTTCTCCGACAGTCACCGGTCAGGCGACTGCGCCGGCATGGTAGCACAAGCCAGCCGGAAGGCGTCGGCCGGAGAGCCCTGAGTCACAACGGCTGACCTCGTCAGGCCAGACGGATTATCACAGGCTGCACAGCAGCATGAAACAGCGTGCTCCCCGACATGCCTGAGGCGTCTGGCGAGCATCCCCCTGGCAACGCTATGGCTACCGAACGATCACCGTGCCGAGCATAGTTGGGTGGAGGGTGCACCAGTACGCGTATTCACCAGGTTGGGTGAAGGTGTGCTCGAACCGTGCACCCGGATCGAGGATCGATGAACTCCAGGTGAGTTGCTTGTCGGCGACGGTATGCTGGACTGCGCCCGTATTCACCCAGACGACCGTCGTTCCCGGCGCAACCGTGATCGTCGCGGGATTGAAACCAAAGTCATAGATGGCGACCTGGACCGTTTTCGGGCCACTCGAAGTTGGAATGGGTGAAGGCTGCGGTACAGGCGTTGGCGACGGTGAAGCGGGCGAGGTTGCGGTCGGCGATGCTGTCGGAGCCGGCGTCGGTACTGCCGGAGCAGTCGCCCCTGTCGTCACCGTCGGGTTCGCAAGCCCGCCTGCGCTGCTCGTGCTCGGCGAGCTCACCGGCGTGACCGCTGTGGACGGGGAAACTGTCGGCGAGGCTGGTGCGGCTCCGGACGCGCCGGAGTACGACGGCGTTGCGCTCCCAGAGCCGCAACCAGCAAGCAACACGATGAGGGACAACCAGAGTAGCCAGGGCATCCGGCATCGCGGCATGCTGTTCACCGTTCTCCTCGCGTAACTGGCCTACCGTCACTCGCTATCCGCGCACGCGCCGCAGCCCAAGGCCAGCTGCGATCAGCCCGAGCCCCGCAACTGCAGCAAGGGCTACCGGCAGCAAGCCGAGTGTGGCCCGTGGCTGGCCAGTTGCAGGCGCTACTGAACCAACGATGTTGCCGCATGCGACGTAGGTCTGAATCTCCTGCGCTGACTTGTGCACGTTGATGGCGAATGGCTTGGCAAGGAGGTCACTCAGCGCGACGTTCACCGTCGTATCCGACATACCATTGACCACGTTGTTGAGCGGATACTTGGGTACGGGATTAAGGTTGGCGCAGGTTCCCTCATGGATGTGGGCTGGCTGGGCGACATTCGCCGGCGCACCCTTCAGCTGGATTACCACACGCGTCTGATTGGTGCCGACCGCGGTCAAGGTTGCGGTTCCTGATTCGCCAGAATTGTTCTGTTGACTGAGGGTAATCGTAATGCTCTGTTGCGCTGCGACCATGCTGGCTGTGAGCAGAAGGGCAATGAGGACACCGCCGAGCGCGAGAAACCACCGCCGCATTCTTGATCCTCCTTCACTCCCCGCTATCACGCCACGGGCTCACTGCCGCTGCCGTCCTGCTACGCTGGTTGTCCTCACCAGTCCATACGTAGAAGCATGGGCGTTGGATTGCCCGTGGGCACGCATGGCCCGGATCCCTTCCGGAGTACACTTAGACGATGTGGTATGGGCCTGCTGTGTGCCCATGGTGAAGGATGGAACCAATGGCGATCTCGCTGAAGCAGCCGGAACAGCTGCGACTGATGCGCGAAGCTGGCAAGATTGTCGCTGAGACGCTCCGCGTCCTCGAGGCTGCTGTCCGGCCCGGTATCACGACGGCTGAACTTGATGCCTTAGCTGAGCGGACGATCCGTCGCTACGGCGCCGTTCCGTCGTTTAAAGGCTACCGCGGCTTTCCGGCAAGCACCTGCATCTCCGTCAATGACGAGGTCGTCCACGGCATTCCTGGCCCGCGCGTGCTGCGCGACGGCGACATTGTCAGCATCGATATTGGCGCGCGCTACCGCGGCTACCATGGTGACGCGACCATTACCGTACCCGTTGGGGAAATCTCGCCGGAAGCTGCGCGGCTGATTGCCGTCTGCCGTGAGGCGTTAGCACGTGGCATCGAGCAAGCCCGCGCGGGACGGCGGCTGACCGATATCTCGGCAGTGATTCAACAGTACGTCGAAGCGCAGGGCTTTTCCGTCGTGCGTGATCTCTACGGCCACGGCATTGGCCGCGCGCTGCACGAGGAGCCGTTGCTGCCCCACTATGGCCCGCCAGGACAAGGCCCGTTGCTGCGCCCCGGTATGGTGCTGACCATTGAGCCGATGATTACCGCAGGACGGCCCGAAACGCGCGTGTTGCCCGATAACTGGACCATCGTGACAGCGGACGGTAGCCTCGCGGCCCAGTTCGAGCATACCGTCGCGATTACCGAGAATGGCCCGGAGATCCTGACCGAACTCTAATTGGCCGTTGCCCCGCGCAGAAACGCCTCGATCGCATCGGCATATGCACGCGCGAGTGCCTGCTGGATAGCCGGGTTGGTGGCGAGCGTTGCTTCCTCGGGGTTCGAGATGAAGAGCGGTTCACTGAGCGCTCCCGGCATCTGGCTCGGATTGACCAGCCCGGGCAGTTCCGGGCCGAGCAGGACGAGGTGGTTATAGCTTGCCGGGAGCACGCCGAAGGATTCGCCGCCAGTGAGGTCGCTGTCGTTCACTACTCCCCGATCATCGACGGGATAGCCGGCCTGGTGTAGCGCCGCGACAACGTGCTGCTGGACAAGCTGCGCGAACTGCAGGTTTTGGTCAGCGAACGGGCGGCTGGCGTCATAGATCGTTTCAGCGCCCCCAACCTCCGGGTCATCGAAGCTATTGAGGTGAATGCTCAGGAGCACGCGTGCCCCGCTGGCGTTTGCCCGGTCGATGCGGCGTTGGAGGTCGTGGAGCACGCCGTCGGGCGTGAGGGCATCGCCCTCGGCTGTCAGGTCGCTCGGCTGCAAGTCGGGCAGGGAATCGTCAGTGCGCGAGAGCGCGACGCGAAAGCCGTCGGCTTCGAGCATGGCCGCAGTTTGCAGCGCAATCGCGAGCGTGATTGTCTTCTCAGCGACCGGGCGACCGTCGGAGGTCACGCCGGTGGCGCCATCATCGACACCACCGTGACCTGGGTCGATGAAGGCGTCGACACCGGCATGACTCGACGGTGTGAGGGGGAAGGGAGTTGCGGCGGTGAGGGGAGGAGGGGGAGGGGTGACGGCGAGAAGGTGAGCGCTTGGTGTGCTGGCAGGCATCGCGGGAGCATCTGGTGTGCGCGGGGCAGGGGAGAGGCACGCGGGCAGACAGAGGAGCGCAACCATCCAGCAGATCCACCCCCAGGACGCCGGCCGTCGCATTGCTCCGCCCCCTTCCGTGACCGTCGCCCCACTGCTTCCACGATAGCCCTCTTCGGTAACCTCGATGTAACCGCGCTCCCCCGGTGTACGAAAGAATGATGGCCCGTGGAGGGGGGATTCCACGGGCCATCGAGGAGCCGTCGTTAGCGTGATGAGCAGCTTAGCGGATGCCAGCGCGCCGGCGGAGCTTCGCAGCCGTCCCGAGCGAGAGCAAGGCCAGGCCGGCAATCGTGAGCACCCAGAACGGGCTGCTGTCCTGCGCCTGACCGGTCTTCGGCAGCACCTGTGGCACCGGCGTGCCGGTCGCCGGGGAAGCTTGGCTCACCGTCGTTGGCGTGCTGACCGCCGGTGAGGCCTGGCTGACTGCCGGTGTGGTCGCCGTAGCCGTGATCGGCGATGGCTGCGAGACCGGCGTCGGCGTGCTCGTCGCCGTCGCGGTTGCCGTTGCCGTCGGTGTCGGCGTACCGACGATTGGCGATGCCTGGGAGACCGGCGGGATCACGATCACCGGCGGTGGCGCGCCTCCACCAGTCGGCGGCGGTGGCGGCGTCGTCGTGCGGGTGTTGGTGACGGCGTGGCTGCAGGCGGTGGCGTTGCCGCAGAGCTGGCTGACCGTGTAGGTGCCAGTGCCAGCGATCGACCAGGTGCCGGGTAGCGCGGTTGTCTCGATGATCGTCACCTGCGCGTTCGGGTTAGCGGGCAGGGTCACGGCTGGGCTGCAGTTCCAGGTTGCCCCGCTCTGCACTGAGCCAGAGCAGGTGACGGTCGTCGTGCCGTTGCTGGTCGTGACCTGGATCGTGACGCTGCCAACGGTCGGCGTACCGCTCCAGACCTTAGTGAGCGTCAAGATCGGCGCGCTCGGCGTGATCGGCACCGTCGGCGTTGGTGTGGCCGTGGGTGTTGGCGTCACCGGCGTTGGCGTGGGCGTCACCGGTGTCGGTGTCGCCGTCGGCGTCGCTGTTGGCGTCTCCGTCGGGGTTGCCGTTGGCGTCTCAGTCGGGGTTGCCGTCGGCGTGGCTGTTGGCGTCTCAGTTGGTGTCGCCGTCGGCGTCTCAGTCGGTGTCGCCGTCGGTGTCTCGGTTGGGGTTGCCGTCGGCGTCTCAGTCGGCGTCGCCGTCGGGGTCTCAGTTGGGGTTGCCGTCGGCGTCTCAGTCGGCGTCGCCGTCGGGGTTGCCGTTGGCGTCTGAGTTGGGGTGGCCGTTGGCGTGGCCGTTGGTGTCTCAGTTGGCGTGGCCGTTGGCGTCTCCGTCGGGGTCGCCGTTGCCGTTACCGTTGGCGTGGGTGTGCAGTGCTCATCTTCGTCATCGCACTTACAGCATGGCGTTGGGGTCGGTGTCTTCGTCGGGGTCGCGGTTGGGGTCGCCGTGTTGGTTGGCGTCGCCGTCGGTGTCTTGGTTGGCGTGGGTGTGGGGGCTGGATGACATTTTGGGCTGCTCAGATTGAACTGCCCGCTCCAGTCTTTGTAGATCTGCGCGGTGGCGTTCAGGAGCGTGTCCCCTGGTCCGGTTTGGACGATGTAGTGCGCGGTTCCGCCATTGGTAACTGTGTAGAGGTTTACCGTCTTTGTGCCAGCTTGCTGGAACGTGACAGTGATTGAGCCTGGTGCGTCGCTCGGAGTATCGATTTGATTGATGATGAAGTGCCAGAGCATGGTATCGGCTGACTGGCAGCCTGTGGTGCCGATTTGGCTTTGCTTGACAGGGATTGTCTGTAATGTTGATGTCTCTGAATTTGATGGTTCTGACTTTCCACTCGATGCAGCAACGGAAAAGGTGGGAAGATTCCCAAGAACCACCCCCAACGTAAGTAGTAGTGCAATCAAGAACTGGATTCCAACTATTGAGTGAGGCGGTCGTTTCCCGCGGAATAGTTTAGGCATGGCTATACTCCCCTTTCCCCTCCAGGGTGTGTTCGCGATGTGCTCGCCACCAGTCACAACAGTGCATGTCTATCCCCCTCCACGAAAACCACATGGCGCACCCGGCCTCGAGAGCGTTGGTCTCCGGCCGGGTGCGCCACTGGCTCAGCGCAGGCTCGGCGCCCACTGCTACTGCCTGCGCGTCATCGCCTCCGGATGGTCGGTTCCTGTGACCTTTGGGTGGGGTACCCCCCACCAATCGGCTAGTACGATTCTAACGGAACTGTCGGATCATAACCAGGCCCAGAAGTACTGGAAATAGTAAAAAACTTTGCACTATTTTTCCGGTTGCGATCCGCACCTACGTGCGCGTTCCTGTCCCCGCACCGCTTCCCGTCAATCTGCCTTAGAAAACGCGAGCAGCAGCTGACCCAACGAGGGGGAAACGCGACCAGGGCTTCGAGCAACGCCCTGCCCCAGCCGACGTTCCCATCGGTGGTACACTCGCCGCGAAAGGAGGAGACATGCCAGAACCAGCGACCGAGCCACCCGAGCAGCCGGTGTCGTCCCGGGTCGCGTTCCAGGGCCGGCTGATCCGTGTCCGGGTCGATCAGGTGCGCACGCCCGATGGACAGGAGCATACGCGCGAAGTTGCCGAGCACCCCGGTGCCGTTGCGATTCTGCCGGTGTTGCCGAGCGGACAACTCGTGCTCGTCCGGCAGTACCGCCATGCTGTCGGCCGGACGTTGCTTGAGGTGCCGGCTGGCACGCGTGAGCCCGGTGAATCGCCGTTAGCTACCGCACAGCGCGAGCTCTTCGAGGAGACGGGCTATCAGGCCGCGCGCTTTGAAGAACTTGCTCGCTTCTACGTCTCACCCGGCTGGGCCAACGAGGAATTGATCGTCTACCGAGCCATGGGTCTGCGGGCTGGCGCGGCCCGTCCAGCTGACGATGAGCGGATCGATGTGGTCATTGTCGATCCTGAGGCGTTGCCACGGCTCGTCCGCCAGCGCGAGATTGCCGACGCCAAGACGCTGGTCGCACTCGGCGTGCACTTCGGCGGTATCCCACGGTTGAACGGGGCGGGAAGCTGAGGCGCCGGCTGGCTGAGCAGCCAGCGGATGCGCTCGCAGTCCTGCATCGGCACACGCGTGCCGTGTGTCGCGCCTCGTGTCTATTGGCAGCCCGGGTGACAGCGGCGGGCAGACCGGGCTCGGCTGTTTGGGAGCGGACGCGCTTTTTGTCGATTGGCGCCCCTCGTGGCAGCGGGGCCGGGGCGAGCGTGCTGGAACATGCTACAGTTTCAGTGTATGGACACCGGGTTGACTGGCCCGCACGTACTAGGCGGACTAGGACTCTTGCCTTGTGTGTCTCAACCGTTTTCCTCATAGCAAATCCTGGTGATTGCGTCGATACTTGCCAATGAGCTTCTTGTTTTTCTGGTTGTCCGGTGTTATCCGGCGTTATCAGGGGGAAGGGGTTGGCATGGGGAGACGAGAAGCCCGTGGGGCGACCCGGGTGTTGATTGTTGATGACCACCCGTTGTTCCGGCGCGGGCTACGGCAGGTGCTGGCCCTTGCGCCGCAGTATCAGGTGGTTGCTGAGGCCTCGGCCGTCTACGAGGCGATCCATGCCACCGAGGTGCACCAGCCGGATATCGCGCTGGTGGATATCCATCTTCCCGGCGTTACCGGGATTGAGCTGGCGCGCTTGCTCCGGCGGCAGCGCCCACGGTTGGCTGTCGTGATGCTGTCCGCGCTGGAAGATCCGACCTGGCTCGTCGAGGCAGCGCGGGTTGGGGCAGCAGCCCATATCGCTAAGACGGCCCCGGTCGATGCGTTGCTGGCCACGCTTGAGCGGGTGGCCGCGGGCGAGCAGCCGTTGGCGCAAGCGCTCCTGGCCAACCCGGCGGTCGCGCGCCAGGTGTTGCGTGAGCTGCAGGCTGTTCCCGCCTGCGCCGCTGAACCGCTGACGATGCGCGAGATCGAAGTGCTCGATTGCATGGCGCAAGGCCTCTCCAATAAAGAGATTGCCGATGCGCTGTTCATCACCGAGCAGACGGTCAAGAACCACATCACGACGGTGCTCCGCAAGCTGCAGGCCAGCGATCGCCTGGAGGCGATCTTAAACGCGGCGCAACGCCGGCTCGTGCTGTTCCAGCCGCCAGCTGGTGAACCGGGCGTGTCGCTTTCGGCGTAGCGCCTCAGCGTAGCTCGCGGGCAGCGATGTCTCGCCGGTAGTGCATGCCGGGGAACTGGACACGCGCAACGGCAGCGTAGGCCAGCGCCCGTGCCTCGGCGATGGTGCGTCCACGAGCGGTGAGCGCGAGCACCCGGCCGCCAGCGGTGCGGAGCGTGCCGTCCGGGTCGCGGCGCGTGCCGGCGTGGAACGCGAGCACGCCTTCTGGGAGATCCGCTAACCCGCTGATCGGCTTGCCGGTCTCAGAGGGGCCGGGATAGCCGCCGGAGGCGAGGACAACGGTCACGGCCGCGCCGTCGTGCCACTGCGGCAACGGCTGATGGGCAAGCTCGCCCAGCGCTGCAGCTGCGAAGAGTGCGGCGGCGTCGCTCGCGAGCAACGGTAGCACCGCCTGTGCTTCTGGATCCCCGAGTCGACAGTTGAATTCCAGCACCTTCGGCCCGTCAGCCGTCATCATGAGCCCGGCGTAGAGGATGCCGCGGTAGCGGATGCCGCGCTGGGCGAGTTCGGCCAGCGTCGGCCGCATGATCCGCTCAAGGACGACCTGCTGCTGGGATGCATCGAGCCAGGGAACCGGGCTGTACGCGCCCATGCCACCGGTGTTCGGGCCGGTATCGTTGTCGCCGACGCGTTTGTAGTCGCAGGCCGGCAGCAGCGGGACGACGCTCTCGCCGTCGGTCAGCGCAAAGCAGGAGACTTCGCGACCTTCCAGGTATTCCTCAAGCAAGACTTCGCGTCCCGCCTCGCCAAGCCCGCCAGCCTCGAGCATCCAGCGCAGGGCCTGTTCAGCCTCAGCGCGACTGCCAGCCACAATCACGCCCTTGCCGGCAGCGAGGCCGCTGGCTTTGACCACGACTGGCGTCGGCCAGTCGGCCAGCGCCGCGAGCGCGTCAGCGAGCCGTGTGAAGCGTTGGGCCCGCGCCGTCGGCACGCCAGCTGCGGCCATCACCTCCTTGGCCCAGGCTTTACTGCTTTCAATGCGCGCACCGGCAGCATCTGGCCCCAGCGTTGGAATCCCGGCGGCGCGCAGCTGGTCAGCCAGGCCGCGCGCCAACGGCTCTTCCGGGCCGACGACGACGAGCTCGACGCGACGTTCCCGCGCGAGCGCTGTCAGCCCAGCGATGTCATTGGCCGGAACGGGCACATTCTCGCCGAGTTCGGCAGTGCCAGCGTTGCCGGGGGCGATCAGCAGGTCGGTGACGTGTGGCGAGTGGGCCAGTGCCCACGCAAGCGCGTGTTCGCGTCCGCCGCTTCCCACGACCAGTACGCGCATCGCGTCACTCCCATTCGATGGTCGCCGGGGGCTTGCTGGTAATGTCGTAGACCACGCGGTTAATCCCCGGCACTTCGTTGACGATCCGCTGGCTGATTCGCGCCAGGAGGTCGGCTGGCAGTCGAGCCCAATCAGCCGTCATGGCGTCGGTGCTCTGGACCGCGCGGATAGCACACAGGTTGGCGTAGGTGCGGAAATCGCCCATCACGCCGGTTGTCCGTACCGTCGGCAGGACGACGGCGAAGAACTGCCAGAGCTGGGAAGCGAGGCCTGCTGCCTCGATCTCCTGCCGGACAATGGCGTCGGCCTGGCGGGCCATGGCGACGGCCTCGGGGGTGACTTCGCCGATGACGCGCACGGCGAGGCCAGGGCCGGGGAACGGCTGGCGCTGGACGATCACCTCTGGAAGGCCAAGCGCTCGGCCGATGGCGCGCACTTCATCTTTGAAGAGCCAGCGCAGCGGCTCAAGCAACTCGAAGGCGAGGTCGGGGGGAAGCCCGCCGACGTTGTGGTGCGTCTTGATTTTCGCAGCGGTTTTGGAAACGGGGCCAGCGCTCTCGATCACGTCAGGGTAGAGCGTGCCCTGCGCGAGGAAGCGAAACGGCCCGTGCTCGCGCGCAACGGCCTCGAAAACGCGCACAAACTCCTCGCCGATAACTCGCCGCTTTTCTTCGGGGTCGACGACGCCGCGCAGCCGGGCGAAGAAGCGCTCGGCCGCGTTGACGACGACCAGCGGCATCTGGAAGTGCTCACGGAAGACCGTGACAACCGTCTCAGGCTCGCCAGCGCGGAGCAGGCCGGTATCGACGAACACGGGCGTGAGTTGCTCGCCGATTGCCCGGTGGATCAGCACGGCCGCGACGGCGCTGTCGACACCGCCGGAGAGCGCGAGCAGCACGCGCTCGGAGCCCACGCGCTCGCGGATCGCCGCCGTCGTCTGCTCGATGAACGAGCCTGGTGTCCACGTTGGGCGGCAGCCGCAGACGCGAAAGAGGAAGTTAGCGATGATCGCCTGGCCGTACTCGGTATGGGCAACTTCAGGGTGGAATTGCACGCCGATCAGCCCATCGTGCCCGCAGGCGGCATACGGGGCGTTGTCGCTGCGTGCCAGCGGCTCCCAGCCGGGTGGCAACGCGGTTACCTGGTCGCCATGGCTCATCCACACTGTCGAGCGTGCGGGCAGGCCGGCGAAGAGCGGGTGGTCGGCCACGACCTCGAGCGTGGCTGGTCCGTATTCGCGCGCGGCGGCTGGCGCGACCTGTCCGCCGAGCGCCTGGACGAGGAGTTGCAGGCCGTAGCAAATGCCGAGGACAGGGAGGCGACGCTCGAGGACCCAACGTGGCAGCTGTGGCGCACCGGGCTCGTAGACGCTTGCGGGTCCGCCCGAGAGGATCACGCCTTTCGGCTGCAGCGGTGCAACGTCTTCCCAGGCCACATCATGCGGCCAGAGTTCGGCGTAGACGTGGGCTTCGCGTACCCGGCGCACAATCAGCTGGCTGTACTGGGAGCCGTAGTCAAGTACGACCACCGCGTCGACACCAGTTGCCGGGCGACCCAGCGCGGCGGCGTTAGCGGTCTGCTCCATACGACGTGCTTGCTCCTTCATCATGTGCCTGTGCCGCGCGCCCTTGCGCAATGGCGCGCTGTCCTCCATTCTATCCCGCGGGGGCAGCGGCTGCTGCGCTCTGCATCGTGGATGGGGGATTGCGTGCGCCGGTTGCGACTCGGCGTGTTGATCTCAGGCACTGGACGGACGTTGCTCAATCTGTTGCGTCAGCAGCAGGCGGGGGCGTTGCCAGCCGAGGTCGTTGTCATCGTGAGCAGCCGAGCGGATGCGCCGGGGAACGCCTTTGCGGCGCAGTTTGGCGTTCCCCTGGTCGTCGTTGATGCGCGGCAGGTGAAGGGCTCGGCGTTCGCGGAGGCGGTCTACGCTGCGCTCGACCAGTATGCTGTCGATCTCGTGGTGATGGCTGGGTTTCTCAAGCGCTTGCCGGTGCGGCCGGCGTACGCTGGCCGGGTCATCAACATCCATCCCTCGCTGCTCCCGCTGTTTGGTGGCAAAGGGATGTACGGCGAGCGTGTGCACCAGGCCGTGCTCGAGGCTGGCGTCAAGGTCAGTGGATGCACGGTGCACTTCGTGACGGATGAACTCGACGCTGGGCCGATTATCTTGCAGGCGTGTGTCCCGGTGGAAGACGACGATACACCAGAGACATTAGGGGCCCGGGTCTTCGCCGAAGAATGCCGCCTCTACCCTGAGGCGATTCGGCTCTACGCTGCTGGCCGGTTGCGGATCGAGGGTCGGCGGGTGCGCATTCTGCCACCGGCTCCGGCTGATGAAAGGAGTGACCCTCGTGTCCTATCGGGAGATGCTTGATACGCCCTGCCTGGTCGTCTTCGACGATGTGCTGGAGCAGAACTTGACGGAGATGGCGAGCTATGCCCGGGCGCATGGCCTCGCCTTGCGCCCCCACATTAAGACGCACAAGACTGCTGAGATCACGCGCCGCCAGGCTGAGCTCGGCGCGGTTGGCCATACGTGCGCCAAGCTCGGTGAAGCGGAAGCGTTGGCTGATGCTGGCGTGCTGCATGACGTGTTGATCGCCTATGAGATTGTTGGCGAGGCGAAGATCCGTCGCCTGCTGAACCTGATGGAGCGCGTGCACGTGACCGTCGCCGTCGACAGCGTGGCCGTGGCCGAGCCGCTCTCGCGGGCGATGCAGGCGGCTGGCACGGTGCTGGATGTGCTGCTGGAGATTGACGCTGGCCTTGGCCGCGCGGGCGTGCTGCCCGGGGAGCCTGCCTTGCGCCTTGCCCGGGAAGTCGTGCAGATGCCGGGGCTCCGGCTGCGCGGGCTGATGACGCACGAAGGACATGCTGGCCGGGCCGCTGATACTGCTGAGCTCGAGCGGCTTGGGCGTGCCGCTGGTGAGGCGATGGTGGCGACGGCTGAGCTGCTGCGCCGGTCGGGTATTCCGGTTGAGGTGGTCAGTGTTGGTTCAACGCCGGCGGCCTTCGTGACCACCGCTGTCCCGGGGATCACGGAAATGCGCCCGGGCACGTACGTGTTCTACGACGCGGCGTCGTTCCGCTTCGGCCGGATCGGTCCGGAGCGCTGTGCCTTGCGCATCCTCACGACGGTGATCAGCCGGCCCGCGCCCGACCGTGCCATCCTCGATGCTGGCTCAAAGACGCTTGCCATGGATCCGCCACCGCCGGGGCGACACGGGCACGGCTACCTCGTCGAGTGCCCGGATGCCGTGATCACGCGGCTCAACGAAGAGCACGCCTTTGTGCAGCTGCCGCCGCACTGCCAGGGATTACAGGTTGGTGACCGCGTTGAAGTAATCCCCAACCACGTCTGCCCAGTGGTCAACCTGCAGGATGAGCTGTTCGTCGTGCGTGACGGCGACGTGGTGGCGACGTGGCGCGTGCTGGCGCGTGGCAAGGTGCGCTAAGCTTCGTCGGGGGCGATGATCGGCACTGTGTCCTCGCCCCGAAGCTCACGCCAGCATTCCGGGCAGAGCAGGACATACTCGACGTTGGGCATCCCGGCTTCAGCGCCAGAGACCGCGCGTGCCTGGCGCCGCGTGATCAGCTGGCCACAGAGGGTACAGGCGATCATATTGCGCCCACCGCCGAATTCGCGCTGGAGAATTGCCCGCTCGTCTTCCACCGTCATCACCCTTTCGTCGTTGCTCCGCTCTGCACTGGCTGGCTACACGCGTCGAGCACGGCCAGCAAGACTGTGTCGAGCAGGTGCGTGACCTCAGCAACCGCATGCATCAGCCGCGGGGCAGGAATCGGCGATTCGTCCGCGAGTTGTTCGAGGGCCCGCAACACGGGCTGGCGAAAGAGCAAGAACGCTTCGACCGCGTCGCTGACCGTGAGGCCGGCCGCGCGACTCAGCTCACCATACCGCCGGCCAATCGCCTGCGCTTGCGCGAGGAGCACGGTGCGCTGATCGCGCCGGGTGACGACCCGGAAGGTCAGCTCGACCAGCTGCCGGCCTAAGTGACGAAGTTCCTCCCGCTGCTCGGGCCGGTACGCGCTCAGCCATGGCCGCTCGCTGGCCGACTGGAGCACCTCAGTGCGATAGGCGACGATTGAGCGGTCAGCCAGCACCTTATGGCTGAGCCGGCCGCGGGGGCGCGCGCCGCTCCGCAGCATCGCGAGCACGTCGCTTTCGCGAAAGCGGCGATGCCCACCAGCGGTGCGGTAGACCGGCAGTTTGCCGCTATCACTCCACCGGCGCAACGTCGACTGCCCGACGCCGAGCAACCGGCTGGCTTCGTCGATGGTCAGCCAGCGTTCGCTGCTCGCTTGTCCTCCCGTGTTCCCCCGCATCGTCTGGCGCCCTTTCGCCTGACTCGCGCTGATGTGCAATTGTACGGCGAACGCGCAGTGCTGCGCTAGCGTGGGGGCACGGTCGCGAACGGGTACTCCCGCGCGGCAAGCGCGGCGAGCGCGCGGTCGCGTGCCTCGAGGATGCACACGGCCTCGGCTGAGCCGGGCTGCGCCAGCGGGGAGGCGCGCCACTCGGCTTCATCAAGCACGACGGGCACGCCGCCGGGAACCGCGACAATGTCGAGGTAGAGGTCACGCCAGGCCAGCTGGCCATCGCTGTAGACGGCCGGACACGACACGTTGATGTACCAGCCCTTGAACGTGTCGTCGGGCGCGAACACCGCAAAGGCGTTGATCGGCTCCACGACGGAGAAGTACTCTAGCAAGCGATCGCCGGGGGTAAACGTCAGCGGGCCAGTCGTGACCGC
Organism: Thermorudis peleae; assembly: GCF_000744775.1. Classification (NCBI taxonomy): domain Bacteria; kingdom Pseudomonadati; phylum Thermomicrobiota; class Thermomicrobia; genus Thermorudis; species Thermorudis peleae. Next base: position 122,537 of record NZ_JQMP01000004.1, on the reverse strand, counting down.
GCGCATCGTCCACTGCGCTGCGACGACGAGCCAGCCGGCGTGTCCGGGGACGACCGTGCCGGTGTAGCGCGCCGATTCCGTGCCGTCTGGCGCCAGTTTCACGACCGTGACCCGTTGGCCAGGCTGGGGCAAGGCGACCATCGCGCTTACTCCGCCAGGCGCTGGACAAGGTCGAGGATCTCCGTCTTCTTTGCCTCGAGCAACTCGCGCGTCGTCGCCTCGATATTGATGCGGAGCAACGGCTGGGTGTTGGACGGCCGGGCGTTGAACCACCAGTCGGGGTAGTTCACCGTGAGGCCGTCCAGGTGGTCGATCTCCCCATCGGCAAAGTGTTCCTCGAGCCCGCCGAGCACGCGCGGGATGTCGCGCACGGTCACGTTGATCTCGCCCGAGCGGACATAGCGGTCGATCGGCCGGATCGCCGCTGACACCGTGACCCCTTCACGCGAGAGCAGCTCGAGCACGGTCAGCGCTGCGATGATGCCGGAGTCCGCGTACCAGTTATCGCGGAAATAGAAGTGACCGGAGTGCTCGCCGCCGAAAATCGCGTCGTGCTGGCGCATCAGCGCCTTGATGAAGGAGTGGCCGACGCGGGAGCGGATGGGCACACCGCCCTCAGCGCGGATGGTTTCGGGCACGGCCCGCGAGCAGATCAGGTTGTAGACGATCGCTGCGCCAGGATGCTTGCGCAGGAGGGCTTTGGCGACGAGCGCGGTGACCATGTCGCCGCCGACGAAGTGGCCGTGTTCGTCGAGGATGAACATTCGGTCAGCATCGCCATCGAAGGCGATACCGAGGTCAGCCCGCTCGGCGACGACGGCGCGCTGCAAGTCCTTGATGTTTTCCGGCTCGATCGGGTTCGGCACGTGGTTCGGGAAGCGGCCGTCCAGCTCAAAGTAGAGCGGCACGACCGTCACCGGCAGCTGGCCGAAGACGGCCGGAGCTACCAGCCCGCCCATGCCGTTGCCCGCGTCGATCACAATCTTCATCGGCCGGATCACCGATCGATCGATGAGCGAGAGGACGTGAGCGGCGAAGTCGGCCAGGATGTCACGCTGTTCGAGTGTGCCGCGGCGTGGCGGATCAGGAAACTGGTTGGCGAGCACGAGGTCGCGAATCTCGCCGATGCCCTGGTCCATGCTCAACGCTTGCGCCTCAGCACGGCAGAGCTTGAAGCCGTTGTACTCCGGCGGGTTGTGCGAGGCGGTGACCATAATGCCGCCGTCAAAGCCGTACTTGCCGACGGCGAAGTAGAGGCCGTCAGTGCTGATGAGCCCGATGTCGGTGACGTCGGCGCCCTGGTCGCGCAACCCCTCAATGAGCGAAGCGGCGAGGACTGGGGAGGAGACGCGCATGTCGCGCCCCACGACAACATGGCGCGGCTGGAGGTAGACCACGAACGCGCGGCCAATCCGGTAGGCGAGTTCTGGCGTGAGCTCGTCCGGGAAGATCCCGCGGACGTCATAGGCTTTGAAGACGTCGGCGATCTGCTGGCTCATGGTGTACTCCTTCCTCTCTCCCCCGTATGTCGTTGCAACGGCAACGCAGCCTGACCTGGGCAGTGCGAGCCTAGACGGGGTTTGGATCAGGCAAGAACGTGGTCTCGAGCCCGAAGTGCTTGGCGAGTTCGGCGCTGAGCGCTTGCACGCCGAGCCGTTCGGTGGCCTCGTGGCCGGCGGCGATCAACGTGATGCCGAGTTCGCGAGCCAGGGCCATGCTCGGTTCACGGGCTTCGCCGGTCAACAGTGCCGCGCAGCCGCGTGCGGCAGCCTCGGGCAGGGTGTGCGCGCCAGCGCCACTGACAATGGCGAGCCGCTCGATCGGTTCAGGCCCGCCGGGGAGCACGAGCGGCTCGCGCCCGGTCACGTCCCGCACGCGAGCAACGAGGCTGGCGAGCGATGGCGGCGTCGCTGCCTGGGCGATGCACCCGATCGGCATGCCGCCGATTTCGGCGAACGGCTCAACCGGCTGCAGCCCGAGCGCGTGCGCGAGCTGGGCGTTGTTGCCGAGCTCAGGGTGGGCATCGAGTGGCAAATGGTAGGCGATCAGCACAAGGTCGTGTCGCAGCAGCAGGGCGAGGCGCTGGCGCAGGACGCCGCTGATCGGCCCGGCGCGTTCGCCCCAGAAGAGGCCGTGGTGGACAAGCAACGTGTCGGCCCCCCAGGCAATCGCCTGCTCGATCACCCGCTGGCTGACGCTGACAGCGCAGGCCAGGCGTTGCGTTGTCCCGCGGCCCTCGACCTGGAGCCCGTTGAGCGCACTGTCGCGAAAGCGCGCGCTTGCCAGCAGCTGGTCGCAAAAGGCCACCAGTTCAGCGATCTGCATTCCGATCCCCTCGTTCACGCCCCGTCGGCATCCTGCAGGCAGTATACTGCGACCAGAGGGGCGTGTTGCCCAAGGAGGGAGCATGATCGCCGAAACGCCGATGGTGCTCAGCCTGCCGCCGGACGCGCTGGTGGACCTGCACCTGCATACCCGTGAAAGTGACGGGGGGTGGACGCCAGAGGCGCTCGTTACCCACCTTGCTGACCGCGGCTTTCGCGTCGTGGCGGTCTGCGACCACGACACCATGCGGGCCGTGCCGCGGGTGCGCGCGCTCGCTGAGCAGCGTGGGATGGTCGTCGTGCCCGGCATTGAGGTAACGACGTGGTGGGGCGACCGTGAGTGCCACGTGCTCGTCTATGGCATCGATCTCACCTCGCCGCGTGGCCAGCGCTTTGTGGCGTTCCTCGAGCGCCTGGAGCGGCAGTTGCGGGAGGCTGCCGAGCGCGGGATTGCCGTCCTGACGGCACACGGCTATGCCCTGCCCTCGCTGGAGGCCGTTGTCGATGGACGCCCGCTCCGGCCGGTGCACGTGCTACAGGCGGCGATCCGCGATGGGCATGCGACCAACCTGGCGACCGCGCATGAGCTGACCAAACGCTATGGCGAGCCGATGCGGGTGGGCGTGCCGATTGAGGAGGCGGTGGCGATTGCGCACGAAGCTGGCGGGCTCTGCGTGCTTGCCCATCCGGGACGGGCTGACATCGGCGGGCCGTTCAGCCTTGAGCAACTGGCGGCGCTGCTCGACGCCGTGCCGCTGGATGGCATCGAGGCGCACTACCGCAGTCACACGGATGAGCAGGTGCGGCAGTATCGCATGTTCGCCACGGCGCGCGGGTTGCTCGTGAGCGCGGGGTCAGATTCGCATGCGCCCGGCGTGCCGGTTGATCCCCTGCCGTACCAGGCGCGCTGGATTGCGACGTTGCTCGGGCGCCTTGGCATTGGCGTTGAGCAGTATGGTGGCCCGTCCTGGGAACCAGCTGCCTCTGCGGTGACCCCTGAGCGCGTCGTCGCGTAGGCAGGCGCGCAACCCGCAATTGCCGTGTGATGCAGCACCGCGGACGCGCACCGCTGACGCCCATGACATCGGTGGACGGCGCGTGAGGGTCTCGTCGGCGAGATGGGGGACGGGACAGGTGATGCCGCGAAGGCCGACGCGGACACCAGGCGTGATCACGGCGCACACCGGCGTGCTGGGCAGCAACGGGGATCGGTGGTCAGCCAACCCGGCGGCCTGACAGGGGGCACGGCCATGGGGCCTGACCGGCGAGTTGCCGATCCAGCCGCCGCCAGAAGCAGAGCCGCCGCGTCCATGGCCATGCTGGGCACAACCGGCGGCCGCGAACTGCTGCCACGTGGCCCCGGTGGTGGGGAGGGTTGCGTGCGTCGGTGGTGATCGGCTATACTGCCCAGTGTGCACGCCTGGGCCCACGTAGCTCAGGAGGCAGAGCACAATCTTGGTAAGATTGAGGTCCCGGGTTCGAGTCCCGGCGTGGGCTCCAGAAGCCGGTGTAGCTCAGCGGTAGAGCAGCTGTTTCGTAAACAGCAGGTCAAGGGTTCGAATCCCTTCACCGGCTCCCCGAAAACCCGCAGCAGGACGCGGAACCAAGCAACAGATTGGCTTCCGCTGCGTGTCGCTCACGCCGCGTGTCCTGCAACCATGCTGCAATGCGCACGGCGGCCAGGTGGCCTTCGGTTGCAGCGGCTGGCATTTGGCATGCTGCGGCCTGTGCGGAGTGAGCTGCTTCCGCGTTTGACTGGCAAACGGACTGGCAATCGCTGGCAATGACCTCTGGCCCTAGCAGCCGTCACGGGAGGAGGGCGTGTCCCTGCGCCCACTCCCGCGCTGCCCAGGCTTCTGCGAGATGGCAGCAGTGGACATTCCATGGTGCAGGTTGGTCGTTCGCCCACTTCAGCATGGCCCGATCAAATACCTGAGCGGAGTTGCTGATGACATTGCTGAGTTACTTACAGCTATTGTCGGTCGAAAGACTGATTTTTGGTCGAAATAGTGATCTTGGCATTGCGGAAAGCATCCCGAATCTGCTTGGCGAGCTGACCTGGCACGGTCACGACGGTGCCGTCTGGCATGGTGATGATGACCGTGCGGCTCCAGTAGTCGGCCGAGTCGGTATAATAGCCGACAGTTATCAGCTCGAAATCCATCACCCACTTTCGCCAACGCCTGACATACTCCTGGTGCTCGGCGAAATGCTTCATCTTCGTGCGGGGTGTCCATCGCCAGATCCGGGTACTTGTGCATGACCGGGTGAGCGAAGCCATTGACATGCTCCTTCCTGTGTCTTACCACTTGCTGCACAAGTATCCCCATGAAGTGAGAAGAAAGGGGTTCCCGTCCAACTGCCGCATTTGCTTTCGCGTGTCTCTGCTGATGAAGCCTCGTTATCACGCGTACAGGATCCTGACCGTTATGCATTTGGCACAGCGGTTGGGTCTGGCGAGGTTGCCAGGTCGGGCCACGTGTAACCCTGCATGCAGCAAATTGTTGACATAACGGATTGCCCTCCTTTGTTCGCGCGTGGTCCAGCGCGGAAACCGGCCGCAATCCGGCTACTCATGTCTTGGCCTTGAACAGGCATGAGCTCGCGGTTTAGCTGCGCGAGACACTTCGAGCATGCCTATGTGCTGCTTGAGGTCAGCACTGCCTGGAGAGAATGGGTATGGGTGCAGAAGTATCTGCCAGTTCAATGGCTTTCATAGCCATGCATGTGCGGAGCGTTTCGCTATCCTTGTCAAGTACCGGACACGGTCGCGTATGCGGCCGCAGTAGGCGTGTTCGTCAAGGAGATGCAGGGTCTCAGATGCCGGCTCTTTTCGTCGCGGGGTACCTTGCTGCGGTAGTGGCCGCAAATCTCTCCGCTGCATTCGTGGCTGCGCGGGTGCCGCTGCGCTGGTTTGCGGTATTCGACTTCCTCATCTGTTTTATCTTCATCGCGGTCGACCTTGTGGTCCGCGACACGTTGCACGAGCACTGGGAAGGGCGAGGACTCTGGTTACGGATGCTGGGGCTGATTGGCACGGGTAGCGTGCTTTCGGCGCTGGTCAACGGTGCGGCGAGCCGGATTGCGTTGGCATCGTTCTGCGCATTCCTGGCGGCCGGCTTGACTGACACCTTGGTCTACCATCTCGCGCGGCGATTTCCGCGCTTCACCAGAGTCAACACGTCGAACCTTGCCTCAGCGTTCGCTGACTCGCTGGTTTGGCCCCTGGTAGCCTTTGGGTCGCTGCAGGTCGGGCTGACAGCGGTGGAATTCGCCGCCAAAGTGCTGGGAGGGGCGGCATGGGCTGCGCTGTTGCTGCGCACGGTGTGGCGTGAGCAGGCGTGGGATGCAGGGCCGGTCGATTAGTAGTGATGCCAGCGGGCTCAAGCGGTGCCAAAGATGTCAGGATAGGCTTGCATCTGGGCAAGCAGATCCTGGTCGTACCGAAGCACGACCACGCGGTAGCCTGCCGCGAGGAGGATGCGCCGGGTTCGCTCGCCAAGATGTCGCTGGTCAGGCTGATCGTGCACCGGGCCGTCAAGGAAGACGAGCACGTTCGGCTGGTAGAAGAAGTCAGCGCGGCACCGTGGCGTCTCGATGAGTCGCTGCGCGTCGTCTGGCAGACGCAAGCGGTGTTGCCAGAGGATATCAAGGAATTGCCGTTCGAGTGACGACTCACAGCGTGTTTGGAGCCAGGCATAGTGGGCAGCAGCGTCCCGGGAGCCGACCCGAAGGCGCGTCTCGGCGCGGACGAGCTGTTCAAGCAGTGGACGCACGGCGAAGCGGTCGAGCAAGGCGAAATCGCGGGCGTTGGTATAACTCAGCAAGCATTCGGCGCATGCGCTGGTGCAGGTGGGCTTTTCAGTCTCAGGTGCGAAATGGCAGAGGCGCAAAGCTTCGCGGGCGACTTCGGCCAGCGCGTCTGAATCCTCGAGGATGCGCCGTAGGACACCAAGGCCACCTTCGGTTTCCTCAATAAAGAGCAGAGCGTGGTACTCGTCTTGGCCGACCTCGACGACTCCCAACTCGCGTTCCTCGAGTTGGAATGTTGCACCGATGCCGCGCTGTAAGGCCGCCCGCAGGGAGGCACGCAGTTTCGCATCGCGGCGGAGTTCTGGGTCAAGGTGGAAGACGAAGAGTAGGTTGCGCGTCTCCTGCACGCCCAGGGCGAGGCGCTGCCAGTTGCTCGTTGTGGCCGGTGACCTAGAGGACTGAGTAAATTTCTCGTCGTCCATCTTGACTTCTCCGCTGGCCAGGTCGATCTGGAAGCCGAACGCGCCGCTTGCCCGCCAGCCCATATTGAGTGTGAGCAAGGTTGCCGATGGGGCGTAGCGAAGCCGCAGCAGCGGTTGGCCATCGACCAGCACGTCGGCCTCAATCGGGCTATCTGGCCCATTCGGTGCAGTCCGGTAGGCTATCTTGCGAACATAGCTCCGCAATTGCCGCTCTTCCTCGTTACAGGTGATGCGCTCGTCGCGCTCGAGGCAGACGTTCGGCATCTCGAGGAAGGACAGCAATTCGAAGGCAGCCCCACTCAGTTCTTGGCCGCAGCCGGGACAGAGGTCGTCGGTTGGCTCGGCAAAGCTCTCGCACCGTAGACAGCGCTTGCGGGTGACCACCCGAGACTGCAGTTCACCCGTGGGAGCGATGAACCGGCTAAACCGCCACTTACTCCCTTCGTGATAGACAATGTTCCCTGGTGCGAACTCTGTCACGGCTAAGAAGCGTGGCCGGGCAATGTACTCGCCGTCGCCCCGAGGCACCCAGGCGCGCACCGGTAGAGCAGGGAAGTTATAGCCGGGCAAGAACCCTTCAGTGGCGAGGTAGCGATAGGGGTAAAAGTCGCTCTCCTCGCGGGCAACATTTTGCTGAAGGAGGAGGTTCCGTTGCCGTAACGCTTCGTCTTGGAGACGTCGTGCTTCATCCTGTTCGGTTTGGCCCCGGGCGACGCTCAAGCGCTTATGGGCCTCATCGAGTTGTTCCGTTGCGGCCCGAAAGAGTTCGCGCCAGCGGCCAAAGGCGCGGTCGAAGCGCTGCGGCGCCTCCTCGACCAGTTGCTCGAGCCAGCGCTGGTTGAACCAGCCGTGCTGTCCGAGCAGTTCCTTGTCGCTGGGGCCAAAGATGCGGTCGAGCCGACGGAGCAGTCGCTCGCGTTGCGCTGGCCTGAGCACCAGGTGAGCGCGAATCAGTTCACGCAGTGGCAGCTCAGGGCGGTGCTCGGTGTCAATCACCGTCTCGATCGACTCGTGGAGCGCCAGACCCGATTCTGAAAGCCACTCAGCGAGCACATGCGACTGCAGAAGAGCTTCGTTGGCCAGATCAATGCGCGGAGCACGGACAGCGCCTGCGACCATCTCGTCACGGTGGCGGAAGAAGTATTGGTCGTGCTGGTTCCAGGCGCCGCAGAATGTGAGGATGAGGCCTGGTTGCCCTTGCCGACCGGCCCGGCCGCTGCGCTGAGCGTAATTAGCTGGAGTAGGCGGCACGTTGCGCAGGTGGACGAAGTCGAGGTCGGCGATGTCGACGCCGAGTTCCATCGTCGGTGAGCAGACCAGGTAAGGGAGACGACGCCCGAGGGTTGGGTCGGTGCGGTCTTCTTCGGCCCAACGGAAGCGCCGTTCCCGGCGGACACGTTCGCCGGACGCAACGACCTGGGCGGTATGCTCGCGGGCTTCAAGCGCGCCGAGTTCCCTGGCCGCATCCTGGTAGAACTGCCGGAAGAAGCGGTTTGATCGACGCTCAGCTGAGCTTGGCTGAGGCTGGGCAAGCGGGTCGAGCACTGGAGTGCCGTCACCACACTTCCAGCAAAGTGCGCTCGGTTGGAGTTGGTACGCTACCTTCTTTCCGGTACTGTCAGCGATGGGTGTGGCCCTGAGCAGGCCATAGGAGGCAAGGCGTTGGAGGATCTGGGGCATGGCGCTCTCGTACGCTTTTGCGTCGAGCCTCAGCTCACGGCAGAAAAAGCGACCAAGCGCCGTGCGTGGCGAGAGGCTGCGTGCGCCTTCATCGTCGTTTGTCGGGGCTGGCCAGATGAATCGGGTAGCCCGGCGCAGGCTTGCCTGGCTAGGATCAAGCCCCCAAAACTCGTTCAGTAGCTCGATGGCCTGCTTGCGCAGCCGGCGCTGGGCCGCCTCGTCATTGAGCAGCGGTGTGGCAATTGCTAGCTGTCGGCGCAGGTAGTCAAGAAGCACGCGGAGCAGCTGGTAACGGCGCTCGGGGGAGACAGTGGCGAGTGGCGTGTCGGCCCACTCCGTGTCGTCTTCGGTCAACTCCTCGAGCCCGACATAGTCGATGTGCAGCAAGCCCACGTCCTCGAGGTTCGGCAGGGCCACTCGCCAGCCACGGTACAGGTCTTCATAGAGGCGGTACTCCGTCAGCTCGTAGAATGTTTCCCAGACCTGGTGCGCTTGCAACGACTTTGGGTTCAGTTGGCGCTCGCGGGCAATGTCGGCCAGCTCGAGTCCCATCTGCTTGACTGTTTCCGTGGCGACGGTATCGAAGTGCAGCGTGCCGTGTTCTTTCAGGGCGGCATAGAGCGCTGAGCGGAGCACGGCGACATGCACAAAGTCGTTGAAGTGCCCGGCCTGCAGCGAGGCGTCCTGCCGGCTGTCAGTGAAGGTGAGCAGCTTATCGCGACCGCCAAGGAAGCGGGCATGGCGGAGGAGAGAAACGGCAAGGACGGTTGTTGCCGAACTGCGCCCTTCACTGGCCAGGTAGCTCAGCTTTTGGTACTCGCTTTCGCGCCGGCCATACCACGTGCCGCAGGACTGGCAGATCCAGAACCGTTCGCGTTGGAGCCATGCCGCCTGCGCTCCATCGACTTCCCCTTCGACCAATCGCCCATCAGGGAAGATCCAGACAGGGACGGGCGCCCGGTCGCGCCAGGTCGGACGCAGCCGCCCGTCGGCGTCGCGCCACTCGTCGGGAAGATCAGCGTTGCTCCATGTGGGAACCGCTTCAGCCAGGGCGAGGTAGCCGAGTACGGCTTCGCCGTCGTCGAGCTGCGTCGCCGGGGGATACGGCACGACGCAGTCATTCCGAACGGCCACCCGGTAGTACTCTTGCCCACAGACACGGCAGAAGCAGAGAGGAAAGAAGGGCCGCTCACCACCAACGTGCAATTCAGTCGAAAAGCTCCGCGAGTTCGCTGGTTCAAGCGTGGCGAAGAGCGCATGACTCTGCGCGATGAACTGATGGAGCTTCAGGGCGAAAAGCGGCTGGCCGACTGGAGGAAGCGGCTGACTGGCAGCTTCGAGCACCTGTCGGAGACGTTCGGCGCACGTGGTCGGGGGACAGCCGGTGAGTTCGGCTAATTCGGCAGCCACAGCGGCCAGCGAGCGCGGGATGCGGCGGCGCAGGCTGCCGTCAGGTTCGGGGCTGACGCCGAGCGCATACTCGAGCCAGCGTGTCAACGGGTGGCGGCGCAGTGCCTCGCGTTCGGTTGGCAGTGGGCTCTCGAGCGCTGCGGCCAGCTCAGTGGGCGTCGGCAGGCCTCCGTCGGTAGCGGGCACGAGTGTCTCTTCGATGATATCTGCTGGAGTAAAGGGGTGGCCGAAGAACCGGGAGGCGAAGTCGGCGACGACCTCCCGGCGTTCCGCAGCCGTTGCGTTGCGATGAGCGACGAGTGTGGCGCTGGTGCCGACGTGGATGACCTGGGGGCGCTCGAGTCGGGCCCGGAGCCGCCGGACGAGCAGGGCGACATCGGCCCCCTGGCGGCCGCGATAGGTATGGAGCTCGTCGAAGACTAGGAAGAAGGGAGCACGGGCATCGGGGCGGGGGTGGATGAATGGCTCGTCCTCAGGGCGGTCGAGCAAGAGTTCGGCCATGACGTAGTTGGTAAGGAGCAGGTGTGGCGGCTCGCGGCGGAGGCGCTCGCGCTCCTCGTTGGGGGTTTCGCCCGTGTAGCGAGCAAAACGCAGCGGGAATGGCTGGCCGGTGCGTGCCTCGTAGTGGCGCTTCAGCTCGCTGAGCGCTTGGTGCTGCGAGTTGACGAGCGCGTTCATTGGGTAGACAACGATGGCAATAGGGCCAGGCTCTTCAGGAAACCGGACGGCCGTATCGACGATCGGGACGAAATAGCAGTAGCTCTTCCCGGAGCCAGTCCCCGACGTGACGACGACGCTGCGGCCAGCCTGGATGGCTCGGATTGCGTGAACCTGGTGGGTGTAGAGGCGGATGGACTGGCCATCGGCCCGGCGGAAGACCTGGGCGGTTGTCGGATGCAGAATACCCTCTGCTGCCAACTCGTCGACGGTGGCGTCGCGGCGGTAGGTGGGCGAGAGTTGGATGAGCGGTTCTGGCCAGAGGTGCTGCTCGTCAAGGAGCAACCGGCGAATCTCTTCTTGAATCCGCGGATCACTGGCCACAACAAACGAGTGGATGAAGTCCTGGTAGTCCTGGAGGACACGCTGATGCACGGTAAAGATCGACACGAGCCGCTCTCCCTGCGTACAGACCGGACGGTGAAGCCAGCGCCTCGGCCTGAGCCAGCCTCAGCAGCATACGGGCTGACCAAAGGATAGCGCATACCGTCAACGAACGCGAGCGTACGAATGTCCTCCTCGCTGTTGTTGCTTCTGTTCCGCCAGGCAGCTGCACTGTGACAGATGACGTGATAACAGGCCAATGCAATTGCCGTGTGGCACTCTGTTTGTCGGGAAAGCGCACCAGTTAGAACGGTGTGCGGTAGATGATGTCACCAATCCGGATCATCTTTGGATCGGGCAGGCCACTGCCGGCGAGGCTCCCGTCGGCTCTCCGATAGCGGTGGATCACGGCGACTTTGAAGTTGCCATCAAACAGCCGCACGACTTCGGAGTGGTTGCAGTAGAATGGGTGTAATGGATCGGTCACGTGACGGCTGCGCTTTATCTCTTCGGTCAGCTCACCGCGTTGATAACGTTCCAACAACCCGCTGTCGCGGAAGAGGCGGCGTAGTTCTAGTGGCTCAACGATGATTTCGCGGGTTGGAGATGGATTCATGGATGAGCAATCCTTCCTCGAACAAGTCGCTCGCTCAATCGCTGCAGTGCTCGCTGGAGAGCGTTCGCCGGATGAGTTCGTGACAGCGGTCCTCTTGCCAGGATGGGATGCACAGCACCTTGGGCCAAGGGCGGACGAGGTGGTGGCCGATCTGGAGGCGTTGGTGGTCTGGCGGAGCGAGCACGTCCTGGATGAGGAAGCGTGGCGGACCGAACTCCGCCATGTGTTGGAACGTGTTCTTGCATGGCTTAACACCGGAACTTCCGCCACTCCCGTTGACGTTGAGGCATGAACTGCTGACCACCAGCTGCCATTGCCTATCCCGGCGCTGGACTATCTGTACCGGATTCTGGTAGCCCCTTGTGCAAATGACCCGGTCAACCAGCACAACTACCTCCTGTACAGGTGCGCATTTACATCACCAAAAGTTTATCAACCGCGTACGAACGATGCAACTGGTGCTGGTGACATGCTGTTATCCGCCCAAGCAGATCCGACGGGCTGGCGAGCACTGCAGAAGAAGCACTGCGTTGTGTTCAGCGCGGCTGGTCGGTTGCTACTCGGCTTTTGCGCACTGACGTCTTTGATGGTGTTCCTTGTTCGTCCACGTGACATGGCCCTTGCGACCCGTGTGGCAAGACCCTTGCGGCACTCGTCGAAAACAAAGACGACCATTCGTGCGGTTTACCCGGCCTGGACCCAGGCACTGTGTCGCTGAGCCACCTGCTGTGGAACTGCTATCGCGCGCTTACCGCTGCAATGGTCTCAGCGCTCGCTCAAGCGAGCGGCTGATTCATGCTGTCTCCCTGCAGACGAATCAGTTGCTGCTCGTGCCGCGGTGCCGAGCTGCCGCGTCCCCCGGCGGGGGCTGGAGCGGGGAGCGGTAGGGCTCGCCGAGCGTCTGGGCGGTGATCAGCGCGTCGTAGGCGGCCAGCACCAGCCGCGCTGTCCGATACTCGCCGAAGGAGCGCTCCTCGTTCTGCCGCAGCACGGGGAAGGTGCCGAGGACGTACTCGACCTCGCTGCGGCTGAGCCCGTAGAGGAGGAAGTACGCGGCGTCGAGTTCGGCGCGCAGCTGCGCCCGCCGCTCGGGATCCCAGCGGAAGGGCGGGCCGGCGTCGCCGAGGTCGCGCGCGAACGGCGCGAGGTCCCAGACGGTGTAGACCAGCTCGAGCACCCGCGGGCGGATCCAGTCGGCGAGGGTCTCGCCTGGGCGCCAGGGGCAGGGCCGCTCGTAGGCCTGCGGCGGCAGCACGGGGAGTTGCTTCGTCACATGGAATTTAAGGTGTGTTCCTCCGGCTTTAAGTCGGGTGACATAATCGAGAACAAGTGAATTGAAGTTTGTACAAAGTCCGGCAATCATGATCGGCGAGGATTCGTGGGGCAGCAACAAGAGAAAGGTGTCCCCCACTGCCACCCGGGGGGTGACGCTGGCGATCAGCGTGCGCTCATTCGTTGCGTTGGTGATATCCCGCCAGCCGAGGAGCCAGCCGCGCGGCCAGCCCTTGCGCGCGAGCCGGGCCTCGACCTCAGCCGCTGGCACCCAGTAGCGCGGCAGGACGACCAGTTCAGGGTCGGCCTTGGCCGCTTGCGTGAGGGCAATGGCGTCGTCCCGATCGCGCGCGGGCTGCTCGAGCCAGGGCGGGCTGCCGGACTCGGGGGCGGCGTTCCAGCGGCCGGGGCCGCCGTAGCTCGCCCAGCGGTGGTCGAACTGGTGCACGAGCTTGGCCTCGTAGAGCGGGAGATACCGCTCCTCGCCACGCACGAAGACGTTGCCGACCAGCCGGTAGCCGGCAGCCTCAAGCTCCTTGCGCGTGCGGAAGAGTCCTGAGTCGTTGGCCATATCGAACATGCGCAGGAACTCGACGCCCCACGGGTTCGGCTGCGTCGATTTCGTGACGCCGAGCGACGTTCCGAGACGGCGGAGCACCTCGCGGAAAAGCTGTCGTTCTCCGCGGTATCGCGCCACAGCACCGGCACACGCTGGTAGACCGCCCGGGTGATCTCCGCGTCGCGGCGGCTGCGGAAGACCGGGCAGGTGTGGGTGTTGGGGTTGATCAGGGCAAAGTCCGCGGGGCTCAGGCTGAAGACGCGCTCCGGATCACGCAGGTCGTCGACCCGGTGGAGGTAGAAGGCGAAGCGGGCGGGCTCGCTCAGCTCACTGTGCGTCAGCGTCAGCAAGCAGAATTTATAGCTCCGGTGCACTCCTGGGAAGATCGCGCGGCGGTTCTCGAAGTCGAAGAGGCTGACAAGCGCCCGCCTGGCGACGAGTGCTCCGAAGAGATGCTTGGTGGTGTCGTCGGTCGCGATTCCGGTCGGGATGACGAGACCAGCACGGCCATTCGCCGCCAGCATGTGCCAGGCGAGTTCAGTGAAGACGGCGTAGGTGTTGACATCGCCCCGGCCACCGTGTGGGAAGCGGCCGCTCTGGCGCACAAAGCGGCTCTGGCCCTGGGCGGCGCGGAGCGCCTGCTGGTATTCAGCATAGAGCGCTGGATCCTGGTCGGCGAGCGCGGCGATGCGGCGCTTGCGTTCAGCTGCATTGGAAGCGCTGGCAACCTGAGGGGCGCGGACGCGGAAGAACTCTTCTTCCTGTAGCTTCACTCGCTCCCATGGCGGGTTGGCGAGGACGACGTCGAAGCCGCCGTGGACGAAGACGTCCGGGAACGCGAGCGGCCAGTGGAAGAAGCGCAACTCGCTGGCCAGCGCCTGGGCTGCGCCGGTGAGGCGGGCATCGTGGAGCGTGCCGGCCAGGGCCTGGCGCACGTGGTCGGTCGTCGGCACGGTCTCGCTCTGGCGCAGGTCGGCGAAGAAGGCCGCCGTCCAGAGGTCGCAGGCAGCCTGCAGGCGGCGGAAGCGGGGATCACGCTGCAGTTGCTGGTACGCCTGCTCTTTAGCCCGCCGCTCGTCAATTGTCCGTTCGGGCATCTGCGCGACATGTTCAGTGAGACGCCCCAAGTCGAGCAGCGTCTTGTCGAAGGCGACAACGTCGGCCGTGAGGGTGAGCTGGCCAGCCCGTTCCTGGCGGTTGCGTCGCTTGATGCTGCTCGCCTTCGCTTTCTCGGCCGCGTCGTCGCGCTCGTATGCCTCGTCGGGGATACCATCCCGCAATACTGCAAGGTCGAAGACGCCGACCAGCGAGTCGCCGCACTTGATCCGGTGGTCGAGGAAGGTGAGCGGCTGGCCGGGGACATGGGCCTCGATCCAGAGCGCGACCTTGCAGAGTTCGACGGCCAGTGGGTTCTTATCGACGGCGTAGAGGCAGTGGGCAATGACGTCGCGCAGGGCTTCGCGCACGGTCTCGGGCGCTGGTTCCTGCTCGCCGGTGCGAACCCGGGCCAGCTCGCGAGCGAGCCGGCGGGCAGCGGCCAGCAGGAAGTGGCCGGAGCCGGCGGCTGGATCGCAGACCTTGAGGGAGAGGATCACCTGCTCCTGCTCGTCTTTGGTCTTTTTGCCGCGCAGCCGGGCCGCGAGCACTGGCTCGAGCGCACTGGCGACCAGCTCGCGCACGAGTTCCGGCGGGGTGTAGTAGGAGCCGGTCGACTTGCGCTCGAGACCCTGCCCCTGGACAAAGCTGAATGGCTCGCTGGCGGCAAGGTCGAGGACGGGGGCATGGTCGAGCAGGCTCTCGTAGACGGAGCCGAGCTCCTCGACGTCGAGCGCCGCGTAGTTAATGCGTCGCACGGTACCCTGCTCGTCGGCCAGCAAGGAGAGGCCGGCGAGCGCGTCGAGGAGGGCGCGGTTGGTGAGCCGCCATGCTTCGAATGGCTCAGCGCGGAAGAGGTCGCCGTCGAGCACCGGCAGGTCGAGCCGGGCGGCCAGCGGCTGGCCATCGGCTTGCGGGGTGGAATCGCGTAGCACCTGGAAGAGGGCGAGCAGGCCAGCCCAGAGGTCGTCATAGTCGTCGCGAGCCGATTCCTCGACCAGGCGGCGGAGACGGGTGAGGCTATAGCCCTGCCAGTAGATCGTATTGCCGCCGAGCAGGCCGCGCTCCTCGGTGACGAGCAAGAAGAGCAGGCGGTAAACCACGCGCAAGAGCAGCTCATAGTAGCGGCTGGCGGAGAGTTCACCGGCTGCAACCTGCTGGCGTAGCGCTTCGTTCGCCGGGTGGCGCAGGAAGCCGTTGCCGAGCGCCAGCAAAGCGCGCTCGACGCCGTCGCGTAGCCGGTCGCGGGCGCGTGCTCCTTGCTCCTGTCCCTGCTGGTGATAGCGCTCCAGCCAGCAATACGGGGCATCTTCCAGTCCGGTGGGGAGGCGGCTACGGTGGAGCAGCCGGTAAAGGACGACGAAGTCGCCATAGCGCTCGCCGCTGAAGATGGCAGCGAGATCGAACTCGACATACGTCTCAGTGCGCAGCCGCGGCGATGTGCGCAGCAGGCGGAGGGTGAGACCGTTAGTCGCGATGCCCCAGAGCTGGCCGGAGCGGTTGAGGAACTCCTGGACAAGGGCGTGAGGCGAGAGGCGCGGTCGGCCGGAGGGATCGACGCGGCCGAGTTCCTGGCGTGCCCCGGCGATGTGGACAGGCGGGGCGTCGTCGTTCTCGCCGGCCCGGTGCGAAATGGCGTAGGTTTGCCCGTCGAGTTCGTAGGCGCGTGGGTTGCGCACGAGCTCGTAGCCGAGGCGGTGAAACAGCGGGAGCACCCACTCCTCCCGGGTCAGGCTAACGGCACGGTCGTCTTTGGGCACGCGGGCGAGGCGGCGCTGAAAGACGTCCCACCAGGCGAGGGCATCACGGTAGGCCTCAGCGATGTCGTCGCGCAGGGCGCGGTCGTCGGGGAAGCCGAAGTCGCTTGGGCGCTGACCGTCGAGTGAGGTCGGATCGGTCCGCAGCTGGTCGAGCAAGTCGGGGACGAAGAGCCCACCGACCAGACGCACACCAGCGCTCGTCTGGGCTGGCGCACTGGTCAAAGGGCGTTCCAGAGTAAGGGCCATGACGATCCTCCTCTCAAACAGTCAGCAGGTTATCCCAGCCGCGGCTGTGCGACCAGCAGGGCGACAAGGTCAGGCGGCCAGAGCGGGTGGACGTCGAGCCCGCGCTTGCTGGCTTGGGCTGCCTCGCGCACCCGTTGGTATGCCGCACGCAGTGCCTCGGCTCGGCGCTCGAGGAGCATGCCCAGCGGGCCGTGTGGTTCGGGCTGGGTCAGGAGCGGCGCAAGCGTGTCCAGGGCAAACGCGGCGAGTTCGCGCCGTTCGCCGAGCGCGACCTCGGCCTCAGGGCGCGCCTGTTCCAGCAGCGGCAGGGCCTGGTCGGGCTCGAGCCAGGTTTCAGCGAGCAGGTCGTAGCCAACGACGAGCGCTTCCTCAAGCACGGTGTCAGGTCGGTTCGGCCGGCTGACCGCGTAGCGTACCCGGAGCAAGGCCAGGGCCGTGACGGCGCGCACCAGGCTCGTGCGGACGACACCCACCCGCGCTACCGCGGCAGTGGCCTGTCCGCTGAAGGCGAGCTCGAAGAGATAGCGTGCCAAAGTGGCGACGAAGGGATGGTTGCGGACCAGGGCGGTCACGCCGGCCGGCGGAGGATCAGCGAAGGTGATGCGCCAGCGTCCGGCGCGCTGGTCACGGGGGAGGGCGAGACGGAGCGCATCGGGCACCGTCACCAGCGCAGCCGGGCTGAGGTCGATCGTCCATACCCCTGGCTGCGCCTCGTCGGGCACAAAGTGGAGCCCGAGGCGCTGGCCGGCGCCGAGCACGAAATCGCGAACGTCAGCTTCCGTACCGAGGACGGCATCGCAGGCGTTGAGTTCCTCGATTGCTGCTGCTGGGTCGATGGCGGCTTGTGCGAAGCGGGTGCGGCGAGCCCGCTCGCGTTGGGAGTCTTCATCCCAGCGTTGGAGGAGCTGTTCGGTCGGGTCAGGGCCGAAGGGGAGCGCGAGCTGGGCCTGGCGTGGCCGCTCGAAGAGACGGTGAACGAGCAACTCGGCCAGCCAGCCTTCGTCCTCAGGCACCGGCACGTGTACACCGAGGGCCTGGCGGATCTGGGTCGCCTTGCGGATCAGCACCTCGACAACTTCGGCATCGACGGGGTTATCGCGGCCATAGTAGCGGACGGCGGTCACGGTGGGCTGCGGCTGGCCAAAGCGGTCGACGCGCCCCTCACGTTGCTCGAGCCGGTTCGGATTCCACGGCAGGTCGTAGTGGATAACGGCGTCGAACCCCTCCTGCAGGTTCACGCCTTCGCTGAGGCAGTCGGTCGCCACCAGCACCCGACGCGGCGCCTGCAGCAATTCGGCGACACGGGCGCGGCGCTCTTCGTCGCCGAGGCGGCCGGTGACACAGCCGACGGCGGCATCAGGGGCAGCGGCAGCCAGCGCCTGCTTCAAGTGCGCTGCCAGATACTCTGCCGTGTCGATGAAGATGCACCAGATGACCGGGTTGCGGCCCTGCTCGATCAATTCGCGGACGATCGCGATACACTGCTGCAATTTGGAGTCGTCAGCCGGGGCGATTGCGCGGGCCAGCCGCTCGAGTTGGCGAAGCCGGCGCTTGGTTGCCTCCGCGAGGCCGTTTGGCGCAACGATTGCGGCTTCGAGTTGCGTGGCCGGTACTTCGTCGCTCGGAAGACGCTCGCTCGGGTCGAGCGCGAGGCCGCTACGGTCGTCTTCCTCGCTGCCCTCATCTGCCCAGAGGAGGGGGATGAGCGCTGTCGCCTCGTCGTCGTGGGCGGCATGGCGGCGTGCGAGCGCCTCGGCACCGGCATGGGGGCTCGACATCACGCAGCGCAGCAACGTGAGGGCGGCCCACCACTGGAAACGGCGCTGGCGATCGGGTAAGTTCCGGCTGCGCTCAACGAGGTCACGGCAGAAGGCGAAAGTCTCTTCGAAGAACTGGCGGTACGGTAGCGACAACGTGTAGGTGCGCTCGATCGCCTGGCGTGTGGGGTAGAGCGTGCGGGCTTCCGGCCACTGGGTGATGATGTCGGCGCGGGTGCGCTGGATGAGGTGCCGGGCCAGTTCACGCTGCTGCTGTGGCGTGAGCTGGTCGAGTGGCCAGCTGGCAAAACTCGGGTTAAGCAAGCCGAGCAAACGCTGGAAGGCATCGCGGATACCGCTGTGTGGCGTAGCCGTCAAGAGGATCAGATGGCGGAGCGGATCGCGTGCCAGTTTTGAGACGAGTTCATAGCGCAAGTGCCGCGGGTCGCGCTCGCCAGCACCTGCGGGAACGACACCGTGCGCTTCGTCGACGATGACAAGGTCGGGCGGGTGCTGCAGGAACGGCTCACGGTTGCGCGGCAGCTTGAGAAAGTCGATGCTGATGACCGTCACCCGGTAGTGCTGGTAGAGGGAGCGGCCTGGGGGGAGCTGGCGCTCGAGCTGGCCGAGTGTCGCTGGGCCGACAATGACCGGTTCGAGGTGAAATTTCTCGCGTAACTCAGTCGCCCATTGGTCGCAGAGTGCAGGTGGGCAGAGGACGGCCAGCCGCTGGGCATCGCCCGCATCAAGAAGCTCACGGGCGATCAGGCCCGCTTCGACCGTCTTGCCGACACCGACGTCGTCGGCGATGAGTAGTCGCACCGGGGCGAGGCGGAGGGCCATGAGCAACGGGACAAGCTGGTACGGCCGTGGCCGCACGCTGATGCGCCCTAGCGAGCGCAAGGGTGCCGCTCCTTCCCGCAGTTGCAAGCGCGTGGCCTGCCAGAGCAACCGCACTGCCTCGGCATCGGCGATGGCCTGGGCGTCGGGCATGGGGAAGTGATCGGGCTCGATGCGCTCGCTCGGCACGGTGTGGCCAAGTAACTGGGCGAGCTCGCGGTGGACGATGATGGCATCGTCCGTCGTGGCAGTGAGGGGGCGTAACACGAGCGTCGCCACGTCGTCGCCAGGCAGCACCACCCACTGGCGATGGCGAAACCGCACCACAGACCCAGGCTGCACGCTCATCCCGCCACCTCCTTGTGCCTTCCCCGAACAGGATGACCGATTCACCTGCAGGGCGTCAAGACGTGCATCACGTGATGATGTCGACGTCTCGGTGCGGAAACTGAAGGAGAGGCACCTGAGCGCGGGAGAACGGCTCGAGTGGGAAGCAGTGGAAACGGTAAAGGGGGAACCCACCATCCTGGCTCCCCTTCACGTTCGAAGGCGGTACACGAAGCAGTGGAAATAAGGGGAACCCCACCCTTCTCGTTTCCCATGCATTGATACTAATGGTGGCTGGAGACATCCACTGCGGAGAGTGCGAGGCGTGGACGGCGATCGGCATGCCGGTGCTGCCATGCGCTGCGACGCGCCGTCTGGGTGGTGCACGGCGCCGCGGAGCCAAAGAGGCCCACGGTGGAGAGAGAGGAGGAACGGCTGTGACCGCGTCAAACGAACTGCCGCCTCCGCCCAACGATGGGCAACGCATTGTGATCGTCGAGATGCCGAGCCGTGGCCCAAGCTTCCTGGTTACCCTGTTCTGGTTCATCTTCATCGGGAGTTGGGCCTCGTTAGCCTGGTCGTTGCTGGCCTGGTTGCTGATTGTGCTGATTCTCACCATGCCAATTGGCTTGGCCATGATCAACAACGTGCCCCGCATTGCAACGCTCCGTGAGCCAACGCGGCGGACAACCGTGGAGCAGCGTGCGGGCATCGTGCTCGTCTCCCAGCAGGAACTCCCGCAACGGCCGTTCTGGCTTCGAGCCGTCTACTTTGTCCTGATCGGCTGGTGGCTCTCGCTGCTCTGGATCGTCCTGGCCTGGCTCTGTGCAGGTACGCTCATTGGCCTGCCGCTGGCGATCTGGCTCTGGAACCGCCTGCCCGCGGTGACGACGCTGCGGCGCTTTTAGCCTACTCGGTCCGCTGCCGTCAGGCGGTGGGTGGCGGTGGTGGTGTACCAGCGGCATTGGCGTTGCGCGTCAGTCCAAGAAGCTGGACGAGTTGCGTGGTCAGCTGGTGTTCGATAACCGGGTACGCTGGCACCAGCAGGCTTGCCGGTTGGGCGGGGAGGCTCGCCTGTCGCCAGACTTCATGCAGGGTGAGGCCAAGCGCCTGCAGCCGCTGAGACAGTGGCGGATGGCGATCGACCGGGTGTCCGACGTGCTCGGCTGCGACCCAGGCCGGTGGCGCGGGCTGGCTGAGTTCCCCGGCGACGCACACGGCCAGTGCGGTGCTCACCGGGGGAAGATTCTCGCCCTTGCCGGTTACTAGCATGCCGGCATACTGCTCCCAGGCCACGGCAGCCACGCCCACCTTGACCAGGGCGGTTGCGATGGCCCGTGCCCCAGCGAGCTGCGCGGCCAGCGCGTCGGCACGCAGCTCACGCTGGCGCGAATAGTGCGCACTGGCGAGCACAAAGTGCCCAGCGGTGAAGGTGAACAGCGGGATGCACGGCAGGATGGCCAGTGCGCGCACGTCGCGGCTGATGGTCTGTCGCAAGTGGCCCAGCGCGGTGAGTGCTCCCTGCAAGGCTGGCGCGAACTCACGGGCATAGCGCGTGTCGGCCCCGTGGAAGTGCGCGAGTTCGTGCCCAATGACTGCCGCCAGTTCATCGGCGCTCCATACGCGGAGAAGGGGGAGGGAGAGGCAGAGCGTGCGGCCGTGCACGGTCCCGCTGGGTATCTGCACCGGGACTTCAACAGCATAGCAGTTCGGTTCGAGCGTCAGCAGGAGCTGGTCGGGGGCAGCGGTGCCGACGTACTGCGCGACCGTATCAACCAACCGCCAGAGGGCGGGGGCGTCGACCCGGCTCAGCGCAACGGCGAAGGGCTCACGCTGGCTGAGCGGCTTGCCCCAGGTGAGCGCCAGCTTCGCCGCCCGCAACGCGGCCAGTCCACTCACGATGAGCACGCCCAGGGCAAGCCGGCCGAAGAACAAGCCGAAGAAGACCATCGGAACCAGTGCAACGACGATGCCGAAGAGGACGGCGTAGCCTAACCCGAGCCCCGCGGCCGTCAGACTGGTGAGCTGGACTGCCTGCCGGAACAGGCGTGGGAGCTGGGTCGGGTCGCGCTGGGCGTGCCTGGCACGGTTGGCCACCACGACCAGCAAGCCGATACTGACCAGCCCGCCAATCACCCCGCCGCGCCGCACGATCGTGCTCAACGTCACTAACATGCACCAGTCCTCGTTGAGGAGTTGCCGCGCGCAAGCCGCCTGCGCTGTCGGATAGGCGCGGATGACCTGCGCAGCCTTGCTCCCCAGCCGCTGCCGAACGGCGTCCTGATACTGTCCATTCAGATGGTGATTGACGCAGGCGCCGCTCAGCCAGAACAGTACTGGCACGAGCACCACCAGAAGCCAGAGGGCGCACTCGCTCCCGCCTGCCTCAGCATTTGCCTGTGGAGACGCCGACATCGCTTCACCCCTCCGCAATCGTCAGCCGCCGCAGCCGACGATGCCGTATGATCGACCAAAATGCGAGAAGACAGGGGTTCCCGCGCCATATCGTTCCAGCCTAGGGGATGGCCGCGACCAACGTCGAGCCCAAGCCGCACGTTCTTGCGCCAGAACATTGCAGCCTCGTGGAAACTGTCTCGACCAGCACGCGACCAGCCAGAGCAGCCCAGCAGGGACACGAGGACGAGGCTGGTGGTTCGGGTATGGACAAGTCGTAGCACCGCGCTGAGATACTATGGGCAGACCGGGAGTGGCCAGGCGACGTGAGCAGGACGCGCCTGGCCACGGTCAGGCGAACAGATCGTATGCATGCGTTGGACGATGTGCCGCAGCCTGAGTGCCGCGCTTCGGATGCTGGGATGTCGAGGAACGCGGCTCAGCGCAAGCCGTGAATCGTCCCGTGTTCGTCAATGTCGATCTCAGCCGCCAGCGGATGACGGCCGAGGCCGGGCATTGTCTGGATATTGCCGAGCAGCACCGCTACATAGCCCGCACCCGCCATCAGGCGCAGCTCGCGTACATCTACTGGGAAGCCCTCAGGTCGGCCAATGAGTTTGGGATCGGGGCTGAGTGACATCGCCGTCTTCGCGAGGCAGATCGGCAGCCGGTCGTAGCCGTGCTCGGCCAGCAGCGTAAGCTGCCGCCGGGCGGCCGTGCTCCAGCGCACTGTGCCTGCCCCGTAGAGCGTGCGTACCACTGCTTCTACCTTACGTTCCAGCGGCCAGTCAGGCTCGTAGAGCGGCTGGAAGTGTGGGGTCGGCGCAGCCGCCCGCAATACAGCCTGGGCGAGTTCTACCCCGCCCTCACCGCCACGGGCATAGACGTCAGCGACGGCAGCATCGGCGGCGCCGAACTCCTGGGCGGCGGTTAGCACGCGCTCAAGCTCGCGCGGAGTGTCGCTTGGAAAGCGGTTGACGGCTACCACGACTGGCACGCCAAACGTGCGCAGGTTCTCGATGTGCTTGGCTAAGTTCACCAACCCGGCCTCAAGCCCAGCCAGGTCTTCAACGCCCGACTCAGCCTCACGTGCACTGCGCCCACCTTGGATTTTGAGAGCGCGCACTGTAGCGACAAGCACGGCTACGTGCGGTGCTAACCCGCTTGCTTGGCACTTTAAATGGAAGAACTTCTCCGCACCGAGCTCAGTGCCAAAGCCTGCTTCTGTTACCACCACGTCGGCCAGGCGGGTGGCGATCACGTCAGCAATAACGGAGCTGTTCCCGGTCGCGATATTGCCGAACGGCCCTGCGTGGATGAACGCAGCCGTGCCCTCCAGCGTCTGCACCAGGTTGGGCTTCAGTGCATCGACCAGCAGGGCGGCCATCGCGCCTGCGGCACCGATCTCCTCAGCCGTCACTGGCTGGCGGTCGACGGTGTAGCCGAGGACGATGCGGCCGAGCCGTGCGCGCAAGTCACGGTAGTCACGGGCCAGCGCGAGGATCGCCATAACCTCGGAAGCGGCGGTGATGTCGAAGCGAGTGACTCGCGCCAGGCTCTCGTCGTCGCCGAGGCCGACGACGATGCGGCGCAATGCTCGGTCGTTGAGGTCGAGTACTCGTGGCCAGCTGATTGTACGCGGATCGAGGGCAATCTGGCGGTGGGCAAGTGCATTATCGAGTAAGGCAGCACAGAGATTGTGAGCCGTGGTGACGGCATGGCCGTCGCCGGTGAAATGCAGAGCTAAGTCGGGGAACGGGACGACCTGCGCGGCCCCGCCACCTGCGCCCGCGCCCTTTGTCCCGAAGGCTGGCCCGAGCGAGGACTGCCGGATCGTGATGGCTGAGCGCTTGCCGAGCCGGCCAAAGGCTTGACCAAGCCCGACTGTGACGGTAGTCTTCCCCTCACCGAACGGTGTTGGATTGATCCCACTGACCAGGACATACGTTGCCGTCGCCTCGGGAAGCCGCTGCAAAACGTCGAGCCGCACCTTCGCCTTGTAAGGCCCGTAAAGTTCGATCTCGTCTTCCTGCAAGCCAAGCTCGGTCGCGACCTCGACAATCGGGCGCAGCCGCTGTGTCTGTTCCACTGCCATCAGTCTCTCCCTTCCACTGTGCAGCCGAGTTCCGTCTGCTTGGCCGTAACCCAGCGGAGGACACCTTCGACAGCGTTGAACGTGCTCCAGTGGATGCCCACGATACCGACCTGCGGCGTCGGAGGTCGGCGTGCCAGCTCGCCGATGAGCTGCCATGGATCGTACCGCATGCCGCCGGCAAGCAGGTGGCCGACAAGCCCGCGTTGCTTCTCGAGGTAGCGGAGTGAGTTGCCCAGACCAAGCCGCAACCCAATCCGGAAGAGCCGATCGAGGCGAAGAGTGCCAGGCAGGCAGAGATAGACCGGCAGGCGGAACCCAAGCTCGCGCATCTGGCTTAGCCAGGTGAGCACAGCATCGGGATCAAAGCTGATTTGCAACACGGCATAATCAGCCAATTCCTGCTTCGCCAGCAGGGACGCACGCAGCCGGTCATCCGGGATGGACGGATGACCCTCCGGGTAGCCAGGCACCCCGAGGCGCTTTGGTCCATGACGCAAGGCACGGAGGGCCTGAAGTAAGGCTAGGCCATCGGGAAAATGACCAGCCGGCTGTTTCTGGTCCCCCCCAACGACAAAAACCTCGTCGATGCCGACAGCCGCAAGTTGCTCCCAAAGGTGGTCCAACTCATCCTGATCGCGGATTGTCCGTGCAGCCAGATGAGGTACTACCCGGACCCCATACTGTCGCAGCACTCGGCTTGTCTCAACCGTGGCTTGGGGACCCTGAGCAGGCGATGCCGTGACCGTAAATGTCAACGTGGGCGACGGCGGAATCTTGGTGAAAAGGTCAGCGACATTGACGCCGGGCAGAACTTCGAGCCGCATCGTAGACAATACCTGGCAAACCCACTGACGATGGAACACTTCCTCCGGGGTGGCGGCTTTGTGCCACTCGCGCATTCATGGTATCCCTTCTGCTGTTCACCCCATAGCGGCAGCCTAGCGAGGGCAGTGCTGCAGGGCATCTTGCTGTCGCTGCAGGAGGAGTCACGCTCCTCCGGCCAACTGATGGCACTGCGCCTGACTTGCCAGAGAGGCTGCAAGTCAGTCGACAGTCAACACAACAGGCAGGCCCTGCTCGCGGCCAGCGGCTTGCAGTTCATTGCTTTCGTCGCTGCCGTCCTGCCCTCTAGTGGCAGCGCGACTGTCCATAACCGACAGCCGCAACGTAGACCGTAGCGAGTCGCTGCAGGCTCTGCAATCGCACTGTTCACTCTTGCTGAACATCATCTCTGCCGACCGTGCCCGGCAAATGGAGATAGCTAATATTCCAGCCTGCAGAACTAGCTACAGTGGCTGAATTGTATGGAGAGAGCAAGCAGTGGGTGACCAAGATGGGTAGAAAAGGGGAACGGTGACGAGACCGTATCCATAGTATTGACAAATGCAGACAAACGGTATGGTAGTACGAGCAAACCGCACCCTGATGTTCGGCTTCGTACGAAAGGTGTTACATCCTGTCCTGTGTGGACTGGGTACTCCCACTACTTTAGTTCCGCAGCTTTTGCTGTCTAGCAGACGCTGGAGTAAAACAGCGAACGTCTTACCGATGCGCTGGTCGATACCTGTCTCTTCTGCGAGAGGGCACATACGGTTCCGAATGTTACCCTTGCCAGTAATTGCAGCCGGTTGTTTCTTCTCTGACTAACCTATTCTCGTGACCGCTGTGCTGCAAAGGTGGTGAGTTGATGACGTAAGCGGCCGCATTATCCTCTGTTTGTTCAATCTAGCTGGACTTCCGCGATCCAGCCTGGGCCAGCGAGCAGTTCTTGAGCGGACCTATGCCCGCAATGCTGGCCCAGTGATGGCTATGCCAACAGCACCACTCTTGAGAACCGATCAGGGTTGAAGTGCCGGGCTCGCTGACTGGGACAAACACGGGGACTGACACAGACAGTGCCGCCAGGCTCCGCTGGCCCACTACCTGAATACGCGGCCTAGGTCAGTGAGACTATGCTAGGTGCTAAAGAAGACTTGGGTGTAGTATCGGGCCTGTCCCATGGTCTACGGTGGTCGTGCAGCCAGATGACGCACCAGACCGTTCGGATACCTGTGCATGTTCCCTTCGCTCCCACGCCATGCTGATCCTGCAAATTACCTCAGCTGTCCACCATTGTTGAACATGGTGCTTGCCTGTCCTAACCCCGTAACCATAAGGTGGTACAGCAGAATCAGAAGTGTTCCATGGGTGGGCATGGGAACTGAGGAGGAATCCTGAATGGAAAGCAGGCGCCCACTGACCCGACGAAGAATGATCCAGTTGCTTGGTAGCGGCCTCGTTGGCAGCTGGCTGCTCAGTGCGTGTGGTAGTGGCGCGTCAACAGTGACCCCAACCCAGGCGACGAGCAGCAGTGCTGCAAGCCCGACAGCTGCTGCGAGCACGTCTACGGCTAGCCAAGCTGCAACCGCTCCTACCTCTGTGGTCACCATGGCGACAACTCCGACAGTGATTACAAACACCCAGGCAAGCGGACAAGGGCCAGTGGTAATTGGCGTGCTTGGCGACATGACCGGTGTTTACTCATCACTTGGGCAAAACATGGTACGCGGCATGCAACTCTACTTTGATCAGGTGCAGAACAAGGCAGGTGGACGATCCATCGATCTTCATATTGAGGACTGCGCGAATAGTCCGGATCAGACACTTTCCAAAGCGCGCAAACTCGTCGAGCAGGATCGCGTCCACATTCTGACCGGCGTGACCCTCAGCAACGAAGCCGCGGCTATCCGCGACTACGTCGTGCAACAGCAGGTACCCCTGATCGTCGCCAATGCTGGATTGCAAGGCCTCACTCGTGATCCCAAGATGCGTAGCCCTTACATTTTTCGTGTCTC
Organism: Thermorudis peleae; assembly: GCF_000744775.1. Classification (NCBI taxonomy): domain Bacteria; kingdom Pseudomonadati; phylum Thermomicrobiota; class Thermomicrobia; genus Thermorudis; species Thermorudis peleae. The sequence continues at coordinate 96,052 of NZ_JQMP01000004.1, read as the reverse complement.
TTTCGCTAACGGTCAGTATGAGGCACCGTTCGGTGACTATGTGTACCAGAAACTCGGTTACAAAAGTGTCATCCTCACGGCTCTTGACTACGCGGCCGGTCATGAGAAGGCTGATGCGTTCCGCAAGCGCTACCAGCAAGCTGGCGGGAAGGTCGTCGGCGAGGTCTATGCACCAATCAATACGCAGGACTACGGGCCATACCTACAACGCATTCAACAGTATCAAGCTGATGCCGTCTGGGCATTCTACTCGGGCGCGGATGCCGTACGCTTTGTCCTCCAGTTCACCGACTTTGGTTTACGGGACAAGTACACGCTGACCGGTCCTGGAGACCTCGTCGATGAAAACATTCTTAGTCAGGAGGGGGATGCTGCACTGAACGTCATCACGTCGCTCCACTATTCGCCGCTTTATAACTCACCTGAGAACAAAGCGTTCGTCGATGCCTTCCGTGCTAAGTACAATGCCCAGGCGAACCTCTTCGCCTACCAGGGCTTTTTAGCAGCGCGAGTTATTGTCGAAGCGTTGAATGCAACCAACGGGAACGTCGAAGACAAGCAAACGTTCCTCCAGGCGCTCCGTCAAGTGCACTTCATCGGTCCAGTCGGCGAGTTCCGCTTCAACGCCGAGTCACAAGGGCCGATCATTACCGTGCTGATTCGGAAGGTTCAGAAGTTACCGGATGGGAGTTATGGGAATGTTGTGATTGACACGATCGGAAACGTCGATGACCTTTCCTTCTAGACTACTCGACTAGAGGTCAGGTCTGAGTAGATGGCTGACCTAGTTAACAAGGATTCCCTGGTACAGCTGGGGCAAGTACGAGTGCTGAACGACACTCGGAGCGATGCCGCGATGACGTGTGAGGTAAGGGCGTTGCCCCTGATATGAGCAGATCTTCACGATCAGATCGGAGAGGAGCGAGGAGCACGATGACAGGTGAGAAACCTCGAACGTTGCAGGATATTGTCAGCAGCGTACCGAATATTGTCGACTATCTCTACAACAATCAGACGGGAGCACGGGTCTACCCCGTAGTGCGGCCAGAGTACTCGAACTGGCGGGACGAGCAGCACGCCTGGCGCGAAACTGTCTGCCTCTTTGACCTCTCGTATCACATGACCGACCTCTATGTGAGTGGTCCTGATGCTTTTCGCCTGCTTGAGCATCTAGCAATCAACAGCTTTCGAGGATTCGAGCCCGGCATGGCTAAGCAGATGGTCGGCTGTACCCCAGCAGGCTATGTCATCGGTGACGGCATCCTCTTTTATCTCGAACCTGAGCGGTTCCAGCTTGTCGGCCGCCCTTCGCTGCACAATTGGGTGCAGTATCATGCCGAAACCGGTGGGTACAACGTTACGGTCGAGCGCGACGAGTGGTCGGTCACGGACCCGAACCGGCCGCGCAAAGTCTATCGCTATCAACTCCAAGGCCCTGCAGCTGGCATGCTCTTAGAGAAGCTGCATGGGGGCCCGCTGCCTGAGGTGCCCTTCTTCCACATGACCTGGCTCACGATCGCCGGCCATCGCGTTCGCTTGCTCCACCACGGCATGTCAGGGGTAGCCGGGGGCGAACTGTTTGGTCCGTTTGAGGAAGGACCAGCGGTTAAGGAAGCGATTCTCAAAGCTGGCGAAGAGTTCGGCATTCGCCACGTTGGCTCACGTGCCTACGCGACCAATACGCTTGAATCGGGTTGGATTCCTTCGCCATTGCCCGCGGTCTACACCGGTGAGGATTTGCGGGGGTATCGCGAGTGGTTGCCAGCGACGAGCTATGAAGCCACTGGCTCGCTCGGCGGGAGCTTTGTTGCTCCACACATTGAGGATTACTATCTCGATCCCTGGGAGTTGGGCTACGGACGGTTGCTAAAGTTTGACCACGACTTTATTGGACGCGAGGCCCTGCAAGCCAAGGCCACTGAACCACACCGCAAGAAGGTGACCTTGGCCTGGAATGGCGAGGACGTGGCACGGGCGTTTGCTACCCTCTTCACCAAGCCGAAGGGAGAGCGTGCCAAGTACATCGATCTACCGCTCTCGCAGTATGCGACTTGGATGTATGACCAGGTACGGAGTCAGCATGGCGAGGTCATTGGAATCTCGACGTTCTGTGGCTACAGCTCAAACGAAGGGAAGATGCTCTCGCTAGCGATGCTTGATCCAGCATACGCTGAGCCAGGAACCGAAGTCATCCTCGTGTGGGGTGAGCCAAACGGCGGTTCGCGCAAGCCGTCGGTTGAGCAGCATGTTCAGGTCGAGCTGCGGGCAACGGTCGGCCCGGTGCCATACTCAGCGGCTGCTCGAGAATACCGGGGAAAGGTTGTTCGGCATTAAGCGACGCAAGCCTGGTCGTACGAGGAGCGAACGTGAGCGACGCAGCAGTATACCCGAGGCCATCGGCACGGGCGCGGAAGTTGGTCGAGGGTGCAGTAGACCTTCACATTCATATTTCTCCTGACGTTATGCCACGGCGCATTGATGATCTTACTCTTGCCCACCGCTTTCGCGACCTCGGCCTTGCTGGCTTCGTACTGAAGTCACACTACGTGCCAACTGCGGAGCGAGCAGCAGTGTTGCGTAAGGCTGTGCCAGAGGTTCACGCGCTTGGCTCGCTCACGCTGAACGCCGCGGTTGGAGGGTTGAACCCACTCGCCGTCGAGATCGCCGCACGCGAGGGGGCGCGGATCGTCTGGCTGCCGACTGTTGATGCGGTGAACGAACGGCAGCACCTGGCACACCACCAGGGACCGTTACCCCAGTGGGCACAGTTGCAGGAAAGTCTTCGCGCAGCAGGGTTCGAAGCAGCACCAGTTGCTGTTGTTGACGAGCAGGGCCAGCCTCTGCCAGCGCTTCACCAGGTGCTCCAAGTTGTTGCCAAGCACCAGCTCGTTCTGGCAACCGGGCACCTGAGCCGTGATGAAATTATGGTGGTGGTAGCCGCTGCCCGCGCAGCTGGGATCCGCGATGTCATAATCACGCATCCCGACTACCCGACCCAGGCGCTGAGCAGTGCAGACCAGGTGGCCTTGGCCGAAGCTGGCGCCTGGATTGAGCATTGTCTTGCCCCCATCCTCAGTGGGAAAGTGGCCTGGGAAACCTCTATTGCCCATATCCAGGCGGTGGGCCCGGAGCATGTTGTTCTAAGTACTGACCTTGGCCAACCGGCGAATCCGCCGGTGGAGGACGGCCTCGCGCTCTTCGTCGACCGGCTGCTGGCAGAAGGGTTCAGCGAGGACGCCGTGTGGACGATGGCGGTGCGCAACACTCGACGTCTCGCGTTCGGAGAGGAGCAGTAGGTGACCAAACGGCTGCTCGTCGTGGGAGCACACGCGGCCGACTTTGTCTGGCGAGCTGCTGGAGCCATTGCTCTAGCGACTGCCCAAGGAGCACAGGCAACGGTCCTCGCACTGTCCTATGGTGAACGGGGGGAATCTGGCGAACTCTGGAAGGAGCCAGGGCAGACTGTTGAACGGGTCAAGCAGATTCGCCACGAACAAGCTGAACGTGCTGCGCAGATCCTGGGGGCACAGTTCGTTTGCTTCGACTTGGGCGACTATCCCCTGGAAATTGACCGGGCTGCTCTGGAGCGGCTGGCTGCCTTCATTCGCGATGTCGGGCCCGATATCATTATCACCCACACACCACACGATCCCTTCAACCCCGATCACCCAGTCACACACGATGCAGTGATGCGAGCACGACTCCTTGCGTCGGGCGCTGGTGTCGCCAGTGCATTTGAGACGGTGAAGCCCCCAGTTGTCTACTGCTTCGAGCCGCACCAGCCTGAACTCTGTGGCTTCACGCCGAACGTCTTCCTTGATATTACGCCAGTCTATGAACAAAAAATCATGGCGATGCAGCAGATTGGCTCACAGCAATACCTCCAGCACTACTACACTGAGCTAGCAGAACGCCGCGGTAACCATGCCCGACGGATCTCGGGGGATGCAACGGTTCGGTATGCCGAAGCATTCCAGCGCATCACACCAGCCGTCGTTCGCTGGCTACCGAGCCACGATGAGGGAGAGGTATCCAGATGACGACGGAGATACCTGAGGACCAACTTGGCTCGTGGTGTGCTGAACTCGCTGAGCTTGGAGTTGCGACAGTCTATGAGGCTTCAGGCCGGCAAGGATTGATTGATGTGCCACTGACGCCAATTCTGCCTGGCGCGCAGGTCTGTGGCCCGGCCCTGACTGTGCTCTGCGGCCAAGGAGATAACCTCATGGTGCATGCCGCAATGGAGCAGGTGCGTCCCGGTGTTGTGCTCGTCATCACGATGCCTGAGCCGGAACCGGTGGCGCTGGTCGGAGAACTGCTGGCGCTTCAGGCCCAGGTGCGGGGTGCCGCTGGGTTACTCGTCGATGCCGCTGTGCGCGATGTTGACCAGCTGCGTGCCATGAAGTTACCCGTCTGGGCGCGCTTCATCCGCGTGCGGGGGGCGACGAAAGAAAAAGTCGGCGCGCTGAATGCTCCCGTAGTAATTGGCGGGGCGAGGATCGAGCCGGGAGATCTCGTTGTCCTTGACGATGACGGGGCTGTCACCGTAGCCCGGGCACGGGTACCTGATGTGCTGACTGCTGCTCGCGCCCGGGCAGCGCGTGAGCACCGGATGCGTGAAGAACTCCGGCGCGGAGCACTGTCCTACGACTTACATGGCCTACGTGCCGTCGTTGAAGGGCAACGAGCTGCGCAGGGATGACCCTGTGAGCGCGCCGAGGCAAGGTAGGAGGGAGACTGATGGACGACGTACGATTCTGGCTTGACGAGCCGCGATTCGATGTCGCACATCTGGCCCATGTCGAGCTGTTGACGCCAGATCTTGATGGTAGCGTTCGGTTCTTTACTGACTACGTAGGGCTCTCGATCAGTGGAGAACGGGGACATTCAGTCTATCTGCGAGGCTGGGACGATTACGCTCACCACACCCTGAAACTGACGGCTGGGCCGACGGCCGCGATGGAACACTTTGCCTATCGCACGACATCACCCGAGGCACTGGCACGTTGCGTTGCATTAGCTGAACAAGCTGGATTGGGCATTGGCTGGATCGACGGCGATGAAGGACACGGACCTGCCTATCGCTTCCGGACAAGTGATGGGCATATCGTCGAGCTCTTATGGGAAGTTGAATGGTATCAGGCGCCACCGACCCAGCGACCCGCTCTGAAGAACCAAGCATCACGGTTTCCAGCGCGTGGCTGCAATGCCCGACGGCTCGACCATATCAATCTCTTCGCTGCCGACGTGCGGTCGACACGACTCGACCTACAACGTGTGCTAGGACTACGCTTCACTGAGGCAATCATCTTCGACGACGGCAGCGAGAAAGGAGCCTGGCTAACAGCGAACAATAAAGGCTACGAGGTCGCAATCACCGAAGATCAGACGGGTGCGCGAGGGCGCTTTCATCACGTCTGCTACGCCGTGGACACGCGCGAAGAAGTACTGCGGGCTGCCGACATTGCTATTGACCAAGGGGTGCGCATCGAGTACGGCCCGCACAAGCACGCGATCCAGCAGACCGTGTTCCTCTATCTTATCGAGCCAGGTGGACACCGGGTTGAAATCGGCTGCCCGGGCGCCCGGCTTGTCCTCGCGCCGGACTGGACGACGGTAGTGTGGAGCGAGGCTGAGCGGAAACGTGGCCAAGCGTGGGGACTTGCCACCGTCTCAACGTTCCACACCTATGGCACCCCACCGGTTGATCCTGTCGCTGCTGGGCGGTAGTTCAACGCAAGGACGGGCGCGGCGTGTAGCCCATAGCGCATAGCCGCATACCCATACCCGCGCTGGAAAAGCGGCGAGATGGTTCACTATCAAGGGGACTCGCTCTTCTGGCCCTGTTTGCAGGATCCTTGTGCCGCGCGTTTCGTACGTTCTCGCTCAACGAGGATGCCCTTCGCGTGTCTGCGGCAAATGTGTTACACTCCCGATGATGACGGTGCTGCGGTTTTTAGGGAAAGCGCGATGGCAACAAAGACAGATACCCAAGCAAGCACCAAGGCCAAGGCGGCGAAAAGTGCCCAAGTGAAGAAGCCTGCGAAAGCACAGGCTCGGCCGCGCGCGCAGCGGACACGCCTTGCGGCCGTCCGACAGCTGATTGTTGACGTCCGAAGCGAGATTAAGAAGGTCACCTGGCCTGATCGTGAGACCACGCGGAACTTGACGCTCATTGTGATCGGCCTGTCGGCGATCCTCGGCTTATTGCTTGGCGGTGTTGATGCGCTGTTCGTTCGCCTCTGGGATCTCATCCAAGCACTCTAAACTTTGAGGAGTATCGAAGGCTATGCCACGAACCTTACGTGAGCGCCTGTTACAAAAGCGTGCAGAATCAGCGGGGGAGCAACCGGGGAAATGGTATGTTATTCATACCTATTCCGGGTATGAGAACAAAGTTCGCCAGAACCTGCTCCACCGTATCGAGACGATGGACGTCGCTGATAAAGTCTTCGACGTCGTTGTGCCCGTGCAAGAAGAAGTGGAAATTCGCGGTGGGCAGCGGCAGACTGTCGAGCGGAAAGTGTTCCCCGGCTATGTGCTCGTGCGCATGATTCTTGATGATGAGTCATGGCACGTTGTCCGGAACACCCCGGGAGTTACCGGGTTCGTTGGGGTTGGCAACCGGCCCGTGCCGTTGGACGATGCTGAGGCCCAAGCGATTTTGTCAGGGACGAAGACCGAAGCGCCGAAGGTTAAAGTCACGCTGATGCCAGGTGATCCTGTGCGGATCATCGATGGGCCCTTTACGGACTTTCGTGGAGTTGTCGACGAGGTTGATTACGAGAAAGGCAAGGTCCGCGTCCTGGTTTCCTTCTTTGGTCGCGAAACGCCAGTGACGCTCGATTTCCTCCAGGTTGAGCGTGAGACATAGTGTGAGCGGGAGGGGAGATCTCTCGTGGCCAAAAAGGTTCGCGCAATCGTCAAGCTGCAGCTTCCGGCGGGCAAGGCAACGCCGGCGCCGCCGGTCGGCCCAGCCCTGGGTCAGCACGGCGTTGCGCTCATGAACTTCGTGAAGGAGTACAACGCCAAGACGGCTCACCTCACCGGCCAGATTATCCCCGTGGTGGTCACCGTCTATGAGGATCGCTCGTTCACGTTTGTCCTCAAGACACCACCGGCGGCTGACCTGCTGCGGCGGGCAGCCGGCATTGAAAAGGGTGCAGCTGACCCGAAGCGACAGAAGGTCGGGCGGGTCACGCGCGAGCAAATTCGTGAGATTGCCCAGATCAAATTGCCGGACCTCAATACGCCTGATCTTGAAGCTGCCATGCGGCAGATTGAAGGGACGGCTCGGAGTATGGGCATCGAAATCGTTGGATAGCGCACGCGCGACATTGCGGAATCAGGTGTGGGAGGAGCGTTCTGCTCCGCGAGAACCACGGAGGGTGCTATGCCAAAGCATGGGAAGCGCTACCTCGAAGCGCGAAAACAGATCGAACCCGGCAAGCTCTATCTGCCCAAGGATGCTGTTGCGCTGGTGAAGCGCATCGCGTACGCCGATTTTGATGAGGCGATTGAGCTCCATCTCCGCCTCAACATCGACCCCCGGCAAGCTGATCAAAACGTCCGCGGCACGGTCGTCCTGCCGCATGGCACTGGGCGTACACCGCGCGTGTTGGTCTTCGCGGTTGGCGAGGCGGCACGCGTTGCCGAAGAAGCTGGGGCCGATTACGTCGGTAGTGACGAGCTCATCCGGCAAATCCAGTCGGGCTGGCTTGAGTTTGATGTGGCCATCGCCATGGCTGATCAGATGGGCAAGGTTGGGCCGTTGGGGCGCATTCTCGGTCGCCGCGGCTTGATGCCGAACCCACGTGCCGGCACAGTGGTGCGTGTTCCCGAGGACTTGCCCGGGGTGATCCAGGAAGTGAAGCGTGGCCGCATCGAGTTCCGCAATGACCGTACGGGAAACATTCATACCGTCATTGGCCGGAAACATTTTACTGATCAGCAACTCCTGGAGAATCTGTATACCTTCGCTGATGCAATTAACCGTGCTCGGCCAGGTGCAGTTCGCGGTCAATTCATTCGCTCAATGACGGTCGCCAGCACGATGGGCCCGGGCGTTCCGCTCGATGTCAGCCAGACGTTGGCGGAAGCCCAGGAGTTTGTTGCGTAAACCGGTAGGTGTTACACTTCGCTGCAACGACATGTGCGCCGGAGACGGTCGGGGCGTTTGCGCTTAATCATCCGACCTGAGGCGCGGGGAACGATGGAGCGCAGTATGTTGCTCCCCTGCGTTGTCTGCCCGGCGCAGGGGAGCCTCGTTTTTGTGGGCATTCGCATGGGAAGGAGGGAGGTGTGCCCACACCAGAGAAGGCTCAGCAGATCGACGAGATTGCCACGATTCTGGACCAGTCGCAGCTAGTGATTGTGGCGGATTACCGGGGCCTGACGGTTGCTGACTTGACGGGATTCCGAAGCCAGCTTCGACAGCACGATGCCAAGTTACGGGTGGTCAAGAACACGTTGACGCGGATCGCTGCTGAGCGGGTCGGGACGACAGTCATGACGCCGTTGCTGGAGGGCCCCACTGCCCTGATCTATACCACCGGTGATCCCGTGGCGACGGCAAAGGCGGTCAACGACTTCGTTCGTTCCTCGCGGATCCTGACGGTCAAAGGGGCACTGCTCGGCCGCCAGTTGCTGAGCCCGCAGGATGTCGAGCAGTTAGCAACGTTACCATCGCGCCCGGAGTTGGTGGCGAAGGTTGTCGGTGGTCTTCAGGCACCGCTCTACGGATTGGTCAGCGTGTTATCCGGTCCCGTGCGTTCCCTGCTCTATGTCTTGCAGGCGCGTGCACGGCAACTGGAAGGCGAAGCGGCAGCGTAACCGCGTGCCGCGTGACGTGGCGTACTGAGGAAGCAGAGTAGGAGGGACAGACGATGGCAGTTGGGCAGGAAAAAATTGAGGAGATTATCGCGGCTATTGAGCAGATGTCCGTGCTTGAGCTCTCGCAGCTGGTGAAGGCGTTGGAAGAGCGCTTTGGGGTCACCGCGGCGCCGGTTGCCGTTGCAGCCGCACCAGCAGCGGCTGGCCCAGCGCAGGCAGCTGAAGCAGCCGCTGAAGAGAAGACCGAGTTCGATGTGGTGCTGACCGATGTCGGACCCAACAAGATTCAAGTGATTAAGGTGGTGCGCGAGCTCACGCAACTCGGCTTGAAGGAGGCGAAGGATCTCGTCGAGTCGGCTCCCAAGCCGGTCAAGCAAGGTGTCACCAAGGAAGAGGCCGAGAACGCCAAGAGCAAGCTCGAAGCTGTTGGAGCCAAGGTCGAGATCAAATAGCCGATGCGGTGGTGGTGCGTGCCGCGAGCGGCAACTGGCCAATCGCGGCACGCACGCTGCGCTCGTTCGTGTGCTATACTCGAAAAGCAAGATTCCGGGGCGTGGCGCAGCCCGGTAGCGCACCGGTATGGGGTACCGGAGGTCGGAGGTTCAAATCCTCTCGCCCCGACGAAGCGACGCCTCGCAGGAGACTGCGAGGCGCTTTTCCAAAGCTGGCAGGATAACGGGAGTCGAGGCAGTGCCAGCCCGTATCGTCATTGCGGACGATGAACCAATTATCCGGCTTGATCTCCGCGAGTTGCTGACCTCCCTTGGGTATGACGTCGTCGGCGAGGCTGCAGACGGGCGTACCGCGCTTGAGCTGGTGAGCAAGCTCAAGCCCGATCTGGTTATCCTTGACATCAAAATGCCTGAGATCGATGGCATTGATGCCGCCGAGACGATTACACGCGAAGGGCTGGCACCGGTTGTCTTGCTCACGGCCTACAGCGAACGTGACCTTGTCGAGCGGGCAAAGCGAGCCGGGGTCGCAGGATACCTCATCAAGCCATTCCGCGAGAGCGAAATCATGCCCGTCATTGAGCTGGCGCTTGCCCAATTTCACGAGATGCAACGGCTCGAGCGGCAGGTCGTTGAACTACAAGAAGCGCTCGAGGCGCGGAAAGTCATCGAGCGTGCCAAAGGGATTCTCATGCAAGTCCATGGGCTGAGCGAAGCGGAAGCGTTCCAACGTATGCGTCGGCTCAGCATGGACAAACGCAAGCCGATGCGTGAGATCGCCGAAGCGATACTCCTCGCACATCAAATCGAAAGTTCTTCGTAGCTACCTCGCTACGGGTTCTTCGGCGTTGGCGTTGGCGCTGGTGTCGCCTGTTGTTGTGCTGGGCTCACCGAGACCTGTACGGTGTCTGGCGTTACCCGCTGGAACTGAACACCGGCTGGCACACTAACCCGCACCGGAAGCTGGAAGACCCCATTTTCTGCGTAGTTCACATCAACCGTGACCACAATATCGCCTGCAGTCAGTGCGTCAATCAGGGGCCGATCTCCAGCGACGTCGACGCTTACGGTTGATGGTGTTACGTCGACTTTCGTTCCTGGCCGTACGTTAATTGGCGTAATGGGCACATTTTGGATCGTCTTCGTTGCGCTTGCCTGACGCACTTGCACCGCGACATTGACCGTTTTGCGGTCGACCTGCACGCCAGCGGGGAGATGCGAAAGGTCCAGCGGAACGTCCCAGAAGATCTTGGACTCGCGTAACCCGCTGACATCGATTGGGACGGTAGTCAGATAGGCGACTTGATTGACGGCATCCGGCGGGCCATCAATGACCACTTCGTCGTTGGGGAGAACCGTGGGTGGCCCAGCGAGTTCATAGCCTGGTGCGAGACGATCAGTGCCGACGAGCTGCGGAATCACCCGGCGAATGGAACCCCGAACGTCGACGATCACGTGGACGGTGACTGACGACGGTGAGATCTGCACTCCTTTCACCGCATTCCCATTGGCATCAACGACCACCGGAGTCGCAGTCGCGTCGAAGCTGCCGGCTTGTCCTTGGATCTGCACGGTCACTTGTGCCTGCACCACTTGATTGACCAGAGTCTGGGGCCCAGAGACTGAGACGGTCTCTGGGGTCACAGTCAGTGACTTCACCACGATATTCGGTGGCGTACTCGTTGGCCCTTGTGGCTGAACGGGTATGCCGTCACGCTTGGCAAACTTGTCGATTTGCACCGTCACTTGTGCAGGAACCACGTCCTGCACGCGAACAAAACGGGGAGCACGAACGTGGACGGGAAGTGTGTATGTGCCTGGCGCATGCACCGAACTAAAGTCAACAACCGCCGTCACGCTGCCGCTTTCGAGTGCCTGCAATTCGCTCTGTGGGCCTTGAAGCCGGACCTCGACCGTAGGAAGCTCACTGAGAATAGCCAGGTCAGGGCTGAGATGCTGGGTGGTGAGCTGAACAGCCGGAAGTGTTCGCGCAATTTCCGGATCGTTCCGTTCCGTTACCCAGGCCCAGAGCGCAAAGGCCAGGACAAGCGAAATGACGAAGCGGGCGAGACTGTCGGCGCTGAAGAGGCTACGAAGACTAGCCCACGCGCGATGGAGCCTTGGCTTGTTGCTCAGTCGTTTCAGGCTGCGTACTTGCATCGTCTTTTGCACCATCACTGAGGAGTCGTTCGGGTTCGGCCTGGCTCACGCGTGGCTGGACACGCTCAGGCACTGGCTCGAGGCGGAGCAGCACGCGGAGCATGCGGCGCAACCGTTCGGGGTCGAGGTTGCGGTGGAGGCGCCCACTATAGGCAAGGGAAATCTGCCCTGTTTCTTCTGACACGATTACGACGACTGCGTCGGATTCTTCGGTGATGCCTAGGCCTGCGCGATGACGTGTGCCAAGCTGACTGTCCAATGACGGGTTATCGCTCAATGGCAAGACACAGCCAGCAGCAATGATCCGGTTACCGCGGATGATGACGGCGCCATCATGCAGCGGCGAATTGGGGAAGAAGATGTTGACCAGCAATTGCCGGGTGAGCTGGGCGTCGAGGGGGATACCACGGTCTGCGTAGTCCTGCAGACCAGTCTCACGCTCGATGACAATTAACGCCCCGTAGCGCAACCGAGAAAGCTGGGTCGCGGCACGCACAACCTCTTCCACAACTTGCTCAAGCTGCAGGTCGGGCGCTGATGAGAACAATGGAGAGCGAAGCCAGGCACTGGTATGGCCAAGGCGCTCAAGTGCCCGCCGCAGCTCAGGTTGGAAAACGATGGGAATAGCGACGATGATGGCTGGAAGGGCGCGACTCAGTAACCAGTTGAGGGCTTGCAGATGGAAGAGATTCGCTGCACCAACAACTGCGCCAATGAGAATAAGCAGACCGCGAATGAGCTGGGCAGCGCGGGTTCCTTGCGCGACCCAGAGCAGCCAATAGAAGATCAACGCGACCGAGAAGATGTCGACAAGGGCACGGAGATCAAGGCGGGAAAAGATCCATGGCAAATTCGGCATCATCACTCGCTTCAGGGTGGGCCTGCTCGCCAGTTCTTAGCTTCATTCTAGCATAGGTGTTCCTTTATGCGTCTGCCGACCGTTGATGCTGCGATAACGCTGCATGCCGCGCTTTTGCGATGGCATCGTTTGGCGTGAGTGCCAGCAAACGCCGATAGACGCGCTCGGCCTGCTCGATTTCTCCAAGTGAGACAAGGAGCTCACCAAGTCGGTGATAGCCTTCTGGGTCCTGCGGATCCAGGGCGACAACCTGGTGGAGTGCGGCAAGGGCGTTCTCTGGTTCATTGCGGGCGATGGCAAGCCGCGCGATTTCTCGCAGTTGGGCTTTCGCGTGATCGCGCTGCCCGATCTGGATAAATGCGGTCACGGCAGCGTGCCGAAGCGTCAGATCATCCGGAGCAAAGGTGATGAGTTGCTCGTACAGCCGTGGAATACGTGGCCAGGCCGACGGAGACATCAACGCAAGCTCGGTTGCGCGTTGCAGCAACGCGCTCGCTGCCCCGCGATAGCCACGGGTGCCGAGATGAAGCGCGAGTTCTTCAAGGAGATTGAGCGCCGGCTCGATCCCCAGTGTTGCTGCGGCGTGAACGAATGTGTCCCGCACACCCGCGTCATCAGGCGCAAGGACAACGAGTTCGCGAAGGGTCTGCACATACCCCCGAATGTCGCGCTGCTGTTGCTGGATCTCCGCGACCTGCCGAAGAATCCGACGAGCGTGCTGGGGTGCGCCCCGTTGGATGAGGAGGCGCGCGTATGCTTGCGCTTGCGCGGGCGCGATCGTGGCTGACGCAACCAGGTTGGCAACGATCTCGGCTAGTTCGTTGAGCTTACCGGTTTGGACAAGGAGCCGGCACAGAAGCTCGGCAATGACCGGCAGTGTTACAGGTGGTGTGACGAGGTGTGCGAGCGTTCCAACGCCTTCGGGATGGCGTTGGAGCAATGCAAACGCGGTGTGGATTGGCTCCAGCGCTGCCTGGTGATGGCCAAGCGCAAGCTGGGCGTAGCCTGTCATGACATGCCCAAGGAGCTGGATACGCCAGTCGGCGGCAGCGCGCAGTGTTTCGCCTGCCTGTGCAGCAGCGCTGATGTTGCCACTCGCCAGCCATAGGCTCGCTGTCACAAGCGAGGCAGGCAATGCGGGTGGAAAGAGCGCAAGGAAGGGCTGAAGCGTGCGCAAGACTACATCGACGTCAAGCTCCTGCTGCCGCACGCGTTCGAGCAGGTGCTGTAAGGTTTCAATCCCCTCCTCCGGAGCGCGAAGCGTGTGCCAAAGGAGGGCCAACGCCCACTCCTGACTGGTTTGTGGGGTGGGAACGGGCTCAGGAGCATGTTCCGGCACGCGGTGTGTTGCCAGGAGATGATGGTAGACAGACGACCACCAGGCTGGAGGCCGGTTGGTGTGGGTGAACCACTGCTCGGCAAGGTCTCGTGCTCTGTCACGATCTTGGTCTGCAAGGAGCGCAAGGAGCGTTGGGAGATAGGTGTCCTGTTCTATCGCATCTCCTTCGGTGATGAGGTGCGTCGCCACAGCACACAACGTCTGAGGATCGAGTGTTTTCACGAGATGCAGCTGTAGTCGGGAGAGCGCACGGCTCAGTTCCGGAACAGGCTGCAAGGCAGCGACGGCCTGCAGGCGTTGACAGAGTGTTGCGGCGTGCTCAGGCTCGTCATCCAGGATCAGGAGTTCAGCGAGGGTCGCGTAGAGCCCAAACTGCTGGGGGTGCTCGCCAATGGCGCGCCAGAGGAGATCGCGCGCACTCATGCGCTGGCTGGCTAGGGCTGCCTGCATTGCCTGACGCTGAGTTTCCGAGAGGACCTCTGGCTGATTGAGTGCGCGTTCCCAGAAGGTGACCAGTGTTGCGGTTAAGGGGTGAGCCTGAACTGCCGCCATCCTTGCGCCCTTTCGCTGCATCTGCCTGTTAGTGTGAGCATGGACTGTGCCGCGACGAACGCAAAGGGGAAATTCGTCCCGATTATTCCTGACGGTTTCCTAGGGTAAGCGCAGCCGTGCGCGTCGCAGACGGTAGTCGCCCGCGGCAATGTAGACATGCCGGCAGATGGCTCGATCGCAGAGGCGTGAGCGGATGCGTGGATCGAGCCGGTCAAGATCACAGTTCGTTGTGATGATGGTCGGTTTGTGCAGGTTATAGCGATAGTTGAAGATCTGATAGAGCTTTTCGGCCGCCCATGGCGTCGTGTGCTCCGTTCCAAGGTCATCAAGGACGAGGACGCTGGCATTCCGGATCTGCTCGAATCGCTCGTCATAGGTCGTCGTTTGGTCAGGCGCAAACGCGGCTCGCAGATAGTCGAGCAAATCCGGCACAACAGTAAAGAGCGGGAAAAGCCGCTGATTCTCGAGCAAGTAGTTCGCAATAGCTGCAGCAAGATGGGTCTTCCCGCATCCGTATTGACCGATCAGCAGAATCCAGCCGTTAGGATTCCGTGCATAGTCGAGGCACGCCTGATAGGCTTCTTGAACACCCGGAACGAGCGGATCGAAGCGATCGAATGTCAAGTCCTCCAGATGAGCAAGGCCGCTGAGTTCCTTATACAGGTCCCGTTGAAGCCGCTCTCGTTCCTGAATCTTGCACTCGCAGGGAATAAGGCGGCCAAAATTCGGGTGGCCGTATGGGACATCGAACCGAAGGAAGCCCGCGCCCTTACAGACCGGGCACGTCTCGCTCTGGTCGGAAGAGCGGCGCGTATTTCCCGGTGAGGTATTTCGCTGGATCAAGCGGTTCGGCAGTGGAATGATTTCGCCGAGTGGACGCAGTTTCCCGTCCTTCCGCCGCCCACCGTTCCAGAATGCGTTGAATGTACCGCCAGTGCCGTTTTCCATAGCTTACCGCCTCTTCGATGGCGTCCTGTACCCACTCGACCGGATATTCCTCAAGCGCTTCCGCAATTTTTTCAGCAAGCAGGGGCGTGAGTGGCCCGATATTCTGTTCGTAGAGCTGGAAGACTGACGGCCGTACTGGTTCAACGAGGGCTGGGCTACTCGTTGGCGTTGGCCAGGGAACAGTATGGTATGCCAATTGGTGCACGTACTGATGCGCCTGTGTCGTGCCAAGGAGGAGCCAGTTTGTGGCCGCGCCAGTCTGGGGATGGCGAACCAGGATGCGGACGAGCAATCCATGTGCCACGGCGCGTTCAATACCACGCTGAATGGCTTCGTCGGCGGAACTATCCGTGCCGACGGGATGTAAGCCGCGGTGCAGCGATGGATGCTGGCGAACCCACTCCTCTGGTGCCGCGTAGAAGGGCTGACCTTCGAGCTGTGCCGTTGCAATGAGCAAAATGACCTTCAGCTCGGCGAGATCCCGCACTTCTCGGATCACGCGCTCGATGAAGGAGCGTGGCAGTATGCTGATTTCTGTTGGCGCTGCACCAAATGGCGTTGACACACGTTCCTCCAAGCGGTTATGGGGAACTCCTATTGATCTGGATCGCGGTAGAGTTCAAGATCAGCAAAGCGTGCGGTACGATCGAAGAATCGCAAGTACACCGTATCCGTAGGGCCATTGCGGTGCTTGGCAACGATAACCTCGGCAATCCCGCGCTTGTCAGTATCAGGATGGTAGAGTTCTTCGCGGTAGATGAAGATGACAACATCCGCATCCTGCTCAAGCGAGCCGGATTCGCGCAAGTCGGACAGCAATGGCCGGTGGTCGGTTCGCGTTTCAACCGCGCGGGAAAGCTGCGAGAGTGCAAGCACCGGAACGTTGAGCTCACGCGCAAGCTCTTTGAGCCCCCGTGAAATTTCGGAAATTTCCTGGACACGGTTATCAGTCCGGCGTGCTTGCATCAGTTGCAGGTAATCCACGATGATGAGGTCAAGTCCATGCTCGGCCATGAGCCGCCGAGCCTTACTCCGCAATTCCATCACGCTAATGCCGGGTGTGTCATCAATAAAAATGGGGGCTTGGGCGAGGCGTCCAAAGGCGCGCGAGATCAAATCCCACTCTTGCTCATCGATATAGCCGAGACGGAGGCGGTGAGTATCGACGCCCGTTTCCATGGCGAGGAGTCGCTGCACCAGTTGTTCGGCCGACATCTCAAGGCTGAAGATTGCCACCGTCTTGCCGTGCTTGGTTGCTGCGTTGTGTGCAATGCCAAGCTGGAACGAGGTTTTCCCGACCGACGGCCGTGCCGCGAGGATGATCAAGTCAGAACGTTGGAGCCCGCCGGTGAGCTTATCGAGGTCAGTATAGCCAGTGGGCACACCAAGCACTTCGCCGCGGTGTTGTTGAATGTAGTCGAGCTTATCAAAGTACTGCTCAAGGACATCGCCGACGGTGACAAAATCACGCGTCGTTCGCCGCTGGGATACGTTGAAAATAGCGCGCTCCGCTTGTTCGAGCGCCTCTTCGACGTCGAGATGCTCACTGTACCCGATCTTGATGATTTCTGCCCCAGCTTCGGTCAACCGGCGCATTGTTGCGGTACGCTCGACAATGCGCCCGTAGTATTCGACATGCACCGCGCTGGGCACGACTTGCAGTAACTCTGTCAGGTAACTGACACCTCCACAGGCCTCGAGCCGGTTAGTTCGCTCGAGCTCATCGACAACGGTGACAAAGTCGGGCGGAATGCGTCGATTGTAGAGGGTCAAAATAGCCTCGTAGATAAAGCGGTGACTGCTCCGGTAAAAGTCATCAGGCCGAAGGAACGACGCGACGCGAATAATCGCGTCGCGGTCGATCAGCAAGCTTCCTAAGACGGCTTGCTCGGCTTCGATGTTATGGGGTGGCAGCTGTTCAATCGGTTCGGCTGCCACGTCCGCCATACGCGTTATCCTTCCGATTCCTCCGTAGCCTGAGCCGTTGCTGCGGTGGAAGCTGCTGGAGCCGTCGTCTCTGCCGCTTCTTCCGGCGAGGTGACGACAACGGTGACAACCGGGCGCAGGCGACCTGCGAGTTGGACAGTTACCGGATGCTCCCCAATTGAGCGAATTGGCTCATCGAGGAGGATACGGCGTCGATCAATCGCTTCGCCAACAGTTTCACTGAGTCGGTCAGCAATGTCCTGCGCGGTGATCGAACCATAGAGCCGGCCTCGCTCACCGACCCGCGCAGCGATAACAATCCGTAGGCCATTCAGCCGCTCAGCAAGCGCACGTTGTGCTTCTTCTTCGCGTGCGATGCGTCGCCGCTCAGCAGCCAGGCGTTGTTCGGCCGCCTTTAAGGTTGAGGGGCTCGCTGGCTCGGCTAACCCACGCGGGATGAGGAAGTTTCGCGCATACCCGTCAGAGACGGTAACAATTGCACCAGCTTCACCCAGCGGGTTCACATCTTGGAGCAAGATGACCTTCATACGATTCCCTCGCCTCCTCTGCACCACGCCTTACTGTGCCACTCTGTCACGGTACTCTGCGTACGGACGCGAGGTCTTCGCGCCTTACTATACCGCAACTGTACTCGTGCGTGCAAGCACACGCACGCTCCTTACTCTACCAGATTCAGGAACGAGCCCGAAAAACGGGCGCTTTAGTCTACAGTGATTCGCGCCGGAGGAGTTCGTAGAGGGCAATGGATCCAGCGACCGCTGCGTTGAGCGAGCTGACGTGACCGCGCATCGGGAGAGCTACCTGTACATCGGCTTGCCGTAGGAGCGTTGGCGCAAGTCCCTTGCCTTCTGAGCCAACAAGCAATCCAACAGGAGTCGGAATATCAGCGGTGAAGAGATTGTGCGCTGTCGGCCCTGGCTCAAGTGCGACGAGCCAATACCCCGCTTCGCGGAGTTCTCCAAGCGCCCTGCTTAGATTGACCACTTGCGCGACGAGCAGATGTTCAACCGCGCCTGCTGACGCGTTGACAACGGCGGGCGTGATACCCGCCGCCCGCCGCTCGGGGATGATGATGCCAGCTACAGCGACGGCATCTGCTGTGCGCATGAGTGTCGCCACATTCTGTGGGTCTTGAAGATGGTCAAGGACGAGGATTGGGCGACGGTGGGATTGTGCAAGGATGACGTCAAGGTGGACATAGGGATATGCGCTGGTCTCAAGAAGCACGCCCTGATGATTGACCTGGCCCACATACTGCTCAAGTTGGTGCCGTGGAACAAGGTGTACCCGGATACCACGCTCCATCGCGGCCGTCATAATGGCTTGGACGCGACCGTGGTGTTCCGTCCCTTGTGCTACCAAGAGTTGTCGGTGGCGCCTTCGGCCGTGCAGCGCTTCCCAGACAGCGTTCCGCCCGTAGAGCCACTCCTGTGACCGTGATGGGGGTGTCGATGTCATGTCCAGCGCCAGGTTGACCCTTGCGGGGTATCTTCGACCGTCACCCCAAGTTCGTTGAGGCGATCGCGAATCCGGTCAGCGAGCGACCACTGCCGCTGCTCGCGGAGTGCTGAACGCACTTCAAGCAGAAGTTCGATGAAGGGTTCAGCTTCGCGCCCACGCGGTGATTCAGGCTCATCAAGACGCAAGCCAAGGACACCAGCGAGTTCATAGAGTGTGGCTTGAGCATAGCGAATGCCGGCACGGCTCGCACCCGTTGCCTGGGCGCGGTTGATTGCGCGAGTAAGTTCAAAAAGTCGGGCCAATGCTTCTGGGGTGTTAAAATCATCATCCATTGCTGCAACGAATCCGGTGCGAGTCTCATTCGCGTGGCGAACAATCTCCTCATCCGGCGGCGCTGGTAACGGTTCGTCAGGCTGGTACCCGCGAACGGCACTTTGCAGACGTGCCAGCCCGCGCTTTGCCGCGGCGAATGCTTCTTCGGTGAAGGCAAGTGGACTGCGGTAATGAGACGTAAGGACGAACAACCGGAAGGCTTGCCCGCCTCCTTGTTCCAGTAGTTCACGAATCGTGATGAGATTGCCCAATGATTTGCTCATTTTCTCGCCGCCAAGCTGCAGCAGCCCGTTGTGCAGCCAATATCGAACGAACGGTGATTTTCCGGTAAATGCTTCTGATTGGGCAATTTCATTCTCATGGTGAGGAAAGATCAGGTCTGCGCCTCCACCATGGATGTCGATTTGTGGGCCTAAGTGGCGATAAATCATCGCGCTGCACTCAATGTGCCACCCTGGACGTCCCGGGCCCCAGGGACTTTCCCATGCTGGTTCGCCTGGTTTGGCCCCTTTCCAAAGCGCAAAGTCCATTGGGTGTTCTTTGCGTGGATCGATTTCAACCCGTGCTCCCGCGAGCATCTCGTCAAGGGAGCGTCCAGAAAGCTTGCCATAGTTCGGGAACGCGCGCACGCGGAAAAAGACATCGCCACCTTCGACCGGATAGGCATAGCCTTTATCAACGAGCCCCTTGACCATTTCGATGATGGTTGGGATTTCTTGCGTCGCTCTCGGATAGATCGTTGCTGGTTTGACATTGAGCGCAGCTGTTTCGTCGAGCCAGTCCTCGATCAGTTGCTCTGCCAGTTGCTGCGGTGGAATGCCGAGTGTCGCTGCCCGCTGAATAATCTTGTCGTCAATATCCGTGAAGTTGGTGGCGTAAATAACCTGATAACCTGAATACTCGAGATAACGCCGGATGGTGTCAAAAACAATCGCTGACATTGCGTGGCCGATGTGCGCGTCAGCGTAGACCGTCGGTCCGCAGACGTACATGCGCACAATGCCTGGCTCGAGTGGTTCAAAAGGAACCTTGACTCTCCCAAGTGTCGTCGTAATCTGTAACCCCATTGATCACACCTATCCACCACCGCACTGACCTTCGCTGGACTATTGTGCAGGCCAACTGCTCGATTGCCAAGGGTAGTGCGGTGATAACTATGGTATGTCGGATTTGCCGCAAGTCATGATGCTCCTACGATGATGCAGCAATGTCTTCGATGCTGTGAACAGAAAAGAATGGAGAGGCAAGCCCTCTCCATGAAGTTCTTCGGATTTGTGTGTTTGTCGAACGATGCTAGTCGTTCTTGCTCTCCGATGTTGCGCTCGCAGTCTCGCGCTTTTCCGCACCGTCGCTGGATGCGCCGTTGCTCTTGCGGTTATCGGTAACGTAGAAACCTGATCCCTTGAAAATAATGCCAGCCGGGAACAGAAGTCGCCGCACGCTCTGACCACACTGCGGGCAGGTGCGCACGGGCTCATCACTAAAGCGCTGGGTCACCTCAAAGCGATGGTGGCAGGCTGTGCACTCGTATTCATAAATTGGCATACACTCACACCCTCCACGTCCCGCACACCACGTTCGCTGTTACGGATTGTACTGTCTCGTCGCGCATTGAGCAAGGGCTACTGCGCTAGTTTGATTTGCAGTGGCTCAAGGTCAGCCCAGTTCGGGCCCGCTTTGGCTTCGACCACGAGTGGCACCCGCAATGTCACGACCTGTTCCATCTCGCGGATGACGAGGGATGCAAGCTGAGTGACTTCCGATTCGGGTGCCTCAAAGAGCAATTCATCGTGCACTTGAAGAACCATGCGACTGCGTAACCCGTGCTCGCGAAGCTGGCGATGAATGCGAAGCATCGCCAGCTTCATAATGTCGGCAGCCGTGCCCTGTAGTGGCATGTTGACAGCGATCCGCTCGGCTGCTTGGCGTCGATTTGGATTGCTTGACGTAATATCCGGGACATAGCGGCGTCGGCCGAAGAGCGTTTCGACGTATCCGCGTTCGGCTGCCTGCTGTTTGACATTGTCGAGATAGCGCTTTACTCCTGGGAACCGCTGAAAGTAGCGTTCAATGAAACGCTGGGCTTCGCTTCGACTCATGCCAGTATCACGCGCGAGCCCAAATGCTTGCATGCCGTACAGAATGCCAAAGTTGACGACTTTCGCGATCCGGCGAAGTTCCGGAGTAACACTCTCGATGTCGATCCCAAAGACTTCGGCTGCAGTGGTTGCATGAATATCCTTGCCTTCCGCAAAGGCCGATAAGAGCGCTTCGTCACCGCTAAAGTGCGCCATGAGGCGAAGCTCAATCTGCGAGTAGTCACACGAGAGAAATACCGCTGGTTCATCAAAGAGTCGGAACGCTGGCCGGTTATCGGCGATGAAGGCTCGACGCACCTGTTGGCCAATGTCACTCCGAACCGGGATATTCTGCAGGTTCGGGTCGGACGAACTGAGTCGGCCTGTTGCGGCGACCGTTTGGTGGAAGATCGTATGGACGCGACCGGTTTGCGGGTGCACCTGCCGTGGTAAAGCGTCGATATACGTTGATTTGAGTTTGAGGAGCTGTCGATATTCGAGAATCGCATCGACAATTGGATGACTTTCGCGCAGGGTTTCGAGCACGTCTTGACTGACCGAGTAGCCTGTTTTCGTTCTTCGTCCCCGCGGGAGTCGCAGTTCTTCAAAGAGCACATGCGCGAGTTGCTGGGTTGAATTGATATTGAAAGGATGCCCAGCAAGATCGTAAATGCGGCGTTCCAGCTGGCGGAGTTGTCCAGCAGTATGGTGGGAAAGTGTTGCAAGAAAGTCGGTATCGATAGCGACTCCCGTCTTTTCCATGTCGATCAGGACGTCAATCAGCGGCAATTCAATCTCATGGAAGAGGCGATCTTGCTGCTGCTCGGCGAGGGCCGGACGCAGTACGTCAACAAGGCGATAGGTCGCTTCTACATCAGCACAGGCATACCGGGCGGCGTGTGCAATGTGTGTTTGGTCCATCGTGAGTTGAGCTCGCCCTTTGCCAATCAGCTCTTCAATCTGCTGCATTTCAATCCCGAGCTTGGTAAAGGCAAGCTCCTTCAATCCCAGCGCGCTTTCACCGAGGAGATACGCGGCAATCATGGTGTCAAAGTCGATGTGCGGACGCGCAAAACCGGCTCGCTCCAGGACAAGCGCGTCATATTTCCCATGGTGGGCGTAAATGGTGAGATCTGGTCGTGTGAAGTGGGGGCTCAGGGCATGGTGGACCGCGTCCCGTGACAGTTGTGCGTCGGCGCTCGCGTGGGCGAGGGGAATGTAGTAGCTACGCTCGGGGCTTGTCGCAAGTGCAATGCCGACCAGTTCAGCATACATGGGGTGGAGAGCTGTTGTCTCGACATCGAGCGCGATTGCGCGCGTGTGGGCGATATCTTCCTGCAGCCGTGCTAAACTGTCAGGATCGCAAACAATCTGGCAGTGCTGCGCAAGAGGAGGCTGCGCTGCTGCAGTCTGAGGCTGAGCATGTCGCGGTTCCGGCAACCGATTGACCAGGCTCCGGAATTCAAGCTCCCGGAAAAGCTCAAGGACGCGGTTGCGGTCGAACAAACCAAAGCGGCATTGTTCCCAGTCAATCGTCATTGGCGCATCGCGAACGATTGTCGCAAGGTCCCGACTTTGCCATACTGTTTCGCGATGCGTAGCCAGGGCTTCACGAATCCGTGGTGGAGTAATTGCCTCAAGGTGCGCGTAAATCCCCTCCAGTGAGCCGTACTGTTGAAGCAACTTCGTTGCCGTCTTTTCGCCGATTCCTGGAATACCAGGAATGTTATCTGAACTGTCGCCAACCAGCGCCTTAAAGTCCGGGATGCGTTCGGGGGGGATCCCGTAGCGTGCAAGCACCGCCTCTCGGTCAAAAATGCGAAATTCACCAAAGCGTTGCCGTCCAGGCAAAATGGCTTGGACATGGCCGTTCACAAGTTGCAACAGATCGTTGTCGCCGGTCACGATGACGACGTCGAAACCTTGCGCAACAGCCTGTTGGGCAAGTGTTCCGATGAGGTCGTCAGCTTCATACCCTTCTTGAGCAAAGATGGGAATACCAAGCGCCTCAACGACTTGCCGAATGCGTTCCATTTGCTGTCGCAGGTCATCTGGCATTTCTGGCCGGTGTGCCTTATATGCGGTGAACTGGTCATGGCGAAAGGTTCGGCCTGCGTCGAAGCAAACAACGACATAATCGGGTTTCAGTTGGTTGAGTGCTTCCAACAGCATACTCGTAAAGCCAAAAACGGCGTTGGTTGGCTCTCCTTTGCTTGTTGTCAAAGTATCTGGCAGGGCATGAAAGGCACGGTACGCGAGGCCATGACCATCGACGAGGAGCAGACGTGGCCGTTGCGTTGCGGAGCGCCCAGATGGCATACCATGTCCTCCTTACATTCTTGTCTCTGCGATTATACGGACGCAGCGCTTGTTCAGCGGGCGTTTTCTTTTTGGTTACAGTGGGGTGCTTTCATTCTGTGGGGATGTGAGCCGTCTGTGCCATGGCGGCAATTGCTATAATCACGGTTGCCTTGCGAAAGGGGCAGTCAATGACGCAACGTGCACTATCATTCAGGCGGATTCCTCTCCGTCTGCTGTGCACGGTGAGTATTCGTGCATGAATCTGTCGGCTATGCGCAAGCGTTGTGATGCACTCGTGCCCTGAACTTAAGGAGTGGCAATGAGTAGTGTTGATGTCCAGGAGCTTGCGACGCGGATCAGCGAGAACGTCGAGCGCGTGATCGTTGGCAAGACGCGTGAAGTCCGACTTGTCCTTGTTGCACTGCTTTGTCGCGGACATGTCCTCATTGAAGACGTGCCGGGTGTTGGGAAGACGGTTTTGGCCAAGGCGATTGCGCGGAGTATTGGCTGTAGCTTCAAGCGAATCCAATTTACGCCAGACTTGCTTCCATCTGATGTCACTGGTGTAAGCGTCTATAACCAGCAGACTGGTCGGTTCGAGTATCGACCTGGTCCAATTATCGCCCAGATTGTGCTCGCTGATGAGATCAACCGGGCAACGCCGAAAACACAGTCAGCGCTCCTTGAAGCGATGGAGGAAAACCAGGTCACTGTCGACGGTGTTACCTATGCCTTGCCTGTTCCATTCATTGTGTTAGCGACCGAGAATCCGATTGAATATGAAGGAACGTTTCCGCTGCCAGAGGCACAGCTTGACCGTTTCCTTATCCGGCTTTCTCTTGGATACCCAAGTCATCGTGGTGAAGTCGAAATCCTTGATCGTCAACATTATCAACATCCGCTCGAGCAACTTCGCCAAGTGGTGACGGTTGAGGAACTCGTTGCAGCCCAAGAAGCCGTTCGTCATGTCCAGGTTGATGATCTCTTGAAGGAGTATATTGTCTCGCTGGTGGAAGCCACGCGACAGCATGATGAAGTCTATCTCGGTGCTGGTCCACGCGGGTCACTCGCGCTCTATAACGCTGCGCGAGCGTGGGCCGCGATGCAGGGACGTGACTATGTCATTCCCGATGACGTCAAAGAGCTTGCTGAGCCAACCCTTGCTCACCGCATCATCGTCAATCCGGCTGCCCGCATGCGCAATGTTGATAGCCGGTCCATTGTCCAGGACGTTCTTGCGCGTGTTCCTGTTCCGGGTTCTCAGCCGGTGCGAGCTGCTCAACCGGCATCACCGTGGGCACGCTTACCATTTCACAGTTAGCTGAGTGTTGGCGATGAACTGGATAAAAGTGACGGCGCTGGCACTGCTGCTTCTCATACTGGCACAGCTTAATCGCTGGTCAGTTTTCGACAAGCTGTTCTTCATGTTGCTCGGCCTCTTACTGCTCTCCTATCTCTGGAGCCGTCTTAGCCTGCGTGGCCTCGTGCTTACTCGCCAGACACTCTCTGATCGTGCCCAAGTCGGTGACTTATTAATAGAACGCTTGCGTGTGGAAAATCAGAGCCGCTTCTCGAAGCTCTGGGTAGAAGTGCTGGACCAGTCAACACTACCAGGCCATCAGGTAAGCCGTGTCATTCGTCTTGGACCGCACGATGTTGCGAATTGGAAAGTGCAGACGTGGTGTGCTCGCCGTGGCCGTTTTCGCCTTGGACCAATGACGTTGGCAAGCGGCGATCCGTTTGGCCTTTTTTCGGTACGTAAAGTTGTTCCATATGAACATGAACTCATTGTGTATCCAGCGACGGTTGATTTGACGGGTTTTCGCTTACCCTTCGGTGAATCAACGGGCGGAAACGCTCTACAGCGACGCACTCCATTTGTGACTCCCAATGCCGCTGGCGTGCGCGATTACGTGCCAGGCGATAGCTTTAACCGTATTGCATGGTCAGTCACGGCACGAACCGGTCGACTGATGGTGAAAGAGTTTGAGCTTGATCCTTCAGCTGACCTCTGGATTGTTGTTGATGGTGATAGCCGCTATCATGTCCGTGCTCCTGCGCCCGATCATCTGCCACCCGCTGTTGCGGGAACAAGCAACGGTCGTCTTCCGTTACGCTATTGGCTGGATTCGACGGAGGAGTATGCCGTGACCGTTGCGGCCTCACTCGCGCGGCACTTTCTCGATCAGAATCACGCTGTTGGCGTGATTCTCAACACGCGCGAACCAGTTGTTGTTCCAGCTGATCGAGGGGCACGGCAACTTGTCAAAATTCTTGAGCACCTGGCCGTGCTGCAGGCAGACGGCATGCGGAGACTTGATCAGGTTTTGGCGGAAGACCTTGGGCTTGTCAATCGCCGATCGATCCTTGCTGTGATCACGCCATCGCCCGAAGAAGCATGGGTGCGTGCCTTGGTTGACCTCGCCGAGCGGCAGATCCGCAGTATTGCTATCGTCATTGAGCCGAGCACGTTCACAAGCGGAAAGCCTCAAACGCTTGCACCAGTGGCGAGTTTAGCTGCACTTGGGGTTCCGACTATCCTGATCAAGTATGGTGATGACATCGCGCGAGCACTGACGTCCCCAGCCTGGTCAGCAACCTTGGCAACCAGTAACTGGGCCTAGCGGGTGAAAGGAGTGTACGGAATGTCGGCCGTGTTCAGCCGGCTTCGTCCAGCAAGTGGCTGGATGTCTGTCTGGTTAGTGCTGGGGATCTGCTGGCTGGCGGCGCTCTCAACCGAACAAGCGAATTGGAGCGATGATCTCCAGATTTTGCCTATCATTACGGTTCTTGGTGTTATAGCAAGCCTTATTCTCGCCGCGTTATCAATTCCTGAGTGGCTTGCATGGCTTGGTAACCTCGCGATCGGTGCTGTTGTTATTGCATGGCAGCTCGTTGGCGTATTGCCTGATTCCATCGGCGGTGATCGTGCGAAGCTTGCGTTCCTTTGGGAACGGTGGAGTGAATGGGTATACGCCGTTCGCCATGGTGGCCAGGCGCAGGATTTCTACTTGTTTCTGGCACTCATGGCAGTGTTGCATTATCTCATCGGCGCATTCCCCGCTTGGCTCGTCTTCCGACGCCAGCATGCCTGGTTGAGTGTCATTGTTCCAGGAATCGTTCTTCTTACGAATCTTGGGTTCTCCCGTCAGGTTTCGGTGGCACTGCTCATTTTCTATCTCTTGTTTGCGATGATTCTCGTTGGCCGCGTCCACTTCGCGCTTCGGGAGTTGCGTTGGCGACGCCTTGGTATCCCATACACACCGTCATTGATCTGGCAAGCACTCTGGACACTCAGCTATCTGGCTCTTGGTGTGCTCGTTTTGGGCTGGATCGTCCCGTTTACGACCCGCAATGATGGAATGTCGTCAATGTGGCAGCGCGTCAATGGGCCGTGGATTGAGACACGAAATACGCTGGCCCGTTGGTTTCCTTCCATCCGCGGACCGGGAGGAGCATTTGGTGTCGGTGGCTTCGCAAGCTTCAGTACCAGTTTTGACGTTGGCGGGCCGCTGCAACTGAGCAATGATCCGGTCTTAGTAGTTCGCGGCGATGTCGCTCCCTACCTGGTTGCGCAGCGCTACAGCACGTTTACGGGGCGGACCTGGATTGCTGATGTCGCACCGGAGTCACGGACTTCTGTGAGCAATCCGCCTGCATCGGTAGTACAGTCGAGTACCGCTTCCTCGACACCAACGACGCCGATGCTTGATTTACCGGCAAATCAGCCCCTTCCTCAGTCGGCATGGGTAGACCAAGCGCGACAACCGCATACGTTCCAAATCGAGATTCTTTCGCCACGGGGCCCAGTTTTCTTCACCAGCGGTGACCTTGTTTCCCTTGATCAGCCGTCGCGCGTGGAATTGAGCTGGTTTAGCTATAACCGGATGGTCATCGATGTCCAGCAAGCATCAGCTGCTTCAGTCTCACCAGTTCTCTGGCCGCTCGTTCAGTTGCTCCAGCAGGCGGATTTTACGCCACCTCCGGCTACGCCAACGCCTCAGGCGACCCCCTCAGGGGAGCAGCCCTCTCCAACACCGTCAGCAACCGAGTCGTCATCACCGACGTTAGCGTTGCCAGCAGAATGGAGTGCAATTGCCCAACAATTGCAACAGTTGCGGACGCAGGGCATCCGAGTTCACTTCTTTATTGGTCCAGTAAACCAGCACTATCGTGTTCGATACATAACGGTTTCAGGTATGCTTCCTGATTACAACGATGTAACTGCTGCATTTGTCCAGGATACGATGAAGAAAGGGACGCAGTATACCGTTACTGCTCGATTTAGCACGGCAACACCTGACCAGTTGCGCAAAGCAAGTGAAGCCGCCCCTGTTCAGGAACCCAATCCTTCCGCTGCCTGGCTGCCTCCACGGTATCCCTGTGCGAGTGGGATTCCGAATTGCCTTGCGTCGCTCATTAGCGAGAGTACAACGTTTGTCCCAGGCGATCAGGGCGTCATTGTGACCGACTGGGGGATTTATCCCGAATCGATTTACCAGCGCTATACGCAACTTCCATCAGTTGTTTCTGATCGCACGCGCCAACTGGCCCAATCGCTTGCCGCCGGGAAGACCAATGCATACGACGTTGCGGTCACGATTGAGCAATACCTCCGCCAGCACATTACCTATAACGAGAACGTTCCGGCCCCGCCGACTGATGACGTCGTGGACTATGTCCTGTTTCAGCGACCAGAAGGCTACTGCACCTACTACGCCAGTGCTATGGTCGAACTGCTCCGGATTCTCGGCATTCCGAGTCGTCTCGTCACCGGCTATTATCCTGGCGACTTTGATCCGCAGGTCAATGGGTTCCTCTATCGTGACCGAAATGCGCATGCCTGGGTCGAAGTATTTTTCCCGGGCTACGGCTGGATTACCTTTGAACCGACTGCGGCGCGAGCCATCGTTGGTCGCGGCGAATTCAACGCGCCGAATAGCACCAGCGGTTCTGATGTCCTGAGTGGGACAAGTGGTGTCACCTCAGCTGTTGATGAGCGCCGAGCTGAACTGAACGATCCCTTCGCCGCCGAAGGGTCAGGAGCGGTCGGTCCAATTCCTGATCAGAATGCCGCAGCGCACTCGCGCACGTCGCTGATCTTAGCAGGAGTTGTGCTTGCGGTGTTGCTTCTCTTCTCGTGCTTTACGCTTGCGTGGTCGTGGGGAACGCGCGGATTGCGCCCGGCTGCGCGCCTCATGCTGAAAGCGCAACGAGCAGCACGCTGGACAGGCATTCCTTGGCGCGCAAGTTTGACGCCGTATGAATTTGCCCGCCTTCTTGGCCGCGTTTTTCCTGAAGCGCGATATGCAGCTCGTCTTCTTGCTGATCTCTATACTCGCGAACAATACGGCAAACACACCTTATCTGCTGAGGAACTGCAGCAGGCACAGCATGCGTGGACAGTCCTGCGCGGTTGCTTCCTCCGCCGTGTCCTGTACTTCTGGCGCCGCGATCGACAGATTGTCTGGGAACCGCAACGGGTATAGGATGGGCCGGGTCGTCGTTGTCGGCAGCATCAACACCGATCTCGTCGTTCGTGTTCCGCGGTTTCCCCAACCGGGTGAGACCCTGACGGCGAACGGCTTCGCCGTCTATGGCGGTGGCAAAGGGGCAAACCAGGCCATTGCTGCCGCGCGCTGTGGTGCCGAGACGATCTTTATCGGCGCTGTTGGTGATGATGCCTTTAGTCATGAACGGATCCGTGATCTTGAAGAAGAGGGCATTGACATAACGCGTGTACTGCGACGTCATGGCGTGCCAGGCGGCGTTGCGGTAATTCACGTCGCTGACAATGGCGAAAATACCATTAGTGTCTTTCCAGGGGCAAATGGGACCCTATCGCCCACAGATATTCGTGATCTTTGGATAAGCAATCTTCTGCCTGATGCTGACATCTGGTGTGCTCAGCTGGAGATCCCAGCGGCGGCTGTGCTTGAAGCCTTTCGACTTGCGCGCGGGCAGGGGAGCACGACGGTGCTCAATGCAACCCCGCCAGCAGGGATGATTGACGAACTGTGGCCATTCATCGATGTGTTGATTGTGAATCGTGCCGAAGCAGCGCAACTCAGTGGCCTGGCTGACGATGCTCCTGTCAAGCTTGCTGCTGCACTCCGTTCACGTGGTCCCAGGGTTGTCGTCGTCACACTTGGTCAGGAGGGTGCACTCTTCTGCTTTGAGCATCAGCAATTCCTTGTCGAAGCACCGCGTGTTGCTGTAGTCGACACGACGGCCGCTGGCGATGCCTTCATTGGCGTGCTAGTGGCACTTCGCGCTGAGGGATGGTCCTGGGCGAACCTTGCCCCCTGGGCTGTGTGGGCCGGGGCAATCGCAGTGCAGCGAGCGGGTGCGCAGCCTTCCCTGCCGACACGAGCTGAAATTGCAGACGCGGTTGCGCGCCAACCGCTTCACAATAATCTCGTCGACCATGCCACATAAATACCCCCACCGTCTGGAGTGGAGACGGTGGGGGTATGTCTTCGAAGTGGAACGATGACTACCAGCTGAGTGCTGCGACCAGCAGAAGGGCAACGATATTGACGACCTTGATCATCGGGTTGACGGCTGGCCCAGCGGTGTCCTTGTATGGGTCGCCGACAGTATCGCCGGTAACAGCGGCCTGGTGAGCAAAGCTGCCTTTTCCACCCTGTGCTCCCGCCTCAATGGCTTTCTTCGCGTTGTCCCACGCTGCGCCACCCGTGGTCATCGAGATGGCAACGAAGAGACCGGTGGTGATTGAACCGATCAAAAGCCCACCGACTGCCTCTTTGCCAAGTGTCAGGCCAACAATGATCGGACCGAGCACTGGGATCAGCGCTGGGACAAGCATCTCGCGCAAAGCCCGACGCGTCACAATGTCAACAGCGCGGCCATACTCTGGTCGCGCGCGCCCTTCAAGTAAGCCCGGAATTTCCCGAAATTGCCGGCGTACTTCTTGAACTACTGCGCCGCCAGCCTTGCCGACAGCATCCATCAGAATGCTTGCGAAGAGATAAGGCAACGCGGCGCCGATGAGCAGGCCAATGACCACCCGTGGATTGGAAAGTTCAAACTGCACCTTACCGCTGATTTCAAGGAAGTACGATGCAAAGAGGACAAGCGCTGCCAGACCTGCTGATCCAATCGCGTAGGCCTTGGTGATGGCCTTCGTTGTGTTGCCAACCGCATCAAGCGGATCGGTCACGTCCCGGACACTGTCCGGCAGTTCCGCCATCTCAGCAATGCCACCAGCGTTGTCGGTAATTGGACCGAACGAGTCGATTGCCACGATCATGCCGGTCATTGAGAGCATAGCCATTGCCGCAACGGCAAGTCCATACAGCCCAGAATACGGAGCATTTGGCGTGACGGTGAGGTTGTAGGCAGTGTAGATTGCCAGCGCGATTAAGACAATCGGCAAGGCAGTGGCTCGCATTGACACTGCAAGTCCGGAGATGATGTTGGTTGCGTGTCCTGTTTCAGAGGCAAGGACAATCTGCTTGACGGGGCTGTATTTTTCTGAAGTGTAGTACTCCGTGAAGATGACGACACCAATGGTAACGATCAAGCCGATCAGAGCACACAGCCAGAGCTTGGTTGTTGCTGAGAGTGCTAGCGTAATGCCATAGAGCGTCACTGGGGTATTCGTAATCACCGTGTTTGAGCCCATCAACCATGCGGTAATGGGGTAGAAGAGAATTGCCGCAAGAATCATGCTTGCCGCAAGCCCTTTGTAGAGGGCCCGCATAATTGAGCGGCTCTGATCGAGGCGAACGAAGAAGGTGCCGATAATCGATGTCACGATTGATGCTGCGCCAAGGACGAGGGGAAAGACGACAGCTTGCTCGTTGTGAAAAACGAGATGACCAAGGAGCATAGCGGCAATAGCGGTTACGGCATAGGTCTCGAAGAGGTCAGCTGCCATGCCGGCACAGTCACCAACGTTGTCTCCGACATTATCAGCAATAACGGCCGGGTTGCGCGGGTCGTCTTCCGGAATGCCTGCTTCAACCTTCCCCACGAGGTCGGCGCCAACATCAGCAGCTTTGGTATAGATTCCGCCACCGATGCGCGCAAAGACCGAAATCAAGCTTCCACCAAAGCCGAGACCGACAAGCGCGTCAACGTTGCGCGTGACGGTATAGAAGGCGCTTACCGCGAGGAGTCCGAGTCCGGCAACCAGCAAGCCAGTAATCGAGCCGCCACGAAAGGCGACACGAAGTGCGGATTCCAGCCCGCGCTTGGCTGCTTCGGCCGTCCGGACATTTGCCCGCACCGCGATGCTCATGCCGATGAAACCAGCAAGCGCTGACGCAATAGCGCCAATGAGGAAGCCAATTGCCGTCGTTGGGCTCACAAGCAGCGCAAGAAGAACCGCGATGACGATTGCGACAATTGCCACAACAGTGTACTGGCGACGCATGTAGGCTTCCGCGCCTTCTTGGATTGCGCTAGCGATGGCACGCATACGCTCGTCGCCAGCTGGCTGAGCCAGTACCCAGCGTACTAGAGCGGCGCCATAGAGAATTGCCGCAAGTGCAGCCACGATTGCAATGACAAGTCCAGTTGTGACCATGCTACACGTTCCCCTCCCACCAAGCTGCACACGTCATCACCAAATATTTTAGAACTAGGCAGAGAAACGCCGGCCCGAGCCACGTGTGCGTCCCAGGCCGGACGCGTTGACGAATCTTGCCGTGGAAAAGCCAGCGGCTGTTCGGTCAGGAAAGCTCCTTCCTTGCAACGCTGCTAGAGCTTGTAGAGTGCAATCATCGTTACAATGATCGCCATCGCGACGAAGAGCCCCCAGCCAAAGACTCCGCGAAGCAGTGGGGGATCGAATTTCAAATGCATGTAAAATCCAACAACCAAGACAAATTTTATAGCAGCGAGAGTGAGCAAGAGCGGAATCATAACTGGTCCAAGAACATGTTGCAGGTAATAGGTTGCTACTTCAAAGACGGTGACAATCGTGAGGACTACGGCAACGCGCACATAGGTCAATTGCGTTGGGTGAGACGACTGTGTAGCTGATGCTGGCGCTCGGCTGGCCATTGCTTTCCTTGCCTTTCCTGCTGCCCGGACAGCCCTAGTATGGAATCAGGTACACGAGTGTGAAGATGACAATCCAGACAATGTCAACAAAGTGCCAATAGAGCCCAGCAACCTCGACGCGCTCAGCGTTTGCTGGAGTAAGCTTCCCAAAAAACGACATCAAATTCAAGATGAGCAGCCAGATCACTCCAATACCGACGTGTGTGCCGTGAAATCCGGTGAGGACAAAGAAGGTCGTGCCAAAGAGATTTTGCTGCAGCGACAGGCCGTGGCGGTAGAACTCGGTGAACTCATAGTATTGGCCGCCCAGGAAAAGCGTGCCAAGAACGGCAGTTGCTGCGAGCCAAACCCGAAACCGGCGCATATTTCCGTGCTGAATACCGTGAAGCGCGAGCACCATGGCCAAACTACTCAGGAGCAGAACTGCAGCGCTCACCGAGGTGTAAGGGATGTTGAGGACATCCTGAGGATACGGCCCCTGTACGCTCCGCCCACGGTACGCCATGTAGACCCAAATGAGAGAACCGAAGAACATGCAGTCGGAGGCCAGGAAGGTCCACATGAGGAGCTTGTTATTTGAAATACCGGTGTTTGTCGCGTGTTCTTCCGGAGCGTGGCTCACTGCCGTTCCGCTCACGGGTTACTCCTTCCTCTCCTGCAACGTGCCGTTTGCCAATCCAAGTGTTTACGCATGCTCAGGGGCGTGGCTACCATGGATTGGCTCGAACGCCCAACCAAGCAAGCTAATTAACACAATGACCGCGCCAATACCGATCACCGGGAATCCAAGACTATGGAATGACTCGCTTCGGTAGACAATCCCACCGGCCGCCATAATTGTCAACCCGATTGACGTAATAAGCGGCATCCACGATGGATTGGGCAGATGCATCATGAGGAGTGCGTCGTCTTCTGCATGATGGGCCTCACTGTCAGGCTGACCACCAGCGATAGGTGGCTGCGTAGCTGGTTGTGGACGGCGGGTCGGCTGATGGCTGGTTCCATACTTCTCAAGCCACCACGCTTCACGGCCACGAACGATTGGGATTCGCGCGAAGTTGTAGGCTGGAGGAGGCGACGGAATAGACCACTCAAGTGTACGGCCATCCCACGGATCTGCTGGTGCTGTTGCTGGCTGGCGGAAGGTCTTCACGACATTGACAAGGAAGATCAAGAAACCAAGAGCCTGGATATAGGCGCCGATGGTCGCCATCAGGTGCCAAGGCTCATACCCGAAGCCAGCTGGCCATGTGTAGTATCGCCGCTCCATCCCATCAATGCCGAGGAAGTGCATGGGGAAGAAGGTCAAGTTCATACCAATGATCTGGACCCAGAATTGAATCTTGCCCAGCCGTTCATCAAGCATCCGTCCGAACATCTTCGGGAACCAGAAGTAAATGCCCGCCAGAATGGCCGTGAGTGAGCCAAGTCCAAGTACGTAATGGAAGTGGG
This sequence comes from Thermorudis peleae, assembly GCF_000744775.1. Classification (NCBI taxonomy): domain Bacteria; kingdom Pseudomonadati; phylum Thermomicrobiota; class Thermomicrobia; genus Thermorudis; species Thermorudis peleae. The sequence continues at coordinate 62,305 of NZ_JQMP01000004.1, read as the reverse complement.
CAACAATGAAATAGGTATCGTGCTGCTGGTAGTCAAGTGGCACACTGGCATGCATGACACCAGAGATGCCGCCAATCGTGAAAAGCGGGATGAAGGCAATCGCATACAGTGCTGCTGTCGTGAAGCGAATTGATCCACCCCAGAGTGTTCCAAGCCAGTTGAAGATCTTGACGCCGGTCGGGATCGCGATCAGCATGGTCGTTGTCGCAAAGACTGCATTCGGAACAGTGCCCAGGCCAACGGTGAACATGTGATGTGCCCAGACACCAAACGAGAGGAAGGCGATCGCAATGCCGGCAAAGACGACGAAGGGGTAGCCAAAGAGTGGCTTTCGGGCAAACGTCGGCAGAATTTCGGAGATGATTCCCATTGGCGGCAGAACGAGGATATACACCTCAGGATGGCCAAAGATCCAGAACAGGTGCTGCCAAACGACTGGATCGCCACCAGCGGCTGGGTTGAAGAAGTTCGTCCCAAACAGCCGGTCAAACATGATCATGAAGAGACCAACAGTCAGGGATGGGAAGGCAAGCAAGATGAGGACGGAAGTGACCAAAGTCATCCAGACGAAGACTGGCATGCGCATTAAGCTCATGCCCGGAGCTCGCATGTTGACAATCGTGACGAAGAAGTTCAGCGCTGACACGAGCGTGCCGATGCCGAGCAACTGGAGGCCGAAAACCCAAAAGTCGATATGCAGCCCCGGTGTGTAGCGAATATCGCTGGTAAGTGGCGTATAGCCGAACCAGCCGCCATTGGGTACTGCTCCAAAGAGGAAGCTACTCAGCATCAAGATGCCGCCAAGCGCGAAGGTCCAGTAGCTGAAGGCATTAAGCCGTGGGAAAGCAACGTCACGAGCACCGATCATGAGTGGGACAAGCACGTTGAAGAACGCCGCATTCAGCGGCATCACTGCCATAAAGATCATGATGGTGCCGTGCATGGTGAACAGTTCGTTGTAGGTTTGTGGGCTTAGCAGCTTGTTTTCCGGTACAGCAAGCTGCGTTCGCATGATGAGTGCGAGTAACCCCGCAATGAGCAGGAAAGCAAATGCTGTCCAGAGGTAAAGAATGCCAATCTTCTTATGGTCAACGGTCGTGATCCATTCAACAATCTTCGACCGCCGACCGTAATGGGCCCGTTCGAGTCTCACTGCCGACTCGACCATGGAATCCTCCATCCCCTCACTTTAGGCTCTCGAGGTATGCGACGAGGGCCTGCACTTCATCCGGCGTCAGCTTGCGCGGGAGTACCATCTTCGCTCCAGGTTTGACTGCTTGCGGGTCAGTCAGCCATTTACTGAGGTTTTCCGGTGTATTTGTCAGTATCCCACCTGCAATGATATCACGGCTCCCAAAGTGCGTCAGGTTTGGTCCAACTTTACCCTGTGCCTGGGTGCCATTGATCATGTGGCAGCCGATGCAGCCATTACTGGGCGTAAAGAATATCTGCTGACCTTTGACTGCGAGGGGGTTATTGCTGACATCAGCCGCTGGCTGTTGCTGTTGCTTGACCCAGGCATCGAATTCTTCCTGTGTTTGCACAATAACGCGGAAGCGCATATTCGCATGCTGGTCGCCACAGAATTGGGCGCATTGCCCTTGGTATTCTCCAGTCTTCAGCGGCGTGAATGACCAGAGATTGGTTTTCCCTGGGATCGCATCACGCTTCCCTGAGAGTTCCGGTGGCCAGAAGCTATGAATTACATCGGCTGAGGTCATTTCAAGCAGAACTGGGCGGTTCACCACGATATGAAGATCGTCAGCGGTAACAATATTGTAATCGGGATACTGGAACTCCCACCACCACTGGTGGCCAATGACTTTCACTTTAATGGCATTGGGGCCTGGATCACGATCGAACGCGAAGATGTTGGAAATCGTTGGCACGGCAATCACCGCGAGGATAACTACCGGGACAAGCGTCCAGGCAATTTCAAGTCTGGTATTCCCGTGAATTTGTCGGGGTAACCGTGTCTCGCCAGGCCGCTCGCGGAAGCGAATCAAGGCGATCGTAAGCACTACTGCGACAACCAGGAAGACGAGAACGGAAATCCAAAAGATCCAGATAAACATGTCCCAGATGGTCTTGGCGTTGTCGCCAGCCGGCAACGCCGTTGACGCTGGCCCTCGCCCGACGACACCGCAGCCTGCCGCTGCTAAGGCTACCGCCCCAATGATGGACGCTTGACGTAGCCATCGCCATACTGCTTGGCTTTTCATCGCGCTCCTCACTACACGTACGACGCCGCCTAGCCACGGGGCCAACTGGCCACCTCCTATATCCTACCCGTAACTGTTTGTCCTGTCACGAGGATTGTGCATGCATTCACAGGCCTTTCATGGCGCCGTCTTACCGCATATCGACAACGTCTTGGATAAGGTGTGGCGATGAGGCTGCATCGACGGTAACAGTCCAGCAGGGAAGTGCGGCAAGTGCCGGATGATTGAGGGCTGCACTGCTGACTGCGGTAATAATGCGCTGCGCTGGTAAGGGCGCGAGTGCTTCGAGGAGAGTGTTTTGGTTGATGGGATCAAGCTCGGAAAGCACGTCGTCGAGCAGCAGAACCGGATATTCTTGTGTCGCTGCGAACACGAGCTCAATTTCAGCAAGTTTCGTCGCAACCACTGCGAGTCGCTGGATCCCACGAGATCCGTAGTCGGCGAGTGGTTCGCCAGCGAGAAGAAATTGCAGGTCATCCCGATGCGGCCCAGCGAGCGTGACGCCACGTCGAAGTTCATCAGCCCGCATCTGCTGTAAGAATGCGCTGTAGCGCGGAGAAAGTGTTGCTTGTGCGTCTTCTCGATCCAGCACACTCAATTGCTCAAGAACAGGCGGTGGCAACGGAAGCGATGCGTGATAGCGAAGTGAAAACTCCTGCTGGTTCCGGCTAAGCGCGCGAAAGGCACGCTGTGCAGCGCGCGAGAGTTGTGCTATGTACTGGATGCGCGTGGCAATAATGTAGCTCCCGTGCACGACAAGTTGCTCATCCCAAAAGGCAAGTTGTTCTGCTAGGGTGCGGCTGTTGTTTCCGTGCGTAGCAAGATGTTTGAGTAAGCTATTCCGTTGTTCCAAAATGCGGTGATAGCGACTCAACGCCTGGAGATAGAGCCGGTCGATTTGGGAGAGGGTGATGTCGAGATAGCGCCGTCGCAGTGAAGGTGAACCGAGGACAAGGTCAAGATCTTCGGGGGAGAACAACACAACACGCAGCGTACCAACCGCATCAGTTGCCCGTCGCGGAGTGCCGTCGATCTTCGCACGCTTGCGGGCTGTACCACTGTCTTCATCGATCGTAATCGTCACTTCGAGTGTTTGGCGATCACCTTCCTCAGTCAGCAACTGAGCGACAAGGCGAGCGTATGGCTGCACCCCGAGGTCGCGCCCACTGTCTCGATGAATAAGCTGCCGTTCCGTACTTGTGCGAAATGAGCGGAAGGTGGCAAGCACGTAGAGTGCTTCGAGTACTGAGGTCTTCCCTGCTCCATTGTGACCGATCAGCCGAATCCCCTCCGGAGGAAGAGAGAGATCAAGTCGGTGAAAGCAACGAAACTCCTCCAAATGGAGGTGGGTGAGGTACACGGTTACCTCCGCTCAGCGCGTTGCGCTGTGTCAAGCATGCCAACTCGTTGCGATCATTACAATGATCGCAACGCATCCCTGGAGCATTACGGTATCTGGCTTTAGAGTGTGCCAAGCACCATCGGCATAATCACATGGACAAAGGAACTATCACCGACCGGACGAAAGACACCAGCAGCGTTTGGGGTTGTCATCTCAAAGGCGATTTCAGGTGTTTTGATAGCCGAAAGGATTTCAAGAAGATAGCGTCCATTAAAGGCAATTTGTGCTTTGGGGCCTTCGACACGGGCGGTGAGCAGGTCTTCATTTTCTCCTGTCTCGCTTGCCTCGGCCGAAACGATTAACAGTCCCGGGTCGAGTTCGCTATCACCGGGCACAAGCTGAAGGCGCACTACATCATTATTGGCCTGAGCAAAAATCCGGGCTCGTCGAGCTGCCGTGAAAAAGTCATCCCGCCCAGTAATGACGCGGGTGTTCCAGGTTTTCGGGATAATTTGTCGGAATTCAGGGAAATGTCCGTCAATTAAACGGGTAAGGAACTCGAGACGGCCAACGCGCGCGAGTAGTTGACTGCGGCTTGGGGTAACGAGTAGTTCAACAACGTCGCTATCATCGACGCTGCGCGCCAGTTCGTTCAAGGAACGGGCTGGTACGATGACGGCGAGGTTGTCTGCTGCTGGTTCGTCGAGTTCGGCTTCACGCACGGAGAGACGAAAGCCGTCAGCTGCCGCAAGAGTCACGGTCGTGCCTTGAAATTCAAGGTAAACACCAGCAAGCACAGGCCGACTGTCATCGGTTGCTGCCGCAAATGAAACTTGGCCAACCATCTCTTTGAACAATTCACCGGGGATGCGTGCTGTTGCTTGCTGGTCACCAAACGTTGGCAGTGTAGGGAAATCATCGGGGGAAAGCCCTTTAATTGAGGCTTTCACTTTGCCGCAGCTGATGGCAAGCGTTAGCGGATCAGTCGTTTCCATGGAGATAGAATCTTTGGGCAGGGTGTTGACAAAGTCGCTAAAGACATCAGCGCGAATGGTTAACTGTCCCCCTTGAACGACCGTAGCCGGGATGCTGATCGTCATCGCAATTTCGAGGTTAGTCGCGCTCAGCTGCAGGGTATCCTCATAGGCGTCTAGGAGGACGTTTGTTAAGACTGGGAGGGTCGATTTCTTCGCAACAGCCCGACTAACTTGGCTCAATGCTTTTTGCAGTTCAACTTGGTCGCAGGTGAGCTGCACGATCGTCTCCCCTCTCGTGTACGGACACTCTTTGTCAGCATTATAGCATGACGTGCGTGACGCTCCAGTGCCTCGCCATTGGCGTCAATCGGTTGATATGCTACACTTGATCTGGAAATGATGTTCAACTCTGAGAGGAGTTTCTCTCATGGATCGACCTGAACGTCCAGCATTTGATCCTAGTAAGTACCTGACCAAGGTCGGCGGTGGCGACTACCTGGAAGTCAAGTGGCGTCTGCTCTGGTTCCGAACCGAGCATCCGGATGGGGAGATCGACACCGAGCTCGTCGAGCATCGCGATGGTGTTGCGGTCTTTCGCGCTCGCGTGAAGATCCCTGGCGGCGGTTCGGCGACTGGATGGGGCAGTGAAACTGCCGACGATTTCCAGGATTACCTGGAAAAGGCCGAGACGAAAGCGCTCGGCCGTGCACTCGCAGCCCTTGGCTACGGCACACAGTTCTGCCCTGACTTTGAGTTTGGCGCTGCCGAGCGTCGTGTGGTCGATTCCCCTGTCGGCCGGCGTGGCCAGGCCGCAACCGAGCGCCAGATGTCGTACCTGCGCACTATTGCTCGGGCTGCTGGCATCTCTGACGAAGATCTCGATGCGCGGGCACGTGAATTGTACGGCCGCTCTCTGGAAGAACTCGATCGGCGGATGGCTTCGGAATTGATCAACACATTGCAGCGGCAAGATCGCGAACTGCAGCGGCGCCCTGCGTAACGCGTGCGTGTTGACGACAGCACAGCGTTCAGAGCCGCCCAAGGAGTTCTTGGGCGGCTTTCCCATTGTGAAGGTGGCAGCAGTCATTGTGGGTCAGCAACTGAGCCGGTTGCCCAGGCTGCCAGCGAACACACGTGAGCGCACAATTCGCAAAGGGAAAGGCATCGGCTGCCCGAGCCGGGAGTGCAAGAAGGAGACAAAGAAGATAACGAAGTGATCCGCCATGGGCGACGATCAACATGATCTCGTCATTCGGAGCACTTGCGATCGTCTGCTGCAGATCATGCAGAAAGGACTGAAGACGAGCGATCACTGCCTGTTCTGATTCCCCGCCAGGTGGATTCGCTCGGATCGCAGCTGGTACCCGCGTTCGATCAGGCCAGCGGTCTTGACCAACAAGTTCCTGTGCCTCGGCAAATGTTCGCCCCTGTAAAATGCCATAGTGAATCTCGCGCAAGCGGCTATCTTGCTCGACCGGGATACGATGCGGGCGCGTAAGCAACGCAGCCGTTTCGACAGCGCGCGAGAGGTCGCTTGCAATACAGCGGTGAAGGGTAACAGCTGCGAGCCGCTCAGCTAACGCCATGGCCTGTGCCCGGCCAGTGGGGCTGAGCGGCTCATCGAGTTGCCCTTGGATGCGCCGTTCGCTGTTGGCGACCGTCTCACCGTGGCGAACAAGCAGCAGGACGACCATTGTGATTCATGCACCGAGAACAGGGCCCGCTGTGCTAATCTCAGGATCCACGGTCCCCGCAAATTGCCGGAAGTTTTCCTGAAACATGTGGGCAAGAGCTTGGGCTTGTCGGTCATAAGCCTCGGCTGCTTCCCACGTCGCCCGTGGATCGAGGAGGTGGGAAGGTACTCCAGGGCAGTGCTCTGGAACCAGGACACGAAAAACTGGATGTTCATGCTTTGGCACTGTGTCAAGCTCGCCTTGGAGAACGGCGTGGATCATCGCACGTGTATAGGCAATCGGGATGCGCTGCCCGATGCCATAGGGTCCGCCAGTCCATCCCGTATTGACAAGCCAGACTGTTGCACCATGCCGGCGAATGCGTTCGCCGAGTTGCTGCGCATACACCGCCGGGGGGAGGGCTAAGAATGGTGCGCCGAAACAGGTGCTAAACGTTGCCTGAGGAGCAGTTAAGCCAACTTCTGTTCCTGCAACTTTCGCTGTGTATCCAGAAAGGAAATAGTAGAGGGCTTGTTCTTCAGTAAGCTGGCTAATCGGCGGCAGCACCCCAAAGGCATCAGCCGTCAGGAAGAAAATCGTCCGGGGGTGTGGTGCTTGTCCGCCTGGTACATGCGGTTGGACAAACTCAATGGGATAGGCGGCGCGGGTATTCTCGGTAATTGCGTCACTATCGAAATCGACTTGGCGCGAGTCTGGATCAAGGACAACGTTCTCAAGCACTGTTCCAAAGCGTCGGGCGGCAGCATAGATGACTGGCTCGGATTCCTCCCGAATGCGAATCGTTTTCGCGTAGCAGCCACCTTCGAGATTGAAAATCCCGGAATCTGACCATCCGTGTTCGTCATCACCAACCATTGGTCGCTGCGGATCAGTTGAAAGCGAGGTTTTTCCTGTCCCTGAGAGGCCGAAGAAGAGGGCAGTATCGTTGCCGGTAGGCCCGACGTTCGCGGAACAGTGCATGCTGAGCACCCCCTGCTGGGGGAGGTAATAGTTCATGGCCGTAAAGACGGATTTCTTGATTTCGCCTGCGTACGCGGTGCCACCAATCAGAATGATTCCTTCACTGAGGTTGAGGAGGATGAACGCTTCTGAACGGGTACCGTCAATCGTTGGGTTGGCGCGGAAGTTTGGGACACAAATCACGGTAAGGTCTGGTGTGATTGGCTGCCTTCTTCGCCTTGCTGGCCGAATAAATAAGTTGTGGGCAAAAAGGTTATGCCATGCGAACTCTGTTACCACGCGTACGACTCGCCGGTAGTGTGGATCTGCTCCGACGACAAGGTCTTGAACGAACACGTCGCGTCCCTGGAGGTAAGCCGCGACACGCTGCAAAATCGCGTGGAATCGTTCGGGTTCAATCGCTTGGTTGCCGCCCCACCAAACCGTTTCTGCCGTCGTCGTGTCCGCGACGAGGAACTTGTCTTTGGGCGAACGACCTGTTCGTGTGCCTGTCAAGCAGACGAGAGTTCCATCGGTGGAAAGCTGGGCTTCGCCCCGATGGATAGCGTGCTCATAAAGCTGTGCTGGCGAAAGGTTACGGTGGGTTTGGCCAAGGTGGACAAGCGCTGGATGGACTCCTGCGGCATCAAGCACGGTTGACCGTGCCATTGATCTGCTCCTCTCCCTACTCCCTGCCCGACATCACATTCACCCTCAATATGGGGTGGTTGTCGCGTGAAACTTGCGATGCCGCGTCGTCTGCCTGCGCCTGCTCGGTACGATCTTACTCGATGCTGAGGCTTTAGAGAATGAGCATGGCATCGCCAAAGCTATAGAACCGATAACGTTCAGCAACCGCTTCCCGATAAGCTCGAAGGATGAGTTCTCTCCCAGCAAAACTGCTGACAAGCAACATCAACGTGCTGCGTGGCAAGTGGAAATTCGTAATGAGCGCGTCCACAACACGCCACTGATATCCCGGGTAAATATAAAGCGAGGCCCATCCGGCAATGTCTCTGGTTTCGCCGATCCGCTCTGCAATAGATTCGAGTGTTCGTGCCGATGTCGTACCGACAGCAACGACCCGGTGCCCACTCGCTTTCGCAGTGCGAATCGCTGCCAGTGTTTCACTTGGTACCCGATACCATTCTGCGTGCATCTCATGCTGCCGTGCATCTTCGACATGCACCGGCTTGAACGTGCCGAGTGCGACATGTAGCGTCACCCGTGCCAGTCCAACTCCCTGCGCTTGCAGTTGCTCTAGGAGTCGCGGTGTGAAGTGGAGGCCTGCAGTTGGTGCTGCAACGGAACCGGGATGCTGGGCGTACACCGTCTGGTATCGCTCTGGATCGCGGAGCGGTTGATGAATATATGGCGGCAATGGCACATGCCCGTACGCTTCGAGCCGATCAATAAGCGAGCGAGAAAACTCAACGCGAACGCGGCCGCCGCCGAGGTTTTCCAGAATACGGATTGGCTGCGGCTCAGCTGTACTCTCTTCACGTGGGAAGATGGTAATGATTTCGCCAGGGCGCAGACGCCGCGCCGGCCGTGCGAGTGCTTCCCATTCTTCGAGGCGTTCGCCGACATGGAGCAGCAGGATTTCGACTTTGCCACCGGTTGCTCGTTGACCGTAGAGCCGCGCAGGAAGCACTCGCGAATCATTCACGACAAGCAAATCACCAGCATTGAGAAATTGGCCAATTTCCCAAAATCGGCGATGCTGAATTGTTCCGGTTTTGCGCTCAATGACCATTAGTCGAGCTGCATCGCGTGGTTCGATGGGTTCCTGCGCGATGAGTTCAGGGGGAAGTTCGTAATCATAGTCTTCCATGCGAATTGGTTCATCAGCTCGTGGCTCAGTCATTGTTCAGGATCAGCTCCTTCACGCTCATTGTCAAGCGCGAACAACGCAGCTTGAACTGCCTCACGCTCGGCGGGATACGGTATCCCCAGATGGCTATAGGCTCGTCGCGTCGCAATACGCCCTCGCGGGGTACGTTGAATGAACCCAAGTTGCAGGAGATATGGTTCGTAGACATCCATAATCGTGTCAATTTCTTCACTTGTTGCAGCGGCAAGCGTCTGAATGCCAACTGGACCACCATCAAACTTTTCGATGATCGTGCGGAGGATGTGGCGATCGACTTCATCAAGCCCTTGGGCATCAATTGCGAGGAGGCGGAGTGCTTCTTGTGCAACGTGCTGCGTGATTTGTCCGTTTGCCCGGACTTGGGCGTAATCGCGAACCCGGCGAAGCAACCGGAGAGCAATGCGGGGTGTGCCTCGAGAACGCCGGGCAATTTCTCGTGCACCGTCTGGTGTAAGGTCGATATGAAAAATCTGCGCTGCGCGGTCAAGAATCTGAACGAGCGCTTCAACCGGGTAGAAGTCAAGGCGGTAGATAGCTCCAAAGCGATCGCGGAGCGGCGAGGTGAGCAGCGCCAGCCTCGTTGTCGCGCCAACCAGGGTAAAGCGCGGCAGCGTTAAGCGCATGCTGCGCGCACTTGGTCCTTTGCCAATCACGATATCAACAGCAAAATCCTCCATCGCTGGGTACAGGACTTCTTCAACAAGTCGATTGAGACGGTGAATTTCGTCGATAAACAACACGTCACCTGGGCGAAGATTGGTCAAGATTGAGACCAGATCCCCCGGACGTTCAATTGCCGGGCCAGTTGTAATCCGTAAGTTAACGCCCATTTCAGCTGCAATGATACCAGCGAGGGTTGTTTTGCCCAGTCCGGGTGGCCCGTAGAACAGCACATGGTCAAGTGGCTCTCCACGCTCTTGGGCTGCCCGAATAGCGATGCTTAAGCTCTCTTTAATTTGGTCTTGCCCAATGTACTCAGCAAGTCGCCGTGGCCGCACGCTCTGCTCAAGCGATTGCTCTTCATCGCGTTGGCGGCCTGAGACGATACGCGTTTCCATCGGTTCCTTCGCTTCGTGTGACATCACAGTTCGAACGATCACTACAAGGATAGTATTTGTCAACAGAAGTTCACGATGATGGTGCCATCGGCTGTGGCGGAAGCTCTGCCGCATCGATTAACAAAATAGGGATATCATCTTCGATCGGATAGCGCCGTCCACAGCGGGTGCAAACGATGCGGTTGCCTTCCTGGCGAACTGGTGCTTTACACGCAGGACAAGCAAGGATTTCGAGTAATTCAGCCGGAAGTGGTGTGCTTGCTTCTGACCTGTCCATCGCTGCTCCTTCCATACTGCCATGATACCAGCGTTATGGCGCTGGAGTCGGAGTCGCTTGCAAGGCCTTGAGACGTTCTTGGGCTAATCGCGCATAGGGACTCGATGGATCCCGGGCCACAGCCGTTGCATATGCTGCTTTGGCTTGAGCAATATTCGGTTCAGGTTCTTGCTCGGCTAATTGCCCGAGGAAATAGTATGGCGCTGGATCGTGCGGAGCGAGTGCTGCTGCGATTTGTAGCTCTGCTTGCGCGTCAGCGTATCGCCCAGCAAGGAGCAGCATTCGACCGAAGGCGAGGCGAATACGAGGGTCATTCGGTTGGAGTGTGATCGCTTTGGAGTAGAGTTCGGTTGCCTCCTCATAACGGCCACTGTTGGTGAGTACATCAGCGAGGGCAAGGATCGTTGCAAGATCATCCGGCTGAGCCGTCAGCTGGGCACGAAGTCGTGCCTCTTCTGCTCCCGGCGTCACTTCGGGTAGCGCAACTGTCTGATTCGTTTGCTCTCGAGACTGACATTCCAGCAGAAGCGCGCTACTCACGCTGACGAAGAGGAGCGCAAAGCCAATCATGGCACTAACAAGGAGACGAACCGGGCGATGATTCGTCGCCGATTTTCGCTGAGTGGGCCGCCGTGATGTGGACTGGGGTACAGGCGGCATGCGTGCTCCTCTTCGGCGGCTACGATAGTCCGTAAGGAACGAATTGGACGGCTGCTGCAAACACAGCCGTCCAATCGCGAGGGTGCCTCACGGGATTCGAACCCGTAACCACTGGTTCCACAGACCAGCGCTCTGCCGTTGAGCTAGAGGCACCACAACAATGAAAAGGGCGACGCTGAGCGAGTAAGCCGAGTTCTGTTCGTGGTGGTCATCTCTCTCGCCCACAGGGATTCTGCCATGTGGACGGCCGCCTCGTCACCTCAGCGGCTGCTCTCATCCTCGGGCCTCGGCGAGCCACCTCCAAGCGGCCCACTCGGAGATTGCTGCGGGGAGGATTGCCCTTTTCACCCCGGGCACAGCCCGGTCATCGTCTCTGTTGCTCTCACACAGCACAGGTGCTGTGTGCCAATCTGGACTGTCAGCGTCACCGGCCACCGCTGCCCCGGCTTACGCCGGGCACCCTGCTCTGCGCAGCTCGGACTTTCCTCTGGCCAAATCGGCCAGCGACCACCCTGCTCAGCGCCGCCCACGGGTGAAACCCGGGCCGGTGGTGCCGAAGGGGAGATTTGAACTCCCACGGGGTTGCCCCCACTACGCCCTGAACGTAGCGCGTCTGCCAGTTCCGCCACTTCGGCATAATCGCGCACCACGTGCGCTCGCATCAGATAGTATACCGAGCCAGATGCTTTGTGAGCAAGCGGCTATTGATCGGCTTGCGTGCTTTCTTCATAGTAGTCAATTCGCCGGGCTGAAAGTTGGGCTTGAATTTCTTGCATGCTTACCCCAAAGCGCCGAAGCGTATGGCGAACCATCTCGAGTCCAGCTTCGAAGCTTGGGTGGACTACTTCAGTTGCACCAGCTTCGGCAAATCGGCGGACATCGGCCCTCCGGTCGGCGCGAACGATAATGTCAAGAACGGGATTCATGCTGCGAGCTAGCCGAATGGCGCGTTCAGCTGCAAAGGCATCGGGAATCGCAAGCGCAAGCACGCGGGCCTGTTCAATATGAGCTGCGCGAAGAACTTCCGGATTCGCGATATCACCGTAAATAACCGGGAGATTTCGTTGCCGCAGTTGTCGTACAAGGTCGGCATCGCGATCAACAATAATGTAGCGAAAGTGCCGCCGTTCCAGTGCTCGGACAAGCTCGCGTCCAGTTCGACCAAATCCTGCGACAATCGTGTGGCCGCGTAACGGTGGCGCAGGTCGATCAGGAAGAAGCGACGGAGTTGGACGAGCAAGCGGAGCAAGGAGGCGCGAAAGAGAAGGCACCAGATGCGGTGCAAGCGTCGCAAGTGGTGAGGTAAGCAGTGTTGACACGATGACCACAGCAATCACTGTTTTGCCAGCAGTAGACGGCACCACTCCAAGCGCTTCAGCTTGAAGGACTAGCACAAACGAAAACTCACCAATTTGGAGAAGCGGAATCGTTGCTTGTACTGCGACCTCAGGAGGATAGCCCAGACGGGTAAGAAGTCCGCTTGTCACCGCCAATTTGCCGAGGATCGTCATTCCAAGCAAGGTAAGAAATAGTTGCCAGTCAGTGGTGATCGCGTGTGGATCGAAGAGCAGACCAAGCCCGGCGAAGAAGAGTACGCTGAAGACATCCCGTAATGGAGTGATCTCACCGAGCGCGTGAGCCGCAAATTCTGATTCGGAAATGGCAACGCCGGCCAGAAATGCGCCAAGTGCCAGGGACAGGCCTGCGCCTTGAGCCGCGAGCGCGATGGCAAACGCAAGGGCGATGAGAGTAATGAGAAAAAGCTCGCGTGAGCTAAGTCGGGCAACCTGATACAGCATCCTCGGGATGATGCGCGTACCAAGGACGAGCAGAACGACCAGCATAACCAGCGCAATGCTGAGTGAGCGCACAATGCCAAGAAATGCTGCTTGCCACGTTTCTCCGTGACTCAATGCGGAAAGCATGGCAAGGAGGGGAACGACAAGAAGGTCTTGGGCAAGACCAATGCCAAGCACGAGGCGGGCGTATGCCTCGCCAAGAGCCTGACGGTCCTCTAACACGCTTAACGCGACGATGGAACTTGATAACGCGACGACTTCGCCAAAAAAGATTGCCTGCTCAACTGGCCTGCCCAAGGCTATGATCACAAGACTTGTCAGAACAGCGGTGCCGATGACTTGGGGTATGCCCGCCCGGAGGACGATGCGACGAAGTTCGAAGAGTTCTTGCAATGAAAAATGTGCACCGAGCGAGAACATGAGGAATGTGACTCCAAGATCAGCGAAGGCCTGAACCGTTTCCGATTCCGCAACAAGGTGGAAGGTATGTTGTACGATGCCGAGGATGATGCCAGCCACAATATAGCCAGCAAGAACTGGCTGGCGGGCAAGGCGAGCGAGTGTGCCCCCAGCAAGCCCAAGGCTCAGCACAAGCAAGAGGGCAAAAAATGTCTGGGTTGCTTCTCCGCTGGTGTCCATCCCCTCCCATATCTCTTCCTATTGGGCCATTCGTGACCGAGAGCGCGCCCGGCTTCTTCCCCCAACCTTTCCGATCCTACAATCCCCATCCGCTCCGTGACAGCATTGACGTCACGCCAGGCTTCTGTCATACTGTGTACGTACACAAGGTGCTCTGGCTCGATAGCGAACAGCGTTGGCCGCCAGTAGAATTCGATGCTGTTGACAGGCGAGAGAAGAACGTGATCGCCAAGCGTTTTCCGTCCAAGAGCCAGAGCGAGGAGTAGTTGCACCGATGAAGAGCAGTGAGATCCGGAAGCACTTCATTGAATTTTTTGCCGAACGTGGACATGTGCACGTACCAAGCTCATCGCTAATCCCAAGTGACCCAACGGTCCTGCTGACCACAGCTGGCATGCAGCAGATGGTTCCCTATTTCCTAGGCCTTGAAAAGCCTCCCCATACTCGCTTAACGTCGATTCAGAAGTGCTTCCGTACCGTCGATATCGACGAAGTTGGCGATGAAAGTCATCTGACGTTCTTTGAAATGCTCGGTAACTTCTCCGTTGGCGATTACTTCAAGGCTGAGGCGATATCGTGGGCATGGGAATTCCTTACCGAGCGTTTAGGGATACCAGCTGACCGCTGGTATCCTACGGTGCATCCCGATGATGCATTTTCCTATGCCTATTGGCGAGACACGATCAAGGTCCCAGAGGAGCGTATCACCAAACTTGAAGATAACTGGTGGGGGCCCGTTGGGAATACGGGCCCCAATGGGCCAGATTCAGAAATCCATTACGACCGCGGTCCGGCATTTGGCTGTGGACGCCCAGATTGTCGCCCTGGTTGCTCCTGCGGGCGATTTCTCGAGACGTGGAACTTGGTCTTCATGGAGTTTTATAAGGAACCCGATGGATCACAACGCCCTCTGCCGAAAAAGAACATCGACACCGGCATGGGCCTTGAGCGCATTGCCATGATCTTACAAGGTGTGGGTTCCGTTTTTGAGACGGACCTCTTTTTCCCGATTCTTCAAGCAGCAGCTGAAAAAGCGGGCGTCCAGTACAAGCAAAATCCCCGGTATGACCGGTCATTGCGCGTTATTGCTGATCATGCCCGTGGCGTCACGTTTTTGATCGGTGACGGTGTCTTTCCTGGGAACGAGGGCCGCGGGTATGTTCTGCGCCGTGTCTTGCGCCGTGCAATTCGGCATGGCCGTTTGCTTGGACTTGAGGGGCCGTTCCTTGCCGATATTGCTGACGTCGTCATCGCGCACTTCTCTCCCTATTATCCTGAACTCGTTGAGCAACGCGAGCGAATTCATCGTGTCATTAGCCACGAAGAAGCCCTGTTCCAACGGACACTGGCAGCAGGGATTGCCCGCTTTGAAGCCCTTGTCGACCAGCTGCAGCGCTCTGGGGAAACGGTTATTCCCGGTGATGAAGCGTTTCGCCTCTACGATACCTTCGGCTTTCCGTTGGAATTGACTGCCGAACTTGCACGTGAAGCTGGTCTGACCGTTGATCGCGCTGGCTTTGATGCAGCACTTGAGCATCAGCGGGTGCAGAGCCGCGCAAGCGCTGGTCGCTTCGCTGACACTGTCCGTGAACGGGCTGCACTCTATGCACAGTTCAGCGCAGAACCGACCGTCTTCACCGGATATACCGAGCTTGAGAGCGAAGCGACGATTCGCGGCTTGCTATCGCTCAATGAGGCGTTGACAGAAGCCGAGGCAGGGCAAGAAATCGAGGTCATCCTCGATCGTACCCCGTTTTACGGCGAAGCCGGCGGTCAAGTTGGTGATACGGGTCGCATCGAGACGTCAACTGGCATCGCGGAGGTACTGGACACCCAGCGACCGACGCCCGAGCTAATTGTCCATCGTGCTGTGGTCCGCGAAGGATTCTTGCAGGTTGGACAACGGGCACGTGCGATTGTCGATGGTGAACGCCGCGCTGCCATTCGTCGGAACCATACGGCAACGCACTTGCTCCATGCGGCACTCAAGCAGGTGCTTGGTGAGCATGCGCAGCAGGCTGGTTCGCTCGTTGCCCCTGACCGGCTACGGTTCGACTTTACCCATCCGACGGCTCTGACCGAAGAACAACTCTATGCCATTACTCGTAGAGTGAATGAGGAAATTCTGCGCGATCTCCCCGTTGACATTGCCTACAAACCCTATCGCGAGGCCATCGCTGAGGGTGCTATTGCACTCTTTGGTGAGAAGTACGGTGACACAGTACGAGTAGTTTCCATTCCGGGATTTAGCAAAGAGCTTTGTGGCGGTACGCACGTTGCGCGTACCGGTGAAATCGGCCTGTTTTTGATTACCGATGAGTCAAGTGTTGCGAGCGGTGTTCGCCGCATTGAGGCAGTGACGGGGACGCGTAGTGTTGAGCTTGCCTGGCAACTGCGCCACGTTTCTTCGACACTTTCGCAGCAATTGCATGTTCCGGTTGAGCAGTTACCTCAGCACGTCGAAGAAATGCAGTCACGCTTGCGTGAGCTTGAACGGAGTATCCAGCGATTGCAGGCTGAGCTTGCGACTGAACGAGCAAGCCAGGCTCTCACCGATGCGGTCTCGGTCGACGGCATGAAGGTCGTGAGTCTTGAAGTAGAAGCGCCAAGTGTTGAGGTTCTGCGAACAATCGGTGATCGCTTGCGGGAGCGGATTGGCAGCGGGGTCGTGATTCTCGGGAGCGCGATTGAAGGTCGGCCAACGCTCCTTGCCATGGCGACCCGTGATGCGGTGCGGCGTGGAGCGAATGCTGGGGATGTGATTCGTGCGGCGGCTCCGCTCATTGGCGGTCGAGGTGGCGGTCGGCCGGAAATTGCGCAAGGTGGTGGCGTCGACGTCAACCAACTGCGTGCAGCATTGCGCGTCGCCCGTGACGAAGCGGTCCGGCAGCTCCAGCTGACACAAACGGGCTAAGCGAAGTGGAGGCAGGCATGGCGGCATCGGGGGTGCTCCGGCGAACAATTGCCTCTGGCCAGCAACTGCAGGAGTTGCTTGAGCACACAGCCGGTGCTGACAGCCGCCCCATCACCATTGAACTCCGGATTCCGCGAGGAAGCCAAGCGCTTCGCGATGCGACCGACTTCCGTCGACTCGCAGCCCAAGCGCGTGAACGGCAACTTGCCTGTGTGCTCGTTCTTGATCCTGAGGACGTTCGCCGTCGAAGCTTGGCTCAGCTCGTTGGCTTACCTTTTGCCCTTACAACCTACGAGGAAAATGGTGCGCTCGATCTTCCCGATGGTGAACGCGACCAAGAGACTGCATCACTTGCGACGTATCGTCCGGCTCGTCCACCGGAGCCGACAATGTTTGTTTCCCCAACTGGTACCGTTGTCCTTGCACCCGAAAGTCCGCAGCGTACAGCGGTAGCTTCGCCCAAGACTGTTCCTGTCCGGGAAGCAGAGCAAGCGCATACCGCTCGGCCGCGGCAACAACGCCTGGCGCTGCGACGCTGGACGCTGGTGGTTGGGTTGCTCGGGTTCCTGTTGATTGGCGGCGGCATCGCGGCAATGGTCGCCTTGCTCTTTGTCCCGCGTGCCACACTTGTTGTTACCCCGCAAATCATCGATTTAAATGCGACACTAACGTACGGTGTGCAGGGAAGCGCTTCCGGCCTTGATTATGCTGTCCAGCCGCGTCTGATCGAGCAGACATTAACTGCGACCGTGGCCCGGCAAGCGTCAGGAGAGCGTACTGTGCCTGACAAAGCTGCAGAGGGCACAGTCATGTTTGTCAATCCGTATCCGCAAGCGGTTACCATCCCTGCGGGTACTGTCCTGAAAGGACGAAACGGCAAATCTTATCGCCTCGTTGAAGGCGTTTCGATTGCGGCAGCCGATCCGTTTGGCTCGCTCTCCTTTGGCTCAGCACTCGGACACGTCGTGGCGACTACCGCCGGCCCAGATGGGAACGCCGATGCTGGCGTGGTTTCAGGTCAGCTTGACAACGGAATTTTCTACAACAATCAACGTCCAATTACGGGGGGAACGGTGCGAAAAGAGCCGGTTGTCACCCAAGCTGACCTTGATGCCCTGCGCGATCAAGCAACAGCCCAACTGCAAGCGCAAGTCGATGGCGCAATTGCACGAGCGCTCCAGCCGCATGAGCGCTTACTTGATGGCTCCCTGCAGCGCGGTGACGTCCAGCTTTCCTATGACCATAAAGTTGGCGATGTCAGCGATCGCGTGACACTTGTGGCACAAATGACGGTGAAAGCGGCGGCGGTTGACTTTGATGCGCTCCACCAACAAGCGCGCGAGGAGCTTGGAAAACGACTTGTCGCTAATGCGAAAACCGACGTTGTCCTGCTAGGGAGAACGGTCGCGTTTACTGATCCTGAACCGATGCCTGGCACACAGTTGGCTTGGAAGATCTCGGGGCATGCGCAGGCCCGCAAAGTTATTTCCGCCGCTGAGATCAACGAGATACGACAACGCGTACTCGGGAAATCTCTCGCTGAGGCTCAAACAGTTGTGCAAACATTACCAGGTGTTGCTGATGTGTCTGTGGCTGTATCACCGCGATGGGCTCCGCAGCGTATCCCCGATATCGCTTCCCACGTTTCGATTGTGGTCCGTGAAGACCTTGGTGGATCATGAGCGAACGATACCTCGGCCTTGATGTAGGGGAGCGGTATATCGGCGTTGCGATCAGCGATGAGTTGGGACTTGTCGCGAGTCCTTTGATGGTCATCGATGCTCGACGGAATGATCCGTTTGCTGCTCTTGCCCAGCTTGTCGACCAATACCAGGCGGTTGGGCTTGTTGTTGGTTTACCGCGTCAACTGCGGGGCGGCGAAGGAACCCAAGCGAAGACTGTCCGAGCATTCGTCTCCCAGTTACGCGAGCACATTGCTTGTCCAATTGTCTTATGGGATGAATGGCTCACAACTGCCCAGGCTGAGCGTGCACTCATTGCAAGTGGCCAGCGAAGAGAACGGCGACGTCAGGTCATTGACGCGGTTGCTGCCGCGCTCTTACTGCAAAACTATCTCGATGCCCGACGTGCGCAAGGAGATGGGGTGAAGTCCCGTCACCTTGACCAGTAATTGCGTGGCACACTATACTCGCCGGGGCGGGTTGAGCGGAGAAGGAACTGGAGTGGGGATGAAGCTCATTATTGTCGTGGTGCAGAATGAGGATGCTGATGCTGTCCTTGAAGCACTGCTTGCACAGGATTTTCGTGCCACACGGTTAGCAAGTACCGGCGGTTTCCTTCGCCGAGGTAACACGACTTTACTTATTGGAGTTGAGGATTCTCATGTTGACACCGTCATCGACGTTATTCGTCACCATGTTACAACCCCGCCGAAGCAAGAAGGACCGAAGGGAACTGTGCAACCCGCTGCTGCTACGGTCTTTGTCGTCCCGCTTGAAGATTACCAGCGACTGTAATCAATCGATCCAGCGTCCTGATCAGACGCTGGGCTGTGCCAGCGAGGAGGCATCCGTGTGGGATCTCCGCTGCACGCTCTGTGGCGCGCCCGTCTCCTCTCGCTCGTTGGTGCGATTTTCCCACTGTTACTCCTAACGGCAACGTGGGCACAGTGGCAGCATCGGCCAATTGGGCCAGCTGTCATCCTGACAAGTTGGGCCTGGCTTGTCAGTTTGCTTATCCATCGTTATGCACACATCTTGGTTGCTCGCGTTTTGCATATCGTTGCTCTCTCTGCGTGGCGGTGGAGTCCCATCGGGGAGATCGGGCATCTGGTCCGATATGATTACCGGCTTGGCACCATAGCTGAAGTGCTCGCTGGCCCATGCGGTTCACTGCTCGTTGCATCAGTTGCGACAATAACTCTCTGGGCTGGGATCCAGCCACTATCGCAAGGTATGACCTTTCTCGCGCTTGCAAGTGCGCTCGTTGGTCTCCTCAATTTCTTTCCTGCTTTAGGCACAGATGGCGATCGCCTCTTCGCCTTCGTCCTTGCCCTCCTCCGGGGGGAACTTCGTCCTCGGTGTTCGCCTCCATTTCCTGCTCGAGTTCGCACGCTCGCGATTGCGCTACTTTGGTTCACTGGTAGTCTCGTCCTTGTCCAACGGGGAGGAATGCTAGCTCTTGCCGGATGCTGGCTGGCCTGGGCGTCATTTGCACTCTGGCGAACGTTGCCACTGGCTGAACAACAAGCCGCGGTTTCGCTTATTGGCTGGGATACGCCGGCGATTGCAGTTGCTACACGGGCAGTGCAGGTTGCAAGCGACGAGAATCTTGATCAGCTTCTGCCACGCGGTGTGGGCTATGCAGTGATTGGTCAACCAGGGCAGCCCTCATTTCGACTGCTTCGTGTGCCTCCTGCCCTTCGTTCTTTTTATACCGTAACGCTTCGCTTGTGTGAACCGCTTTCGCCTTCCCAATGGATTGACGTATCGGATGAGGCGTCACTTGCTGAAGTTTGCGTTGCGTTATGGGATAGCCGCGCTGTTGCAGTGCTCGTGCGGAGCACCGAAGGCTGGGGAGTCGTTGATCACGACGTGCTTGCTCAGCTTGTCCAGCAGCCCGGCCAGCAGATAACCCAGGACCACGCCAATAACCCTGTCGATCATTCAGCGACGCGGACGCTGCAATGATTGCCAATAGCGGCGGAGACCAATGACAGAGAACGTCGCGAGGACAAAGCTGACGCCGACGATGGGTTCAACGGGCACTGGCTTAACATAACGAACAAGCAACATGGCGAGAAGCGTTGGATAGAAGAGTAAGCCGAAGAGCGCAAACAGCGTTGCCTCAATGATGGCCTGCTGGAATGAAGCGTGGGTCCGCAAGCTTACGAGGAACGGGCCGAGTGTACCAGCCGGCAACCAGAAAGCAAATGCCCGAATCAGTGAAGCAGTAAACTCATCCATCGCTTGTCTCTCTCGCTATTCATGCTGGTTGCTCGTCAGTGCTCCGTGGGCGTCCGGAGTCGCTACGGAATAAACCAGGCAAGACGATCATGCGTCGGCAGCGAACCAGTTCGCTGCCATGCAGCAAGCCGGAAGAAATTGTAAGCGAGCGCTACGGTCGTAAGCGGACCCGTCCCGCCAGGAACAGGGGTGAGAGCAGCTGCTCGTTGTGCAACTGCAGGGTCGACATCACCAACAACGTGACGACCATGTGGATGGATGCCGAAGTCAACGACGACTGCTCCATCTCGGATATGCTCAGGGGTAATCAGCTTAGGGACTCCAGCCGCAACGAGCAAAACGTCAGCTTGCTGCGTAATCTGTGAAAGATTAGATGTTTGTCGGTGGCAGACCGTGACGGTTGCGTCTTGGGTCAGCAGCAGCAAACTGAGTGGTCGTCCAACGGTGGTGCTTCGTCCAACGACAACTGCGTGTCGGCCGCGTAGTGGTATGTCATACGAACGAAGAAGGGCAAGCGCACCAAGAGGAGTGCTTGGGATAATGGTTGGTTCGCCAAGTGCCAGCTGTCCCTGGTGAAAGGGCGTGATCCCATCGACGTCTTTGTGGGGGGAAAGGATCTGCGAGGGTAATGCGCGCGGGAGGCGAGCCGGCAACGGCTGAAGAACGAGTACAGCCGTAATCGCAGGGTCATGGTTCAGTTGCTCAATGCATTGCATAAAGGTATCCGGTGAGCACTGTTCATCAACGGGCGTGCTGACGACAGCGATGGACAAGGCGGTAAAGGTCCGAGTAATTGCGCGGGCATAGGCAAGTGCTGAGGGATCACCAGCATGAACTAAAGCAATTGTCAATCCTTGCTTGATTAATTCAGAAAATTCCTCTCGCATCACTTGGATTATTTTGCGTGCAATTGGTCTCCCATCGAGTTGGCTTGCACTCATGCTTACCCTTTCACATCATGCCAACGCGTTCGCGTTACCTTCCGGTACTGACTGACGATCCCTGATTGCATCCCGCTGTTTGCCGAGTGCCTGCAAGCGCTCGCGTATCGCACCAGCCTCTTCGTCGCTCAAAAGGGCAAGATTTGCTTCAACCATCGCTTTAGCTGCTTCGAAAGCAGCATGGGCTAAAGCCAGAGCGGCCGTCACGTCACTGCGTGTAAACGGTGAGCTGTATTGCCGCAGTGCTTCTCCCAGTGTCAGGATCAGCACACTCGCTTCGGCAACAGCGAGCGGAGCAGCAACCGCTGCATGGGCTGCTTGAGCAATCGCGGGAGGGTGATCAGCCTGCTTACGGAGCACGCCGAGCAATACACGCAAGGACTGAGCATCTTGTTCCGCGTATCGTAATGCCTCAACTCTGATTGATGCGGCGGTACTCGCCAGATGCTCAAGTAATGCGGCGTTCAGTTGATTCCGACGTTGTTCAACATGTGCAACCTTTTCGACTAAGGCTGCTGCCAGACTTGCTGCAATGGCCGCTGCAACGCCTCCGCCGAGTGCTGTTTGGCGCTTTGCTATGTGGGCTGATAACTCGCCAATCGGCCATGCTGTCAGTGGTGGACCTTCAGCCATCTCCAATCCTTCCCGCCGGAGTATAACACTGTTTTCCCTCGCCTCTGCGATCCGGCAGCACAGCCGCACATGCCCGGGTGGAGTGGTGCATGTGATATGAAACATCGCAAATGGGGTAGCGATATCGGTGACCACGACTACTGCCTATTCTGGACTGCTGGCGTTCTTTCAACCTTCTCTGTTGCTTGTGTTTGTGCTTATCCCGTCTACTCCTTCCCGACGTTTTGTCCGCAGTGCTCACACCAGTGTTTCCGCACGTTTCTTCTCAGTCCTGCGCAATAATTCAAATAACACGCTACAACTCACGCGTATTCCCTAGCGTCTGTGAATAACGGACATTTCCTGTGCGTAATCGCGTGCTATTCTGTACTTCGACGCGCTTGTTTTCTTCTCGTGTCGTGCAAAAAGCAAGGTACGCGTGATCATCACTAAACTGCCACGGTGCCAATACCCTTCGCTTGGCGATTGCGCAAGTAATACCCGCAGACACGGAATATTTCGGCAAATTGTGCCTTGAAGGCAATACACTGTGGACAAACAGGACAAGGGTTGACTTATTGGCACGATCGTGCTACGATAGTGGTGTCAGAGGGGCACGGTTCGCTCGTAGCGAAAGGTGAGGTCGATGCAGACGGTGACACGCTCGTTCGCTGCACTGCTGCGTGAGTACCGCGAGGCGGCTCGCGTTTCGCAAAGTCGCCTTGCGCAACTTGCAGGATTTGACCACAGCTACGTCAGCCGGCTCGAGGCTGGTCGACGGGCGCCAACCCGCGAGGCCGTTATTCGCCTCGCCCAAGCGCTGCGTCTCACGCCAGCTGAGCGGGACCAACTGCTCGCTGCTGCAGGATTCCTCCCGCAGCGCGCTGAGCATCTTTTCGAGCATGAACCAGTCTTGCGTGATGTTGTTGACGTGCTCCAGAGTGCCGATGTGCCAGAAGGCGTGCGCGAAGATTTTCGCCAAATGCTGCAGTTACTTGTCCGTCAGGTGCGCCGTGTAGGCTTTCAGGGGCCGATGCTGACCGGAGAATTGACCAGCGCGAATTAGCCTGGCAAGGCGTACACTTGACTGCAAAGAATGTGATTGTGGAAGGGGTCATGCATGGTGGTGCCAGCAGATGCAGGCAAGCGATTTGTCCACCTGCACCTGCACACGGAGTACTCACTGTTAGACGGTCTTGGTCGCATCAACGACTATATGGTGCGGGCCCGCGAGTACGGCATGGAGCATATTGCTATTACCGACCATGGTGTGCTCTACGGCCTGATCGAATGGTACAAAGCGGCCAAAGCCCACGGACTTCATCCTATTCTTGGCATGGAGGCGTATCTCGCTCCTCGTTCCGTGCAGGAAAAGGATAAGTCGTCATATCATTTACTGCTGCTTGCCGAGAACATGCAGGGATATCGCAACCTGCTGAAGCTGGCCACCCGAGCAAGCCTCGAAGGCTTCTACTATAAGCCGCGTATTGACCTTTCAATGCTCGCAGCGCACAGTGATGGCCTCATTGCCACTTCGGCCTGCCTCAGTGGACCCCTCGCCGCGAACTTGCTTGCCGGCAATGATGACGAAGCGTATCGACTTGCCCGCGCCTTGCGCGAGATTTTCGGGCGTGACCGCTTCTACATAGAGTTGCAAGACCATGGCCTCCCTGAACAGCAACGAGTGAACCCCAAACTGGTCACACTCGCTCGCGAGCTTGATTTGCCACTCGTTGTCACGAACGACGTCCACTACTTGAACCAAGAAGATGCTGCCATTCAGGATCTGCTGGTTTGTATCCAAACGAACACGACCGTGTCTGATTCCAAGCGTATGCGCATGGATACCGACCAGCTCTACTTCAAGCCGCCAGCATTAATGTGGCAGCAATTTGGCGCGTTGCCAGAAGCACTCGAGAATACCGTGCGACTTGCTGAGCGCTGTGACGTCACGCTGGAATTCGGCCGTCTCCATTTGCCGAATCCTGGCGTGCCTGAAGGGATGACGCCTGAAGAGTATCTGCGGAAGCTGGCCTGGGAGGGCATTCAGCGACGCTATCCCGAAATCACCGAATCAGTGCGTCAGCGTCTTGAATATGAGCTGCAGGTTATTACCGAAACTGGTTTTGCGAATTACATCCTGCTTGTTCGCGACTTCGCCGAATTTGCTCGGAAGCAACAAATCCCCTTCGGCGTGCGCGGGAGTGCTGCGGCGAGTATCGTCCTCTACGCTCTTGGTATTACTGACATCGATCCGCTGAGCAATCGGTTGGTCTTTGAGCGTTTCCTCAATCCGGAACGGCGGGAGATGCCTGATATTGACATGGATTTTGCGGATAACCGCCGCTCCGAAATGATCGATTACGTCGCAACGAAATATGGCGCTGAACACGTCGCGCAGATCATTACCTTTGGGACCATGGGTGCCAAGGCTGCGATTCGCGACGTTGGACGGGCGATGGGATGGGCCTATAGCGATGTCGACCGGATCGCCCGCCTGATTCCGTCAACCCCCCACATGACGCTTGACCGAGCATTAGCTGAAAGCCCTGAACTCCGCCATTTGTATGAGCACGATCCAGCGTCGCGTGAGCTGATTGATAATGCGCGCAAGCTGGAAGGGATTGCTCGCCATGCCGGAACCCACGCCGCCGGCGTCGTGATTTCGGCTGATCCCCTTGTTGAGCACGTACCCCTCCAGCGGCCGGCCCGGGGTGAAGAAGGATCACTCCCAACAACCCAGTGGCCAATGGAGACGGTTGCCGAGATCGGTCTGCTCAAGATGGATTTTCTCGGTCTCGCTAACCTGACGATTCTTGGCGAGGCGGTCAAAATCATCAAAGAACTCCATGGCCGAGAACTTGACCCCAAACAGTTTCCTGACAACGATCCGAAAACCTATGACCTGCTCGGCAAGGGGGAGACGTTTGGCGTCTTCCAGCTTGAAAGCGCCGGCATGCGCAAGTACATCCGCGAACTCCGCCCCCAGTCAATCGCTGAACTCGCAGCAATGGTTGCACTCTATCGGCCTGGCCCAATGCAGCATATTCCGACGTATCTCCGGGCCAAGCATGGACTTGAGCCGATTAACTATCCGCACGAGGACCTGGCGGAGATTCTTGACGAAACCTATGGCGTCATTGTCTATCAGGATCAAGTCTTGCTTATTGCCCGCAAGTTCGCTGGCTACACGCTCGGTGAAGCCGACATCATGCGCAAGGCGATGGGCAAAAAGATTCCAGAGGTCATGGCCGAGCAACGACAACGCTTCATCTCCGGTGCCCTCGCCAAGGGATATAGCCGTGAAGACGCCGAGCGGATCTTCGAGTTGATCGAGCCGTTTGCTGGCTATGCTTTCAACAAGGCCCACGCGGTTAGCTATGCCCATCTTTCCTATCAGACTGCGTATCTCAAAGCGAATTATCCAGTCGAATACATGACAGCATTGTTGCGTCTGGCCCCGAGCCATCCGGCCGGTACGGTAAAACGCATTGCTGCGGCGATGGCAGAATGTGAAAAACTTGGGATTCCTGTCCTGCCGCCGGACATTAACCGCAGTCAAGCGAATTTCGTCGTCGAAGAGCTGCCCAATGGCCAACGGGGTATTCGTTTTGGATTAGCCATGATCAAAAACGTCGGTGAGGCAGCTGTTGAGGCGATTATTGCCGCGCGCAATGCTCAGCCAGGACAACAGTTCGCCAGTTTTGAAGAGCTTTGTCACTCCGTTGATTGGTCGGTGGTGAATCGACGAACGATTGAGAGCTTGGTGCGCGCAGGCGCCTGCGACTCACTCGGCGACCGTGATCTTTTACTTGCACGGCTGGATAGTGCAATCAGTGCTGCGCAACGCCAGCAGCGTGCCCGGCGACAGGGGCAGATGGGGTTTGACTTGTTGGTCTTACCAGGCGGCCAGGATCCTGTGGTACAGCAGCTTGACGAGCAACGAGCAGATACACGGAAAGTCAACGTTTCCTGGCTATCCTGGGAGCGAGAGTTAATGGGTGTCTATTTCAGTGCGCATCCGTTGGATAGCTTTGCTGAGCAACTCCGCGCCGAAGGTCTCACCCAGATTGCCCAAATTGATGAAGAACTTGCTGGTGAAACTGTTGAACTGATTGCCCTCGTGACGAGCATTCGGCGTCGAGCGACACGGACTGATCGCGTCATGGCAGTTTGTCAGCTCGAAGACCGTTCAGGGTCAATAGAACTCGTCCTCTTCCCTGATCTGTACGATGAAGTCAAAGCCGAGCTGACGGAGGATAAGGTGGTCCGTGTTACCGCTCGGGTTGATATGCGCAATGACCAGCTTCAATTGGTCGGTCTGTCGCTCCGCTTGCTCAATCCCGAAGAGGCGGCAACAACACCACCAGAACCTGAAACAGTCACGATTGTCCATATCCGTTTGCCGGCGACTGGATCACTTGCCCAGGATATCGCTACCATGCATCAAGTGCGGGATGCATGCACCCTCTTCAGCGGTGATGAGACGTTGTATATTCACGTTCCCCTCCGTGGAAGCAAGAATAAAAATAGTGAGGTCGTTCTTGAGGCCGGAGTTCGTGTTGCCTGGACGCCAGAATTTCAGCATTCTCTGCAGCAGCTTCTTGGCCCAGACGAGGTCTGGGTAGAGCAGATCCAGCGTTATCGTGAACCAACGGAGCAAACGACGCGCGTTGCTAAAGGATGATTCATCTTCGACGTTCTCATGCGCGCTCTACGAAGTCCGCTGGCTCATAAGCCAGCGGACTTCTTGACCATTATGGCGATCGGAAAGTCAGGAGGCGATGCTGACCAGTAGCTCATCTGCCAGCGGACTTCACTGCCATTCCGAAGAGCCAGCGCGACGAAGCGGTCGGGCATCGAGCCTGAAGCCGCTCCTTTACTGGCGGCGACTCAGAGCGCGTTGGAGCAACTCCTCAGGCCAGTTCGTAAGCACATCGGCTAAGAGGCTTTCCGGCACACCCGCACCGCGAGCAACGAGACGCTGAAAGTCAGCAGTGAGCAGATCGTCTGGACTATGCCCGTCACTGTTGACGACAAGTTTGACCCCATAGGCCTGGGCGAGTTTGGCAACATGACCGTTCGTGAGCGAGTGACCTCGGCGGGCTGAAAGCTCAAAAAACACATCGTATTCCCGAGCAAGCCGAGCTTCTTCTTCGCCAATGAGTCCGGGGTGGCCAATCAGGTCAACGACGCCGCTCACAATCCCAGCGTGGACGGTCCCCGGCAAGACTGGTTCAACAGGCGTTTCGCCATGCAACACGATCAGTTCAGCGCCCGCCTCGCGAGCCAGATTCGCTGCTTCGAAAATGCTCTCGGGCGGGAGGTGGGTGAGTTCAACACCAATCACGACTTTAATTGGCCAGTATCGCTCAATAATTTCTCGGTCTGCCTGGAGACGCCGGATAAGCTCATGCACGCCGCCAACGCCAGCGTGGTCGGTAATCGCCAAAGCGGTGTAGCCACGCTCGACAGCTCGTCGCACAAGCTCAACTGGTGAAAGCTCTCCATCGCTATAAAACGTGTGCAGGTGAAAATCGTATACCACGGATTGCCCTCCCGCTCCATCCCACATGGTTACTTGCGGCTAAGCCTACCATGGACTGAGTCGTGAGCCGGTAGCCTGCGCCAGGATTTCCCAAGCTTGCGTTGGGTCGTCAGGCAGAATCAGGCAGAGATCGCCTGGCTGAAGCCGTTGCAATGCAGCGCGAATCGCTGCCGACTGATCAGGGTAGGCAAGTAAGAGCGGTGGAATGTCATTCTGCAACAGTCCAGCTTGCAGCCGCGCAAGACGATCAGGGGGAAGGTCATCCTTGGTAAGGAGAACCATGCCACCAAGTCGACCGAGGAGCCGTCCAACTTCTTCGAGTTCATCGTCTGTGACGGCAGCGAAACTATGACTGACGGTGACAGATCGACGATGTGGTTGTTGGCGAATCCCGCGGATGAGTGCGCGAAGTGTCCAGGAGTGTTGTGGCGTATCAAACAGAATCGTCGCCCCATGATACTGAAGTAAATTACACGATCCGAGTAAACGAGCCGGGTCAGGCGTGAACTGCTGGAGTGCTTGCGCGATAACGTCCACTGGAAGATCGAGGCAGCGAGCGAGTGCCGTAGCACAGAGGACGTTTTGTACCTGGAACGTCAGCATACCGCTCAAGGTAAATGGAATCGTTGAAAGGGTAAACAAGGACTGGCAATCCTCTTCGGTACCGCAAATGACAGCTCCGTCATCAACCCATACACCCCAGCCACCGTGCTCCAGATGGCGCCGTAAGGCAGGGTTTTCGGGATGCAGCGCAAAAAGCACAGGCGTCGCAAGCGTTTCTCGAGTAAGGTCAAGGACAGCATAATCGTCTGCGTTCAAAACGAGAAATCCTGCCGGGTGGACTGCTTGCGCTATGATCGGCAAGGCGTGAGCAACCTGTCGTGCTTCTGGGCTGAGCAGACACTCTTCGTTATTGCCGCAGAGTGTTGTGACAGCGGCGAGCATATAGTGCGCGGCTGGAAGGCCAACGCTACTCACCACTGGACCTTCGAGTTCTTGAATTGCGAAATCAAGGTGACCACTTTGCAAGGCTGTCAGAGCCTCGGCCCATGGTTGGAGTTCCCCCGCTTGCCATTGCCCGTGCACGTACACACCGGTTGAGACCCACAGCGCAAGTCGCCAGCCGGCGAGGCTGAGCATTTCAGCCAGTAACCACGCTGTTGTCGATTTGCCGCGGCTACCAGCAATGCCAGCGAGCGGCAAAGGACGAGGTGGGATTGCTGCAAACCGTGGTGGTTGCAGATCCCGCAATGTTTTGCTCATTCCTGTTCCTCCACTGCCGAGCCTGTCGTTGTCTGGCAGTATTGTTGGAGAGCGGCGAGAAGATTCCGGACAGCTTGGGCACGATGGCTCAGCCGATTCTTCTCTTCAGGCGACATTTCGGCTAATGTACGGGTTTCCTGAAGAGGACAAAAAACGGGATCATAGCCAAAGCCGTGCGTCCCTCGCGGAGCTGTCGTGATGTACCCTTCGAGCGTCCCTTCACCAGTAAGAAAGTGGCCGTTAGGAAATGCGACAACAACGACTGCCCGAAAGCGCGCGCGCCGTTGTTCTGGGGGCACATCGCGCAAGACGGCAAGCAACTTCGCGACATTTTCAGTATCAGTTGCTTGCCGGTGCGCAAAGTATGCTGAGAAAACACCCGGTGCTCCACCGAGGGCATCAACTTCGAGGCCAGAGTCGTCAGCTAACGCAGGTAAGCCAGCAGCGTGCGCCACAGCTCGCGCTTTGAGAAGCGCGTTTTCGAGAAACGTTGTCCCAGTCTCTTCCGGAAGCGTAATCCCGAGCGCTGCGGCTGGAATCGTCTTGATCGTGGGTGGTAGCAATGCACGTAACTCTCGCAGTTTGCCAGGATTATGTGTTGCAAGAACGAGCTGGCATTGTGTCGTCATCGACATCCTCCGTCGTCTGTATCCAGGCTCGGGGAAACAGCGCTCGGGCATTTGCCGTTGTCGTTACAGCGATGAGCTCGAGTGACTGGCCGCGTAATGCCGCGACCTGTTCAGCAATAATCCGAACGTAGGCTGGCTCATTACGTTGGCCTCGATGCGGACTCGGAGCAAGAAAGGGCGCATCGGTTTCGAGAACAAGCCGGTCAAGTGGCGCCCATCGTACTACCTCTTGAACTGCTCGGGCAGAACGAAATGTCACGACACCGCCAATGCCGAGAAAGAGACCCAGCTCAAGGCACGCTCGCGCATAGGCAATATCACCCGTAAAACAGTGCATGACGCCATGATGAGGAGGATCAGCTTGACGTAAAACGTCAAGTGTTTCAGCCTCGGCCTGGCGTTGATGGACAATGAACGGGAGGCCGAGCTCGTTGGCGAGCATGATTTGGCGGTAAAAGGCTTCGCGTTGCTGGGCAAGCGGAGTAGTATGGCGGTAGAGGTCAATACCAATCTCCCCAATTGCTGCAACACGTGGATCCTGGGCACGTTGTCGCAGCAAGGCTTCCGTGCCATCGTGATACTTGTCGGCCTCTGTCGGATGGACGCCAAGCGATGCAGCTAGCGTTGCAGGATCGTGGGCAACACAGGTGAGCGTCCGATCCCAGCAATCGGGGTCAAAGCCGATGATCAGCATGGCTGTGACGCCGGCATGTCGTGCGCGTTCGAGGACTGCTGAGCGGTCATCGGCAAATGCTTCAAGATCAAGGTGGCAATGCGTGTCGATCAGTTCGAAAGCCATTGCCCCTCTCGTTTCCCCCACTATTTGACGGTGACGCTTTTCGCCAGGTTCCGCGGCTTGTCTGGGTCAAGGCCGCGTCGAACCGCGAGATAGTAGCCAAGAAGCTGGGCGGGTACGACATTGACAAGTGGAGCCGCGTCACCAACTTCGGCGACCTGGAGGTGAATGTCAAAGGAGTCGTCAGGCTCAGGTGAGATGCCGATGATCCAACCACCTCGGCTCTTCAGTTCCATTGCACCCGAAAGGATGTCATCGCGCGTCTCGTCGAGTGGGGAAAAGACAAGGCAAGGCGTGCCCTGCTCAATCAACGCAATCACCCCATGCTTGAGCTCACCTCCGGCAAACCCTTCAGCATGGAGATAGCTCGCCTCCTTAATCTTTAATGCCGCTTCAAGCGCTGTTGGGTATGACAGGCCGCGGCCGATCACAAAACAGTGGGCGTGCTGCGCCATGTGATCAGCAACACCACGAACACGGTCGTGGAACGTTGGAGTCAGCGCTTGGGCAATGCCGTCAGCAGCCCGCCAGAGGACGTCGAGGCCAACATGCTCACTGCCGTTGAGCACGTGCGCCGTCAGAAGCAAGAGGGCAAGCTTGGCTACATAGGCTTTTGTCGATAGCACGCTCTGTTCAGGCCCAGCCAAGAGCGGGATTGTGTAATCGGCAAGCCGAGCTACGGTTGAACCAGGAACATTGACCAGCGCAGCGACGCGCGCTCCGTGCCGCTTTGCTGCCATGACCGCTTCGATGACGTCAACCGTCTCGCCGCTTTGGGTCAGCGCGATGACCAGTGACCGGTCTGTTAAGAAATGTTCTTGGTACTTAAACTCGGAGGCAACAACAGCATTGACGTGACGTCGAGCAATGCGCGAGAAGAGGTACTGTCCAGCCAGGGCGGCGTAACCGGCTGTACCGCAGCCAACAAGAAAGGTTCCGTGCGATTGGCGGATGAGGCTGGCAAGCTCACGGGCTTGTGGTGGATGCTGGCGGGCAATGCGCTCGACGACGCTGGGTTGCTCGTGAATCTCTTTCAGCAGGTAGTGAGGGAAGCCACCAAGCGCTGTGTCGCTTGCTTGTAGGGTGAGTGGTTGCCAGACGAGATCTCGTGGCCGGCCAGTTGCGCGGTCAATGAGAAGAATCCCGTCAGAGCGCAAGGCAACGATTTCGTCGTCGCGAAGGTAGGCAATATCTTCGACATGGCCGACAAGTGCAACGGCATCAGAAGCAAGGAAGTATCCCGCTGGGCCACGGCCGAGCACGAGCGGTGAGACAGACTTCGTTGCGACAAGTTGATTCGTTAGATGGTCAAGCACAATAAAAGCGTTCAATCCCGTTACCTGTGCAAAGGCAGCGCGCACTGCTGCGACCGTGGCGTCGGGGTCATCCGCGCTGCCAAGGTGTTCTTCTACGAGGTGGGCAAAGAGCTCTGAATCGGTTTGGCTCCGCAGGCAATGCCCCTGTTGTTCAAGCGCAGTGCGCAAGCTGCGATAGTTCTCGATGATGCCGTTGTGGATAATGGCAAGACGTCCACGACAGTCAAGATGGGGATGCGCATTCGCATCGGTTACGCCTCCATGGGTTGCCCACCGCGTATGGCCAAATGCCACGGTTGACGCTGGTAAGCGCTGATCAAGGTGAGCGGGAATACGGCCAGCTCGTTTGACGACATGAATATGGTGGTTAGCAACGACGCCAATCCCCCACGAGTCGTAGCCTCGGTATTCAAGCGTGCGTAACGCTTGGAGCACCAGCGTTGGATCCAATTGCTGGGTGCTCACATACCCAAAAATGCCGCACATGCAAGCAAACCCCTCTCTGGGCTATGTCCAGCACGAGAACGGCCGTCAGCATTCCGCCTCGCTGTGGCATAGCCTATCGCGATCATGAACGCTCGCAATGTCAGTGCGGCGTGCGAGAGGATAGGGCGGGCACCTCGACCAGCCTTTGTCTCGCCGGTCACCCGACGCCTTTGCTCTGGCCGTAACGACCGTGCCAAGCCGGGAGGTCATCCGCCGAAAACTCGATCGACCTCCGCCTCGTCAACTCCCAGCCGAAGCGACTGAGAGTCCAGGCGCTTGCGCGTTCAGCCGATCACAGGAATTTCATCCGTCTTGCCGTTTCCTGTGAACGGACGCCCTACCTCCATACGCAACGCGCACCACTTCCACTATACCTGTTCTGGAGCAGTGTTGCCTACCTCATACCGTAGAAAACGGCGCTGTTAGGGCCGACGCGGTATACTCCGTAGGGAATGCCTCGCGCGTGCAGTATTCACCGAAAACCGTGTGCGCGAGCGAATCCCCAGTCGATGGTAGGGTACACAGCAATCAAAGGATAAGCGCGCGTGATCCCACGGTATACCCGACCGGAAATGGCAGCCATCTGGAGCGAGGCGCATACGGTCGAGCTGTGGCTTCGTGTCGAGCTGGCTGTTGCAGAAGCCTGGGCTGAGCGTGGCGTTATCCCAGCCGATGCATTGGCCCGGTTGCGCGAAGCACGTTGCGACATCGACCGGATGCGTGCGATCGAGCGTGAAGTCGACCACGAAATCATCGCCTTTACACGGGCTGTCGGTGAGACGGTTGGTGACGCTGCCCGGTACTTCCACCTCGGATTGACGAGCTCAGACGTCCTTGACACCGCACTCGCGCTGCAGCTTGTTGAAGCGAG
Organism: Thermorudis peleae; assembly: GCF_000744775.1. Classification (NCBI taxonomy): domain Bacteria; kingdom Pseudomonadati; phylum Thermomicrobiota; class Thermomicrobia; genus Thermorudis; species Thermorudis peleae. Next base: position 29,523 of record NZ_JQMP01000004.1, on the reverse strand, counting down.
CGACCTCTTGCTTCGTGATCTCGATCACTTGATCGCAGTGGTTGGCGAGCAAGCGGTGCATCACCGCCAGACGGTGATGATCGGTCGAACGCATGGAGTTCATGCTGAGCCGATGACCTTTGGCGCAAAGCTCGCAGGCTGGTATGCCGAACTGCAGCGCGCTCGCCAGCGTCTGGAGCTTGCTCGTGAGGAAGTGCGGGTGGGCAAGATTGCTGGCGCCGTTGGTACCCATGCAACGGTGCCCCCCGATGTCGAAGAGGCAGCATGCAGCCGGTTAGGGCTGCGGGTTGATCCAGCGCCAACCCAGGTCATTTCGCGTGATCGGCACGCGTTCTTCATCAGCGTCCTCGGGATATTGGGATCAACCCTCGATCGCTTCGCAACTGAAGTCCGGCATTTGCAACGGACGGAAGTTCGCGAGGTCGAAGAGCCTTTTGACCCAGGGAACATGGGGTCATCGGCGATGCCACACAAGCGCAATCCGCATGAAAGTGAGCGGGTAAGCGGGTTAGCTCGCCTCCTGCGAAGCTACGTCACCCCAGCATTAGAAAACGTCGTGCTGTGGCATGAGCGCGATATCAGCCATAGCTCGGTTGAACGCGTCATCTTGCCAGACACGTGCATCCTTGCTGACTATCTCCTTGCGGCAATGACAGAAATCGTCCAGCACTGGACCGTTTACCCTGAGCGAATGCGCCAAAACCTCGATCTCACTGCCGGTGCAATCTTCTCGCAACGTGTACTGCTGGCATTGGTCAATGCCGGACTCGCCCGTCACGAGGCCTATCGGATCGTGCAGGAACTCGCCTGGCGCGCTTGGGAAACTGGCACGCATTTGCGCGAACTCTTGAAAGCTGACGAGCGGGTGACATCTCGCCTGAGTCCAGAGCACATTGACGCCCTCTTCACGCTTGACGATGCGCTGCGCTATGTCGACGTGCCGCTGATCCGCCTGGGCTTGCTTGCTCCCGCCACAGCTTCTGCGGAGGCCGAGGCATGAACGCACTCGTCGAAATCCAGTTACCCGGCGTTGAGCGGCTACGGCGTGGGAAAGTCCGCGAGGTCTTTGACCTGGGCGACGGTCGGTTACTGATTGTCGCGACCGACCGTATCTCAATCTATGATGTGGTGCTGCCTACACCGATTCCGGGCAAAGGGATTTTGCTCACTCAATTGACCCGATTCTGGTTTGAGTGGTTTGGTGATCGGCTGCGCTCGCACTATATCACAACGGATCTGGCGGCATTGCCACCATCGCTCGCGCCCTATCGCTCTGCGCTCGAGGGGCGTTCGATGCTCGTATGGAAAGCTGAGCGGATTCCGGTTGAATGCGTTGCTCGCGGCTATCTCGCTGGCTCAGCGTGGGAAGAGTACCGTGTCTCGGGCACGGTGGCTGGTGAACCGCTGCCACCGGGACTGGTTGAAAGTGCCCGATTGCCGGAACCGCGATTCACGCCAGCCACAAAAGCAGAGCACGGGCACGATGAGAATCTCAGTGTCGCCGAACTTGCTGCACTGGTTGGTTCAACGGTCGCAGCCGAACTCCAGGCACAGACGCTGTGTGTCTATCGTGAAGCGGAAGCCTATGCGCGAGCGCGCGGCATCATTATTGCTGACACCAAGCTCGAGTTTGGCTGGATTAACGGCGAACTTGCGGTTATTGATGAGCTCTTGACCCCTGACAGCTCACGGTTCTGGGATGCTGCACAGTATGTCCCAGGTGGACCGCAGCCATCGTTCGACAAGCAATATGTCCGCGATTGGGCCCGGGCCCAGGGGTGGAACCGGCAGCCTCCGGGTCCAGCGTTACCGCCGGATGTCGTTGAAGCCACGCTGGCACGGTATCGTGAGGCGTATACGCGACTGACTGGCCAGCCAGCGCCGGTATGATGGATGAAGTGAGGATACGATGCAGTGGCGAGCTGATGTTGCAGTGATGCTGAAGCCAGGGGTGAACGACCCGCAGGGACTTGCAGTGCGTGACGGCCTGCATCGCCTTGGGTATGCACACGTGCAGGATGTTCGTGTCGGGCGATACATCCAGCTCTGGCTTGAGGCGGATTCAGAAACTGAGGCGACCGCGCAGGTTGAAGCGATGTGCCAGCAACTCTTAGCCAATCCGGTCATTGAACAGTTCTGGTTTTCCTTGACCGCGCAGCCTGTGCCGGCACCAAATGGAACACCACGAAGCGGAGGCGCCTAGCTCATGCGGGTTGCAGTTGTGACGTTCCCAGGTAGCAATGGCGATTATGATGCCCTCTGTGCCGTGCGTGATGGCCTTGGCGTGCATGCTGAACTGGTCTGGCATACTACGACCGATTTGTCGGATTATGATGCGGTTATCCTGCCGGGCGGATTCTCCTACGGCGATTACTTGCGTGCTGGAGCAATTGCACGCTTTGCTCCGGTGATGGACGCTGTTCGGGCTGCAGCGGCGGCCGGGAAGCCAGTACTTGGTATCTGCAACGGTTTTCAGATTCTGACCGAAGCTGGGTTGTTACCAGGGGCCCTCTTGCGCAATGCCAACCGCGCGTTTGTCTGTGACTGGGTCTGGGTACGCGTTGAAACCAGCCGGACACCGTGGACGTCGACCATTCCGGAGGGAACGGTACTGCGTCTGCCAATTGCTCACGGCGAAGGGCGCTACTACGCTGATCCCGCAACTCTCGCTGCGCTCGAACGTGATCGCTGCGTCGTCTTTCGCTACGTCGATGCGCTGGGGAACGTGACAGAGGCGGCGAACCCGAATGGCTCGCTTGGGAACATTGCCGGCGTGTGCAATGCTGCTGGCAATGTCGTTGGATTGATGCCTCATCCTGAGCGGGCCTATGACGCCTTACTCGGCAGCGCAAGCGGCTTATTGATCCTCGCTGCTGGGCTCAATGTGGCAAGTGCGCGCCCTGTCGTTGTTTCGGGGCTGGAGGCAGGGCAATGACCGTGACGCCCGAGCAGTTGCGTGCGGTGGCCTTAACCCAAGATGAATATGAGCGCATTGTGACATTGCTGGGGCGTGAGCCGAATCAACTTGAACTCGGAATGTTTGGCGCGCTCTGGAGTGAGCACTGTGGCTATAAGCACACACGGCCGCTCCTCAAGCGCTTGCCAACCACCGGCCCCGGCGTGGTCCAAGGACCAGGCGAGAACGCTGGCGCGGTTGAGTTGGGCGAAGGGCTCGTTGTCGTGTTGAAAATCGAGTCCCACAATCACCCGAGTGCTGTTGAGCCGTTTCAAGGGGCGGCGACTGGTGTCGGCGGCATTGTCCGCGACATCTTCACGATGGGGGCACGGCCAGTTGCGCTCGCTGATTCGCTGCGCTTCGGTCCGCTCACGGATCAACGGAGCCGGGCACTGTTCCATGGTGTCGTCAGTGGCATCAGCTGGTATGGCAACTGCCTCGGCATCCCGACCGTTGCTGGCGAGACGACGTTCTTACCCGAGTATCGCGATAATCCGCTCGTCAATGTCATGTGTGTCGGGATCGCCCAGCGTCAGGCGCTCGTGCGTGCGCGAGCAACTGGCGAGGGCAACCTGGTTGTGCTCGTAGGGGCAGATACCGGCCGTGATGGGTTGCACGGGGCAACATTCGCTTCCGTGGAAGACCCAGCAGCGTCGCATCGCGGCGTCGTGCAAGTTGGGAACCCGTTTCTCGAGAAGCTCCTGCTGGAGGCGTGCCTCGAAGCGCAGGAGCGCGGCCTGGTTGTCGCGATGCAGGATCTTGGGGCGGCCGGCCTGACGAGCGCGTGTGCCGAGACTGCAGCGCGAGGTGGCACGGGCATTGAAATCGACGTTCTGGCTGTGCCGAGGCGCGAGACGGGCATGACGCCATATGAGGTGATGCTCTCGGAAAGCCAAGAGCGCATGCTCGCCATTGTCCGGCCAGAGCACCTTGAGGAGGCCCTTGCTGTCTTTCGACGGTGGGAACTGCATGCGGCAGTCATTGGCCGGGTGACAGGTGATGGGCGGCTGCGCGTGCGTGAAGGTGATCGCGTTGTTGCTGACGTACCCGTCGAACTCCTCACTGACGCATGCCCAACGTACGTGCGGCCAGCAGCAGAGGCGCCGGAAATCATTGCCCGCCGCGCTTTTGACCTTGATGCCTTGCCTGATCTGGCACGCTCACCTGCTGCTGATGAGGTGTGGCTCACCCCCAACGATGCACTGCTCCGCTTGCTTGGCTCGGCAAACCTCGGTAGTCGGCGACCAATCTACCGGACATACGACCATACGATTCTGACCAACACAGTGGTGCCACCAGGGGCGGGCGATGCCGCCGTGTTGCGGATCAAAGGGACCTCGTTCGGGATTGCACTCACCACCGATTGCAATCCACTCTACTGTCAGCTCGATCCCTTTCTTGGCGCGCAGCATGCGGTAGCGGAGGCTGCTCGCAACCTGTCCTGTGTTGGGGCTGAACCGTTGGCGGTAACGGATTGCCTCAACTTCGGCAATCCTGAGCGCCCCGATGTCGCTTACCAGCTCGAGCGAGCGATCGAGGGCATGGCTTCAGCTTGCCGGGCACTGGGGGTGCCAGTCGTCAGCGGGAATGCGAGCTTATACAACGAGACCGCTGGGCGAGCGATTCCGCCAACCCCAACCATTGGCATGGTCGGGCGCGTAGCGAATATCTGGCGCCATGCACGGCTTGCCTTCCGACAGGGTGGCGTTGTGCTGTTGCTCGGCCCGTGGACGGCGACGCTGGGTGCGAGCGCGTTTTTGGCTACGTGCCACACGATAACCGCTGGAGCGCCGCCAGAACTTGACCTGGAACTCGAGCGTCGGGTGCAAGCGGCAACCCGGGCAGCAATCGCGGACGGCTTGGTTTGGGCTGCGCATGACTGCAGTGACGGTGGCATTGCCGTCGCGCTGGCTGAGGCGTGCATCGCTGGCGAGGTTGGCGGCGACTTCGATCTCGCGCCGTTGCACGAGGCGAACGGAGAGCGTGTCGACCGTACGCTCTTCGGAGAAGCAGGATCGCGCGTCCTGCTCCAGGTAGCACCAGACAATGAAGCAACGGTGACTGCGCGATTGGATGCAGCCGGTGTGCCGTGGCTACGGCTTGGTATTGCCACTGGCGAGCGCGTTGTGCTCCGGTTTGGCGCAACCATCGTCGTTGATCTGCCGCTCTCCTCGCTGCGGCAAACATGGGAGCAGGCGCTGATCCCGGACGAGCAGGATGCAGCACGGTAGGTGCAGCACAAGGAGCCTGACGCTGTGCTAGACTCAGGCACGATACAGTGGGACGAGGTTCCAGCACAAGCTGTACACAATGACCGCGCGGTGCTGGGCGAAAGTGAGGGTGTCGTGCGTGACGATCGGCCGCGCGAGGCATGTGGCGTCTTCGGTGTCTATGCGCCAGGACGCGATGTCGCGCGTTTGACGTTCTTTGGATTGTTTGCGTTGCAGCACCGCGGGCAGGAGAGTGCAGGGATCGCCACGAGCGACGGCCAGCAGCTGTTCCTGCGCACGAGCATGGGCCTCGTCGCCAGCGCTTTCACCGAAGATGACTTGCGAGCGTTGCCGGGATTCATTGCCATTGGCCATACGCGTTACTCGACAACCGGCAGTAGTGTGCCGGTCAATGCAGGACCGTTTTTGGTTCGACAAGGCAACGATGTCATTGCGGTCTCGCATAACGGCAATCTTGTGAACAGCGATGCCGTGCGCGCTGCGGTGACTGCTCGTGGTGCCACGCTCCAGAGCACAACCGATACCGAAGCGCTGGCCTGGATGATCGTGCAGACACCCGGTCCTGATTGGCCAACACGAATCCGCCGAGCAATGACTGACTTTGTCGGTGCCTATAGTCTCGCGATTCTCACGCCCCAGGCCTTGATCGCTGTCCGTGATCCCTTGGGGATTCGCCCGCTCTGCCTTGGTCGACTTGCCGGTGAACCGAACGGTTGGGTGATTGCCTCGGAAAGCTGTGCCTTCGGGCCGATCGGCGCAGAGATGGTGCGCGAAATTGAGCCGGGCGAAATCGTGGTCATTGATCACGAGGGTGTCCGCAGTTACCGTGATCCTGACTGGGCAGGTCAGCAAGCAACCTGCGTCTTCGAGCTCATCTATTTTGCTCGTCCTGACAGCATCCTCTTGAATCGCCGGCTGGCGATTGTTCGCCAGCGGATGGGCGTTGAGCTCTGGCGTGAGCATCCGGCTGAAGCCGATGTCGTGGTGCCGCTGCCCGACTCAGCGACGCCAGCCGCGATTGGCTATGCCATGGCATCCGGTATTCCCTATGCCGAGGCCTTGGTCAAGAACCGCTACATCGGGCGAACCTTTATCCAGCCGGACCAGCGCCTCCGTGAGCAGGGGGTAAAGCTCAAATTCAACGTTGTTCCCGAAGTCATCGAGGGAAAGCGTGTTGTGCTCGTCGATGACACGATTGTGCGCGGGACGACAAGCCGGCCAATCGTCGAGTTGCTGCGCGAGCATGGCGCGCGCGAAGTCCATATGCGGGTGCATGCTCCGCCGATCCGTTTCCCATGCTATCTCGGCGTTGACATGGCAACGCGGGCAGAACTCATTGCGGCGCAGCTGTCGGTCGCACAGATTCGTGAGGCGATTGGAGCGGACTCGCTCGGCTATTTGAGCCTCGAAGGGCTCATGCGTGCAATCGGACTGCCGCGTGAACGTTTCTGCACGGCATGCCTGACCGGGCAGTATCCCGTGCCGGTGCCCGAGGCTGATCGTGCGCGGCGCGAGCCAGCCGTTGCCTCACCATCGCGTTGAGCTGGGAACAGGGGGAGAGCGTGGAGCCATCAGCGTTGAAGCGGACGCCGCTTGAGCACCGTCACCTTGCCCTTGGCGCCCGGATGACGGCCTTTGCTGGATGGTGGATGCCGGTACAGTATCAGGGTATTCTCGCTGAGCATCTGGCCACGCGCACGCGTGCCGGCCTGTTTGATCTCTGTCACATGGGGCAAGTGCTGGTCACCGGTGCCGATGCGCTGCCGTTTCTCCAGTGGGTTACCCCAAATGACGTGGCTGCCCTTGCCCCAGGGCAGGCGCACTACTCGATGCTGCTGTATCCACACGGCGGCGTTGTTGACGACATTCTGGTCTATCGGCTGCCCGCTGGTCTCGCGTTTCTTGACGCTGACCACGCACCCCCTGGCGAGCGCTACCTGGTAGTGGTGAACGCGGCGAACACCGAGCAGGATGTCGTCTGGCTCCAGGAACGACGGGCTGAGCGCTCAGACTTGGCAGACGTGACGGTGCGCGATATTTCAGCGTCGATTGGCATGCTCGCAGTGCAGGGGCCACGGGCAGTGGCCATCCTGCAGCGGTTGACTCCGGCCGATCTTGCAACCGTCCCGTCGTTCAGCGCCGTGGCAACAACCGTTGCCGACGTCCCCGTGCTGGCAGCGCGGACAGGCTATACCGGCGAGGACGGCTTTGAACTCTATTGTCCAATCGAGCAGGTTGGGGTGCTCTGGGATGCGGTGCTCGCTGCTGGAGAACCAGACGGGCTGGTGCCAGTTGGGCTGGGGGCGCGGGATACCTTGCGACTGGAAGCCTGCCTGCCACTCTATGGCAATGAATTGTCGCCGGAGATCACGCCCCTGGAAGCTGGCCTTGGCTGGGTCGTGAAGTTCCACAAGGGCGATTTCATCGGCCGGTCGGCGCTGCTGGCTCAGAAAGAACAGGGCATACCACGAAAGCTGGTCGGTTTCCGGTTAGTCGAACGTGGTGGTGTTCCCCGCAGCCATTGTCCAGTGGTCGCTGATGGACGCGAGATTGGCATGGTCACCAGTGGGACGACCTCACCAACGTTGCGCCAGCAGATTGGGCTCGCGCTGATCGCACGCGAATACGCTGGCGTCGGGCGATCATTTGCTGTCGTGATCCGCGGCACGCCCGTTGCCGCTGAACAGGTGAAGACGCCGTTCTATAAGCGATCGACGGCATAAGCCAGCTATACTGTGGCCAGCAACCGGTGCGACGCGATGGCCGCTGCACGAATCTGACAGGACAGTGATCGGCAGGAAGGGAGGCGTCGAATGGCAAAGGTTGAGCCCGGACTGCGTTACACACGCAGTCATGAGTGGGTCAAGGTCGAAGGGGATATTGCCATCGTTGGCGTCACCGATTACGCCCAATCGGAACTCGGCGATATTACCTACCTGGAATTGCCGGCTCCGGGAACGCAGGTCACCCAAGGGCAACCGCTGGGGGTGATCGAGTCGGTCAAGGCGGCATCGGATATTTATGCGCCGGTGAGCGGTGAGGTGATCGAGGCCAATACGGCGCTCACCGATGCACCCGACGTGGTCAACCGCTCACCGTATGGTGAGGCCTGGTTGGTCAAGATTCGCCTGCGCGATCCCAGCGAGCTTGAGCAGCTCATGGACGAAAAAGCCTACGAGCAGTTTTTGAAGGAGCTGGCTGCCGCCTAAGTGCTTGCAGGTGCCTGCCGAACAGGGAACCCAGCTCGCTTGGCGAGGGTATGGTCAGAGTACGAGAATCCGCCAGGCAGCGAGTGGACGAAAGGATGACGGACCATGACGTTCAGCCCGCACACGCCCGAAGACCGGCGGGCAATGTTGGAAGCGATCGGCGTTGAGCAGGTTGCTGACCTCTTCGCGCCGATCCCCGAGCGCTATCGCTTTCCTGAACTGCATCTCCCGCCGCGGCTCTCGGAGCCAGAAGCTGCTGCGGAACTCGCGGAGCTGGCAGGCCGCAATCTCCATGCTGACCAGGCGCCGATCTTCCTTGGCGCTGGCAGCTACCACCACTATGTCCCGGCCGTTGTCCAGCAGATTCTGTGGCGCGGTGAGTTTTACACCGCCTATACGCCCTACCAGCCCGAAGTCGCGCAAGGAACCCTCCAGGCAATCTATGAATTCCAGTCATTGGTCTGTCTGCTGACTGGCATGGAGGTTGCCAACGCCTCGCTGTATGATGGCGCAACGGCCTTTGCTGAGGGTTGCCTGCATGCTGTCTCGCTGCCGCGAAACCGGGTCAAGCTGCTCGTGGCCGGAACGGTGCACCCTCACTATCGGTCCGTGCTCCGCACCTATACGCGGGGCTTGCCGGTACAGGTGGTCGACGTGCCGGCGCCGCCAACGCTGCGCATGACGCCCGAGGTGCTGGCCGAATACGTTGATGAGCAGACAGCCTGTATCGCAGTGCAATATCCCAACGTGTTCGGGCGCATTGAGGACATTGCCGCGATTGCTGAGCTGGCACACCGCCATGGCGCGCGGCTGCATGTTTCGGTCTATCCGATCGCCCTGGGGTTGCTCAAACCGCCTGGAGAGCTTGGCGCTGACATTGTGACGGGCGAAGGGCAGTCGCTGGGGATCCCAATGAGTTTCGGCGGCCCCGCGCTGGGCTTGTTTGCGACGCGGCGCGAGCTCGTGCGCCAGGTTCCGGGTCGGCTGATCGGGATGACGCAAGACAGCGAGGGCAAACGTGGCTTTGTCATGGTGCTGCAGACCCGCGAGCAGCACATCCGGCGCGAGAAGGCGACGAGCAACATCTGCACCAACCAGGGGCTGATGGCACTGGCGGCGACTGTGTACCTCTCAGCGTTGGGGGCTCATGGGCTTCGCCAGGTGGCGACGCTCTGTTACCAGAAAGCGCATTATTTGGCTGATCGGATCGCTGCCCTCGACGGCTGGGAGCTCGTTGGCGAAGGGCCATTCTTCAACGAATTCGCTGTTCGCCCGCCACTGCCGCCGGAGGAGGTGAACGCGCGCTTGCTCGACCATGGCATCATCGGCGGCTGCGCGCTTGGGCAACTCGATGAGCGCTATCGAGACCTGTGGCTGCTCTGTGCGACTGAGCTTACCACGCGCGCGCAGATCGACCGGCTGGTGGAGGTGCTGGCGACGCTCGCGTAGTGTCGCCAGCCCACTCCCGCTTGTTAGATTCTTGAGACGGTGGGTTCCGTAACCCCCTGCATGATTGCCGCAATCAACCATAACCAGATGATGAGCCCGATGAGCAGCAGCAGCCATTGCCCCAGCCCGACGCGATAGGCTGCCCGGCTGCCGGTGAGTGCGTCCCAATAGGCGTTCAGCCCGTGCTGGCCGTACAGGGCGCTGAAGAGTTGTGTTGAGAACAGGTATGCTGCGATCAGCAGTATGCTCATGAGGGCACTAATGCTACTGGATGGGGCAACGGTTATGACAATGCTCAGCAGTAATGCTCCAACCAGCAAGACAGCAAAGGGGCCAAAGAGCGTAAATCCGACCGGGAGCCACGGCTGGACGCGAACAAGGCTGCTTGTTCGGGCGAGCAACTGGTTGATCACCCGGTAGTGAGCAAACAGGCGAAACAGGTTATAGATCGGCACAAACATCGCTAACACATGCCCCAGCGGGTCCATCCCGGGGTCGTCAACCTCCGCTTTCATTTCGCTCCAGCTCTTGCCGAGCCAGTAGTACCAGTAGAAGCCAAAGGTCGCGAGGGTTAAGCCAGCGACAAGCCAGAGGGGACGGCGCGCTGCCTGCGCTCGCGTGTTCGCTGCCCCGGAAACTGACGGGGCGAGCGAGCTGCGGAAGGGGATGATCACGGGATTGTCAGCACGGTGGTAGCCCGCACCGCCTGGCCCGATGGCAACGGTGCTGGATGCTTCAGTCTCCTCAGGGCGACCACCGGCGGGGGCATGGAGCGGCCGCCCGCACTGCTGGCAGTAGCGTGCGTTGGCATAGGGTACACGTGTTCCGCACGATGGGCAGTAGTATATCACGCGGTTGCTCCTTTCTTGCGCCGCAGTCGCTCGTGTGTGCTTCGTCGTGGATGGAATGTCCCGGTCGGCGTGTGGTTCGGCCCCCAGTCTGCGCTCCCATTAGAAAACTATCGCCTGAAGCGGGAAGCATGGGGTTCCCGCTGTCCGCGGGTATGCCTCGTTGTGGGTGATCGTCTCACGAGCAGCGCTCTGGCATACGCAGTGGGCGGGTTTTGGCGTGTTCTCCCTGGCAGGTGCGGCGTAGTATGGCCAGCGATGTCGCCCCTGATCCGGCGTTCGTGCACCCGTCCCGGGCACCGCCGTGCCGCCGCGGCAGCCAGTGCGCTGCGTTGGCAGCGTTCGGCGAACACGCTGCGCGGAGGCTGGGTTGTGCGGCTGAGCACTGCGCGAGCTCTTTCGTGCGGGGGCGCAGTGAGAGCCGGGCGACCAGCTTGACAGCGCGCTGTGCGGCATGGCATACTCTCGGCGTGACAACTGGAGGCGTGGTGTAGAGGCCTAACACGCGGCCCTGTCAAGGCCGAGATCGCGGGTTCGAATCCCGTCGCTTCCGCAGCATGACGCAGGCCGGTCATAACCGGCCGTTTTTGTTCGCGGCTTTGTTCGCCGGCGCGGCTCCCACGCCCCATGCCGGCGTGTTCTCAGGCTGCCGGTCAGGTAGGGCTGACGGCACGTGCTGGAACACGCGTATGCTCCTGCGTGGGTGTTGCCTCGTCGCAGACTACGCGGGGGGCCAGCGCAGGTGGGGCGCGTTGAGGGTGCGCCCGAGCTGACGGGACAGGGGGCGTTGGCGCTTGCGTGGCGCGCTGCGGTGTGCGCCCCGCCTAGGTGGGGTGTGTCAGCGGGGGGCTGCCGCGTCTTGCTCTGCCCTCGCGCCCCGGAGCCTCCTGTGCAGCGGACATGCCTGGCAGGAGGCAGGAGGCGACGGAGCGGAGTGGGTGCCAGCCGTGAGGGTGTGTCGCGTCTGTCGCGTTGCCTCGCGGCTGCTGATCCTGGGGACGTCGGCCTGGTCGCTCCGGCGGCCAATTCCTGGATTCCCGTTCTCGCGGGGATGCCACACGCAACGGCGCATGGCGACGCGGCGAGGCCGTTCCCGATTCCTTCCCGCCGGGGATGGCCGGGAGGAACGGCAGGAGACCCGCACGTGCTATTCCTGATTCCTCCCGTTCCCATTCCTTAGGGAACGGGAACGGGAGGAATGGACTGATGCTTGCCGTGACCGTCTTCCCGAGATTCCTCCCGGGCATTCCCGCCGGGAACCGGTCCGGGAATCCCTCACTGGTTCCCTTACGGTGCTTCCTGCTTCCTGATTCCCGATTCCCGTTCCCTTATAGGGAACGGGAATCGGGAATCAGGAAGGGGCCAGGTTCCTGTTCCCGTTCCTTAGGGATCGGGAACGGGAGGAAAGCCAGTATGACACGCGGAGCCTATCCTGCTTCCCGAATCCCGTTCCCTTGGGATGAGGGAACGGGATTCCGGGAAATCACCCGTCTTCCCATCACCCTGGGGCTCCATCATGGAGCTGGGGCAGCACCCTGCCTTGGGGATTCAGCCTCCCAGGTAGAGCGCCATCAGCTGGCGTTCGTCGGCGACGTCGGCCGGCGTCCCGGTGAAGCGTGTGCGACCGCCAACAAGAATGGCCAGCCGGTTGGTGATGCGCATTGCCTCGCGAATGTTCTGTTCGACCATCAGGATGCCGACACCCCGGGCTGTGAGCGCTGCGATGCGCTCGAACGTTTCAGCGACCCGGCGCGGCGAGAGCCCGGCCGACGGCTCGTCGAGCAACAAAAACCGCGGCTCAGCGACCAACGCCCGGGCCAGGGCGAGCAGCATCTGCTCGCCGCCGCTCAGCCTCCCAGCTTGAACGCCGCGGCGCCGGGCGAGTTCTGGGTACGCGTCGAGCAACGCAGTAACGCGCTCCTCCACCACGCGTGGTGGGAGGAGGTAGCCACCAAGCCGCAGGTTCTCCAGGACGGTGAGCTGGGGAAAGACGCCACCCCCTTGCGGCACCAGACAGACGCCGTGCCGCGGGATGTGGTGTGCCGGCAGCGTGTCAAGCCGCACCTCGCCCAGCCGCACCGTTCCTGCCCACACGCGGTTGAGCCCGGCAATCGCCTTAATGAGCGTGCTCTTGCCGCTGCCGTTCGGCCCAAAGACACAGGTTACCTCTCCCGCGGCAGCGTCGAGGGACACGCCATGGAGGATTTCGACCTTGCCGTAGCCAGTCACCAGGTCGCGCACCTGCAGCCCTGTCATGAAACACGCCTCCCGAGATATGCCTCGATGACATCAGGGTGCGCGGCGATCTCGGCGAACGTGCCACTGGCAATCACCTCGCCGAAGTCCATCACCAGGATGCGGTCGCACAGGGTACGCACGAGTTCCATGTCGTGCTCGATCACCAGGAACGTGGTGCCGCTGCGGCGCAGTTCGCGCACGACATCCAGCATCACTGTGCGCAAAGTGGGGTGGACGCCGGCCGTAACCTCGTCGAGCAGAATGAGCGTAGGGTTCCGCATCAGCACCCGGCCAAGCTCCAGCAGCTTCTGCTGGCCGCCCGAGAGGCTGTCGGCGCGCACGTCGCGCACCGCGTCCAAGGTGAGCAAAGCCAGCAGTTGCTCAGCGCGTTGTGGTGCGTGAGCCCAGTCGGCCTCGACGGCAGCCGTGAGCAGATTGTCCCACGCCGTCATGGTCGTAAAGACGGCTGGAATCTGGAAAGTGCGCCCGATGCCGAGCCGGGCAATCTGATAGGGCTTCCATCCAGTAATGTCCTGGCCACGGAAGATGATGCGGCCAGCGTCAGGGCGCAAGACGCCGCTGATCAGGTTGAAGAGCGTGCTCTTGCCGCTGCCGTTCGGCCCGATGATGCCGACGATTTCCTGCGGCGCGACCTGGAAGCGTACTCCGTTTACGGCCACAATCCCGCCGAATGTCTTGCGGAGGCCCTCGACGGCAAGCAAGGGAGTGCTCATCGCTGCTCCTCCGCGACTGTGGGCCGTTCCTGTTGCGGGTGCGGGCCCAGAGCGCGCAGCACCTGGAGCCGCCGTGTCCGCGGCCAGAGGCTTACCAGGCCGTCGGGCAGGAACAAGACGACCAGCGCGATGACGACCCCAAGCACGACAATGTAAGCCGTGGTATTCCCCCACAGGCTCCAGAACAGGCGATTCACCAGGTACATGCTTGCTGCTCCGATCGCTGGGCCCCACAGGTGCCCCAAGCCGCCGAGCAAGGCCATGACGACCATCTGGTCGGTAATGTCCCCGGCGAGCACGCTGGTTGGGTTGATAAAGGTGATCCAGTAGGCATAGATGGCGCCAAAAGCTGCGGTGATTGCTGCGCTGAGCACAAACGCCTGGAGTTTCACCCGGGTGGTGTCGATACCCAACGTCTCGGCTGCAATTTCGTTGTCGCGGATAGCCTTCAGGCGGTAGCCAAAGCGCGAGCGTTCGAGCAGCACGAAGCAGAGGCCATAGGTTAGCACTGCACCGCCGAGCATGAGGAAGTAAAACAACCGCTCGTCGAGGAGCGGGGGCAGTGTCAGCCCGGCTGTGCCGCCGGTAATGCGCAGCACATTGGCAAGTTGCAGCACCATCTCGGCAAAGGCCCAGGTCGCGATCGCAAAGTAAGCTCCCCGCAACCGCAGGGTCGGCCACCCGATCAACGCGGCGACGACTCCGGCCGCGGCGACGCCAACCACGAGGGCGCCCGCGAAGGGCAGGCCAAACCGTTCACCCATCAGGATGCCAGCCGCATAGGCGCCGATGCCGAAGAACGCGGAATGCCCGAAGCTGATGTAGCCCGCGTACCCCCCGACGATGTTCCAGGCGCAGGCGAGCCCAGCCCAGAGAAAAATGCCGGTTGCGATACGGAGGATGTAGGCGTTGCCCCAGAACGGCAGACTGAGCAACACCAGCAGCCCTGCGAGGGCCAGTCCACGTCGCACATGTGCCCACGTCACTGCTGCCTCCTGCTGTCACGAACGCCCACGACGCGCCAGCCCCTGGGGGAACAGGATCAGGGATAGATAGAGCACCGCGAATACAACAAGAAACGTAAGTGTGCCGCTGACATAGACTGCTGTGAGCGCTTCAAGGACGCCGAGGACGAAGCCAGCGATGAGCACTCCAGCGATTGATCCCATGCCGGCCAGCACCACGACGAAGAAGGCGAAGAGCGTATACCGGACGCCCACTTCAGGGGTTACCGAATAGATTGCCGCCATCAGCACCCCGACCATGCCGGTCAGCCCGGCGTAGAGGGCGTAGACCAGGGCACTCACGCGTTCGACATCGATCCCCATCAGGCGCGCGCTCTGCTTATTCTGGGCCACAGCCCGTACGGCAAGCCCGAACCGGGTACGGTAGAGTAGCAGGAAAAAGAGCCCGACAGCCGCGAGAGCAAAGCCGAACGCTGCCACGCGCAGTCCTGGCAAGGCGATACCACCACCCTGGAGTGTCATTCCCCCGAGTCCAGTCGAGATCGAGCGTGTGTTGAAGCCCCAAGCTGTCAGTGCTCCGCCCCGCATGATTAAGGCGATGCCAAAGGTAAACGCGAGTACCATCAGCTCGGGGCGGGCGTATCTGCTGGTTCGCACGCGCATGATCAGCGGCGCAAGCAGGTAGCCCGCTCCCCCGAACAGGACGAAGACAGCTGGCAGCAGGAGGAACGGGTCGATCCCCGTCCATTTCCACAGGAAGTAGCCAATGAACCCGCCGAGCATGACCCATTGCCCCACGGCGAAGTCGACAACGTCGAGCACGCCAAAGGCAAGCGCAAAACCGATGGCCAGCGCCACGTAGAGCCCACCAAGCAGCAGGCCATTGGCTATGGTCTGGATGAAGAGCGTCATACTGGATCCCTTACGCGTTCACCGCTGGCTACGATCGGGCATTCCAGGCCGGCAGTGGGTAGATCATCTCCGCTTTCTTCGCCTCCGCCGGGCCGACTGCGACGACCGCGCCCTTCTGGATCTGCACCAGCACCGGCGTTGGCTTTGTGTTGTCATGGTAATGGTCGCCGCTCGTCTCAAAGGCGATTGGCCCGTAGAACGTGGTGATCGATGTCTGCTCGATGAGGTCGCGCAACTTGGCTCGATCACTTTCCGAGAGTGGCGGCTTCTTCCCGAGCTTGGCAACGGCTGCGGCGAATACCTCGCCTGAGGCTGAACATGCTGCCTCAGTGTAATCAGGATGGCTGCCCCAGCGATTATAGGAATTGGTGTCGTAATCCTTGGCCGAGCCGAACAGGTCGTCGCGATAGGACACGTCAGGCGTCCAAACCGCCAGACCGAAGACACCCTCGGCATCGGGCCCGAGATTACGGGCAAAATCAGGCTCGGTGACGCCGTAGTGCATAATAATCGCCTTGGGCAAGAAGTTGAGCGACTTTGCGGCTTTGATGAAATTAATCAGCACTTCTTCGTGCCCACCGACTGCAACAATATCGGGTTTCGTAGCGGCAAAGCTGCTCACGATGGGCGTGAGGTCAGCGTTGGGCGGAACAAACTCCTGCTTGGTGATAGTCAGGCCGAGTTGCTGCGCCTGGGCCAGGAAGCCCTGGGCAGCCTCCTTGGAGAACGGCTCGTCAGCACCGAGGATCGCTGCACTGGTTGGTTTCGGGTTCGCCTGGCTGACCAGGACCGCGAGAGCCTTGCCGGCCGTGAGGTCGACCGAGGGGATGATCCCAAACGTGTATGCGGGCTTGGCCTTCCAGACGTTTGGCGACTCGGCTGAGCCGGCCAGCATTGGCACCTTGTACTTGTCGCAGATCGGCGCGACCGCGAGTGTCACGCCGCTGGTGTAGGGGCCGAAAATCGCGTCGACTTTCTCCTGGGTGATCAGCCGCTCCGCTGCGTCGGCTCCGGTGGCTGGTTTACTCTGGTCGTCGGCGTAAACCATCGTCACCTTGTATTTTGTGCCTCCAACCTCGATGCCGCCCCGCTGGTTGACTGTCTCGGCCCAGAAGTCATAGCCGCGGCGTGTCAGGTTTCCGCCGAAGACGTCATCTCCTGAAAGTGACGTAACAACACCGAGCTTGAAGGTTGGCCCACTTGCGCCACTGCTTGCCGACGGTGTCGCTTGTCCTTTGCATGCCGCAAGGGCAGCATTGATCACCGGAATCGAGAGCCCGAGCGCCAGGCCCCGCTGGATGAGCTGCCGGCGGGTGGACAGCCCGGCGAACGCGTCACGGTGGAGTGTCTCGCGTCGCATGTCCTCTGGTTTCATGGCGTTGATTCCCCTCCTCACCGATTGCCGAAATCCGCAACTCTGCGCAGGATACGTGCGTGCTTGCGCGCCGTCAAGGGCAAGTCGTGGCTGTTTTCTCCATGGTTGTTCCATATCACGGTATGAGTTGAGCGGTGCTTGTTCCTGTTTTGACTGGTCATGCGATGGGCTGCCTCCTGCATGCTCTGTTCTCACGTGCCCCTCACGCTGATCGAAAGCGCGTTACCCTAGCGGGGCGTTGAGCAGAGGACGGTGAGCAACCGGAGTACCCGGTACGCGTCGGGCATCGTGGGCCGGGTGAAGGTGATGGTACGCCCGTCCAGCCGATTCACCCCGTCGATGAGCATGGCGAGGTCAGCGAAGAAGGGCGAGGTGAAAGCAACCTGGACCGTCACTGGCGGTGTCACCTGGAAGGGCCGCAGCTGGCCCAGTTGCCAACGCCGGAGGGCTTCAGTGGCTCCGGCTCGTAGCTGAGCACAGGCCTGGGCTGGAGCCACCGTCTCTGCCGCTTGATAGCTGACAGCGCGCTTCAGCACGACTCCGACGATCGAGTCGCCGAGCAGAGCTGTTGCCTCGCGCACGGCAGCGTCGTCGCCAGCGACCAGGCCAACCGGTACAGCAAATGCACCAGCTAGCGCCGCATTCAGTCCGATTTCGCCCATCGCGATGCCGTTAACGAGCACAGTGAGGAAGCAACTGGTAAATGTGTGGCTCAGTACGGCTGGCCAGGCGCCAGCTTGCGCGTGTGCACCAAGAAACAAGGCCAGATGGTATCCACGGTCGATCCCGTCCAGCATCCCGTATTGGCGCGGCTTCCCCCGCAACAAGGTCACTCGTGAGTCGAGCATGTCAGGCACGAGATTGCGATACGGGCCGTGGACGTCAGCAACGGTAACTTCCGCGTCGGGAACGACCTCGAAGATACCGGCAATAGCAGCATTAGCCTCCTGAGTCATGAGCTGACGCGCCCAGCTATACTCGCGTGCGTCTGGGGTTGTCTCTTCAGAGTGCACGATGCCGGCAATGCCTTCCAGGTCGACTGCAACGAAGACTCGCATAGGTGTCTACCCTCTCCGTAACCGTGGGTCGAGTGCGTCGCGGAGGCCATCGCCGAGCAGGTTCAGTGCGAGCACCGTCAGCAGGATGGCGAGGCCGGGGAAGATTGCCACATGCGGCGCGACCTGCAGGAACTGACGGGCATCGCTGAGCATTGCTCCCCACTCTGAGGCCGGCGGCCGGATACCGAGTCCTAAGAAGCTCAAGCTCGCTGCCGTTAAGATCGCTGTTCCCAGCCGAAGCGTGGCGAGCACAAGTACCGGCTGAATTGCATTCGGTAGCAGGTGGACGAGGATGATACGCCAACCGGAGGCGCCAAGCGCTTGTGCTGCCGTCACGAAGTCCTGCTGTTTGAGCTGAAGCAGCGTCCCACGCAAGACGCGGGCAAACTGCGGGACGGAGAAGATTCCAATGGCGATGATCACGTTCTGTAGCCCAACGCCAAGGATCGCCACAATCGTGATTGCCAGCAGCAGGTCCGGGAACGCAAGCTGAATGTCCAGCAGACGCATCAATAGTCCGTCGACCCAGTGGCCGAAGTAGCCAGCCAACACGCCGATCAGGCAGCCAAACAGGAGGCCGACTAGTGTACCAAGAAAGCCGACACTCAGCGAAAGCCGTGCGCCCCAGATTACCCGGCTCAGGACATCACGGCCGAAGTTGTCAGTACCAAAGGGATGCGCCAGTGAAGGGCCTTCGAGGAGGTGATCGTAGTCCTGTGCATTCGGTCGATAGGGAGCCACCAGCGGGGCTGCCACCGCTACAAGCACGAGGATGAGGAGGAAGCAGCCGCTTGCTAGCGCCAGTCGGTTGCGGGCCAGACGCATCAACGCATCAGCCCAGAGCGTGCGCGCTGGACGCGCGGTCTCAAGCATCACTGAGCCAGTTGCCTGTACTCCCGATGCGCGCACCACAGTAACCACCTTACTGATAGGTTATTCGTGGATCGACTCGAGCATAGAGCAAGTCGACCAGCAGGTTGACCAGCACAAATTGCAGCGTGAATAACAAGAGCGCCGCTTGCACAATCGGAAAGTCACGATTGTTGATCGCGTTGATCAGCAAGAGACCGATGCCCGGGTAGGCGAAAATGGTCTCGGTGATCGTTGCGCCGGCCAGCAGCCCGCCGAACTGGAGCCCAACAATTGTGATAATCGGGATAAGCGCGTTGGGGAGAGCGTGACGAATCAGGACAGGCCAGGGAGCGAGCCCCTTGGCTCGAGCTGTCCGCACGTAGTCCTCGTTTAACACTTCAAGCATGCTCGTGCGCGTTACTCGAGCAATCACCGCGGCAGCCCCTGCGCCAAGCGTCAGCCCGGGCAGGATAAGATGCGTAATGCCTCCCTTGCCGAACGGCGGCAACCACTGGAGCTTGACAGAAAAGATGAGGAGCAGCATGAGACCAAGCCAGAAGGATGGCGTGCATACTCCCAACAGCGCGAGCACTGTACTGAAGCGGTCGAGAGCCGTGTTATGCCGCACTGCCCCGAGTACTCCTAGTCCAATTCCCAGAATGATTGCAAATACCATGCTTACAAGCGTCAGTTCGAGTGTCGCCGGCAGGCGGGTTGCAATCTCTTGAGTGACAGGTACGCGCGAGATTGTTGAGCGGCCAAGATCGCCCTGGAGCATCCGCTTCACCCAGTAGATGTACTGCACAGGCAATGGTTCATCGAGCTTCCACTGTTTGCGGAGCAGGGCTACCTGCTCGGCCGTAGCCTCTGGGCCCAGTGCCTGGCGAGCTGGGTCGCCGGGCACCAGCCGCAGCAGGAGAAAGACGACAATCGAGACTCCAATCAGCGTTGGTATTAACGCTGCCAGTCGCCGCAGGACATACGCAAGCATGAGTCTGCCCGCTTTCTTGCGGTCAGCTTAGGACTTCCAGAAAGCTGTCCGCATGAAGACGATACCATCCGGCTGGACAACCACGCCGCCAGCATTATTGTTGATTGCTGCGAAATAGGTTGGTGCGTAGAGAAAGATGTGCGGAGCGTCATCCCAGATCAGTTCCTGGGCTTTGGCATAGGCTGCCAGCCGTTGGTCGGGATCGACGTCGCGCAGACCCTCTTGGATCAAGTCGTCAACCTGCTGGTTGAAGTAGAACGCGTAATTGGCACCAGCCGGTGGCCACGAAGCCTTGGCATAGATTGGCCGCAGTCCCCAGTCGGCATCGCCTGTTGATGGCGACCAGTTGGAAATGACCATCTGTGTCTTTGATTGATCGACGGGTTTGGCCAGTTCGGCGTTCAGCGCAGCCGATTCCATTTGCACGACCTCAACGGTAACGCCGATCTTTGCGAGCTGTCCCTGGATTGCCACTGCTCGGTCTTTGTTCGGGGCCGTACACCACAACGTGGCTGAGAAGCCATTGGCATAGCCAGCCTCAGCGAGCAATTGCTTGGCCTTCTCAGGGTTGTACTCGTACGTGCCGACTTTGTGGTAGCCGTAGACCAAGTCGCCAATCGGCGAATCCATAATCCGCCCGTAGCCAAGATCAGCGGCCTTGAGAACTTCTTCTTTGTTAACGGCGTAGTTGAGTGCCTGACGCACTCGCTTGTCATCAAACGGCTTGCGGGCATTGTTGAGTGTGACCCAATAGACCGAGATGCTTGGATTCTGCTGCACGGTGATTCCTTGGGCCTTTTGCAACTGAACAGCTTGAGGCGCGTTCAGCGGTCCAGCGAATTGGGCCTCGCCGGATTGGGCCGCAATGCCCAACGAACTTGGCTCAGAAATCCCTTTGATTGTCAGCTTGGGCACGGAGGGGCCAGTTGGCTTGTTCCAGTAGTTCGGGTTGGCTTCAAGGGTAATATGATCGCCGCGCACCCATTCGACGAAGCGGAACGGCCCAGTACCGACTGGATGGATGCCAAAGTCCTTGCCGTACTTTTGGACTGCTGCTGGGCTAACAATCCCTCCGGCTGGATGGGCAATGGTTGCAACCATCGCCGCAAATGGTGACTTGGCTACCAGTTTGACGGTGCCGTCATCGATCACTTCAACATGGTCAAGCCAGGCTGCGAAGTACTGGTGGCGCTTCAGCCCGGTCTCGTTCAGAACCCGATCGAAGTTGGCTTTCACTGCCTGGGCGTTGAACGGCGTGCCGTCATGGAAAGTCACTCCTTTGCGCAGCCGGAAGGTGAATTCTTTCCCGTCGGCCGAAGGTTCCCACGATTCAGCCAACTGGTTGACGATACGCATCTTGTCATCGAGTCCAACTAAGCCCTCATAGATGCACTTGTCAACGCCGAGTGAGGCGTTGAAGAACGAGTCATGGACGTCGAGTGAGTCAGGCTCGACGTTGAGGGCGATGAGGAATGGCTTATTGACAAACGGCGCCGAGGTCGGCATTGGATTTGGCGTCATCGCTGCCTTGCCAATTGTCTGAGCGATTGGCGTGGGTGTGCCAGCTGGTGTCGGTGAACTGGCTGGGCGGGTTGGCTGGCCTGGCGTGCTGACCGAGCCGGTCTTCGAGCCGCCACAGGCGGCTAGTATCAGGGCCAGCGACGTTGCGCTCGCACCCATGGCGACTAGCCGGAGAAACTGCCGACGATCGAGCCCTTTGCTTAACCATTCCTCCAACAGCGCCCCGTAAATCTCTTCCCGTGTCCGCATGTACTTCACCTACTTCCCGGCAGATTACACAACGCCTACCCGAGGCGATTCTATCGTTCCTTGCCCATCCTGGCAACCGTAAACAGATAGTGTGCCGCCTGCGTGATCATATTGAAACTGCTCTGCCTCTTCATGCGGAGAAAGAAGAAATTTTGCCGTTTCGGCTGCAATGACACATCGAGGATTTTTCCTATATAGTGGTATATGTTCAGCCTAGTTCGTTGGCATGACGTTCGTGTTTGACTGTCTTCACTCTGAATTCACCAGAGAGGTGTGATGAAGTAATCACTGTACACTGTGCTGCTACACTGATCGTAGGCTCAACGAAGTGGAGAAGGCCGTGTCTGTCATCGACTTTGAGTGCTAGGAGTTGCCTCTGGCTGAAGGGACGTAAAGCTACCCCGGTCTACTCTGGTGAGCTGACCGACAGTGCAATCTTGTCTACAGGGAAATTCTGCCATGTCTATGCCCAGCTCTGCTTGCTTGACTCAACGAGGAAACGAGTTTTCCGGCGTGTTCTGGCACAGGTTCGGACTGGTGCCCGTTGCTGTTGAGATTGCCTCTTGGCTGTTTTGTGTGCCCCAGCATCTTTGGAAAAGACAGCGACCAGAAAGCAGCGGAACAAATCCGCGTGATGCCAGGGGTGAGACGCTGGCGAGGGCGGATGGGAGTCGAACCCACCAGCGCCGGGACGACCGACGCCCAGCGATTTTGAAGTTTGCCGACCAACGTGTTGGTGCGTGCTAGTGTATCCGTTCTGTGCGTTCGTATGCGCCTGTGGTATCGTTGGAGTGCTGCGCTGTCCGGCCAGTGCTGGCGTGGTTGCTAACTGGATTGCTGACTGACTCGACGGAAGGAGTGTGTGCGATGGGTATAGGACACTGGTTCCTTTTCGACTGGCGTATCGTCGGTTGGTGCGCGACCCCACACACAGAGAACCTCGTGGCGCAGATCGAAGAAGTGTTGCAGGAGGCGGGACTCGTCTGCGACATGGCACGGGAAGAGTGCGGTCTCGGCGCGGCTGCGTATCGGGGACAACTCTACCGGGATGCGGACGATACCACAGTGGTCCAGCTTCAGGCGGTCTGGGAAGGCGACGGACGCTGGGCGCTCCACGCGCTGCAGTTCTTCCGCTCCCCGTGGTCCAGTACCTCCAAGAGTCTCGCGCTCGCCACCGCCCTGCAACCCCTTCCAGCCCAGCCCCCCACCCCACAGGCGCTAACGTTTATCAACCATCTGGCCGCAGGCGGCTTTCTCCCCCGAGCCTGGTCAGTGATTGTTGATGCGCCGAGCGCCGCGGTCGAGTCCTGGCTCCGTGCCACGGTCTTCCCGCGGAAACGGTCTAGAGGGTATGGTGTTTCCCTGACCGATGCCTGGGGAGTACGCGTCGGCGACGGTGATTTGCCGTACGTGGTCACCATCGACAAGGCCGACTACTGGGTCTGGGATCTTCTGGCTTCACCGCGCTGGGTCTCTTTACCCACCGGCAACTGGTGGGTTGTCCCGACCATGGCAGCCGTCACCCGACCCGAGGTCGCACCGATCACGCATATCCCACAACCCGTTCAGAGTGGTCTCGCTCTCCGGATCGCGGAATATCACGGGCGCACGACAATCGACTGCTACACGTTTCTCCCCGTCCATTGTCTCCTCGACCGGCTGGTTCGGCTCTTCCGGGAAGGGGATGCGCGGGTCCTTTTCCCCGTGCGCATCGAGCATGACGACCGCGCAGCAGAAGCGTGGCTACTCGCGCTCTATCTCCGCTCCCCGCGGGACGAGGTCACAGAGCACCTCCAAAAACTCTCCGGCGCCAAACATATGGTTGCCGAGCTCTTCTTGAAGGGGTTGACGCTGAAGGACGTCATCCGCCAGCTCGACGGAACAGTCGCCGAGTCGTCGGTGCGGCGGTATTTCTGGGAGTTCCACACCGATCCGAAGTACGCCTGGCTCAAACCATTTCTCCCCGCCCCCGACCCCGTGCTCTCCGAAGCCGGACGCCGCGCCTGGCAGCGCTGAGCAGCGCGGAGGCTTGATGGTGCTCGCGCGAGCATCAAGCCTCTATCAAGCCGAAATCACGCCAAAATCAAGCCTTGACGTAAAGCTAGGTGCGTCCGTACGCTGATCGATGGAGAGGATCGATCAGCGAAAGGAGGACGCACCGTGGCAACACCATACACCACAACACCCCGACCAGCAACAGTCAGCGTGACCCAGGCTGCCCGGTTGTTAGGCGTCGGCCGCACGTTAGCCTACGAGCTTGCTCGGTGGCAAAACGAACTTGCCCCCGGCGTTCCGATCGTCCGCGTCGGCGGCCGTCGCTACCGGGTACCAACGAAAGCACTCGCGGCAGCCTTGGGGCTGACGGAAGAGGAAATCTGGGCGCGGCTGGAGGTCGAACGATGAACCCGCCCCGGCCGGTTCCCGGGGCGGCGGTGCAGCGGGTTGTCGCTGGTGGTTATGAAAAGGATACCACCGCCACGCTCGCGCAGGCTGCCGCCTGGTATGTCGTGCAACGCGGCTGGCCGCTCATCCCGCTCCACTGGGTGGACGATGCTGGCCACTGCTCCTGTGGTCATCCGTCATGCCGCTCCGCGGGGAAACATCCGATTCTCGCCGACTGGCCACGACGAGCGACGCGCGACCCCGCCACGATCGCGGCCTGGTGGCAGCGGTGGCCACTGGCCAACGTCGGCGTTGCGCTCGGCGGTGGCCATGTTGTGCTCGACGTCGATCCGCGCCATGGCGGTGACGAGGCACTCGCCGATCTCGAGGCCACGCACGAGCCGCTGCCGCCAACGCCAACCGGCCTAACTGGCGGTGGGGGAGCCCACTACCACTTTATTGCGCCACCAGATGTGCCCACCGTGACGCTTGCGCCAGGACTCGAACTCAAAGCGGCTGGTGCGCAGGTTGTTCTCCCGCCGAGCCGGAGCGCGGCCGGGCGCTACTTCTGGGACACGGGCGCCCATATTGCCGACCTGCCGCTCGCACCGTTGCCGGACTGGCTGCTGCCGCTGGCCCACCAGGCGCGCCGGCATCCTGGCCAGAGCAGCAAGGAACTCCCACCGACGATCGGCGAAGGGGAACGCAACCGCTGGCTCACCTCGCTTGCCGGCACGCTCCGCCGGCGCGGCTGCACCGAGCCAGAAATCCTGGCGTGCCTGCGGATTCTGAACGCCTCACGCTGCCGGCCGCCACTTGACGAGCGCGAGCTCGCTAAGATCGCGCGTTCCGTCGCGCGCTACGCACCCGCACGTCCGCCGGACGCACCAGTCCCTCGCAGCCGCCGGCGCATCATCCGCCTGGAGGTGGCCGATGCGCGGTGATGCCTTCGAAATCATCGTCCATGGTGTGCGTTACCTGGTTGAAGAGCCCGTCCTGCGCGATGGCCTGCGGGCCACCGTCTCCGCACTTGTCGACAACCAGCTGCTCGCCACCGATCGGCTTAACCTCGATCGTGAACGGGATCGCCGCCGCTTCGCCGAACGCGCCGGCAACCCCGCACTGGCCGACGACTTGCTCATCGTGCGCGAACGCTTGCTGGAGTACCTCGCCGGGCCACCACCCGGCGCGAGCGAGGCAGATGAGACACTTGACGGCGAAGCGCTCGCCGCGGCCCTGGCGCTTTTGGATGATCCCCGGCTGCTCACCCGGGTCACGGAGACCGTCGCCGCGCTCGGCTGGATGCCACCACCCGGCGGCGAGCACCTACCGGCGCTGGTGTACCTCGTGCTGACGAGCCGCCTGCTTGAGCGGCCGGTGAACCTGCTTGTCGAGGGCCCCAGTGGTGCGGGCAAGACGCTGCTCATCTCGACGGTTGCCCAGCTCTTCCCGGCCGACGCGATCGTTGCCCTCACCGGCATGTCCGAGCGGGGCCTGCTCTACCTGGGTGGCAATCTCAGCCACCGGATGCTGCTCGTCACCGAGGCGGCTGGCCTGCACCGCGACGGCATTGGCGCGGCGATCATGCGCTCGGTGACCTGGGAAGGCCGCGTGCGCTATCCGACTGTCGAGAAAGACGACAGCGGCCGGCTCGTGAGCCGCACGATCGAGCTTGCGGGGCCGACGGGACTCGTCACGACGACAACGAAAGGCGTCGAAGATGAGCTGGCCACGCGGTTGCTCGCCGTGAGCGTGCCGGAAGATCCCGCGGCCACCCGCGCCGTGCTCCTCGCCATTGGCCGGGCTGCCAACGGAAGCGCTCCCGAACCGCCGGATCTCGCGCCGTGGCATGCGTTGCAACGTTGGCTTGAGCGCGAGGGAGCGCGCAGCGTCACGATCCCCTATGCCGAACGGCTCGCCGAACGCGTGTCGGCGGATCTCGTGCGGATGCGGCGCGACTTTCCCCAACTCTTGAACCTGATCTGCGCCCATGCGCTCCTCCACCAGCGGCAACGCGAGCGCGATACCCACGGCCGGATCATCGCCACGCTGGAAGACTACCGCGCCGTCTATCAGCTCGTGGCGCCGCTCTATGGTGTCATCGTTTCCGGCGGGATCACGCCGGGGGTGCGCGAGGTTGTCACGGCCGTGGCCGAGCTGTGTCAGGATCCAGAAGAGACGGTGTCGCTTGCGCAGCTTGCGCGCCTGCTCGGCCGCGATAAATCGCGCATCAGCCGGCATGTCCGGCGCGCGGTCGAACTTGGCCACCTCGTCAACCTGGAAACGGGGCGAGGCCGGCCAGCCAAACTGCGGCCGGGGGAGCCATTGCCCCCGCCGGTGACGGCGTTGCCCGAGCCAGAAACGTTGCTGCTCACTTCTGAGCGCAACGGCGCAACGCTCGCCGGAGATTGCGATCACGACGCGGAAAACACCGTTGCGCCCGGGGGAGCAACACCCCCGCAACACCCGCAACGCCCATCGCCCCCGGACGAGGGAAGCGTTGCGAGCGTTGCGCCACCGTTGCGCCCCGGGGAGCAACGGTGTTTTGGCGATGCTGACGCGGAAATCGCCGACCGTTGCGGTGTTGCTCCCCAAATGCACACAATGATGTTCGATGCCGCCATTGCTGAGCAGGTATGCATACGACTCCGCCGGCTAGGCGGTGTTTATGCGTATCGCCTGGCTGAAGTCGTTGGGGTGCCGTTTGCGACGCTGCAGCCTGTACTGGAGTGGCTGGCCAGACAGGGTCAGCTGGTGGTTTGGCCATCGGGCACGATGACGCCTGAAAGCGTCATCGCCTCACCGGACGAGGCGCGCCGACGCGGATGGTTGAGCGAACAGAAAGGAGGCTGACGGATGATGACAACCCGGACAAGAACACCGAGCGAGTGGTGCTACGCTCCCGGCGTCGAGCGGCTCAATCCCCAGCAGGCCGGCTTCTGGCGTTCGATCCTGCGGCCATCGTATGCCGGCCGTGTCTGGGACAAGGTGAGCGCGGCCGTGCGTGCCGGTGACCTTGGCCCAGCTGCCCGCCTGAAGCCGATCGCCGGCGGCCGGCGCTACGAACTCAGGATCTACGTTGCGGATGTCGGTGATCGTGATGCCGTCTTGCGCATCCGCCGGGTGCTCCGCTTCCGGCTCGGCTTCGTTCGGCCCATCAGTTGTTATGACTGGCACGGCCGGCGGCGCTGGCTCGACCCGGGTGCCCGGGAGACGACGCCGCGGGAGCTGTGGCGGCGGCACACCCCACCCAGAAGCGTCGAGGTTTCGTCGAGGTTTTGATGAGGTTCCCTCATGCGTCGGTTGCTCGGCTGGCAGGTCTATCATACCTGGATTTCGGTGCGCTCGCCAGCGGGCTTCCCAGATTTGGTGCTCGCCAAGCCAGGCCGGCCGTTGATCCTGACCGAACTCAAGACTGAACGTGGCAAGCTTTCGCCGGCGCAAGAGGCCTGGCTTGCCGTGCTCCAACAAGTACCTGGCATCATCGTTCGTGTCTGGCGGCCGTCGGATTGGGATGAAATCGTTGCGGCCTTGCAGGGAGCGGGGCGTCTGAGGCCCATGCGCACCCTTGGTGCATGGACCTGCGGCTTTTCAGTTGCAGGTGCATGCTATTTTTCCGGCTTTAAAAAAAGCGCTGCTCATTGCGCGCCGTGCACGGCACCACCGAGCGGTATCGTTCATGTTTTTTCCAACGAAGAAAAAAGAAAAAGCACGCTGCCCCCCACGGTGACCACTGTTGGTCCTGGGGAAGGGGGAATGATGCCATACAACGTGAGGGGTACTGCGCGTGTTCAACGAGTGGGAAAGACTGCGGGCCAACCCGTCATCATGGGCACGCGCTTCCCGTGACCCTGACCGTGATGACGGCCCTGGAAAAGGGAACGGTTCCCATGCACGATGGGGGGATGAAATCGTCGCGGTGGGCAGCCTGAGACCCGCCGCCCCACCCCAGAATGGTTCTGTTCAAAAATCGGGAAATGTTTCCCGCAAGCCGGGTTGTGCTGCCAGGAACCGCTCGCGACGGACTCGAGCCGCTTGCATGGCCAGGAAACGCGGTCGGTGGGGTGGTGCACGCTCCGATGTCGTGGGCGTATCGCCGTTCGCGGGGCGCGGCTGCAGCGGCATTGGCTGGCGAACGCGCGTGATCCCCATGGACACTCGCGCTCTCACGTGCGCTACTGGTTGTGTCGTGCCTCGTTCCGTGCAAGCACCTCGCTCCAGTCAAAGCGCTGGGGAGCGACGCTGAGCCCATCGATCAGAAACCGGACGACTGCTTCAAGCGAGACGTATCCCGTGGGGATGTGGAGTTCACGGACACGTTCCGCTACTTGCTCCACCGCCGGCCCGATATGCACGTGCGGCGTCGTTCTCTTCCCTTGACCATGGGGATGCCAGTGGAATGCAAGGAGTTCTCGTCCGTCGTCGTAGGAGATCTGGTAGAGGTAGGCGGCCGTTGCCACGGTGTACGGGCCGCGCAATCTTTCCGTCTCGACGACGCGGAACAGTTGCCTGACCTCAAACCACAGGCGCGACCCGTCTTGCCGGCGCAGCGGCACCGGCTCAAGGCGATGCACAACGAGCACGGAGAGACCGGCTGGATCAGGCCCGTGATAGGCAACGTGCCGGTAGCGCTGGGGGCAAACACACGCCAGGGTTTCCTTGAGCGGCTCGAGGTAGGCAGCGATCGCTTCACGGCGGGTCTTGCCGGCCATCGTGTGCTAGTGCGCGAGCGGCAGCACCAGCGCGACCATCCGGACATTGGGGTCTTCCGGGTCAAGTTCACCGGCTTGCCAGCGCCGCTTGAACTCATCACCACTCATGTGCAGGCGCCGTTGCGCCTCGCGTTCGAAGAGTTCCCGGGCCTCCTCAGGGGTCAACTCGTGGATCTCGTTTTCGTGCGTCAGCCGTGCTGTCATGTGTTCCCCCTTTGTCGTCACGAGTAAGTATCGGGGATAGCGGGACGAAGCTCAACTCCCATCGATTTGGTTGCACTCAGCTGTACGTGTCCTCCAACCGGTTAATGCTACTGCCGCTTCAGAGGGTAGGGCACGGGTGCTAACCTGTTCCCGACTGCTTGTCCATCGATCCACCAATTCCGGTTCGAGTTCAGTGAGAGCTATTGGCAGATCGAGCGTGCGACACGCTGATCAAACGCGCGTGGCTTGCGCTAACGAGATGTTGATGACGGTGCACCGACGTGATCTCCATGCAGAATCGCGCGGTAGACAGCCTGGTCTCTTGCGTTTAGCGAGGCACGAAAGCGGGGGAATCCGTCAAGGGTTTCCTTATAGATACCAGTGCTTACGCGTGGTGCTCGCCATGCGCAACTGATCGAGGATAACGGCGATTACCTTTGCCGTGTTGCGTGCTTGCGCTAGACACTCCCATGTCGCAGGTAGTTCGCTGACCGGCAGATGCTCGACCACGAGAGGAGACCTCACGCAGGGGAACTCTTTGACCAGAAAATGCCGCCTCCTTTGTTAGCGTGCTATCAACAGGACACCGCCATGTTATCTTTACTTCCATCCTTGCCGCAGAAACTCCAGCTGACTT